>NZ_DATLEC010000012.1:0-14528 GCF_035525475.1 Lentzea sp. | reverse complement strand
GCGACCGGTGAGGCTCGCCTTCCACGTCACGGCCAGGCGTGGCTCGACCCGCCTTTTAGTGAGAAGGAACTCAGGCAGGAGCCGGACCCCACCAGCCGTCCGACCAGCTGACGCACACTGGGACGATGGTCGAAGAAGCGGAACGCGCGCGTCTCGCGGAGTCGGAGAACCCGACTTCGCCGTGGCGGCTGTGGGGCCCGTACCTGTCGGGTCGCCAGTGGGGCACGGTCCGCGAGGACTACTCGCCGGCGGGTGACGCGTGGGCCTCGTTCCCGTTCGACCACGCGCGTGCTCGCGCCTACCGCTGGGGTGAGGACGGGATCGCGGGCATCTGCGACGTCCACGGGTTCCTCAACTTCTCCGTCGCCCTGTGGAACGGCAGGGACCCGTTCCTCAAGGAGCGGTACTTCGGCCTCACCAACGACGAGGGCAACCACGGTGAGGACGTCAAGGAGCACTGGTGGGTGACCGACGGGACGCCCACCCACTCCTGGATGCAGGTCGTCTACCGGTATCCGCAGCGCGAGTTCCCGTACGGCCGGCTGCGCGAGATGGCGCGCAACGCCGGCCGGGAGAACCGCGAGCCCGAGCTGAGCGACACGGGCGTGCTCGACGGGAACCGGTTCTTCGACGTCCAGGTCACCTACGCGAAGGCCGACACGGACGACATCTGCGTCGAGATCAGCGCGACCAACCACGGGCCGGAGGACGCGCCGCTGCACCTGCTGCCGCAGCTGTGGTTCCGCAACACGTGGGCGTGGGGCAGGGACCAGCGGCCGTGCCAGCTCGTCGCCAGCACGACGACCGGGCGCAAGGTCACGGCCGACCACGGCAACCTCGGCCGGTACACGCTGCACCTCGACGACTCGCCGTCGATGCTCATGACGGACAACGAGACCAACGAGGTGGCGCTCTTCGGGGCCGAGCGCAACCCGTCGCCGTGGACCAAGGACGGCATCTGCGACTACGTGGTCGGCGGCAGCACCTCCAGCTGCCAGGTGGTCGGGCCGGACGACGCCGGTGCGGCGGGCACCAAGTTCGCCGCCTGGTACTCGTTCGACCCGGTGGAGCCGGGTGAGACGGTGACGGTCCGCGTCCGGCTCGTCGGCGGTGACGGGCACGTGGACCCGTTCGGGCCGAGCTTCGACGAGACCGTGAGCGCGCGGAAGCGCGAAGCCGACGAGTTCCACGACGACATCGCGCCTCACGCGGGTTCCGAGGAGAAGCACGTGCTGCGGCGCGCGCTGGCAGGGTTGATGTGGACCAAGCAGCACTACCGGTTCCGCACCCGCGACTGGCTCGACGGCGACCCGACGAAGCCCGAGGCGCCGTCCAGCAGGAGGACGCCCGAGGCGCGCAACGTGCACTGGCGGCACCTCGACGTGGCCGACGTGATCTCCATGCCGGACGAGTGGGAGTACCCCTGGTTCGCGGCGTGGGACCTCGCGTTCCACACCATCCCGTTCACGCTGGTCGACCCGGCGTTCGCGAAGGAGCAGCTGCTGCTGTTCTGCCGCGAGTGGATGATGCACCCCAACGGCCAGATCCCCGCCTACGAGTGGGAGTTCGGCGACGTCAACCCGCCGGTGCACGCGTGGGCGGCGCTGCAGGTCTACCGCGCGGACGGCAGCAGGGACCGCGGGTTCCTCGCCAAGATCTTCCACAAGCTGCTGCTCAACTTCTCCTGGTGGGTCAACCGCAAGGACGCCGACGGCAGCTACCTGTTCGAGGGCGGGTTCCTCGGCATGGACAACATCGGGCCGGTCAACCGGTCGGAGCCGATGCTCGGCGAGTGGCGGCTGGAGCAGTCCGACGCCACGTCCTGGATGGCCGCGTACAGCCTGCACCTCATGCAGATCGCGCTGGAGCTGGCGCGCGACGACGAGTCCTACGAGGACGTCGCGACGAAGTTCGTCGAGCACTTCCTGTCGATCGCGGAGGCGTTCACGCACTTCGGGTCGCACGGCGGCGGCATCTGGCACGACGAGGACGGGTTCTGCTACGACCGGGTCTCGCGCCGGCGCCCTGACGGTGGCGTCGAGTCGGCGCCGGTGCGCGTGCGGTCGATGGTCGGCCTGATCCCGCTCCTCGCATCCGCCGTGCTCGAACCGTGGGTGCTCGAGGAGCTGCACGGGTTCACCAGGCGGCTGGAGCACCTGCTCAAGCGGCGGCCGGAGCTGCGGCAGTTCATCACGTTCCACTACGAGCGCGGCGCGTTCGTGTCGCTGCTGGACGAGCACAAGCTCAAGCGCGTGCTGCACCGGATGCTCGACGAGCAGGAGTTCCTCTCGCCGCACGGGATCCGCTCGCTGAGCGCCGCCCACCGCGAGGGCCTCGAGGTCAAGGTCGCGGGCCAGGACCACCGCATGGGCTACGAGCCCGGCGAGTCGCACACGCCGATGTTCGGCGGCAACTCGAACTGGCGCGGCCCTGTCTGGCTGCCGACCAACGCGCTGCTGGTCGAGGCGCTGCGCACGGTCTGCACGTTCCACGACGGCATGTTCCAGGTCGAGATGCCGACGCACTCCGGCCGCTGGGTCACCGCCGGTCAGGCGGCGGACGAGCTCTCGGACCGGCTCGTGGGGCTGTTCCTGCCCGACCAGGACGGGCGCAGGCCGTCCGACGGCAAGCGCATCGAGGCGTCCGAGTCACCTCTTTGGCGCAAGCACGTCACGTTCAGCGAGTACTTCGACGGCGACACGGGTGAGGGTCTCGGGGCGACCCATCAGACCGGATGGACGGCCCTCGTCGCCGGTCTGCTGACCGGACGCACGCGCTGAGCAGCGCTGTCGTGATCAAATCCTGATCAAGGACACGCTTGCTGATGGTTATCATTCGTGTGCAATACGTGCAGACGTTGTGTGACCTAGGCCAAATCACGCAACATTTTGCGCCCACAGTCGCGATTTGACGCAAAAACGTTGCAAGGCAGTGGCCTGTAACACGCACGTGCTGTCCACCGCGTCACCCGAGTGGCAGGATCCCGTTCACTCGTCCGCGACAGTTACGAGGAGTGACGCAGTGGCTCGTCGAACCAGGCAGTTGATGGCCATGGTCCCCGCTCTGGGGCTGGCCGTGATGGCAGCTTCCGGCTGCGCGACTCCCGTGAGCCAGCCTTCGGGCAACTCGGGCGTCTCACTGGTGCAGAGCGGCAAGCTCGTCACCTGCACCCACCTTTCTTACAAGCCCTTCCAGTACAGCGAGGGCGACAAGACGATCGGCTTCGACGTCGACCTCGTCGACCTGGTCGCCAAGGACCTGGGCGTCCAGCAGCAGATCTTCGACACGCCGTTCGAGACGATCACGTCGGGCACGTCGTTCAGCGCGAACCAGTGCGACCTGGCCGCCGCCGGCATGACGATCACCGACGAGCGCAAGCAGGCGATCGACTTCTCGGACCCGTACTTCGAGGCCTCGCAGGCGCTGCTGGTGAAGAAGGGCGCTGGTTTCTCGGACCTCGCGGCCCTCAAGGGCAAGAAGCTCGGCGTCCAGCAGGACACCACGGGTGAGAAGTACGCGAACGACAACGCGGCCGCCAACGGCTACACCGTCGTCCAGTTCGAGGACCTCCCGCTGATGGAGACCGCCGTGCGCACCGGCGCGGTCGACGCGGCGATCAACGACAACGGCCCGCTCTTCGACTACGCCAAGGAGTTCCCGGACACCGAGGTCACCAAGGAGTTCGACACCGGTGAGCAGTACGGCATCGGCATGAAGAAGGGCAACACCGCTCTCCAGACGAAGGTCAACGAGGTCCTGAAGAAGGCCAAGGAGAACGGCGAGTACAACAAGATCTACGAGAAGTGGTTCGGCAAGAAGCCGGAGAGCAAGTAGTCCCCGGGCTTCGGGGCCGGTGCGGCTACCGTCGCGCCGGCCCCGCCGCTTGTCCGAACCACCACTGCTAGGAGCCTCCATGGCTGTGTCCAGGCGCAAGCGTGCGGCGTACATCCGCTATGCGCAGTACGGCCTGCTGATCGTCATAGCCCTGCTCGTCGCGTTCCTCGCCGACTGGGGCCAGATCCGGGCCGCGTTCTTCAACGTGGACATCGCGAAGTCGATGTTCCCGAGCGTCATCACCGTGGCCTTGAAGAACACCATCCTCTACACCGCGCTCGGGTTCGCCTTCGGACTCGCGCTGGGGCTGATCCTGGCGCTGATGAAGCTGTCGTCGGTCGCCCCCTACCGGTGGATCGCGACCGTCTACATCGAGTTCTTCCGCGGCGTGCCCGCGCTGCTGGTGTTCATCGGCATCTACTACGGCGTGCCGATCGCGTTCCAGGTGCAGTTCCCGCCGCTGACCACGGTCATGCTGGCGCTCGGCGGCGTCGGTGCCGCCTACATGGCGGAGACGATCCGCGCCGGCATCCAGGCGGTGCCGAAGGGCCAGGTGGAGGCCGCTCGCTCGCTCGGCATGTCGCAGGGCCGCGCCATGATCACGATCGTGATCCCGCAGGCGTTCCGGATCATCCTGCCGCCGCTCACGAACGAGCTGATCCTGCTGACCAAGGACTCCTCGCTCATCTACATCCTCGGCCTGTTCCGCGAGCAGTACGAGCTCACCAAGTTCGGCAGGGAGACGCTGAGCCGCAGCCCGTCGCTCACGCCGATCCTCATCGCGGGCCTGTGCTACCTGATCATCACGCTGCCGCTCGGCTACCTGTCGCGCTACCTGGAGCGTCGCGGTACCGGCGGCAGGAAGAAGGTGTCCGCATGAGCGAGACGTTCGTCGAGATCACCGGGCTGAAGAAGTCGTTCGGCCCGCTGGAAGTCCTCAAGAACATCGACCTGAAGGTCGACCGCGGTGACGTGGTCTGCATCATCGGCCCGTCCGGCTCCGGCAAGTCGACGCTGCTGCGCTGCGTGAACCTGCTGGAGGAGCCGAACGGCGGCAAGATCGTCGTCAACGACGTCGAGCTGACCGACCCGGACGTCGACATCGACTCCGCGCGGACGAAGATCGGCATGGTCTTCCAGAGCTTCAACCTGTTCTCGCACCTCAACGTCCTGGCGAACCTCACCGTGGCGCAGCGCAAGGTGCTCAAGCGCTCCGAGGACGAGGCGCGCAGGATCGCGCTGCACAACCTGGAGCGCGTGGGGCTGAGCGAGAAGGCGCACTCCATGCCCGCGCAGCTCTCGGGTGGTCAGCAGCAGCGCGTGGCCATCGCCCGCGCGCTGTCGATGGACCCCGACGTGATGCTGTTCGACGAGCCGACCTCCGCGCTCGACCCGGAGCTGGTCGGCGACGTGCTGGGCGTCATGCGCCAGCTCGCCGACGAGGGCATGACGATGCTGGTCGTCACCCACGAGATGCAGTTCGCCCGCGAGGTCGCCGACAAGGTGATCTTCATGGACGGCGGCTACATCGTCGAGGAGGGCCCTGCGGCCGAGGTGGTCGGCAACCCGCAGGAGCCACGCACCCAGGAGTTCCTGGCGCGCGTCCTCGACCCGACGCACCACGGCCCGAGCGACCCGGTCTAGCCGCGTGGCGAGGGGGAGGGTCTCCGCGGCGGACGTGCTGCGGGGGCTGCTGGGGGAGAACGACAACTCCGGTGGTGGCGGGTGGAGGCTGCCTCGGCGCAGGCCGAGCACCCCGCCCGTCATCCGCGTGGTGGACAGGGTGGTCACCGACGTCCTCGACCTGCGCGCGGTCGAGGTGCCGTACGTGCTCGAGTTCGAGCGCTGCCAGTTCGAGGCGCCACCGGACCTGCGGCAGGCGAACCTCGCCGGCATCTCCTTCAGCGACTGCGACCTGCCGGGGCTCGAAGCCCGAAACCTGAGCAGCAGCAACGACGTCTCGTTGCTCGGCTGCCGCGTCACCGGCCTCACGGACTTCACCGACGCCGAGATCGCGGGCTCGGTCCTGTTGCGGGACAGCGGTTTCAAGGTTCCCGGCGGGCTGTGCCTGCACGCCGACCGGCTGACGGTCGCGGGCGCGCTGCTCGGGTTCGGCCTGCACACCGAGGGCGAGATGCGGCTCGCGGGCGCGCGCATCGGCGGCAACGTCAACCTCGGCACCGCCGTGCTGGACAACGCCGACGGTTTCACGTTGAACGGCAACGGCATTCAGGTCGGCGGCAACTTCATCGGCGCGTTCACCTCGCACGGCGTGGTGTTCCTCGCCAACTCCCGGATCAGCTCGGCGCTGTCGTTGCGCGGCTCGGTGCTCACGCGCGGCTCCCGGTTCGAGGACACCACCGACCCGCACGCCGACCCGTCCGCGACGCTGATCCTCGACCGCTCGGACGTCTCCGGCGACCTGGAGCTCGACCGGGGTTTCTCCAGCGCGGGCACCGTCCGTGCCGTGAACGCGCGCATCGGCGGCACGTTGTCGCTGGCAGATGCCGTCCTGGACGCCGTTTCACCGCCTTCCGTCGGCACCGACCCGACCGGTTCGGGACGCGCGTTGCACATCGACGGCGCGGAGATCGGCGGTGACGTAGTCGGGCGCCACGTGCGGATCAAAGGCCAGCTCCGCATGGTCGACACCCACGTGCGCGGCAGCATCACGATCGAACGGGCCACCGTGGACAACCCGGCCGCGGACGCCGTGCTGGCCAACCGGTCGCAGATCGGCAGCAACTTCGTGGTGCGCGAGTCGGACGTCTCCGGCGGCCTGGAGCTGCGCGGCATCACCGTCGGCGCGAACCTCGACCTGCGCGGCAGCCGTCTGGTGCAGCCCGGCAAGTACCGCCACCAGCCGCGTGAGAAGCCGTCGCTCGACATCGGTGGCGCCACGATCGGCCGCGACCTCATCTGCGCGCGGGGCGACAAGGAGTTCGTCGCGCATGGCGGCGTGCGCTGCCGTCGGGCGTCGATCGGCCGCATGGCGAACTTCAACGGCGCGGTGCTCGGTTACAAGCTCGACAGCCACGCGTTGAACGGCATGGGCATGCAGGTGCAGGAGCTGATGCTCAACGTCGTGTCGCCGCCCAAGGGCCTGGTGACGTTGCGGCAGGCGCGCTGCACGTCGTTGGACGACAACGAGAACTTCTGGAACGCCACCGGGTTCATCGACCTCGACGACTTCCGCTACGACTCGCTGGCGTACCCGATCGACCTGCGCGACGACGACCAGGTCGCCCAGCGCCTGCGCTGGCTGCGCAACGCGATGCGCCGCAGCTACCACCCGCGGCCGTACGACCACTTCGCCGAGATGCTGGCCGCGGCGGGCAACGAGGAGCACGCCTCGACCGTGCTGATCGAGAAGCAACGCCTGCGGTACCGCGCGGTCGCGGAGGGCATGCGGTTCTTCGGTCCGCTGGTGCTGTTGTGGAGCTTCCTGCAACGGTCGATGGTCGGCTACGGCTACCGCCCGGCGCGCGCCCTGGGGTGGCTGATCGCGGCGTGGGTCGTGGGCAGCCTGTGGTTCCAGTTCAAGGGGCCGCTGATCGAGATCAACGACGACGACCACCTGCCGTGGAACGCGTGGCTCTACACGATCGACCTGGTGGTGCCGATCGTCGACTTCGGCAACAAGAACCGCTGGCAGACGCCGGGTGCGTCGCAGTGGATCGCGTCGGGCCTGATCGTGACGGGCTGGATCCTGGCCACGACCGTCGCCGCCGGCCTCACCCGGATGCTGAAGCGTTAGAACGCCACCATCGTGTCATTTCGCCCGCTGCTGAACAGTGGTGCGATTCTCGGGTGATCGTCGCCGAGGGGACCGAGCTCTTCGTCGGTCCCAGGACCGCGCTGCTCCAGTTGGTCAGGGTGAGGATGGCGGTCGCACCGGCGGGACCGGTGCGCGCCCACGTCTCGGGCCCCGGCCTGCGCTCGCCGCGCCACGGCGGTTCGCTGGTCAGGGGGCCGTTCGGCTACGAGGTTCCCGTCGACGTCTCGGAGCACCCGCCCGGCGCGGTGGTGCCCGCCCACGCGGTCGTGCGTTCCGCGGCCGGCGAGGAGTCGTGCTCGTTCTCGCTGGCCGTGGGCTCGCCGGGGTGGACGGTGCACCTCGTCGGGCACGTGGCGGGCGACGCGCCGTTCGACGCTCTGCGGGCGCATCTTGATCTGGCGCTGACCGATCACGCGTACCGGTTCGCGGTGACGTCGGTGGAGTTGTTGCAGCCGTACTGGGACACGTTCCCGCAGCACCGCTCGGTGCTGCTGCGGCTGATCTCCGAGGGGCGGGTCGAGGTCGTCGGTTCCGAGTCCAATGTGGTCGGTGTGCCGCCGGTGCTCGCGTCGCTGCCTCCCGGTTCGGCGCTGGCCGTGTCGTCCCTGGGCGAGGCGAAGCGTTCGGTCTACTCGTCGTTCCTGGAACTGCGTTCGTCGGCTTCCGCACCGCACGTGATGCTGCCCGTCGGCTCCTCCCGTTCCGCTCCCAACCCATGGGTGACCGCGGTCCACCACGACTGGAGCGCGCGCTACACCTGGCCGCGGGTGATCTGCTCGTTGCCGCGCGACTACTACGTGCGGGGTTCCGTTCCCGTTCCCGCAGCGCCTCCGGACGACTCGCCTGCTGCCGTAATGGCTTCGCACGCCGCTCGTCTGACTGGTTCCAGCTTTCCTTCCGCTGCTCTCTCGCGCGCTGCTCGTGCTCATCCACGGGAAGCGTTCGACCTGCGGTCCGATGTCATCGCACGGTCCGCGGCGGCCTTGACGTCCACTGTGGACTCGTCGGTCGTCGTGTGGAACCCGTTGCCTTCGCCGTGCACCGACATCGTTTCCGTTGACTTGCCTGTGGCGCGTCGTGTGCAGGTGTCGTTCGAGGGTTCGGTGCTGCCGACGCTGGTCGACGGCGCGACCGTGACGTTCCTGGCCCGTGACGTCCCGGCGTGCGGGTGGCGGACGTACGAGTTGGCCGAGGGTGGTGACGGCAGCGAGGTGGAGCGCACGGGACCTTCGCCGCTGGTCGGGGTGCTCGGCTCGCGGTCGCCGTCCAGCGGCACCTTGTCCACGGTGGTTGAAGGTTCGCCGGCCGGAGTGTCTCTGGGTCCCGTCACACCCGCCGTGACGCCGGTGTTCGCGCGGTACTGGCTGCACGAGCCCGCGCCGTTGGGCGGTCTTCCGGTGAACGTGCACTTCGAGGTGCTGAGCCCGACGTGCGTGCGCGTGGTCGTCGTGTCTAACGGCGCCGATTTCTCCGGTGTCGTCCGGCTTTCGTTGCCTGACGGCTGGTCGGCTTCGTGGACCGAGTGGCCGGTGACGTTGCCCGCGGGCGGTCACGTGTCGGCCGACGTCCGCCTCGCGCCACCGCGGACTCCTGGCTGCTACCCGTTGCGCGCCACCGTGGAGGGTGCGGCTTTCGACGTGTACGACGTCGTCCTGCTGACCGTGCCGGAGTGGGACTCCGAGGATCCCGTCGAGGTCCTGTGGGTGGCGTCCTCGCCGTCGACGGTGTCGGTGCGGCCGGGGACGTCGGCGGTGTTGCGGGTGGTCATGGCCTCCGGCGCGCGCGGCGACCTGCCGTTGCAGGCACGAGTGCTGTCACCGCGTTCGTCGTGGGACCTGGTCGGACCGTTCTGCGTGGGCGGCCTGTTGCCCGCTCAGGGCAGGACCTCGCTCGACTTCACGGTCTCGGCACCGGCGTGGGCCAGGCCCGGTTCGTGGCCGGCGGTCGTGAGCATCGCGGCAGGCGACCTCGTGCGGACCACCCCGCCGATCACCCTGCTGGTTACCATGCCTCCTCGTGACTGATCTGGTGCTGGCACTGGACTTCGGCGGCACCAAGATCGCCGCCGCCCTGGTGGACCCCGAAGGCTCGATCGTGCGCTCCTCACGGGTGCCGACGCCCTCTTCCGACCCCTGGGAGGCCGTCGTCGCGCTGGTCTCGTCGGTGGCCGGGGACGCGCCGATCGCGGGCGTGGGCATCGGCTCGGCCGGCCCTCTCGACACGGTCGCCGGCACCGTCTCACCGATCAACGTCCCGTCGTGGCAGGCCTTCCCGCTGCGGTCGTCGATGGCTTCCCTGTTCCCCGGCGTGCCGGTGGAGTTGGCGGGCGACGGCGTGTGCATGGCGCTGGGCGAGCACCGTCGCGGCGCCGGGCGGGGCAGCACTCACATGGTCGGCCTGGTCGTGTCGACCGGCGTCGGGGGAGGTCTGGTGCTGGACGGCCGCCCGTTCGGCGGACGCACCGGCAACGCCGGGCACATCGGTCACATCGTCGTCGAGCCGGACGGCGACCCCTGCACGTGCGGTGGACGCGGGTGCGCGGAGACCATCGCCGGTGGACCGCGCATGGTGGCCTGGGCGCGCCGGGTCGGCTGGCGCGGGCCGGACGACGCCGACGCGGCTTTACTGGCCGCCGCCGCTCTGTCCGGCGAGGAGATCCCGCTGGAGGCCTTCGAGCGCGCCGGCCAGGCGGTGGGGATGGCGATCGCCGGGGCCGCCGCGGTGTGCGACCTGGACCTGGCAGTCATCGGCGGTGGGGTGGCTCAGGCCGGGGAGCTGCTGTTCGAGCCGGTTCGGCGGACTTTGAAAGCGTATGCCGGGTTGTCCTACCTGGCGGGGCTCGAGGTCCGCGCGGCTGAGCTGGGTGGCGAGGCCGGGTTGGTGGGGGCGGCGGCGCTGGTCCGCTAGGTGAGCCGTCAGACCGCCTGGCGGGTGTGGTGGAGCGGCGACTCCACGCGGCCCACCGCCACTCCCGCCGACTCCAGGGCCGCGCGGACCGTGCGGGCGATCCCCACGGCGTTGGGGGTGTCGCCGTGGACGCAGATCGAGTCCGCCTGGATGCGGACCGGGCGTCCTGACACGCTGCGCACCCAGCCCTCGGTCGCCAGTTGCACGCATCTGGCCGCGATTTCCGCCGGGTCGCGGAGGACTGCGCCTGGTTCGCCTCGTGAGACGAGGGTTCCGGCGGCTGTGTAGGCGCGGTCGGCGAACGCTTCGTGCCACACGCGCAGGCCCGCTACGGAGGCTCGTTTCAGCCAGACTGCTCCTGGCGGCCCTAAGACGGCCAGGGTGGGGTCGAAGAGACGAACGGCGTCCACCACGGCGTCTGCCTGGGCCTCGTGGCGGACCAGGGCGTTGTAGAGGGCGCCGTGTGGTTTCACGTAGGACACCCGTGTTCCTGCGACTCGTGCGAAGACCGACAGGGCGCCCAGCTGGGCCAGGACCTCGTTCGTCAGGGTGTCCGGGGCCACGTCCAGGAACCTGCGGCCGAACCCGGCCAGGTCTTGATAGCCGACGTGGGCGCCTACGGCGACGCCTGCCGCGGCGGCGTTGGTGCACGTCTCGCGCATCGTGTCGGCGTCGCCCGCGTGGTAGCCGCAGGCGATGTTCGCGCTGGTCACGATGGACAGCAGCGCCTTGTCGTCTCCCAGCGTCCAGTGGCCAAAGCCCTCGCCGAGGTCTGCGTTCAGGTCCATGGCCACCCCTCCATCGTGCTCCGGTTTGCTGGATCGTGGGATTGTTGAACGATTCTACGATAGTGCAATGGAACGATCCTGCAAATAGACTGGATCGGTGAGTGAGACGTGGGTGTCGACGCTGGCCCAGGGCAAGGCCGATCTGGAGCGCGCGAGCACCGCGCAGAAGGTCGCCGACATGCTGCGGGAGCGGGTGCTCGACGGCGAGCTCGAACCCGGCCTGCGGCTCAGCGAGGAAGCGATCGGCGGCGCCCTGGGGGTCAGCCGCAACACGCTCCGCGAGGCGTTCCGGCTGCTGTCCCGCGACCGGATCCTGGTGCACGAGCACAGCCGCGGGGTCTTCGTCCGCAGGCCCACCGGCGACGACGTGCGTGACCTCTACGCCGCGCGCCGCGTGATCGAGGGCGGGGCGTTGCGGTTGTGGGACGACGTCAGCGACGCGCGGCGCGAAGCGGTCAGGGCGCCGGTGCGACAGGCCGTGGCCCGAGCGGAGAAGGGCGACTTCAGCAAGACCGGCAGTGCGAACATCCAGTTCCACCGCGGCATCGTCGGCCTCGCCGGCAGCGCCCGGCTCAGCGACGAGTGCGACCGCCTCTTCGCCGAACTCATGCTCGCCTTCCGCGTCGCGCAGGACGTGGAGGCGTTCCACCAGACGTACCTGCCGTGGAATCGCAGGATTGTGGAGTTGTTGAACGATGGGACCGTTGAACAGGCCATCTCCCAGCTCGACGAGTACTTCGACGCCGCTGAGCAGGATCTCGTGGGCCGGCTGCGGGTGGAACAGTCCTAAGAGAACGTCAAGCCGAGTGCAACGATTCCGATCACGAGGCTGACGGCACGTCTCATCAGGCCTAACATCCGCGCAACACCGCGTACACGGAGGGCCACCATGCCGTCGGATCACAAGACCGGCTTGCGCTGGAGCAACTGGAACCTGCTGCTGATAGTTCCGCTGCTCATGCTCATCACGCCGTGGTTCAACCAGGACGAGCCCCGGATCTTCGGGTTGCCGTTCTTCTACTGGTACCAGTTCCTGTTCGTGCCGCTCGGCGTGCTGTGCGTCGGCCTCGTCTACGTCAAGACCAAGGACGAGCCCGTGACCACCGGCAAGCCCGACAAGCTCGGCGTGGACGACCTGGACGAGGGAGCGAACTGATGCAGTGGACCGAGCTGATCGTTTTCAGCGTCCTCTTCCTGCTCGTCACGGTCATGGGCTTCCTGGCGGCGAAGTGGCAGAGGGGCGACACCCTCGAGCACCTCGACGAGTGGGGCCTCGGCGGCCGGAAGTTCGGCAGCTGGATCACGTGGTTCCTGGTCGGCGGTGACCTCTACACGGCGTACACGTTCGTCGCGGTGCCGGCGCTGATGTTCGGCGCGGGCGCGCTCGGCTTCTACGCCCTGCCGTACACGGTGATCCTCTACCCGCTCGTCTTCCTGCCGTTGGTGCGCATGTGGTCGGTCAGCCGCGTGCACGGCTACGTCACGCCCGCCGACTTCGTGAAGGGCCGCTACGGCTCGCACTGGCTCGCGTTGCTGATCGCCATCACCGGCATCGTCGCGACCATGCCGTACATCGCGCTGCAGCTCGTCGGTCTCGAAGCGGTGCTGCGCAGCATGGGCCTCAACGGGTCCGGCATCCTCGGCCACCTGCCGCTGTTCATCGCGTTCGTGATCCTCGCGCTCTACACCTACCAGTCGGGTCTGCGGGCGCCGGCGCTGATCGCGTTCGTCAAGGACATCCTGATCTACCTGGTCATCCTCGTCGCGATCGTCTACCTGCCCTCGAAGTTCGGTGGCTGGGGCGAGATCTTCAACGACGCGCAGGCCAAGTTCGACGCCACGCCCAGCAAGGCCGACGGCATCCTGCTGACCGGCACCAACCAGCTGCAGTACGCCACGCTGGCGCTGGGCAGCGCGCTCGCGCTGTTCCTCTACCCGCACTCGCTGACCGGCATCCTCGCGAGCCGCGGCCGCAACGTCATCAAGCGCAACATGGTCGCGCTGCCGGCGTACTCGCTGCTGCTGGGTCTGCTGGCGTTGCTGGGCCTCGTCGCGATCAGCGCGGGCACCAAGCCGATCGTCAACCAGGCGACCGGCCGTCCGGACACCAACACGATCGTCCCGGAGCTCTTCGGCGCGAACTTCCCGTCGTGGTTCGCGGGCATCGCGTTCGCCGCCATCGGCATCGGCGCGCTGGTGCCGGCGGCGATCATGTCCATCGCCGCGGCGAACCTGTGGACGCGCAACATCTACAAGGAGTACGTGAAGAAGAACGCCACCCCGGCGGAGGAGGCCAAGCAGGCCAAGCTCGCCAGCCTCGTCGTGAAGTTCGGCGCGGTGGCGTTCATCGTGTTCGTCGACCCGCAGTTCTCCATCGACCTGCAGCTCATCGGCGGCGTCATGATCCTGCAGACGCTGCCGGCGGTCGCGATCGCGCTCTACACGCGCTGGTTCCACGTGTACGGCCTGGTCGCGGGCTGGATCGGTGGCATGGGTTACGGCATGTGGCTGCTCTACACGATCGGCAACCCGGCCATCGGCAAGTCGCACTTCGCCGGTTCCGCCCTGCCGCTGGGCAACATCTCGCTCTTCGGCTGGCACCCGTTCGGCGCCTCGACGACGCAGATCTACGTCGGCATCGTCGCGCTGTTCGTCAACCTGCTGGTGGCGGTGGTCGCCACGCTGATCGCCAAGAAGGCCAAGGCGTTCAACGGGACGGACCAGACGGACCCGTCCGACTACCACGTGGACGAGGACAACCCGCGGGTCAAGCCCGTGGCTGCCGCCCACCGAGACGAAGCAGTTAATGCCAAGGGCCACCCGCCGGTTACGGTGGGTGGCCCTTCTTCGTTGAGATGGAGCACGTGAAAACCATCGCTGGACTGGTCGGCCTGACCGCCCTCGCACTGACGCTGAGTCCCGGCATCGCGCAAGCGCAGGACTCGAACTGCTACGACACCACCGCTCCGCTGACGGTCGAGGAACAGCGGCTCGACGACACGCTCGTCACCGGCGGTCCCGCCGTCGGGCCCGCGCTCGTGAAGCTCGCCGAGTTCGACGGCCGCGTCACCGACTTCACTGCCAAGCTCTGCCGCCAGGTCGTGCCCAAGCAGGCCCAGCAGTTCGTGGAACGCGAAGGCAACGCGCTGTGGAAGGCCGCCGTCGCCCGTGCGCAGAGCACGACAACGTTGGCACACGACGCTTACGACGACCGGCCGCTC
>NZ_DATLEC010000004.1:0-75510 GCF_035525475.1 Lentzea sp. | reverse complement strand
GCGGTACCTGGTCGTCAGCCGGCGGTAGGAACCAGCCGCGGGACCAGCCGGACGTACACGACCATGCCCACCACCTCGACCAGCGTCTGCGTCACCACGACCAGGGCGGCGACGTCACCGGGCATGGCCAGGGCGAGCGGCAGCACGACGAGCGAGTTGCGGGTGGCGCCGGTGAACACGATCGCGCGGCTCTCGGGCACGTCCAGGCGGAACAGCCTCGCGACGG
Source organism: Lentzea sp. (assembly GCF_035525475.1). Lineage (GTDB taxonomy): Bacteria > Actinomycetota > Actinomycetes > Mycobacteriales > Pseudonocardiaceae > Lentzea. The sequence continues at coordinate 75,284 of NZ_DATLEC010000004.1, read as the reverse complement.
CGAGTCCCAGGAACGGCATGACCACCAGGAAAGCCACGTAGAACGGCACGACGCGGGCGACCAGCGACAGGTCGGAGAGCTTCGGCAGCTGCGAGGCGACGACGGTGAACAGGATCGCGGCCATCAGCGGCACCATCGTCGTGCTCATGGCGTCGACCACCCTGCTCGACCTCTGGGTGATCCACGCCAGTGCCAACGGGATCGCGATCAGCACCGCGAACGCCTCGACGAACGGGCCGGGCTCGACGACGTTGACGCCGGCGAACAGCAGCAGGTAGACGGGGAGCAGGGCCATCTGTGCGAGCAGCAGCAACGGGGTGGCGGCGAGCAGGCTCCGGTTGTCGCCGCCCGCCAGTCCGCTGAAGACGATCACGTAGTCGACGCACGGCGTGAGCAGGACCAGCAGGACGCCCACCAGCACGGCCTGGTCCGCGGGCAGGAACGCGAGCATCGCCGCGACCACCAAGGGCACCACCGCGAAGTTCACCACCAGCGCCGCCGCGAGGAAGCGGCCCGCGCGCAGCGACCGGCCCAGTTCGGCCACCGGGACCTGCAGGAACGTGACGTACAGCAGGACGGCGAGCACCGGGTTGATCGCGTGTTCCAGCCACGAACCGGCCGACGGTGCCACCCAGCCCGCCGCGGCACCGGCCGCCAGGGCGCCGAGGTAGACGGCGACCTGGTGGCGTTCCACGCCCGCGACGAACGACATCGGCGACCTCCTGATCAGGTGATCAGGACGATAGCTCCAGGTACTCCGCGCACGCGTCGCTGAGCCAGGCCGCGAGGTACTCGGCGAACGAGGACCGCACGAGGAGCGTGAAGCGGTCGTCGCCGTTCACCCGCAGGATGATTCCCGTCCTGGCGAGGAGTGTCTGCACGCAAGTGCCGGCGGGAGCCGAAGACGGGTGCAGGTCCACGGAACATCCGTGAGCCAGCACGTCTCGGGCGTGCGGCCCTTCCAGGACCACCGTCGTGCGTTGAGCCGAAGTGTCCACAACGGACCCTCGCGAAGAGCCGAGCGCGCCACGCAGCACCTCCTCGATCGCCACCTGCAGGCCGGGCGGCGCCACGACCAGGAACTCGTCCGGTCCGAGCCAGAGCACCTCGACGTCGCCGAAGTTCCCGGAACCGGAAGTGGAGGTGCACGCGGCGGCGGGGAACCGGACTCCCAGTGCCGCTCCCATCGCGTCGAGCGCCGCAGGGTCCGACGCTCGAACCGTGAGCTGTGAGAGGAAAGGCTTCTCCGCCGCGGTCAGCGCGGGGGCGAGCGAGGCCAGCCGGTCGGTCCAGGCGGCCAGTGGGCTGGTCGGGTCACCCGTCACGGCGGGCTCCTTCCTTGTCGTACAGGACGGACTCGGTGACGGTGACCGGCACGAGCGCGTCGTCGACCGGCACGTAGAGCGTCTCGCCGATGCGCGCGTGTCCCGATCGGACCAGGGCCAGCGCGAACGTGCGGCCGAGCGCCGCGCTCGGGTAGCTGGACGTGACGTGGCCGAGCATTCGGACCGGCGGTTCCGGCAGCCGGTCGGTCTCGACGATCTGCGATCCCTCCGGCAGCAGCACGGACGGGTCGACGGGGAGCAGGCCGACGAGCTGTTTGCGGTCAGAACGGGTGTTCTCCGCGCGGGCGAACGAGCGCTTGCCTATGAAGTCGGGCTTCTTCTTCGACACGACCCACGACATGCCGAGGTCCTGCGGCGTGACCGTCGCGTCGGTCTCCTGGCCGATGATCGGGTAACCCTTCTCGGCGCGGAGCACGTGCATGGTCTCGGTGCCGTACGGGGTGATCCCGTACCGCTCCCCCGCCGCCATCAACGCCTCCCAGACGGCGATGCCGTGCCAGGCGGTCACGTTGATCTCGTAGGCCAGCTCGCCGGAGAAGCTGATCCGGCACACCCGCGCCGACACCCCTGCGACCTCGGTGTCGCGCCAGGCCATGAACTCGAACGCCTCGGTGGAGACGTCCAGCGAAGGAGCCACCGCCGCGAGCACGTCACGGGATCGCGGGCCCACCAACGGGATCGTGGCCCAGTGCTCGGTGACGGACGTGCAGTGCACGTCGAGGTGCGGCCACTCCGTCTGCAGCCACTCCTCCATCCAGTCGAGGATCTTCGCGGCGTTGCCGGTGGTCGTGGTGACGAGGTAGCGCTCCTCGCCGATGCGGATCACCGTGCCGTCGTCGATCACCATCCCGTCGACGCCGCACATGACGCCGTAGCGGATCCGGCCGACCTTCAGCGTGCTCATCATGTTCGTGTAGAGCATGTCCAGGAACTTCCCGGCGTCACGGCCCTGCACGTCGATCTTGCCGAGCGTCGAGCCGTCCATCATCCCGACGCTTTCGCGCGTGGCACGGCATTCGCGCAGCACGGCCGTGCGCAGGTCCTCGCCCGGCTTCGGGTAGTACCAGGGCCGTTTCCACTGGCCGACGTCCTCGAACAGCGCCCCGTGCGCGACGTGCCACGGGTGGATCGCCGTGACCCGGACCGGGTCGTGCAGCACGCCGCGGTCCCGTCCGGCCAGCGCCGCGAACGACACCGGGGTGTAGGGCGGGCGGAACGTCGTGGGCCTCTGCTCGGCCAGGTCGACGCCCAGCGCCTCCGCGACGATGCCCGCCGCGATCACGCCGGACGTCTTGCCCTGGTCGTGGGCGGTGCCGATGGTGGTGTAGCGCTTGACGTGCTCCAACGACCGCAGGCCGGCACCGGTCGCCCGCAGCACGTCCGCGACGGTCGCATCTCGTTGCAGGTCAACGAAACTGACGTCGTCGTCACCAGGAACGCGCCACAACACGAGTCCTGTTCGCTGGGTGCGCCGGGAGTCGGACGCCGGCAGCGGGACCTCGCCCCGTGGCGTGAAGCCGGCGGCGATCGCGGCGGCGGCACCGGCCTCTCGGCCCTGCCTCGCGCACGCCGTCAGGTCCAGCTCACCGGTCGCGGAGCCCGCGACCCGGACCGTCTCCAGTTCCTCGCCCGGCACGAACGCGCCGAGACCGGCGTCGTAGCACAGCTTTCCGCGGGCCTGGCTGAAGAGGTTCACCACGGGGTTCCAGCCGCCCGACACCAGAACCGCGTCACAAGCGACTCGCTCATCACCGATGCGCACCGCGGTGACGCGCTCGGCACCCTCGGTGCCGGTCACGACCTGCCCGGCGCGCACCTCGATCCCCCTGGCAGCGCACTCGGCCGCGAGTCTCCCGGGGGCCTCGAGCCGCGCGTCGACGAGCAGCGGAACGTCCACACCGGACTCGGCGAGGTCGATCGCCGCGCAGTACGCGCTGTCGTTGGTGGTGAACACGACCGCCCGCGAACCGACGACCACCCCGTAGCGGTGCAGGAACGTCCGCGCGGACGACGCCAGCATGACGCCGGGCCGGTCGTTGTCGGCGAACACGACAGGACGTTCGTGGGCGCCGGTGGCCAGCACGGTCTGCCTGGTCCGGATCCGCCACACCCGTTGGCGCGCACGAGAAGCAGGCGCTGCGAAACCGAGGTGGTCGGCGCGCTTCTGCAGCGCGAGCACGAACCCGTCCTGGTACACGCCGAACGCGGTGGTGCGCTCCAGCACCAGCACACCCGGCATACTCCTCAACTCCGCCAGGACGTCCGCGACCCACTCCGCCGACGGCCGGTCGTCCACGCCCAGCAGCGCGCCACCGGCCTGGTTCCGCTCGTCCACCAGGACGACGCGGGCGCCACTGCGTGCGGCGGTCAGCGCGGCCACGAGACCGGCGGGCCCAGCGCCGACCACCAGCACGTCGCAGTGCTCGTGTTTGGCGTCGTAGCGCGCCGGATCCGGTTCGGAGGCCAGCTTTCCCTGCCCTGCAAGGCCGCGCGCCACCAGGCCGTCGTAGAGCTCGACGGTCGTCGCGAGCAGCATCGACTCGGGAAAGGGCGTCTCGACCTGCACCAGCGACGTCGGGTCCTCGGACCCCGCCGCCACGATCCCGCGCGGACGGCCGAGCTTCACGCTGCTGCCGACCTGGTGCACGCCGTGGGCGAGCAGGGCCGACGCGAGCGTGTCGCCGGGGTGCCCGGTGTACTCCACGCCGTTGAAGGTGAAGCGCAGCAAGGTGTTCCGGTCGATCGCCCCGCCGCTGGGCCTGCGAAACGTCATCCGGTCACCTCAGGCATCGGCTCACCAGCGCGGTAGACGGCGAGCAGGTCGTGAGTGCGGGTGTCACGGACGGCGTTGAACCACCGCCGGCACCCGGCACTGTGGCTCCAGCGCTCGGCGAACGGCCCACTGGGGTTCTCCCGGAAGAACACGTACCGAGCCCACTCCTCGTCGCTGAGCGCCGAAGGGTCCTCGGGATAGGCGACGTGGGCCTGGCCGCCGTAGTGGAACTCCGCTTCCTCGCGCGGCCCGCACCACGGACACGGGATGAGTTGCATCGTCAGCTCCTGCTAGTGGGCCACGGCAGCGGCGCCGTGCTCGTCGACGAGGGCGCCGGTGGTGAAGCGCTCGAGGGTGAACGGCTCGGCGAACGGGTGCGGCTCGTCATGCGCGATGGTGTGCGCGAAGCAGTCACCGACCCCAGGAGTGGCCTTGAAACCGCCGGTCCCCCACCCGCAGTTCAGGTACAGCCCGCCAACGGGCGTGAGCCCGACAATCGGCGAGGCGTCCGGGCTGACGTCGACGATCCCGGCCCAAGTCCGCAACAGGTGCGCACGAGCGAAGACCGGGAACAGCTCCAGCGCCGCCGCCATCTGCTGCTCGATGACGTGGAACGAACCCCGTTGCCCGTACCCGTTGCAGCTGTCGATGCCGGCGCCCATGACGAGCTCTCCCTTGTGCGCCTGGGAGACGTAGACGTGCACGGCGTTCGACATCACGACGGTCGGGTGCACGGGTTCGAGCAGCTCGGACACCAACGCCTGCAACGGGTGCGAGGAAAGCGGCAGCGGCAGGCCGACCATCTTCGCGAGCACCGAACTGTGCCCGGCCGCGCACAGCGCCACGCGCCCGGCCGCGATCCGCCCCCGTGACGTCTCAACTGCGGCAATCCGGCCGTTCGCAGCCTCGAGCCCGGTGACCTCGCAGTTCTGGATGAGGTCGACACCCATCTCGTGCGCGGCCCGCGCGTAGCCCCACGCTACGTAATCGTGCTTGGCGATGCCCGCGCGTGGCTGGTAAGTCGCCCCCAGCACGGGATAGCGCACGTCCGGCGAGGTGTTGACGATCGGGCAGATCTCCTTGACCCCGGCCGCATCCACCCACTCCGCGTCGATGCCGTTGAGCCGGTTGGCGTTGACCCGCCGGACGCTGTCGCGCACGTCCTGAAGGCTGTGCGCGAGGTTCAACACGCCGCGCTGGTCGAACAGGATCGGGTAGCCGAGCTCCTCCTCCAGCCCCTCCCACAGCTTCAGCGAGTGCTCATAGATGCCGGAGCTCTCGTCCCAGAGGTAGTTGGACCGGATGATCGTGGTGTTGCGAGCCATGTTGCCGCCCGCCAGCCAGCCCTTCTCCAGCACCGCGACGTCGGTGATGCCGTGCACCTTCGCGAGGTAGTACGCGGTAGCAAGCCCGTGCCCACCACCACCGACAACCACCACGTCGTAGGAGGCCTTAGGTTCCGGGTTGTCCCACAGGAAATCCGGATGCTCGGGAAGATGCGCTCCTGGCGGGCTGGTCATGGGCGGCGCCTCCCGCGAAGTCTGGTCGACTACTGGTATATCAGTCCGTGCAGTACGGTAGGTCACATGCAAGAACGGGTCAACGACGAGCCCGCGACCGCCTCATTGACCGAGCAGGCGTACGCGGTCCTGCGCGACCGCCTGGTGATGCTGGAGATCAAGCCCGGCGAGCCCATCAATGAGGACCGCCTGCGCACCGAGCTGGGCGTGGGCCGTACCCCGATCCGCGAAGCCCTGAAGCGGCTGGAGCAGGAACGGCTGGTGGTCGCCTTCCCCCGTCGAGGCACGTTCGCCACCGACGTGAACATCTCGGACCTCTCGCACGTCTCCGAGGTCCGCAGAACACTGGAGCCACTGGCAGCGGCCGCAGCGGCCGAACGCGCCACAGCGACCGACCGCACCGCCCTGACCGAACTGCGGTCCCAACTGGAAACAGCAGCACGGCCAGGCGAGAACACCGAACTGCTGCGAGCAGACGTCGGCGTGCACCGCGCGATCTACCGGTGCGTGCACAACCCGTTCCTGGAGGACACGCTCATCTCCTACGACAACCTGGCGACACGCATCTGGTGCGTGTTCCTGCCACGACTGTCCGAAATGGCCGGTCATGTGGACGAGCACATCCCACTGCTGACCGCGATCGTGGAGGGCGACGGGAAGAAGGCCTCAGAACTGGCGGCGCAGCACGTCATCGGTTTCGAACGGGCGATCAGAGCCCTGATCTGACGCTGACGGGGTCCGGAGCAGCGCGGTGAAGCAGGACCCCGCAGATCACAGCGACTCCAACAAGGCCGCCGTCTGCCGCTCCCGGTGGGGCCGAAGGTCGTACCCGGTCGAGATCCAAGGCCTACCAGCCTCCACAGCCGCAACAACCATCTCCCCCACCTCGTCAATCCCCGGTCCACTGCGAAGAAACGCCTCCACACCCGGCACGAGATCGTCCCGCAACGCCACCCCCGCCTCCAACGACCGCGTGTTCTCGACGATCCCGGTGTCGACAGGACCAGGACAGATCACGCTGACGTCGACACCGTGCCCGGCCACAGCGAGGCGGAGCGACTCGGACAGGCCGACCACTGCGAACTTGGTGGTCACGTAGAGCACGTTCCGGTCGGCCACGAGCAGGGCGGGAGAGGAACAATCAGGGACGGCATCCGTAGGGGTACGGAACTTTCTCGTCCGCGGCCGCACGGTTTGGGCGGCACGGTCAGGGGCGGCACCGCTCGCTGGCCGCACGGTCCGGAGCGGCGCCACCCCAGGCGGCGCCACCCCAGGCGGCACCACCAGGGCGGCACGACCTGCATCGGCTCAGCGGGGCGGCTCAGGCGGGTTGCGGGCGGAGTCCGTCCATCAGGAGGTCCAGCAGGCGTCCGGCCTTGGCGTCCTGCGCGGGACGGGGGGCCACGGTGAAGATGCCGATGAGGGAGGCGGCGATGTCCTCGGCGGTGACGTCGCGGCGCAGGTCGCCCGCCGCGCGGCCGGCGTCGAGGATGGCGGTGATGGCCGCCAGCAGCTCGGTCCTGGTCTGCGCGTGGGCGATCTCGCCCGCCTCGATCATCGCGAGCAGCGTGTCGAGCATGCCGTTCTTGGTCGCGATCCAGTCCCCGAACAGGTCCATCCAGCGCCGCATCGCCGCGGCCGGGGGCAACTGGTCGAGCAGGTCGCGGGCGCCGGTCGTCAGCCGCACCACCTGGTCCCGGTAGACCGCGTCGACCAGCGACTCGCGGGTCGGGAAGTGCCGGTAGAGCGTGGCGATGCCGACGCCGGCCTCGCGGGCGATCGCCCGCATCGAGGGCTCGGCGTCCGCCGACACGAACATGCTGGTCGCCACCGCTAGCAACTGGTCGCGGTTGCGAGCCGCGTCCGCCCGTGGTGTGCGGCTCTCCGCCTCGGCCAAAACGGATCACGCTCCGGTTGTGTTACGGTCGACAGTGAAACGGAGCATAGTCCGTTTCACCGCACCACCTCATCCAAGGAGCAGGCGTCCCATGCAGGACCAGAGCGAGCAACCGTCGAGGGGCCGGAGCAGGGCCGTCCAGCTCGACTCGTTCGGCGGTCCCGAAGTCCTTACCGTCCGCCAGGTCCCCGTTCCGCAGGCCGGCCCGAAACAGGTCCGCGTGCGGGTCACCGCCGCCGGCCTCAACCCGATGGACTGGATCATGACCGCCGACGCGGACACCGCCGCCCGGTTCGGACTGGGCCTCCCGGCCGGGTTCGGCACCGACTACGCCGGAGTGGTCGACCAGGCCGGCGACGGGGTGACCGGCTTCGCGCCGGGTGACAGGGTGTTCGGGGGCGCGTTGTCCCGTGCGGTCGCCGACTTCGTGGTGGTCGACCTGGACGCGGTCGCGGCGAACGAGGTCCACCACACGCCCGACGGCGTCGACGACCGCACCGCCGCCACCCTCACGATCGCGGGCCGCACGGCCTCCGCCGCCCTCGCCGAGGTCGCGCTCGGGCCGGACGACACCGTCCTGATCGGCGGCGCGGGAGGCGGGGTCGGGGTCTTCGCCGTCCAGCTGGCCCTGATCGCCGGAGCGCGCGTGATCGGCACGGGATCAGCGGCGTCGGCCGGATTCCTGCGCGAGCTCGGAGCAGACCCGGTCACCTACGGCGACGGCCTGGCCGACCGGGTGCGGGCCCTCGCTCCCGGCGGTGTCACCGCCGCCCTGGACCTGCACGGGACAGAGACACTGCACGCCGCGAGGGAGCTCGGCGTTCCGGACAACCGCATCTGCACCATCGCCACGAAGGTCGACGGCGTGCCCGCGGCCAACGGCGCGAACGCCGCTCCCGGTGCCCTGGAGGAGATCGCCCGCCTGGTCGCGGCGGGCCGGCTCCGGGTGCCCGTCGCGGCGACCTTCCCGGTCGAGCAGATCCGGCAGGCGGCCGGGCTCCAGGCCGGGCGGCACGTGCGCGGCAAGGTCGTCATCGACCTCTAGTCGCGGCGGAAGATCGTGATGCTGTGGCCGACCACGTCGATCGGCGTGCTCGTGTCGAGCAGCGCCTGGAGCCGGTCGTCGGCCTTCGCGATGGCCGTGTCCGAGACGACGAGCAGTCCGTGCACCTGGACCGAGGTCTTCCTCGGGTCTTCCGCGTGGATCCCGTAGTACTCGGGCACGCCGGCTCCTTTGTAGACGAGCCACAGCCGTTCGCCGGGGTAGCGCTCCAGCCGTTCGGCCAGCCGACCCAGGTCCTGGCCCCAGTCGACGTTCGAGTCGTGCAGGTGCAGGTGGGTCTTGGAAGGACCGCCGAACACCTCGTTGGAGTACGGCAGGTAGTAGGGGAACGTCCACAGTGAACTCACGGCGACGAGCGCCACGGCGGGTGCCGCCCACCGGCGGTCCGCGACGAAGGCCGCCGCGACCGCCAGGAACATCGGCACGAAGATCGCGTACCGCACGCCGAGGTCGCGGTCGCCGGTCATCGCCGCCGCGAGCAGCACCGCCGCGGGGAGCAGCACGTACAACGCCTGCGGGCGTCTGATCACGGCCGCGGTCCCGGCCGCGGTCCCGGCCGCCCACAGCACGAGCGCGCCGAACGGCGTCTTCACCAGCAGCGCGGCCGGCAGGTAGTACCAGTGCGAGCCTTCGTAGTGCGTGCCGAACAGGTAGCCGCCCCACACGCGGTCCTCGAAGCCGGACTGGAGGCGCATCCCCTCGACGTACGGACCCGGGAACGCGGCCGAGGGGTCGACCGCGAAGTAGGACGCCCACACCACGGCCACCGCGACCAGCGTCATGGCGGCCACCGGCTTGACGCGGCATTGGGCGTGCCAGGCCAGGAACAGCACCACCGGCACGACCGCGAGGGTGTTCATCTTGGTCGCCAGCGCCGCGCCCAGGGCGATCCCCGCCAGCGGCAGGTAGTGGGCGTTCTCCCGTGCCCGCCACAGCAACCAGACCGATGTCAGCACGAACCCGGCCGCGGGCACGTCGAGCGTGGCCAGCGATCCGTGCGCGATGAGGTCCGGCGAGAACGCGTACAGGGCCAACGCCACGAGCCCGCCCGTGGTGCCCGTCAGGTCGCGGGCGAACAGGAGGACCACGAGCCCGAACAGCAGCGTGAGCACGATGATCGGCAGCCTGGCCAGCAGGAGCAGGTGCTGCGGGTCGTTGCCCGACTCGTAGAGCACGTGCCGTCCGAACTCGGTCTGGTCGCCGGCGAAGTCCCGGTCGAACCCGATGTCGGCGAACGCCAGCCCGGTCGCCATGACGAGCTTGCCGAGCGGCGGGTGCTCCAGGTTGTAGCGCAGGCTGTGCTGCTCCAGGTAGACCGTCGCCGCGCCGATGTAGACGGGCTCGTCGATCGTCGGGGTCTGCTCGACGGCCGTGGTGGTCATCGCGATCGCCATCTGGGTCAGGAGCACGGCCGCGACCAGCCAGAACAGCCACTTCCGCCGCAGTCCGGCGGGTGCGGCGGCGGTGACGGGACGCGGCGGCGAGGCGATGGCGAGCGACAACCGTTCGGTCCTTCCGCTTGTGGGAGCGTTCCCCGGTACTTGCGGAAACGGGATGCCCGCTCGTTTGGTTGTCAAGCTGGTGCGGATCCGCTCGCCGGAAACTCGCTTCGCCACCCGCACAGGCGGCGCTAGCCTGCGGAAATGCCGCTGGAAGAAATCGACCGGATCGCCGCGGAGACCGGCTTCTCGGGCGTGGTCCACGTCGACCGCGCCGGTGAGACCGAGTTCGCGAAGGCCTACGGGTTCGCGAACCGCGCCTACCGCGTGCCGAACACCGTCGACACCCGGTTCGGCATCGCCAGCGGCGGCAAGGGTTTCACCGCGCTGACCGTGCTCTCGCTCGTCCGGGAAGGCGTCCTGGGCCTCGGCACGACCGCCCGCGAGCTCCTCGGCGACGACCTCCCGCTCATCGCGGGCGACGTGACGGTCGAGCACCTGCTCACCCACACGTCCGGCATCGGTGACTACCTCGACGAGGAGGCCGATCTGGACGTCAACGACCACCTCATCGGCGCCGCACACGTGCTGACCACCACCGAGGCGTTCCTGCCGCTGCTCGACGGGCATCCCTCCAAGTTCGGTGCGGGTGAGCGGTTCGGCTACTGCAACGGCGGTTACGTCGTCCTCGCCCTGCTCGCGGAACGGGCCGCCGGCCAGGGCTACCACGACCTCGTCCGCGACCGGGTGCTGAAGCCGTTCGGCCTGACCAGGACGGACTTCCTGCGCTCGGACGAGCTCCCCGCCGACGCGGCCGTCGGCTACCTCGACGGGCTCGACCGGTCCAACGTCTTCCACCTGCCCGTGCTGGCGACCGGGGACGGCGGGATCCACTCCACGGCGGGCGACATGGCGAAGTTCTGGCGGGCGCTGTTCGCGAGCGACCTGGCCGACGTGGTGACGAGGCCGCGCCACCACGTTCCTGAGGAGTCGTTGCGGTACGGGCTCGGGTTCTGGCTGCACGAGACGACCGACATCGTGGTCCTGGCCGGGTACGACGCCGGGGCCTCGTTCAAGTCCACGCACGACCCGCACACCGGCACCACGATCACGGTCCTGTCCAACACCTCGCCCGGCGCGTGGCCGATCGCGCGGCACCTGATGTCCTGACAACACCGTGACGACCTGGACCTGCTCGGAGCGGTACGGCAACTACTCGGACGCGACCCCGGGATCTCAGTGCCGTCGCTGCCGGACCAGCCCGTACCGCGGCCTCTTCGCGAAACGCCCGGCCAACAGCCCCAATGCCGCCAGCGAGGCGAGCACGTAGGCGTTGCCCGCCAACGACTCCAGCGGCGTCCACAGCCGTTCCTCCCCCTCGCCGCGCGGAACCAGCGTGAACACCCACCCCGCGCACAACGCCGCCACAGCCGCGGCGAAGCCGAACCGCCGGCGAGCGACCAACAGCGCGCACAGCGGCGCCACCCACACCCAGTGGTGCGTCCACGAGATCGGGCTGACGAGCACCCCGGCGAACGCCGTCACCAGCACCGCGCCCACCGGGTCGTCGCGCCGGTGCAGGGCGCGGGCCAGGAACACCGCCACGCCGAGGCACACCAGGACGAGCAGCACCAGCACCGCGGAGGAGCCGCCCATGACGCGGTGGACCAGGCCGCTCAACGACTGGTTGCCCCACCACGCGTTGCCGGCCGCCCTGTTCGCCCCCAGCATCGTGGACGTCCAGTACCGCACCGCGTCACCGGGCAGCAGCACCCACCCCGTGACGGCCAGTCCGGCGAAGACGGCCAACGCCCGCGCCGCGTCCCGGGGTCGTCCGGTCACGAGCAGGTGCACCACGAACACCAGCGGGGTGAGCTTCACCGCAGCGGCGACGCCGATCAGCACCCCGGAGAACCGCGACCCGCGCAATGCCAGCACATCCGCCAGCACCAACGCCATCAGCAGTGCGTTGACCTGGCCCAGCGCGACCGTCCGCCAGACCGGCTCCAGGCACAGCAGGAGCGGCAGCACCCACCACGGTCCGCCGACGAGCCGCACGGAGGTCCGCAACGCCAGCACCGTCCCGGCCGCGAGCACGCCCCACGCCAGCTGCACGGGCAGTGCGGCGAGGGGCAGGAACACCACGGCTGCGATCGGCGGGTAGGTGAACGGCAAGGCGGGCGACCAGTCCGGCAGCGTCGTCAGCGGGGCGTAGAGCGGCTCGCCGTGCAGCAGGGCCAGGGCGCCCGCCCGGTACACGCCGCTGTCCACTCCCAGCGGCCGGCCCAAGACCCACCACACGACCGCCATGACGGCCGGACCCGCGGACAGGACAACGGGAACACGGGACTTGATCACCGGTTCGACGCTAGGAGCGACGGCCCCGGAACACGTCCCGCCGGGGTGGTGTCCTGACGTGCCCCGCCGGTACCGGTCGTGCCCGCCCCGTACCCCGGTACTACTCGGCGGGCACCACCAGACCGCACTCGTAGGCCAGCACCACGGCCTGCGCGCGGTCGCGGAGGCCGAGCTTGGTCAGCACCCGGCTGACGTGGCTCTTGGCGGTCTGCTCGGCGATGGTCAGCGCGCCCGCGATCTCGGCGTTGGACAGTCCTCGTGCGATCAGGCGCAGCACCTCCACCTCGCGCGGGGTGAGGTGCCGCAACGCCGCGTCATCGGGTTTGCCCGGCGCCCGGTCGGCGTAGGCCGCCACCAGCCGCCGGGTGACCGACGGGGCGAACAGCGCGTGCCCGGCGGCGACCACGCGCACGGCGTTGATGAGATCGGACAGCGGCGAGTCCTTGAGCATGAACCCGCTGGCGCCCGCGCGCAGCGCCCCGTAGACGTGCTCGTCCAGGTCGAACGTCGTCAGGACCAGCACCTTGGGCGGAGTGTCGCCCGAGCCGACGATGAGGCGGGTCGCTTCCAGACCGTCCATCACGGGCATCCGCACGTCCATCAGCACCACGTCGGGCACGAGATCACGGGCCAACGCCACCGCGTCCGCACCGGTGCCCGCCTCACCGACGACGTCCACATCGGACTGGCTGTCCAGGGCGACGCGGAAGCTCTCCCGGATCATCGCCTGGTCGTCGACCACCAGCACCCTGATCGTCACGCGGTGTCCTCTCCTCCGTGCAGCGGCAGGTCCGCGACCACCGCGAAACCGCCCTCGGGGGTGGGGCCCGAGGTGAGCTCGCCGCCCAGCACGCGCACCCGCTCCGCCATGCCGGCCAGGCCGTGCCGGGGACGGGCCGGGTCGTCGTCGAGCGCGGGCCGGGTCGCGGCGGCGTTGCGCACCTCGACCCGCAGCACGTCGCCGCTCGCGGTGATCCCGACGGAGACCGCGCCGCCGGGCGCGTGCCTCCCGCTGTTGCTCAACGCCTCCTGGATGATCCGGTACGCCGAGAGCCCCACCCCCGCGGGCACCGGGCCGGCGTCGGCCTGGAGCGTGATCTCCGCGCCGGTCTCGCGGAACCGGGTCACCATGGCGTCCACATCGGACAGACCGGGCTGCGGCGTGGTCCCGTCCCCGTCGTCGGCGCGCAGCACCACCAGCATCCGCCGCGTCTCGGTGAGCCCGTCACGGGCCATGCGGTGAATGACGTCCAGCTCGTCGAGCACCTCCGGCGCCAGGCCCGGCAGCCGGTACGACACGGCGTCGGTGCGCAGGACCAGCGCGGACATGTGGTGGCTGACGACGTCGTGCAGCTCCCGCGCGATGCGGGTGCGCTCCTCCAGCGCGACCAGGCGGGTCTGCTCGGCGCGGCGCAGGCCGTCCGCCTCCCGGCGCTGCCGCACCGCGTTGCCCAGCACGACCGCGCCGAGCGCGAGGAAGCCGGGCAACGCCGCGTCGCCCCAGTCGTCCAGCCGCGGCCAGGTCGCCACGAAGGTGACCGCCAGGACCGCCACCACCACGACGGTTCGAAGACGCAGCGCCACCCGGTACAGCAGGAACCCGACCGCCACCGTGAGGCCGATGGTCCACGGCCAGCCCCACTCCAGCTCGGGGCCGGTGCGCGCGCCGTAGGCACGCGGGAGGAAGAGCACCAGCAGCACCGAGAGGAACCACGCGATTAGGAGGTTCCGCGCCGAGAAGAGCACCGGGAGCACCGTCACCACTCCGCAGGCCAGGATCACCTCGTGCAGGCTTCCCGGGCGGTAGAGGCCGGTCGGGACGACAGCGAGGAGGAAGCACACGACCGCCATCAGGTGCGTCGCCGTGGCGCGGCGGGCCACCGCTGACCTGATGCCGCGCAGCCGCTCCACCCGTGCACGGTATCGGGTCGATCCCTGGTGGCCCGCCGGGCCGTCCACCCCTCAAAAGTTTCCGGTCCGTCAGCTTCTTGCACGATCCTGTTGACATCTTGCACTCTGTAGTCGCTTCGCCGACAAAGGAGTTCGCGATGTCCCTGTCACGCCGAACACTGCTCAGCTCTGCCGTGGCCGTCCCCGCGCTGGGCCTCCTGCCGGCCACGGCGCGGGCGGCCAGCCCGCCCGGCGACGTCGTCGGCAAGATCACCGTGGGATACCAGGGCTGGTTCGCCTGCCGCGGCGACAGCTCCCCCATCGACGGCTGGTGGCACTGGAACGACGACTGGAGCCGCCCGCCCGCGCCACCCACCAGCTCCATCGTCGCGTGGCCGGACGTCCGCGACTACGCCCGCACCTACCAGACCGCGTTCGCCAACCTCGGCGACGGACGGCCGGCGTCGTTGTTCTCGAACTACGACCGGCAGACCGTGGACGTCCACTTCCAGTGGATGCGCGACAACAACATCGACACGGCGGCGTTGCAGCGCTTCAACCCGACCGGTGGCGAGGGCCCGATCCGCGACGCCGTGACCGCGCACGTCCGCCCGGCCGCCGAGGCCACCGGGCGGAAGTTCTACATCATGTACGACGTCACGAACTGGACGAACATGCAGTCGGAGATCAAGACCGACTGGCTGACCAAGATGTCCGCGTACACGTCGTCGCCCGCGTACGCCCGGCAGAACGGCAAACCGGTCGTCTGCGTCTGGGGCTTCGGTTTCAACGACCCTGGCCGGCCGTGGGGCCCGGAACCGTGCCAGGACGTCGTCGACTGGTTCAAGGCGCGCGGGTGCTACGTGATCGGCGGCGTCCCGACCCACTGGCGGCTCGAGATCGAGGACTCGCGCAAGGGGTTCGGAAACGTCTACCGGTCGTTCGACATGATCTCGCCGTGGATGGTCGGCCGGATCGGCACCCCGGCGGACACGGATCGCTTCTACACCAACGTGAACTCGCCCGACCAGGCCGAGTGCAACGCGCGCGGGATCGACTACCAGCCGTGCGTGCTGCCAGGAGACGTCGGGTCACGGCAGCGGTTGCACGGCGACTTCATGTGGCGGCAGTTCTACAACATGGTCCGCCTTGGCGCGCAGGGCATCTACGTCTCGATGTTCGACGAGTTCAACGAGGGCAACCAGATCTGCAAGACCGCCGAGACGCAGGCGGACGTGCCCGTCGGCTCCGGCTACCTGGCGCTGGACGAGGACGGCACCCGGTGCTCCGCCGACTACTACATGAGGCTGACCGGCGACGGCGGCAGGATGCTGAAGGGGCAGATCGCGCTGACCGCCACCAGGCCCACCCCGCCGTGGGTCGGCGGCCCGCCCGCGCCCGACGTCGACCTGGCCGCCGGTCGTGCCACGGCCCAGAGCTCGCAGACCCAGCACTACGGCAGCGGGAACGTCGTCGATGGTGACCCGAACTCCTATTGGGAGAGTGCGAACAACGCGTTCCCGCAGTGGGTCCAGGTCGACCTCGGCACCGCGGCCGCGGTGAGGCGCGCGGTGCTCGCGCTCCCGCCGAACCCCGCCTGGGCACGCCGGACCCAGACCGTCGCGGTGCTCGGCAGCGCCGACGGCCAGTCGTTCAGCACGCTGGCCGGGTCTGCCGGGTACTCCTTCGACCCCGCGACCGGGAACTCGGTGACGATCACGTTGCCGGGCTCGCGGGTCCGCCACGTGCGGCTTTCCTTCAGCGGCAACACGGGCTGGCCGGCGGCCCAGCTGTCGGGCCTGCGCCTGTACGCCTGATGGACCCTTGAAAACTGAAACGTGTTCTAGTTAGTCTACCCGCATGATCGCCACAGTGGTGTGGGGCACCGGAAACGTCGGCCGTGCCGCGATTCGCGCCGTCGAGGCCCATCCCGGCCTGGAGCTGACGGCCGTCGTCGTCCACGACCCCGACAAGGCCGGTCGCGACGCGGGTGATCTCGCCGGACTGGACCACGAGCTCGGGATCGCGGCCACCACCGACATCGACGCGGTGCTGGCCGCGAGTCCGCGCGCCGTCGTCTACGCGTCGTCCGGCGACATCCGGCCGGACGACGCCCTCGCCGACATCACGAGGGCGATCAGGGCGGGCGCGGTCGTCGTGACGCCCTCGCTGTACGCGCTCTACGACCACCGCAGCGCCCCGCCGGAGTTGCGAGAACCGGTTCTAGGCGCGATCGCGGAGGGCGGCGGGTCGCTGTTCGTCTCCGGCGTCGACCCCGGCTGGGGCAACGACGTGCTGCCGCTGATGATCAGCGGGCTCGGCAGCGCGGTCGACGCCGTGCGCTGCCAGGAGATCTTCGACTACTCCACCTACGACCAGCCCGACGCCGTGCGGTGGCTGATCGGGTTCGGGCAGCCGCTCGACTACCAGGCGCCGATGCTCATGCCGACCGTGCCGACCATGGTGTGGGGCGGGCAGATCCGGCTGATGGCCAGGGCGCTGGGCGTCGAGGTCGAGGAGATCCGCGAGACCGTCGACCGGCGCGCGCTCGACGAGACCGTGACGACCAGGACCATGGGCGAGTTCGAGGCCGGCACGCAGGGGGCGATCCGGTTCGAGGTGCAGGGGATCATCGGCGGCGAGCCGCTCATCGTCATCGAGCACGTCACGCGCATCCACGCCTCGTGCGCGACGGACTGGCCGATGCCGCCGTCGGGCGACGGCGCGCACAAGGTGATCATCGAGGGACGGCCGCGCATCGAGGTCTCGGTCGAGGCCGTGGACGAGGGCGAGAACCGCTCCGCCGGCGGCAACGCGACCGCGGTCGGCCGCATCGTCAACGCCATCGACTGGCTCACCGAGGCCGCGCCGGGGCTCTACGACGCGCTCGACGTCCCGCTGCGCCCCGTCGCGGGGAAGCTCGGAAGGAGCAAGGGATGAACATCGACATCCCCGAGGGCAAGGACCCCATCGGCTACGTGTGGGGCGAGATGGTGCCCGGCATCGGCATCTCCGCCGCGAACCTCTCCCTCGCCGTGTACCAGCACACCACGCTGGGACTGCGCGAGTTCGAGGCCGCGCGGCTGCGGATCGCGCAGATCAACGGCTGCATGTTCTGCCTGGACTTCCGCACCGAGCGCGACGGCGCGAAGGTCGAGGACGGCTTCCTCGACGCGGTGACCCAGTGGCGCACCACCGACGCGTTCGACGACCGCACGCGGCTGGCCGCGGAGTACGCCGAGCGGTACGCACTGGACCACCACGGCCTCGACGAGGAGTTCTGGTCCCGCATGGCCGGGCACTACAGCCAGGTGGAGGTCGTGGAGCTGACGATGAGCATCGGGGCGTGGCTCGTGTTCGGCAGGCTGAACCGGGTGTTCGGCCTCGACGCGATGTGCGTGCTGCCGAAGCTCTGAGGTCCGGAGAGGACGGTCAGAGATCGGTGGCGATGATCTTCGCGATGTTCCGCTCGGCGAGCGCCGTGATCGTGACGAACGGGTTCACGACGGTGCTGCCGGGGATCAGCGAACCGTCCATGACGTACAGACCGGGATACCCCTGCAGGCGGCCGTAGTTGTCGGTGGCCCTGTTCAGGATCGCGCCGCCGAGCGGGTGGTACGTCAGGTGGTCGCCCCAGATCTTGTAGACGCCGAAGAGGTCGGTCCGGTAGATCGTCCCCTCCTTCGAGTTGATCTTGTCGAAGATGGTCTTCGCCGCGGCGATCGAGACCTCCTTCCACGCGGTCTGCCAGCTGAGGTCGACCTTGCCCGCGGCCTGGTTCCAGCTGAACTGCGCCCGGTTCGGGGTCCTGGTGATCGACAGGTAGAACGACGCGTAGGTCTCGATCCCCGTCGGCAACGGCGCGACCTCGGCGAACGCGCCGCCTGCCGCCCAGTTGTCGATGCCCAGCGTCGGGATCGACGACTGCAGCTGGCCCGTCGGGTCCCACAGGTGGTTGGCGCGCCCGCACATCACGTTGCCGTTGTCGCCCCAGCCCCTGCCGACCTCGCCGTTCAGGTTCGGCAGCGCGCCCGTGGCCCTGAGCTTGACCAGGAGCTTGCTCGTGCCGACGCTGCCGGCCGCGAAGAACACCTTGGCCGCCGTCACCTGCTTGGTCGCGATGACGTCGCCGGTGGTGTTGAGCTGCTCGATGGTGACCAGGTACCCGCCGGACGCCGGCACGACCGACGCGACCCTGTGCAGCGGTGAGATGGTGACGCGACCGGTCGCCCTGATCTTCGGGAGATAGGTCTTCTGCAGCGACTTCTTGCCGTGGTTGTTGCCGTAGAGGATCTCCCCCGCCAGCGCCGACTTCGTGGCGGTCCCCGCCGCCTCCTGCTCCATGTAGTTCCAGTCGTACACGGTCGGGACGAACACGTACGGGAAGTTCGACCGCTCGGCGTGCTTCCGGCCGACCCGTGCGTACTGGTAGGCGGCGGTGCTCTCGAACCACGCCGACCGGATCAGGCTCGCGCCGAGCTCCGCGTTGGCGCGCGGGTAGAAGGTGCCGTACATCTCGTCGGGGTTGACCGACGGCAGGATCTCGCCGAAGTTCTCGCGTTTCGGCGTGACGGCCATGCCGCCGTTGACGAGCGACCCGCCACCGACGCCGCGGCCCTGGTAGACGGTGATGCCGGCGAACTCCTCGGCGTCGAGGATGCCGGTGTACTTCGGGATCGCCTTGTCGATCGGGAAGCCCAGGAAGTTGCTCAGCGGCTGCTTCGTCTTGGTGCGCAGCCAGAACGACCGCTGGTCCGGGGTGGTGGTGTTCGCGAAGATCTTGCCGTCGGAGCCCGGCGTGTCCCAGGCCATGCCCATCTCGACCATCTGGACGTCGACGCCCGCCTGGGCGAGGCGCAGGGCCGTGACGCAGCCGCCGTAGCCCGTGCCGACGACCAGGGCGGGGACGACCGCCGCGTCGGCGATCGAGGCAGACGCTCGCGCGGCAGGAGCGCCACCGAGGGCGACCGCTCCAATAATAGAACCTGTTCCAGCGAGAAACGTGCGGCGGGAGGGACCGGGTAAACCGTTGTCACACGACGTTGTGTGGTTCATTGTGATCTTCCTCACTGTGGGCGCATGAGAACAAGTTATACCGGCGGTGGTAGGTCAAGTCACTACCTGGCGGTCCCGGTTCATTCGGGGAGCGCAGCGCGGGTGGCCGGAGTCCGAGACGGCGGAGGACAACCCGGACAGGCGACCGGAAGCACACGATCCGGGAATATCCTCACCCACACGACCGCTCGATAATCGAGCGATGCCAGTGGTATCTCAGAATGAAGACGCCAGATCGAGCGTCCTGGTCGTGGGCGCGGGGATGTCGGGTCTGGCCGCGGCGCGCGCGTTGCGCGCGCAAGGCCATCCCGTCACCGTCCTCGAGGCGCGGGACAGGGTGGGCGGGAGGATCTGGACCGACGAGCACGGGGTCGACCTGGGCGCGCACTGGATCCACGGCACGGACGGCAACCCGATCACCGAACTGGTCGAGGAGCTGGGCATCCCGTACAGCTACGTGGGCGGGGACAGCGCCTACACCGGCGGCTTCGACAGCCTCGACCTGTTCGGCGCGGACCTGCGTGCGGTGAACCACCGCTACAAGAGCCGGACGCTCGAACTGGCCGACGAGGTGCTGCACGAGCTGGAGCACCGCGCCGCCGTCGCCCGCAAGGACGAGCTGCCCGACATGCCGCTGGGCGAGGCGGTGCGCCAGATCCTCGACGGGCGCGGTCTGTCCGGTGAGGACGACCAGGCCGTGCGCTACCACCTCAACGTGATCCTGCGCGAGGACGCGGCGGAAGACCCGGACAAGCTGTCGCTCAAGCACTGGGAGGACGGCTACCTCGTCTACGGCCACGGCGACAGCACCCTGCACCAGGGCTACCAGTCCGTTGTGGACGCCCTCGCCGAAGGGCTCGACATCCGGCTGGGCCACGTGGTCACGAGGATCGAGCCCGGACGCGTCACGACGGAGCGGGGCGTGTTCGAGGCGGGCAAGGTGCTCGTGACGGTGCCGCTCGGCGTGCTGAAGGCCTCGGCCGTGGAGTTCGTCCCGCCGCTGCCGGAGGCCAAGCGGTCGGCGATCGCACGTCTGGGCTTCGGCACGCTGAACAAGATCGCGCTGCACTACCGCGAACCCTTCTGGCCCCGCGAGCAGTACGTCTTCGGCTACCTGTGCCGCGACACCGACCGGTACCCGACCGTCGTGATCAGCATGTGGAAGTCCCACGGCAAGCCGATCCTGGTCATGCTGCTCGGCGCGTCACTCGGCCGTGAGATGGAGACGTGGTCCTCGGAGGACGTGGCGGCCTACGCGACCTCGGTCGTGCGGGACGTCTTCGGTGCCGACGCGCCGGCACCGGAGTCGGTGTCGCGGACCGGCTGGTCCCGCGACCCGTACGCGCTGGGCTCCTACACCTGCATCGGCGTCGGCTCGTCGTCCAAGGACATCGCCACCCTCGCCGAACCGGTCGGCGACGCGCTGTTCTTCGCCGGCGAGGGCACGAACCCGTACCACTGGGGCTGCGTGCACAGCGCCTACGAGTCCGGTCTGCGCGAGGCCGCGCGCATCAGCGGCAACTCGGCGTTGTACACGCCGCCGAGCGCCGGCAAGTCCCGCCGCCAGTCGCGCAACACCGACAGGATGCTGCGGTTCGTGCGGATGCGGATGCACCACATCACCGATCGCGAGCTGGCCGAACGGGTGGCGTGCCTGCGGGAGAGCGTGGACCCCCACGGCGTGCGGCTCTTCTGCTCGATGCTCGACTCCGAACTGGAGACGCTCGCGTCGATGTTCGACGAGATCCCCTACACGGCGGGAGATCCGCTCTTCCACGAGGACGACGCGGCGCACGGCGTGTTCCTGGTGGCGAGCGGCGAGGTCGAGGTCGACTTCGGCGGCATCTACGAACGCGCGGTGCTCGGCCGTGGCACGTTGCTCGGCCACTACGACATGTTCTTCCAGGCCCGGACGACTTCGGTGACGGCGGTGGGCGACGCCGTGGTGTTCTACCTCGACCACTACCGCTACCAGAACTTCCTCTACGCCTTCCCCGAGGTCATGATGCTGATGCTCTCGGACCTGGTGACGCGGTGGGAGCAGCTGGAGACGGCGCTCGGGGCGGCTACCCTGCCGCAGGCGCGCCGGGAGACGGTCTGACGGAGACAAGCGCCTCCAGCACCGCCGCCACACCGGGAGGGTCGGGCGGGTCGCCGTACGTGACGGCGTGGATCTCCCGCCGGAACCCGACGTCGGTGGCGTGCACGTCCGGCCGCTGGTGAGCCCGCAGGGCGAGACCGGGCAGGAGCGCGACACCCACGCCCGCGGCGACCAGGGCCTGCACGACGACGATCTCGTCGCTGCGCGAGACGACGCGCGGCGTGAAGCCCTCGCGCCGGCACACGGCCTCCAGTTCGGCCTGGCACCGCGCGCACCCGCCGATCCACGCCGAGTCGCGGTGGTGCGCGAGGCTGTCGCCGGGCCGCCGGCTCACGAGGTGCAGCGAGTCGTCGCCGACGCGGACGAACCGGAAGCCCTCCTCGACCGGGTCGCCCTCGTGGCGGAAGACGAGCGCGATGTCGATCTCGCCGTGCCGCAGCATCCGCAGCGACTCCGCGGGGTGCTGCTCGACCAGGCTCAGCTCCAGGCCGGGGTGCCGCACGGCGAGGGTGACGGCCACCTCCGGCACGATCGTGGCGGCGGCCGAGGCGTTGGCCGCCAGGCGCACCCGGCCCGCCCGCAGGCCGGCCTGCGCGGCCAGTTCGGTGGCGGCGGCGTCGACGCGGCCCACGATCTCGGCGGCGCGGTGCGCGAGCAGGAGGCCTTCCGGGGTGAGGCGGATGCCGCGCCCGACCCGTTGCACGAGCTTCACGCCCGTGGCGGCCTCCAGCCGCGACAGGTGGTGGCTCACCGACGGCTGGGAGTAGTGCAGCTGCCTGGCGGCCTCGGTCACCGAGCCGTGCCGGGCCACCGCGGCCAGCACCTCGAGGTGCACCAGGCTCATCACCCCTCGACACTACCGCCGGTCAGAGGTCCGGCAGGGGCGTGCCGGGCGTGCGGGCGACGATCGCGGCGGTGGCGATCAGGTCCCAGCCCGGCGCGTACTCGTTGCCGGTGCTCAGGTGCGGGGCGTGCTTCTCGTAGCGGTCGAGCAGCTCCTCCACCGACTCGAAGACCGCGCGGTGCGGGTGCTCTGGCCGGACGCGGCAGCAGTGCCGCGCGGCGTCGAGCATCTGGCCCGGCGTCTCGCCGCGCTTCGTGGCCTCGACGCCCGCCACGAGGTAGACGTACAGGCGTTCCAGCAACGGTTCCAGCGGCGGCACGCGTCCAGGGGCGGGCCCGAGGTCGGCGAGCTCCGCTCGGTTGACCAGGCGGTGGGACTGTCCTCCCAGGACACTCGCGATCCGCACGTCGTCGAGCCCGAGGTACCGGGCGCAGCGGGCGGTGGCGTGGGCGCCCCAGGTCGGCGTCGAGTAGGGCACGTCGCTGCCGAACAGCACCTTGCCCGGCGGCATCGTGCCGAAGAGCGTGACCAGGTCGGTGGGGCTCCACCACGACGTGTCGAACAGCAGGTTGTCCGCCGGGTGCCCCGCGAGCCACGCCAGGTCGGTCAGGCCCGCGTGCGCGAGGACGAACCGCGCGCCGGGGAACCGTTCCAGGACCGAGAGGAGGGTGTCGCCGAACGGGTCGATCTCCGGTCCCGCGTGCACCACGACCGGCAGCCCCAGCTCGTGCGCCAGGCCGAAGACGCCGGTGAGCTCGTCGTCGTCGAGCCGGAACTCGTCGCTGGCCGGGTGGAGCTTGATCCCCGCGGCACCGGCCTCCACGCAGCGGCGCGCCTCCGCGGCCGGGTCGTCTCCCGGAGCGACCCGGCAGAACGGCACCAGCGTGCCGCAGGAGGCCTCCGCCAGCACCGCGTCGTTCGCGGCGCGGTAGCCGTCCGGTTCGGTCAGCGGGAACACCGCCGCCCGCGCGTCCACCGAGGACAGTGCCGACCGGACGTCGTCCGCGGTCGCGGAGAAGCCGCTCGGGTCGTTGGTCCCCACGTGGGTGTGGATGTCGAACAACGGGCAGTCGATCCCCAGGGCCTCCCACCACGGCCGCACAAGATCATCGGCGTACATCTGCTCCCCTCCGGTCGTCATCGCCCAGGTGCCCGGCATTCCGGCGGGCAAACGCACTCGGCCGGTCGTTCGCCCGGTCGCTGCTCCGTCTGGAGTCTTGATCGCTCAACACGGCCAGGCCAAGGTGAGGGAACTTCAGGTCCCTGAACACCTCGGAAGCCGAAGGCGTCAGACGAGGAGAACGATGCGGAAACGCGCCACAGTCATCCCCCTGCTGGCATTGCTGACAATGGGCCTCCCCGCCCCCGCGACCGCCCAGCCGAACGGCACGGTCGTCTCCGGCCAGGCCAGGTTCCAGATCCTGTCCCCCACGCTCGTGCGAACGGAGTACGCCGGCGACACGCGCTTTGAGAACGCGGCCACTTACAACGTTGTAAACCGGAGCTTCACGCCTCCGTCCTACACCTCGCG
The DNA here is from genome assembly GCF_035525475.1 of Lentzea sp. GTDB lineage: Bacteria > Actinomycetota > Actinomycetes > Mycobacteriales > Pseudonocardiaceae > Lentzea. Next base: position 51,467 of record NZ_DATLEC010000004.1, on the reverse strand, counting down.
GGTCACCGACGGCTGGCTGGTCATCACCACCTCGGCGATGACCCTGCGCTACCGCGTGGGCTCCGGCCCCTTCCGCGCCGACAACATCGAGCTCAAGGCCGGTGGCACGACCGCGTCCCCGTGGCGGCGGGTGGTCTGTGCGACCGGTCAGCTCTGCGAGGCCGAGGACCAGGCGCGCGAGGGCATGCTCGTCGCGGCGGACCACCCCGGCCTCACCGGCTCCGGGTTCGTCGCCGGGTTCGAGTACACCAACAACGGCGTCACGGCCACCGTGCGCGCGACCGGTGCGGGCAGGCACCGGGTCGTCGTGCGGTACGCGAACGGCCAGGGCGGCGACGGCAAGCACGAGAACCGGACGCTCAGCCTGAGCGTCGACGGTCAGGCGCCGAAGCAGTTCACGCTGCCCCGCGGGAACGACTGGAACGACTGGAAGACCGCCGAGACCGAGGTCGACCTGTCCGCCGGCGAGCACCGCATCGCGCTCACGCGGAACGCCGCCGACTCGGGCAACGTCAACGTCGACAGCCTCGCCCTGCTCACCGCGGGCCAGGCCTACCCGAGCGTCAGGGCGACGGACGAGTGCCGGTTCGGCACCAGCTGCGAGGCCGAGAACGGCCTGGTCAGCGGAGCGGCGAAGATCGCCGACGAGCACGCGGGGTACGCGGGCACCGGGTTCGTCGCCGAGCTCGTGGGCGGCACGCGGCTGGTCCAGCGCGTGACCAGCGTTCCCTCCGCCGGCACCTACCCGGTCGTCCTGCGCTACGCCAACGGCACCGGTGGCGACGGCAAGTACGAACCGCGGACCGTGCTGATCAACGGACAGCCGTACACCGTGCCCACCACGGCGAACTGGAAGACGTGGGGCACCACGACCGTCCAGGTCCCGTTGCCCGCGGGCTCGTCCGACCTCACGGTCACGTGCCCGGACGCGGGCTGCCACGTCAACCTCGACACCATCGGGGTCAACACGTCGACGCAGCACCTCGCGCTCGGCGGCTACCGGCGTTCGCTGGACGGCTACAACGGCGACAACGGCGATCCCCGGCTCTACCCCGGCCTGCTCTACCGCGACGGCTGGTTCACGCTGGACGACACGCCTTCCGCCCTGCGCGACGGGACGGTGCGGGCGAACCGCGGCGCCCAGCCGTACCAGGACGGGTACGTGTTCGGCTACGGCCAGAACTACAAGGCCGCGCTGGGTGACCTCGCGGCACTGACCGGCGGGCCGAAGCTGCTGCCCCGCTGGGCCTACGGCGTCTGGTACTCCGAGTACATCGACAGGACCGCCGCGGACTTCCGCGACCGGATCGTGCCCGCGTTCCGCCAGCACGGCGTGCCGCTGGACGTCCTGGTGATCGACACGGACTTCAAGGCGAACAACCTGTGGAACGGCTGGCGGATGGACCAGAACAAGTTCCCGGACCCGCAGGGCTTCCTCGACTGGGCGCACGGTCAGGGGCTGCACAGCACGCTCAACATCCACCCGAGCATCCAGGGCAACGACCCGGACTTCGCCCGTGCGCAGGCCACCGCCAAGGGCAAGCTCGCCAAGACCGGCACCCGCGACGGCGTGGACAGCTACAGCTTCGACTGGGGCGACCCGGACCAGCTGCGCGCCTACGTGGAGTTGCACAGGACGATGCCGACCGACTTCTGGTGGCTCGACTGGTGCTGTGACGCCTCCGGTTCGTCGCAGCGCGGCGTCACGCCGGACACGTGGATCAACGAGCAGTACTCGAAGATGGGCGCGTTCGCGTTCTCCCGCGGCTTCGGTTCGCTGCAGGCGGGCGGCTACAGCGGCGGCGGCGCGTTGCCGACGGGCCCGTGGGCCGAGAAGCGCACCACCCTGCACTTCACGGGTGACACCTCGTCGACGTGGAGCACGATGAAGGGCACGATCGGCTACACCTCGGGCGAAGGCGTCTCGACGGGCATGTCGAACATCAGCCACGACATCGGCGGGCACAACGACACCACCGGTATCCGGGGCTCGGAGCAGTACCTCGACAACGGCCAGCTCCGCTACACCACCAAGATGCCGGACGACATGTACGCGCGGTGGGTGCAGCTCGGCGTGTTCCAGCCGATCACGCGTCTGCACAGCAACCACAGCGACCGCATGCCGTGGCAGTACGGCGCGGCGGCGAACGCGTCGGCGACGAAGTTCCTGAACCTGCGCGAACGCCTGGTGCCGTACCTCTACTCCCTGGCGGAGCAGGCGAACCGCACCGGTGTGCCGATGGTGCGCCCTGCCTACCTGGAGTACCCAGGCAGCCCGGAGGCGTACTCCACGGTGGACACCCAGTTCCTGCTGGGCCCGGACATGCTGGTCGCGCCGATCACCACGCCGGGTGAGGTCGGTCAGACGCGCGTCTGGTTCCCGCCCGGCCAGTGGACCGACTACTTCACCGGCAAGGTCTACCAGGGCAACACCTGGGCGACCGTCAGCGCGGGCCTGGACACCATGCCGGTGTTCACCCGCTCGGGTGGCGTGGTGGTGGAGCGCACCGGCAACGTGGCCAACGACGCCACGAGCGCGACCGACGAGCTGACCGTGCACGTGACGGCCGGCGCGAAGGGCGAGTTCTCGCTGTACGAGGACGGCGGCCGCAAGCTGTCGGCGCGCACCCGGATCGTGCAGGACGGCGACAAGGTCACGGTGCACCCGGCCAAGGGCTGGTTCCCCGGCAAGGTGTCCAAGCGGACCTGGACCGTCGTGGTGCACAACGCGGACGGGACGACCCGAACCGTCCAGGCGACGGGCAAGTCCGCGTTCCAGAAGGTGGTGATCACCCTCTCCCCGCGCTGACCCGCGGGAACAAGACCGTTGGGGAGCGGACACGTGCAACGCACGTGTCCGCTCCCCGATCATTCGGTTGCAGGGCTGCTGCGCAGCGGTCCTATCGGGAAGCGCGAGAACGCGTGTCCTCAGGACCTGCGGGCATTCCGCGCTAGTCGTTCCGCGCGCTTGCCAGCACGGCACCGTGCCGATGGGTGCCCGGCCGCACGACGTAGCCGAACTCCATCGCGTTCATGACCATCTCGATCTTCGTCGCTGCGTTGAGCTTCTCCCGGATGCGGCGGGCGTAGGTGCCCACGGTGGCCTCGGACAGCCCCATCCTGCGGGCGACCTGCCGGTAGGTCAGGCCGTTCCCGATGTGCCGCATGGTCTCGATCTCGCGGCGGCTCAGCGGAGCGGGCCGGTGGGGCTGGGTGCGGCCGGCCACCGCTTCGGCGGCGAGCCCGCGCATGGCGGCGATCAGGTCCGTGACCTCCGCGTCGTGCTCGACCACCAGGTGAGCTCCTCCGTCGGCGACGAGTGCGCGGGTCGCGGGGTCGCTCGCGGAGGCCAGGAGCAGGACCTTGCTCGACCTGGCCAGCTCGGTGATCGTCGCGGTGCACGGCGGCGGGCCCTGGGGGTCGACCTCCACGACGACCAGGTCGATCGGCTCGGCGGCGGCGAGGGCGTCGACCGACTCCACCGACTCGACCACGCGGAAGCCGTTCTCCGCGGCCGCTGCCCAGACCGCCCCCGCTCGCACCAGCGGGTGACGTGCGGCGATCGCCACCGTGCACACCTGGTTCCTCTGACCATGCCACCCGTGGTCGACGGGGTTGACGGACGTCGCCACCGTTGGTCCTCCTTCGCGGTGCCGAAGCTGGTGCTCACCACGATCTCCGCGCCTGTTCCCCATGCGGTCCTGCTTCGTGACCGTTCGCGCTCCGCCCCCTCCCGCCGGCCGCTGTCAAGTCATGATTCGTGTGACTTCCTCGGCCACGACCGATCGGGTCGACTGCTCCCATGCCCAGCGCTGGGACGGCGCGCGACACGAACGAACCAGGAGTGGTGATGAGTCCTATCGGGAAACGGGGTTCACGCAGGATCTCGGTGTTCGACACGACGCTGCGCGACGGTGAGCAGGCGCCGGGCAACGCGATGTCCCCGCAGACCAAGCTGGAACTGGCGCTGGCCATCGAGGCGCTCGGCGTGGACGTCATCGAGGTCGGGTTCCCCAACTCGAGCCCCAGCGACCTCGCGGCTCTGCAGCTCGTGTCGCAGGCGCTGACGAAAGCCCGGTTCTGCTCGCTCTCCCGGGCCAACCGCGCGGACATCGAGGCCGCCGTCACGGCCGGTGGCACCGACCGCCACCAGGTCGAGATCATGGTCACCGGCAGCGAGCTCCACATGGAGCACAAGCGGGGAATCACGCGCGCGGAGAACCTGGCCGAGACGAAGTTCGCGATCGGCCTCGCGCACTCGCTGGGAGTGCGCGACATCGCGCTGGGTGTGGAGGACGCCAGCCGCGGGTCGGACGACCTGCTGCGCGCCCTGGTCGAGACCGGCCTGTCCGAAGGGGCCACCACCGTCGTGCTCGCGGACACGACCGGTCACATGGTGCCCGGCGAGTTCGGTGAGATGACCGCCAAGGTGCGTTCCTGGATCCCCGAGGACGTCGTGCTGAGCGTCCACTGCCACGACGACATGGGGTTGTCGCTGGCGAACGCGCTCGCCGCCGTCGAAGCCGGCGCGGACGAGGTGCAGGCGACGGTGGCCGGGATCGGCGAGCGCGCGGGGAACACGCCGTTGGAGGAGCTCGTAACGGTGCTGACCTACAAGGGGCACCGGTACAACGCGTACACGACCGTCGAGACCGCCGGGCTGTACGAGGTGTTCCAGACGCTGTCCCGCAAGATCGGTCTGGCCCCTCCGCGCAACAAGGCCATCTTCGGCGACAACGTCTTCAGCACCCTCGCCGGCATCCACCAGGCCGGCATGCTGCGCAACCCGATCACCTACGAGTTCGTCGAGCCGGAGCGGTTCGGCAGGCAGCGGCGGATCCTCGTCGGCAGGCACTCCGGCCGCGCCGTGCTGCGGCACGTGTTCGACGAGCTGGGCCTGCCGTGGGACGCGGCGCTGGGGCAGAAGGTGTACGAGGAGCACATCGCCAGCCGCTCGGACGGCGACTACATCTCGGTCGCGGAGCTGACCCACGTGCTGAGCACCACGGTCGCGGCGGCGGCGATCTGATGACACGGCCGAGGACCGTCATCGACAAGATCTGGGACGAGCACGTCGTGTGCTCCGATGCCCAGGGCGATCTGCTCTACATCGACCTGCACCTCGTCCACGAGGTCACGTCGCCGCAGGCGTTCGACGGCATCGAGCACGAGGGGCGGCGGGTGCGCCGCCCCGACCTGACCCTCGCCGTGGAGGACCACAACGTCCCGACCGACAGCCTGCTGATCCGCGATCCCATGGGCAGCGCGCAGGTCGAACGACTGCGCGAGAACTGCTCGCGGCACGGCATCGAGCACTTCGCCCACGGCGACCGGCGGCAGGGCGTGGTCCACGTGGTCGCCCCGGAGCTGGGTCTCGTGCAACCGGGCATGTCGGTGGTGTGCGGTGACAGCCACACGTCCACGCACGGAGCGTTGGGCGCGCTGGCTTTCGGTGTGGGCACCAGCGATGTCGAGCACGTGATGGCCACGCAGACGTTGCGACTGGCCAAGCCCGCGACCATGGCCGTGGAGTTCGTCGGCTCGCTGCCGGCCGCGGTGTCGCCGAAGGACCTGGTGATGGCCCTGATCGCGAAGATCGGCGCGAACGGCGCGAACGGCCACGTGATCGAGTACCGCGGTCCCGTGCTGCGCGAGATCTCGATGGAAGGCCGGATGTCGATCTGCAACATGTCCGTCGAAGCCGGTGCGCGCGCCGGTCTGGTGGCGCCGGACGAGGTGACCGAGGAGTACCTGCGCGGCAGGCCCGCCGCACCGTCGGGCGGCCTGTGGGACGAAGCCGTGGCCGCCTGGAGGGAGCTGCGCACCGACGAGGGCGCGGCGTTCGACAGGACCGTCCGGATCGACGTGTCCGCGCTGACGCCGTTCGCCACGTGGGGCACCAACCCCGGACAGGCCGCGCAGCTCGGTGACGGGGTCGTTCCCGACCCGGCCGCGTTCGCCGATCCCGGCGAGCGGGCCGCCGCGCAACGCGCGCTCGAGTACATGGACCTCGTGCCGGGCACGAAGCTGCGCGACATCGAGATCGACACCGTCTTCCTGGGCTCCTGCACCAACGGCCGCATCGAGGACCTGCGGGCCGCGGCGGACGTGCTCGACGGCCGCCGGCTGGCGTCCGGGGTGCGCATGATCGTCGTGCCGGGGAGCATGCAGGTCCGCGAGCAGGCCGAACGGGAAGGGCTGCACGAGGTCTTCACCGCGGCGGGCGCCCAGTGGCGGCTGTCGGGCTGCTCGATGTGCCTGGGGATGAACACCGACCGGCTCACCGGTCCCGCACGCGTGGCCTCCACGTCCAACCGCAACTACGAACGCCGGCAGGGCGACCACGCGCGCACGCACCTGGTCTCCCCGGCGACCGCGGCGGCCACCGCCGTCGCCGGGCACCTCGCAGCGCCCCAGGACCTGGACGGAGGCACCGCGTGACCACGACGCCGTTCACCGTCCACACCGGACGGGCGATGGTCCTCCGGCGTGACGACATCGACACGGACCAGATCATCCCCGCGGAGTTCTGCAAGCGGCTCACCAAGCACGGCTACGAGGACGGGCTGTTCGCCGGGTGGCGCGGACGGCCGGGGTTCCCGCTCGACCAGCCGCACCTGCGGACGGCGACGGTGCTGGTCGCCGGCAGCAACTTCGGCACCGGCAGCTCCCGCGAACACGCGGTGTGGGCTCTGCGCGACTGGGGTTTCAAGGCCGTCGTCGCCGCCAGCTTCGGCGACATCTTCCGCCGCAACGCGCTGACCAACGGGCTGCTGCCGATCACCCTGTCCAAAGAGGACGTCACCGCGCTGTCGGCAGCCGTCGAAGCCGATCCCGAGCTGCCGATCACGGTCGACCTGGTGGCGCGGGAGCTGCGCACCCCCACCACGTGCCTGGGGTTCGACGTCGACGAGCGCGCGCGTCACCTGCTGCTCAACGGTCTGGACGACATCGGGCTCACCGAGCAGCAGGAGGAGCAGATCGCGCGCTACGAACTGACCCGCAGGCCGTGGTTCCCCGCTCTGCGCCCGGGATGTCTGTCGGGCAGCACGACCGGAGGGGACCGACGAGGATGACCGTCATCTCGGTGGTCCCAGGAGACGGCGTCGGTGCGGAGGTCGTGCCCGAGGCGCTGCGCGTGCTCGACGACCTGGGCCTCGGCCTGGAGTACGACGTCCTCGGCCACGTGAACGCCGGCACCTACCTGGACTCCGGCACCGCCCTGACCGACGACGACGTCGAGCGGATCAGGCGCAGCGACGCGGCGCTGTTCGGCGCGATCGGCGACCCCAGGGTCACCACCCCCGACTACGCCAGGGGTGTGCTGCTGCGGCTGCGGTTCGAGCTCGACCTCTACGTGAACCACCGCCCGGTCAGCCTGCCGGACGAGCGGCTCAGCCCGCTCAAGGACGTGAAGCGGGGCGCCATCGACTGCGTGGTGGTCCGCGAGAACAGCGAAGGGCTCTACGCGGGGATCGGCGGCGCGCTGCGGCAGTCGACGTCGCACGAGGTCGCGCTCGACGTCGAGGTCAACACCCACAGCGGGGTGTCGCGGATCCTCGACTACGCGTTCGGCATCGCCCGCTCCGAGGTCTGCATGGTCGACAAGTCGAACGCCGTGCCGAACGGCGGACGGCTCTGGCAGCGCTGCTGGGCGGATGCCCGCCGACGCTACCCCGAGGTCGCGGTCCGGCACCTCTACGTCGACGCCGCCGCCATGCGACTGGTGTCCGACCCCGCCGGGTTCGACGTGATCGTCACCAACAACTCCTACGGGGACATCCTCAGCGACCTCGCCGCCGAGCTGGGTGGCGGGATCGGCATCGCGGCCTCGGTCAACCTGAACCCGGCGACCGGGTTCGGCCTCTACGAGCCGGTGCACGGCAGCGCGCCCGACCTCGCGGGACGAGGCGTCGCCAACCCCGTCGCGGCGGTTCTCTGCGCGGCTCTGATGATCGACAACCTCGGCCACGCGGCCGAGGCCGAGGCGGTGCGCGCCGCGGTGGCGCGGACGGTGGCCGCGGGGCGGTGCACGCCGGACCTCGGCGGGTCGCTCGGCACCGAGGAGGCCGGCGCGGCGATCCGCGCCGAGCTCCGGTGACGTCCGGGACGGGTGCGGTGACGGCACCCGTCCCGGACGTCCGGCTTTCCCGGGCGGACGACCGCGGGACCACACCGGTCGGCACTTCCCTGCGCATCACGACCTTCTGAGGAGAACATCCCGATGAGCGAATCCACCCTCACCTCGGGCGCCCCCATCACCCAGCTGCCCGACGACTACATGCAGAACCCCCACGAAGTGCACCACATGCTCCGCGCGGAAGGACCTGTGCGGGAAGTCCGCACGCCGCAGGGGCTCAAGGTCTGGTTCGTGACCCGGTACGACGAGGTGAAGACCGCCCTCACCGCCCCCGGCATCAGCAAGAAGCTCATGGGCCGCGTGCGCCACGACGCGCTGACCGAGCACATGGTGTTCATGGACCCGCCCCACCACACCCGTCTGCGCAAGCTCGTGACCAAGCCGTTCACCGCCCGCCGCGTCGAGGCGTTGCGCCCCAGGGTGGAGGAGATCGCGGCGGAGCTGATCGCGAAGCTGGACGACGGCGACGTGGTCGACCTGCTGGACGTCTTCGCGGTCCCGTTGCCGGTCGCCGTCATCTCCGAGCTGCTCGGCATCCCGATCGACAACCGCGACGAGTTCCGCGCGTGGTCCAACCAGCTGATCAACGTCAGCACGCCGGACGAGGTGCAGGCGGCCACCTCGGGCATGGCCGACCTCCTGTACCGGCACGTCCGCGAGGTGCAGGCGGCCGAACCCGACGACACCTTCTTCTCCGCGCTCGTGCACGCCACCGAGTCCGGCGACCGCCTGACCACGGAAGAGCTCGTGTCGATGGCGTTCCTGCTGCTCGTGGCGGGGCACGAGACGACGGTGAACCTCATCGGCAACGCGGTGTTCCAGCTGCTGAGGAACCCGGACCAGCTGCAGGTCCTCAAGGACAGGCCCGAGCTGATCCCCGCGAGCACCGACGAGTTCCTCCGGCTGGAGGGGTCGATCAACATCGCGTCCTTCCGCTACACCACGGAACCCCTGGAGCTGGGCGGCGTCACGGTGCCCGCGGGCGAGCTCCTCATGGTGTCGCTGCTGGCGGCGAACCGCGACCCCGAGCGCTACGAGGACCCGGACCGGCTCGACGTGACGAGGCCCGTGCAGGGGCACCTCGCGTTCGGCCACGGCATCCACTTCTGCCTCGGCGCACCGCTGGCCCGGCTGGAGTTCGACGTCGCGCTGACCCAGCTGCTGGCGCGGTTCCCGAACCTGGAGCTCGCCGCGGAGCCGGAGACGCTGGTGTGGCGGGACAGCACGCTGGTCCGCGGCCTGCACACCCTGCCGGTGCGCCTGGCCTGATCGACCCGCTGGAGAAGCCCCTGGGCCCGGCATCCGTGCGGATGCCGGGCCCAGGCTCGTGATCGGGGCTTCCCGTCCCCGTCAGGTGGACGCGGAGGGGTCCAGCGCGTCGAGGACGTGCTTGATCCGCTGCAAGCTGTTCTCCCTGCCCAGCAACACCAGCGACTCGTACAGCGGCAGGGTCACCAGCCGGCCGGTGATGCTCAGGCGCACCGCGGTCAGCGCGGCGCGGACGAAGGCGGTGTCCTCGCCGAGACCGTCCTTCAGGCGGACCTGGAGCACGTCCTCCGTCCAGTCCGAGGTGGCCAGCAGGATCTCGGAGGCGACGCCCAGCGCCCGTGTGTCCACTCGCGACGCGATCTCGTCGTCCAGCGGAACGATCGAGTCGCTCGGCTGGAACAGGAATGCGACCAGGTTGGTCGCCTCGTGGAGGTTCCTGGCTCGTTCGCGGACGAGCGGCGCGATGCGGAGCAGGAGTTCCTGCTCCTGGGCGCGGAGCTCCCGCGGGATCACACCGGCATCGGCGGCGAACGACGTGAGGGCGGCGACGAAGCGTTCCGCGTCCAGCGCGCGCAGGTGGGCGGTGTTGACCGAGGCCGCCTTCTTGGTGTCGAGCTTCACCGGCCGCGGCTTGACGCGGCTCGGATCGAACGCCTCGACCAGCTCGGCCGTCGAGAAGATCTCGCCGGCACTCGGGTGGGACCAGCCGATGGAGGCCAGGTAGTTGACCATCGCCGCGGGGAGGAACCCCCGATCCCGGTAGCCGAGCACGGCGGCCTCCGGAACTGCCCGCGAGAGAGGGCGGTCCTGCTCGTCCACCACGGAGGAGATGTGGCCGAAGCGGGGTGTGAACCGGGCCAGGCCGATCCGCTCGAGTGCGAGGTAGGTGGCCAGGTGCCGCGGAACCGACGCCAGCAGGCCATCGCCGCGCAGGATGTGCGTGATTCCCATGAGCGCGTCGTCGACCGGGTTGGCCAGCGTGAAGGTGGGATCACCGTTGGCACGCACCATGACCGGGTCCGGTGTGGCGTCCAGTTTGAACACCATCGGTCCCCGGACGAGATCGTCGAAGACGACCTCGCCAGAAGGCATGCGCAGCCTCAGCACGGGAACGCGTCCCTCGGCGCGGAAGGCCGCCCTGCGGACTTCGGAAAGGTCGCGATCCGCGTTGTCGTAGCCCATTCGCGGATGCCGGCCTGCCGCGCGGTTGCGCTGCTCGACCTCCTCCGGCGTGGAGAACGACTCGTACAGCTCGCCGGCGGCCAGCAGCTGCCGGGCGACGTCGAGGTGGACAGGGCGACGCAGGCTCTGCAGGTACGGCCCGTTCGGTCCGCCCACGTCAGGCCCCTCGTCCCACTCCAGCCCCAGCCACCGCAGCACCTCCAGCAGAGGCTGGTAGTACTCCTGCTGCCCCCTGGCCAGATCGGTGTCCTCGATGCGCAGCACGAACCGCCCACCGTGGTGACGGGCGAGGGCCCAGTTGTAGACCGCTGCCCTGATCAGCCCGATGCTGGGCGGCCCGATCGGCGAAGGGTTGAAGGTGGTGCGCACCTGCCCTGTGAAAGGGTCGGACGCGACACGCGAGATTTGCTCCAAGTGTTGCACCATCCTGTTCGCCATTGGTCGCGAGAAAGCACCGAAGCGCAGCACCGTTGGACCCACCGTGCGATCGGTCAGGACTCCGCGCACTCAGCGGCGACGTGCGGACCTGCTGCCAGACCTTCCGGAGGCCGGCATCTCGCAGGCGCAACTCGTCTTGCGACTCCACCGTAACTCCGGCACCGGAGACGAAAGGTAACCACGCGACACCGCACCGGCTTACCGCGGAATTCCTGGTCGATGATCGGCAGCCGTTAGCATCGCGTGATATGTTCAGGCAATTCGTCGTGCCCGCAGGCGCGCCCCGGCAGCTCGTGCTGGGCAATCTGCTGATGACCGCGGGCAACGGCGCTTTCATGACCTGCTCGGCCATTTACTTCACGCGGGTGGTGGGGCTGTCTCCTGCCCAGCTGGGGCTCGGGCTGACGATCGCGGGTGCGATGGGCCTGTTCGCGGGTGCGCCGCTCGGGCACCTGGCGGACCGCCGCGGCACCCGTGAGGTCGCCGCCGCGCTGGTCGCGGTGAACGGCGTGGCCGCCATCGGCTACCTGTTCGTGCGCGATTTCTGGGCGTTCGTACTCGTGGCCGGCGTGTTCGTGATGTCGGAGCGCGGTTCGCGCGCGGCCATCCAGGCCCTCACGTCGGGACTGCTCCAAGGCGACGAGCTGGTGCGGATCCGCGCCGTGGTGCGGTCGGTGAACAACGTCGGCGTCGCGGGTGGCACCCTGGTCGCCGGATTCGCTCTTCAGGTCGGGACGAGCCAGGCCCTGTCCGTGGTGCTGGTGCTCGACGCCCTGAGCTTCTTCGGTTCGGCGGTGGTGCTGGCACGTGTACGGGCGGTGGCCCCCGCTCCCCCGGCCGTCGCGGGCCCGCCGAAGCGGTCCGTCCTGCGTGATGGACCGTTCGTGCTGTTCACCGCGTTGAGCGGGGTGCTCGCACTCCACAACGTGATGCTCGAGATCGCGGTGCCGCTGTGGGTGGTGACGCACACCGAGGCGCCGACGGTCGTGGTCACCGTGCTGTACCTGGTGAACACGATCAGCGTGGTCCTGTTCCAGATCCGCGTGGCGACCCGTGTCGACACCCTGGACCGCGCGGTGAAGGCGTTCCGCCTGGCCGGACTCGTGCTTCTCGGTACGTGTGCCCTGTTCGCCACGTCCGCCACCGGGTCGGCGGTCTTCGCCGCGACCGCCCTGGTCGCCGCCGGCGTGGTCCACGTGTGGGCTGAGATGCTCACTTCGGCGGCGGCGTGGACCATCAGCCACGACCTGGCCCCGGCCGACCGCCAGGGTCAGTACCAGGGGTTCTTCTTCACCGGGTACGCCGCTTCGGCGATGATCGCGCCGACGGTGCTGACGTTGCTGCTCATCCAGTGGGGCACGCCGGGATGGTGGGTCCTGGGCGGGCTGTTCGTGGCCGCCAGTGTGGCGATGGGATCGGCGGTCAGCTGGGCCGAGCGGGTCAAAGCACGTCACAACGCCGGCATTCACTGAAACACATCGGCGTCACCGGACGACCAGAAACGCTCGATTGACGACGCGTGGTCACACGCCTCGATTACCGTCTGATGAGCGCGACCGAACACGATTACCCGCCGATGTGCGAGCGGAGAGGTGCGGTGCTGTCAATCGCCGCACACCGCCGGTAATGTCGGACGAGTCGAAGATCTTCTCGAAATGCGCACCGGCACAAATGCGGAGTCGCGCACAAACCACCTTCGTCCTCTCCGGGAGGAAAAGTGCGAACCGGCGTATTCGCGGAGAAGGAATCACACGTCCACGTCGCTTCACGACAGCTCCTGCTCGACTCGTCCGAAACCCTGCCCGAACCCCTCGGCGGGGTGGTCGCGACCGCCGGCGGGAAACCCGGTGAAGTCGCCGGCGTCGTCCAGGCCTCACTCCGGCAGCACGGCGCGGCCGTGGTGGAGCTGGAGGGAATCCTGTCGGACGACGACTTCCGCGCGTTCGGTGCGCATCTCGGCAACGCGATGCCGGAGACCGACCCGGCCGTGCAACCGTTCGTCACCGACGGGGTGATCCTCAACCTCGTCACCCGGCACGCGCACACCGCGGACACCTCGCTCCAGCCGTTCGCGGAGAACTCGCTGTCGCTGCACGCGGAAGGCAGCGGACGAACCGCCGGGCAGCAACCGCGGTACATCGTGCTGATGTGCCAGGACCCCGGCGCCGACCCCGCGTCGGCCCAGACGGTGCTGGTGCCGATGTCCGATGTCCACCAACGGCTTTCGCCGGAGCACCGAGCCGTGCTGTCCCGCACGCGCTACGCCCACCTGCCCGCCGGTGAGACGATCCTGCGCGAGCTCGACGGCCGCCCCGTGTTCGCGTTCAGGGACTTCCTCCACGACAAGCTCGAGTGGGTCAACGAGGGCGACGACAGCGACGATGCCGTCGACCAGGCCCTCCAGGCTCTTCTGGCCGGGATGTACACGACGGGCGCCACCGGGGTGCACTGGCGCCGGGGCCTGCTCGTGGTCATCGACAACACGTACTTCTTCCACGGCAGGACGGCCGGGGTGTCGTCCCCCGCGCACCCGCGCCACCTCAAGCGCCTGCGCCTGCACTGAGGTTCCCCGTTCCGGATCCGCGCAGAAACGGAGAACGCCATGTCTGAATCCCGGAAGCGCGTGCTGGGGATGATCCACCTCCAGCCTCTCCCGGGCACGCCGTTCCACGAGCCCGGCAGCCTCGACAGGATCGTGTCGACCGCGGTGCGCTCGGCGAAAGCGCTGGAGAACGGCGGTGCGGACGGCTGCCTGGTGCAGACCGTCGACCGCGTCTACTCCGTGCGGGACGAGTGCGACCCTGCACGCACCGCTGCCATGACCCTGGTCGTGGCGGCGGTCGTGGCCGCGACGGGTGCCGCTTTCCGGACCGGCGTGCAGATCATGCGCAACGCCGCGTCCGCGTCGCTCGCGGTGGCCGCTGTCACCGGTGGCGCCTTCGTGCGGATCGGCGCGCTCGTCGGTGAGACGCGGTCGCCGCAGGGTGTGGTGCGACCGGACCCGCTGGCCCTGGCCACCTACCGGAAGGCCGTCGACGCGTCCGGCGTGGAGCTCGTCGCGGACGTCGACACCATGCACTACTCCTGGCTCGGTGGCGGGAAGACTGCGGGCGAGGTGGCCAAGGCGGCGCGGACCGCCGGTGCCGACGCGGTGGCCGTGAGCGATCCCGACGAGGAGGCGGCGCTGCGCAAGGTCGAGTCGGTCCGCGCCTGCGCACCCGGCCTGCCGGTGTTGCTCGCCGGGCACACCGACCACCACAACGCGGCGCGGCTGCTGCGCGCGGCCGACGGGGCGTTCGTCGGCTCGTGCCTCGAAAGCGGTGGCTGGGGCGGCGAGATCGACGAGCGCCGGGTCGCCGAGTACACCGCGATCGTGCGGAGCCTGTCGTGACCGGGCCTGCCGCACTCGTGCGCCAGGCCGGGCAGCTGGCCGGTGACGTGGCGGACCTCGTACCCGCGTTCGTGGCGCAGCTGACCACCCCGTTCCCGGACGTGCGGCAGGTGCTGCTCGTCGGCAACGGCGACTCGCACCACGCGGGCACCGCCGTCGAGCACGCGTTCACCACGCTCGCCGGGGTGCGCTGTCGCGCGGTGCCGGCTCAGCGCTTCGCCGACTACCCCGGCACGCACCGGCTCGACGCCAGGACGATCGTCGTCGGCACCTCTGCCTCTGGTGGCAGTCCCAGAGTGGTCGAGGCGCTCGAACGAGCGGCGGCACTGGGCGCGAGCACGCTGGCCGTCACCGGAAATCCCGGCAGTGCCGTCGACGACTGCGCCCGCCACCGCGTGCACGCCCGGCCCCGGGATCTCGAGCGCGGTCCCGGTGTGAGGACCTACCAGGCGAGCGTGCTGGCACTGCTGACCCTTTCCATCCACATCGGACGCTCCCGTGAACTGCTGGACACAGCCGCGGCCCGCCGGCTCGAGGACGAGCTGACGGCCACGGCGGAGCAGATCGCGGACACCCTCGCACTGGCCCTGCCGGGCTGCCGGGCCATCGCGCCCGCGGTGGCGTCCGCGCCGGTGCGTTTCCTGCTCGGCACGGGACCCGGTCACGGCACCGCCGGATACGCGGCGGCGAAGCTCGTCGAGGCCGCGGGCGTGCCGAGCTTCGCCCAGGACTTCGAGGAGTGGTGGCACGTCGAGCGGTTCTGCCGTCCCACCGACGTGCCGGTGTTCCTGATCGCCACCCCCGGCCGGGCGGCCGACCGCGCGGCGGCGCTGGCCGCACGCGCGACGGCGGCCGGACGACAGATCGCGCTCGTCGGTGGCACCGCTTCCACACCTGATCTCTGGGCACGGCTGCCCGCGGCGGACGGCGTGCGCGAGGAGTTCTCGCCACTCGTCCACTCGGTGTTCGCGCCCCTGCTCGCCGCCGAGGTCGCCGATCACCTCGGCCGGCAACCGTTCCTCGCCGATCTGCTCACGACGAAACCCACGACGGAATCCTCACCCAGGAGGCAGCAGACATGACCACCTCGTACGAGCTGAACCTCAAGACCGACGTCAAGTTCGACCCCGCGGTGCACATCCAGGGCGTCCAGGACGGGCCGTACCTCGACCTGGTGGACCACTACGGTCGTACGCTGGAGGGCATCCAGGGCGTCGCGGGCGTGGCGGAGCAGATCGGGCTCGGTGTGCCGATCGGCGCGGACCGCCTGGTGATGCAGCCGGGGACGGCCTTCGAACTGCACACGCACCCCGGTGCGCACATCCTCTACGTGCTGGCGTCGCGCGGCTTCATCCACATCGACGGTGTCGACTACGAGATGAAGGCGGGCGACACCGTCTTCGTCCCCGCCGACTACGCGCACGGGGTGAAGACCAACGCGAAGGTCAGCGAACCGCTGCAGATCCTGGCCTTCGGCGTGCCCCACATGCCGGTGGAGTCCAAGGACCGCATGACCCTCGTCGAGGAATGAGCGTGCCCGAGCTCAGGTTCGGTGTCCACTCAGGACAGCAGTACGCGTCCTTCTCCGAGGGCCTGGAGCTGTGGCAGCTGGCCGAGGAGCTGGGGTACGACTGGTGTTCGTTGTTCGACCACCTGCGTCCCCCCATGGGCGGTCCGGACGGGCCGTGCTTCGAAGGCACGGCACTGCTGTCGGCGTTGGCCGCCCGCACGGAACGAGTCCGGTGCGCACTGCTCGTCTCCGCCGTCGCATGGCGCCACCCGGCGCTGCTGGCGTCGGCCGCGGCGACGATCGACCACGTCAGCGGCGGACGGGCGGAGATCGGCATCGGGACCGGCTCGGCAGACCTGGCCCACACCCAGTACGGCCTGCCGCACCCGCCGGGCCGGGTGCGGCTCGAGATGCTGGAGGAGACCGCGACGGTACTGCGCGGACTGTGGGACGGCGGCCCGTTCTCGTTCCAGGGCAAGCACTTCCAGCTCGAAGACGCCTACCTGCGTCCCGCTCCGGTGCAGCGGCGCCTGCCGCTCGTGTTCGGCGGCGCCGGACCGGAGCTGCTCCGGATCGCCGCCCGGCACGCCGACGTGTGGAACAGCCTGCTCGCCCACCCCGACGACTACCGCGACAGGTGCGCGACGCTCGAGCGGCACTGCGCCGCGGCCGGCAGGGATCCCGGTGAGATCCGGCGGTCGATGACGTTCCGCGCCCTGCTCGTGGAACGCGAGGACGAACTGCCAGCACGCCTGGCCGACCTGCGCCGCTCGTACCCACCGGACTCGCCGGTGTGGCCCGAGTACGTGGTGTTCGGCACGCCTGAGCAGTGCGTGGCAGCGCTGCAGCCCTACCTGGCGCTCGGTGTCACGGACTTCCTCTTCGGTGCCCGTCCACCGCTGGATCGCGTCAGCCTCACGTTGTTCGCCGAACGCGTGGTGCCCGAGTTGCGCCGCATGACCGAAGGGACACCTGATGCTCCGGACAGAGCGCACCTCGGTGGGCCTCACCCCGGCCGGCCGTGAGATCGAGTCGTTCCTGCTCTCCTGCGAGGACCTGACGATCGAGGTGTGGACGTACGGCGCGACGCTGGTCGAGGTCCGCACGCCCGGCCGGGACGGGCACGTCGCCAACGTCTGCGCGCGGCTGCCGGACCTGGCGTCCTATGTGGACCGGACGCGCAACCCCTACGTCGGTGCCACCATGGGCCGGTTCTGCCGCTGCGTCGCCGGGGGTGAGTTCGAGCTCGACGGCGAGATCCACACCCTCGACCGCAACGACGGCAGGCACCACCTGCACGGTGGCACCGCGGGCTTCGACACCCGGACCTGGACAGCGGAGGCGTTCCAGGACGCCGGTGCGGCCGAGGTGCGGCTCTCGCTGACCAGCGAGGACGGAGACCAGGGTTACCCCGGCGAACTGACGGTGCGCACGTCCTACCGGGTCGAGCCGGGCGGGGTGCTCGTGATCGACCACGAGGCGACCACGACCAAGCCCACCGTCGTCGGCCTCACCAACCACGCGTTCTGGAACCTCTCCGGGAACGGCACCGTCGACGGGCACCGGTTGCGGCTCAACACCGCCGAGGCCGTCCGCTTCGACAGCGACCTGGTTCCGCTGCCGGGTCCTCCGGCCGACCTGAGCGGAACGCCGCTGGACTTCCGGTCCGAGCGGCTCCTCGGCGACACGCGCATCGACAACTGCTTCCTGCTCCACGACGATTCCTGGGCCGCCGAACTGCGGCATCCCGGCAGTGGACGCACGATGCGCGTCACGACGGACCAGCCCGGTGTCGGCGTCTACACCGGTGACTGGTTCAGCGAACGCCCGCGGTGCGGCATCTGCCTGGAGACCGGTCCGCTGCCCGACGCGCCCAACCGGCCTGACTACCCGTCCGCCCGGCTCGACCCCGAGCAGGTCTACCGGCACCGGACCACGCACGTCTTCGCCACCACCGACCAGACCGGATAGGAACCGAGCATGGAGAACTACTACTCGAAGGGTTTCGCCGCCTTCTTCGACAGCAACTACACCGGCTGGGTGAACAGGTTCTCGCCGCGACTGGCCGCGGCACTCGGAACGTCTCCGGATCTGCCTCGCACGGCACTGGACCTGTGCTGCGGCACCGGGATCACCACGGCCTACTTCCTCGCCGAAGGCTGGCAGGTGTCCGGTGTGGACGGTTCGGACGCGATGCTGGCCCTCAACCGCGCCCGCAACTCCGATGCCCACGACGAAGGCCGGCTCAGCCTCACCACGGCCGACGCCAGGACGTTCAAGCTCGCGGAGCCCGTCGCGGCCGCCTTCAGCCTGGACGGCGCGCTCAACCACCTGCCGACGCTCGCCGAGCTGCAGCGCTGTTTCGAACGGGTGCACGAGGCGCTGCTACCGCACGGGGAGTTCGTGTTCGACCTGTTCGAACAGTCGCACTTCGAGCACTGGAACCACGTCACGGTGACGGACAAGCCGGAGGCGGTGGTCGTCAAACGCGGCGTGTGGGACACCAGCGCGCGCCGCGGGATGCTCCGCGTTTCCGGCGTGTTCGGAGACGGCGACGACGCGCAACGCGTGGAGCAAAGCTTGAGCAGCACGTACTACGACGCCGACGAGGTGAACGGCGCCCTGCGCGATGCCGGCTTCGAACCGCGTCCCCACGACTTCGCGGGACCTGACCTGAAGTGCGACTCGGGTTCGTGCTCGATGACGTCCGTGCCGTGCCGGCAGGTCTACCGGGCGGTCCGGGCGGGGTGAGGTCGCGAAAACGGGGCCTGACCGACACGGTCAGGCCCCGTTTTCGTGTGCTGTCGGGAGATCCGGGGTGCGAGGTGGTTCGGCCGAAGCCGTGGGAAGGCGACGACGAGTTGTGGGCGGTGCACACCGTGCCGCGGCGTAAATGCGTCGACAGCGTCCTCGGCACTCGGCACAGTGGTTGTCCGTGACGAGCAGTGAAGTGTGGACCCGTGCGATCGCCGACCGCTACGACGCCGAGGAGACCGAAGCGTTCTCGGCTGCCGTTCTCGGACCGGCTCTCGACTTCCTCGCCGGGCTCGCCGGAGACGGCCGGGCACTGGAGTTCGCCATCGGAACCGGACGAGTGGGAATCCCGCTCCGGGAACGCGGCGTGCCGGTGGTGGGCATCGAACTGTCCGAGCACATGGCGGCGGTGCTGCGGCGCAAGGTCGACGAGGACACGCTCCCGGTGGTCATCGGGGACATGGCCACCACCGTCGTTCCCGGTGAGTTCACCCTGGTCTATCTCGTCTACAACACCATCACGAACCTGCTCACCCAGGACGAGCAGGTCGAGTGCTTCCGCAACGCCGCACGGCACCTGGAGCCCGGCGGCCGGTTCGTCATCGAGCTGGGTGTGCCGCCGCTGCGGTTCCTGCCGCCCGGCCAGGTCGCGGTGCCGTTCGACGTCTCCGAGCGGCATCTCGGCTTCGACACCTTCGACCTGGTCGAGCAGATCCTCGTTTCGCACCACTTCACCCGCGACGGCGACGACGGTCGCTACCACCGCGGCAACTCCCGGCACCGGTACGCCTGGCCGGCAGAGCTCGACCTGATGGCACGGATCGCTGGGCTCGAGCTGGAGCGTCGCGTCGCGGACTGGGACGAGGCTCCGTTCGTCCAAGACTCCGCGAAGCACATCTCCGTGTGGCGCAAGCCGGTCTGAGGCCGGTCGGAACGGGTTCGAAACACCTCAACCGCCGCCTGCAGCACCATCTGCAGGCGGCGGCTCCACACCCTCTCGTTCTGCCGGGAGCTCCAGGCCGGATGAACTCCCCCGCTCCGTCGTCGACGCGGATCCCCGAGCGCGGTGCGGCGGAGTCCGCAGCACCGGCCGGGTCTCCGCGTCGAACACTCATCCGGCAGACGACTCCGCGAGCGGCTTGCGGACGAGGATCAGCCGCGATCCGGGCAACCGCCCCTCGACGATCCGGTCGACGCGGAAACCCGCCTCGGTGAACGCCGCCGACCACTGGTCGCCGTTCATCAGGCCCTGCGACATCAGCGCCTGGGTGTAGACGTACTCCGGTCCGAACGCCTCCGCGGTGTCCTCGCTCTGCGTCGGCGGCGCGACCTCGCAGGTGAGGACGTACGCCCCCGCCGGCAGCCGCTCGCACGTCCTGGTCAGGTAGTTCACCAGCACGTCGTGGCCGAGCTCGAGGACCTCGTGCATGAAGAAGAACGCCATGACCAGGTCGATGTCCTCCAGGTGCGGCACGCTGTCCACGTCGGTGGCGTCGACCTGGACGATGCTGATGCGGTCGCCGAACCCGGCCTTCTCGACCTCCTGCGTCGCCTCCTCGCAGGCGGCCGGGCTGATGTCGAAGCCGACGCCCTTCGCCTTGGTCGCACGGCAGAGGTCGATCAGGAAGTGGCCGTTGCCGCAGCCGATGTCGCCGATCGTGCTGAACTCGATGCCGCCGAGGATCTCCATCACCTCGTCGCGCAGGTCCGCCTCGCCGACCAGCGCGCTGCCCACGGCGACCCAGCGGACGTCGCGGTCCACCTCGGTGCCGAAGGTCTGCTTGCGCGTCAGCAGGGTGTCGAGGCTGTTGAGGGCCTCGCCGTACCCACCGGCCAGCCACAGCAGGTAGCCGCGCTCGTTGTAGAGGTCCCGGCCGGACTCCGTGAGCACGTAACGGTTTCCGTCCTGCCGGACGATGCCCCGCTCGGCGAGGTAGCGGAACGTGGCGTTGCCGAGGAACTCCTCGTACCCCAGCTCGGCCGGGACGACGCCGTGCTCCGCCAGCTGGTCCAGCGCGCCGAGCTTCTCGAGCGCGGAAATGATGGTGCAGGTCACGTACGCCTGCATGTAGTCGAAGACCGGACGGTCGATCACCTGCTGTGCCACGGATGTACTCCCATCTCAGAACTTGCTCGAAGGACCGTCAGAGCCGGATCGCGGACGCGCCGGTGCGGAAGGAGGCCAGCCTGGCGGCGACCTCGTCGAGGAAATCGGGACTGCGGTTGAACGCCGCGCGCACGTGGTCCGCGCCTGCCGCGGGGTCGGTGTGGAAGAGGGTTCCCGGCGCCACCAGCACACCGGCCTCGCGAACCAGCCTGTGGGCGAAGACGTCGCTGCTCTCGCCCACCGCGGGCGGTATCCGGGCCATGACGTAGCAGCCGCCGTCCGGGGGACGGCACTCCAGCCCGATCTTCTCCAGCAACCCGGTCACCCGGTCGCGCTGGGAGCGCAGGTCGTCCGAGGGCTTCGCGAAGCCGGGGTCCTGTGCCGCCGCCTTCGCGACCGCCTCCTGCAACGGTCCGGGTGCGCCGGCGCACAGCGTCGCGTGCACCTGCCGGGCGATGCCGGTCAGCCCGGCGCTCGCACGGAGGTAGCCGAGCCGCCAGCCGCTGACCGAGTGGGACTTCGACAGGCTGCCGACGAGGAAGCCGCGGTCCCGCAGGCCGGGCACCTCGGTCACGGAGATGTGCGGCTTGCCGAAGGTGAACCCGCTGTAGATCTCGTCGGAGATCACCACGGCGTTCCACTTCCCGCACAGCGCGGCGATCTCGGACCACTCGGACTCGTCCAGCATGTGCCCGGTGGGGTTGTTGGGCGTGCTGACGATCACCGCTCGCGTGCGCGGCCCGAACGCCGCGCGCAGCTCGGCGGGGTCGAAACGCCAGTCGTCCGGCCGGGTGCGCACGAACCGCGGCACGCCTCCCGCCAGCACCACGGCGTTGACGAAGTTCTCGTAGTACGGCTCGAAGATCACCACCTCGTCACCGGGGTCGACCACGGCCAGCACGGCGGCGGTCAGCGCCTCGGTGGCGCCCACGGTGATGGTCAGCTCGGTGTCGGGATCGGTGTCGCCGGGCAGCGTGTCCGCGATCCAGCGGCGCAGCTCGCGGTTGCCCGCCAGGGCCTCGTACTGGTTGTGACCGGAGCGCAGCGCGCCGCACGCCTGGTCGAGAAGCAGCGGCGACGTCTCCGGCGCGCCCGGCACCCCGAGCGCGAGGTCGACGGCGGCCGAGCGCGCCGCTTCACCGAGCAGCTCCAGCAACCGGCCGCTGATCAGCCCGCGCACGCGCGACGCCGTACGCGGGGGAACGGGACCGTTCACGACCCGCTCCGTTCCAGCGCCACGACGCGGTCCTCGTCCGCGGCGAAACGCCGCTGCACCTCCACCAGGTCGGTCTTGCCGTTCGCGTTGACGGGCAACGCGTCGAGGACCAGCCAGCGCCGCGGGACCATGTAGGCGGGCAGCCTGCGCGCCAGCGCGGTCCGGAGCGCGGGGACGGTCAGCCCGTCCACGGCGGGGACGTACGCCACGCAGATCTCCAGCTCACCGCGGCTGCCGGGCGTGGTCACGGCCAACGCAGCCGCGACCTCGGGCACCGAGTGCAGTGCCGTCATCAGGTCGTCGAGCTCGACCCGGTATCCGCTGATCTTCACCTGCCGGTCAGCGCGGCCGTGGAAGCGCAGCAGGCCGTCGTCGCCGATCCGGCCGAGGTCGCCGGTCCGGTAGTAGCGGCGGCCCGCTCGCTCGAAGAACGCCCTGGCCGTGCGTTCCGGCGAACGCCAGTAGCCGGGTGTGACGCCGGCGCCTCCGATCACCACCTCGCCGATCTCGCCCTCCGGCAGCGGGACCAGGTCCTGGTCGACCACGGCCAGGTCCTCCCCCGGGATCGCGACGCCCATCGGCAGCGGCTCCACCGGCGGCTCGGTCACGGTGTGGAAGCAGCTCGCGATCGTCGCCTCGGTGGTGCCGTACACACCGGTGAACGAGACGTGCGGCAGCCTTCTCACCCAGTACGCGGCGTCGTCCGGCGGGAACACCTCGCCGCCCCAGATCAGGCGGCGCAGGTCCGGCAGGTCGTCCTGGGCGAGCACGTCGTACCGGGCGATCGCGCTGAGCACGGACGGCACGGACGCCAGCTGCGTCACCCGCGAGGACCGCAGGAACTCGACCAGCGCGGTGGGCGTCAGGCTCGCCGACGCGGGCACCAGGTGCAGTTCCGCGCCACAGGTCAGGGCACCGTAGACGTCCAGCAACGAGCCGTCGAAGTGCATCTGGAGATGGCAGGAGATGCGGTCGTCGGCGGCGATCCCGAAGTGGTCCCGCGCCCAGCGGATGAAGTGCCCGATGCCGTCGTGCGTGAGCTGCACCCCCTTCGGCTCGCCCGTGGAACCGGAGGTGAAGAGGAGGTACGCGACGCCGGACTCGTCGGCGGGCGCCTGCGGGTCCTTCGTGGACGCGGCGGACAACGCGGCCTCGTCGAGCACGGGCACGTCCGCCGTCGCGGTGCCGTCGGGGACGAACAGCAGGGTCACGACGTCCGCGGGGACGGCGGCCAGCACGTCCGCGGCCAGCGCGGCGCGAGCCGTGTCGGCCAGCAGCACGCACGGGCCCACCTGTCCGGCGACGGAGGCGAGGCGGCGCGCCGGGCTCGCCGCGTCCAGCGGCACGCACACACCGCCGGCCCTCAGGACACCCAGCAGGTACACGATGATCTCGGGCGACTTGGGGACGAGCACGCAGACCCGGCCGCCCGGACGCAGGCCGCCCGCGAGCAGCGCGTTCGCCACCCGGTTCGCGTCCTCGTCGAGCTGCCGGTAGGTCAGCCGCCGGTCACCGTGGACGATCGCGACCGCGTCCGGTGTGCGCGCGGCCTGGGCGCCGACGAGGGCGTCGAGCCGTGTCATGCCGGTTCACCCGTTTCGACCACGCCATGGAATTCCACCGAGTTACCTCCTCGCAGAAACGCAGAAACGCGGTGCGTGCGCCTTTCGACGAGGACCTTGCACCGGGGCGTTCCTCAGGCGTTACCGGTGCATTCCCGTTAGCGGCGCCGCGGTGTCCGGGTGGTCGCGAAGAAGTCGTCCGTCCCCGAAGACGCACCTCCAGCACCTCGTCCGCGTCGAAAGTGACGATTACGCGTCGATGAGCGCGGTGATATCCCGGATTACCGGAGAATGGACCTCCTCCGTGGCCTCGCGGACGCACTGACCGTTTAACTGAGCCGCATGCCCTCGACTACCACTGATCCGAGGACCGGCGCCCCACGACAGGTCTTCCCCGTGCTGCGCGAAGACGACATCGACCGAGCCGTTCACACAGCGCGCCGGAGCGCGGCTCACTGGGCCGCGCTGACCACCGGCGAACGCTCCCGCCGCCTTCTGCGACTCGCCGACGTGGTCGAGGCCGACGCCGCGGCCTACGTGGAGAGCGAGTGCGCCGGCACGGGCAAACCCCGCTCCGAGGCCGAAGGCGAGATCGCGAACTGCGTCGACCTGTTGCGCTTCTACGCCGGCGTGGTCCGGGGCGACCTCAGTCCTGCCAGCGGACACCGGTTGCCCGGACGGGAGAGCTGGGTGCGGTGGGAACCGCTCGGCGTCGTCGGGGTCATCGTGCCGTGGAACTACCCGTTGATGATGGCGATGTGGCGTCTCGCGCCCGCGCTCGCCGCCGGGAACGCGGTCGTCCTGAAACCGGCCGAGACCACGCCCGACAGCGTGCTGCTGCTGGCGGAGCACGCCGCGGAGGCGCTGGCACCGGGTGTGCTGACCGTGACGACCGGCGACCGGGAGACCGGCCGGCTCCTGGTGGCGAGCGCGGTCGACGCGATCGCCTTCACGGGCAGCCCGACCGCGGGGCTCGACGTGCAGGCCCGAGCCGGTCTTCGCCGGGTGAGCCTCGAACTGGGCGGCAACTGCCCGGCGATCGTGCTCCCGAACGCCCCCGAGCACACGTACGAGGGCCTCGTCTCGGCGTGCACCTACAACGCGGGCCAGAGCTGCGCCGCTCCGGCGAGGGTGATCACCCTCGCCGAGAACTTCGACTCCACCGTCGAGGCACTGGCCGAGGCCATGCGCGGCCGCCGCGCGGGCGCCGACTTCGGTCCCCTCAACAACCCCGACCAGGTCGCGCGGTACGACTCCATCGTGAACGCCAGCAAGGCCACGATCCGCGAGCAGGGCCAGGTGGTCGTGGCACCCGGCGAGCAGAACGGCTACTGGCGCCCCGGCATCATCCTCGCCGGCCTGCCGGACGACGACCCCGCCGTGACCGAGGAGATCTTCGGCCCGGCCCTGACGGTGCAGGCGGCGGACTCGCCGGCGCACGCCGTCGAGATGGCCAACGGCGTACCGCAGGCCCTGGCGGCGAGCGTGTGGGGCGACTCCGTCGCCGACCTCCTCGGCATCACCCGTGAGCTCCAGGCAGGCGAGGTCTGGGTGAACTGCCACCTTGAGCAGACGGCCGAGCTGCCGCACGGCGGTCGCAAGCAGTCGGGTCACGGCACCGACCTGAGCGTTCTGGCCCTGGCCGAGTACCAGCGACCGAAAACCGTCACCGTCAGGATCGCCTGACCGGCAGAGGTCTCGCGGCGGCACAGACCATCGAGCTCTCGGTGGAACGTCCGCGGATCACGCAGCCGCTTTGTGGCCAGAACGGCTCAACCACCATGCACCACCACGGAGAAGGAGACTTCGCATGACCACCGTCCCCTCGTCGGCATCGGCCACCGCTCTCGACGCGGTCAACGAATGCCTGCTCGAGCTGCTCGGCGTCACCGAGCTCGACCCGGAGGCCGAGCTCGTGGACAGCGGTGTGCTGAACTCCCTGGCGATGGTCGGCCTCATCGCGAAGCTCGAACGGCGCTTCGACATCCGAATCGGCAAGGACGACCTCGATCTCGGCAACTTCCGGAGTCCGCTCGCGATCGCCCGGCTGGTCAGCGCGAAGGCCGCGAACTCGTCCGTGCCCGTCGACTAGGGCGTGTCCCGTGAGTCCGTTCGATGAGGGTCACGGGACACGCCCTGGCCCCCGCGTGCTCGCCTGAAGCAGGAAGAAGATCTTCGCAACCGGGAGTCCTCGATGAGCGAGACGTTCACACTCTCCGAATGCCTGCCACCCGATCTTCCAGAAATCGTGGAGCTGCAGAACCACCTGTGGCAGGGCGGAGAGAAAAACCTCGCCTACTACCACTGGAAGTACCGCGACAACCCGTACCTGGACGGGCGCTACTCCGTGCTGGCCCGAGACGCCTCGGGCCGGGTGGCGGGAATGGCCGGCGTGTTCGGTTCCCCGTGGGAATGCGACGGTGCCCGATTCGTGCTGCCGTGCGTCACCGACACCATCGTCGTCCCCGAGCACCGCAACAGCCCGTTGTTCCACCGGATGCTCGACGAGGCGGCGCGCCGGCTGCGGGCCGCGGACAGCCCCTGGCTGCTCGACTTCGGCGACCAGGGCGCCATCCCCGCCATGCTGCTGCGGGGCTGGAAGATGGTCGGGCCGTGGGCGCTCTCGATCCACACCAGGTCCGGCGATCCGTCCCGGCCGGGGTGGGCCGACGAGCCGGTGCGGACCGGTGCCAGGTCGGGCGTCCCCATCTCGGTGGTGCCGGGGAACGACCGCACCATCGCGGCGATGGCCGACGTCGCGGTCCGCATCCCCGACGACGGCCGCGTCCGCGTGGTGCGCGACTTCGAGTACTACGCCTGGCGTGCCGCCAATCCCCTGGCCAACTACCACTACCTCGTGGCGGGAGAAGAGAAGCCGGCCGGGTTCCTCGTCGGTCACCGCTTCGTGCTGGACCCCGACGACGGGGAGACACCGACGAGCATCGTCGAGTGCGAGGCCGACGACCCGGACGTCAAAGCCGACCTGATCGACGTGGCCCACGACCTCCTGCCGGGGAAGTGGATCCTCACCTGGGCCCACGACCTGCCGGTCGAGGCGCAGGAGGTGCTGGCGCGGCGGGGGACGGAGATCTCCGAGCCCACGGGCCGGTTCGACCTGGACGGCCCACTGCCCAACCTGATGCTCAAGCACACCGGTGCCGTGCCGCGGGTTCCGGTGCCCGCCGACCTCTCCGACCTCGCGAACTGGGACGTGCGCGGGATCACCGGCCGGGCCTGGCGCTGAAGCGGAACGCTCGTGAGTGCCGCTCGGACCGCACCGGTCCGAGCGGCTCGACGTGCTGAAGCCCCACCCCGTCCAGAACGAGGGCAGCGTGACGGCGCGAGCGTGAATCCTTGTTGTCCCGTCGAAGAACACGACGGCTGTGACGAAGCTCGTGCCGCCTCGATGACCGGTGTCGTCGTCCGGAGCGGGATCAGCGGGCCAGAACGCGGTGGAGGTGCAGGACGCGCGAGGCAGCGGGCCGGTCGGCCACGACGAACCCGAGTGCCTCCAGCAGTTCGACGGTGTGCGCCAGCGCGGGGTTGGCCTCGCAGCGCAGCGCGTCGGCCCCCTGGTCGGTGGCAGTGGTGATGGCCCGGCGCACGCACATCATCCCGGCCAGCGAGCCGCTGCCGGCGGCCTCCGGCCTGACGGCGAGCCGGGTCAGGTAGACCGGCCTGCTGGCCGGGGGGAACGTGTCCGGCGGCGCCTCGAAGGGCGCGCTTTCCACGAGCGTGAACATCGCCGTCGGCAGCCGGCCGTCCCGCAGGAGGTGGACCCGGCCGGCGGCGACGTGGGCCGCGGTGCTCCCGGGGTTGCGCACGGGTGCCGCCGTGCCGGTCCGATCGGCCTGGAAGCGGTCGCTGGCGCACAGCAGATCGTGCACCTCGGCCGGGTCGGCGGCCAGTTCCCAACGATATCCCGTCGAGGTCACATCGCACCTTCCCTTGTCGGTCGCGACCACAGTAGAAGACGCATCCACATCGGCAAACAATTCCGGCATGGCCGCGGTAACTGACATTCTGGTTACCCGTCGCTTACCTCCGCGGTCACCGGCTGCTCAGAAGATGAGGGACGCGAATGGAAGTTCCGCGAGCGAACTGAACGTATCCCGCGCGCGGGTTCCCGGGTCATTCCGGGCACTCGGGCGGTGTCGCTTCCGCCCACGAGCACTGGACGCGCATTCACCGCAACCACGAACAGGAGCTGCTCGATGAAGGTGCTCATGCTGAGGCACAACTGGCACCAGCTGGTCCTCGACCACGCGGACGAGGTCTACGCGGTCCTGGACTCCTCGCCCGGTTGCCTCGCCCTCTCCCCCGCCACTCTCGCCCGCTTCGCCAGGGTCTACCGGGTGTCGTCGTACGACTCGCTGGAGGAGCTGAGCGCGGTCGCCGGGGACCTCCTGACGCGCGGCATCGAGATCGACCGCATCGTCAGCTTTCCCGAGTTCACCCAGTACGCCGCCGGCTACCTCGCGCACCTGCTCGGCCTCGACCACTACTCGTCCTCGGTGGCACTGGCCACCCGCGACAAGCGGGTCACGAAGTTCCGCGCCGCGCAGGCCGGTGTCCCGACGGCTCGCTGGTACTCGATCCCGGACCTCGCCGCGGCCGATCCCGACTCCATCGGGCAGGCCGTCGGCTATCCGCTGGTCCTCAAGCCGGCCGGGGGCTGGGGCACGGTGTCCACCGTGAAGGTCAGCGACCGCGCCGAGCTCGTGGACGCGCTGCGGACCATCCCGGAAGGACTGCCCAGCCCGCTTGCCGCGCAGTTCGTCGCGGAGGAGTTCATCGCCGGTGAGGAGTTCCACGTCGACGCGGTGTGGCGTGACGGCCGGCCCTGGTTCTTCTACGTGAGCCGCTACTTCTCGCCCCGGCTGCAGGCCTGGTCCGGCCGGGCGGCACACGGTTCGGTACTGCTGCGCGAGAGCGAGTTCGCCGACCTGTACGCAGAGCTCCTCAAGATCAACACGCGGCTGAACTCCGCACTGGGCGTCGAGCGCGGCGCGACCCACCTCGAGGTGTTCCGCGAGCAGGACACCGGGCGGCTGCTCGTCTCCGAGATCGCCTCGCGGGTGGGCGGAGCGAACGTGTCGGACGTCATCGAGGCGCTGAACGGCGTGCACGGCGGACGGATCGCCCTGCACGAGCTGCTCGACGGCGACCGCGCGGACCTGCCGTTCGCCCCGGGGTCCCACCCCGTCGTCGGGGGTCTCTGCCTGGTGCCGGACCGGTCCGGCGTGATCGTCTCCACGCCGGACCGGTCCGAGCTGCTGGCACACCCGAACGTGCTGGGCGCGGTCAGCTACCACCAGGTGGGCGACTACGTGGAAGCGTCCCACCCGTCGCTGTGGTGCACGCTCCTCGTCATCGGCGCGGAGACGGAGTCCGAACTGGAACGGACCGCCCTCGCGTTGTCCGAGACCTTCACGATCCGGACAGCACCGGTCGGGTGAAGCACGGCGTGCAGCGCTCTCCGGGGACGTGCGCGGATCTCCTCCAACGCGCACCACGTCCCTCCCAGGACGCGACGCCACTTCCTGGTCAATGCTCGCGTACAGCTTTCTAGCAGAACCGCGCGCGGCACAGGGCAATCATTCGGTAATCGCCGGTTCCGAGCCCGGTGAAACCACCGTTACCAGGCGATGTGAATAGCGTGGCAATTCGGTGGAGCCACTTCCGGTGACACGTTGATAACGTGGCTCGCATTGCAGCCGAGAGAACGGGAAAACAATGGCACTGTTCGACTCGCTGTCCGAACCACGCGCTATCGTCGTGGCCGAGGAAGCGCGCGAAATCGCCGCACGCGCGATGTCCCCGGATCAGGACGACAACGTTTTTGTGCCGTACGTCGGAGACCGCACCCTGGACGTCTTCTCCCGTGCGCGCAATCCCGCGGACCCGTTCGAACTGCGCGACCTGTTCCTCGGCCGTGTCGAGCACGAGCTGGGGGGAGCCTCGCTGCGCCCCGAGCTCGCGCAGACCTGGCGGCGGTCCCGGCGCAGGCGGGAGGTGACCGCGGACGAGGTGTACCACTCGCGCTCCGCCGTGCGGTTCGTCAAGGAGCTCTTCAACTTCTACTTCCGGGACGACCTCTACGGAGCCCTGGCCGGCGACCACCTCCTGCTCTCGAGCGGCTCGGTCGACGAGCAGGAGTGGGGCCTGCCGGCCGCGCTGAAGGACTGCCTGCGGTTCGCGCTCGACCAGGACTGGTACGGCTACTCGGACTCCCGCGGCCGGGTGCCCGCGAGGGAGGCCATCGCCGCCTACGAGAACGCGTTGATGGAACGCAACGTCTACACCGAGGCCAACGTCGCCATCACGCTCGGGGGAACCTTCACCGTCAGCAACATCGCCGACTACATCCTGACGGGCCGCAACCGCGGGGCGGAGCCGGCGCTGTGCGGGATCCCGAACTACCCGCCACTGGTCGAGGCGGTGGCACGGCGGGGCGCCACCCGGATGGTTCCGCTGGCCAGCACCGCCGGCAAGGTCTCGCTGCGGCCGCTGATCGACGCCCTCAGGCCGGACACCCCGCTGGTGCTGCTGCAGACCGCGATCAACCCGACCGGCGCCGTGGTCGACGAAGCCGAACTCGCGCAGCTGGTCCGTGCCGCGTCACCCAGCACGATGATCTTGCTGGACGAGTGCCACGAATGGCTCGGCCCGGAGCGCAAGAGGTCGGCCCTGCGTGCCGCGCCGAACGTCATCCGCATCTCGAGCCTGTCGAAGAACTGGTCCGCGCCGGGGCTGAAGACCGGCTGGATCATGGCGGACCAGGCGTTCGTGGCGGACTACTACGAGCACGCCTCCACGATGTTCGGCGGCCCGCAGTCCTTCTTCTACACGGCGGTCGAGGTCCTCGCCCGGATGGAGCGCTGGATGGTCACCGGCCTGACGACGCCGGGCCCGGCCGAGCTGGCGGAGTTCGAACCGAGTTACGGCCTGACCACCGACCGGCTGCGCCGCGCCTACACGGGGTACGTCCAGGAACGCCGGAGCCGGCACGAGGCCCTGACCGTGCTGCGGGCGGCGACGTGCGCCGGTTTCTCGGAGGCGGGCACCGTGACCGCCCCGGCCTACTCGATCAACGCGGCGGTGCGCTTCCCCGACTGGGACGACAGCTACCTCGCCTTCCGCAGCCTGCTGGACCGCACCGGCGTCTCCACCTACCCCGCCATCCTGAACTTCTGCTTCGACGGCGGGGCCGTGCGGCTGACGACCGCCCGGCCCTGGGCCGACCTGCGGGAGGCGGGCGACAGGGTGAGGTCGGCGCTGCACCCGCGCCAGCTGCAAGCGACCAGCTCCCGTCGTTGACCCTGCGAACCCGAGGAGAGTCATGAGCTCACCCGCATCCTCCCTGACCGGCGCGGTCCGCGAGATCCTCGTCCGCAACCTGCCCGACGGCACCGCGCTGGTGGACGACGACGTCCCCCTGCGCGAGCTCGGGCTGAGCTCCCTGCGCATGGTGCGGGTGGTCGTGGCGCTCCGGGAGGAACTCGGCTCCGAACTGCCCGACGACCTGTTGCGCCCGGAGACCTTCCACACCGTGCGCAGTCTCGTGTCCGCGCTCCGAGCCGGCACCGACCTGGCGTGACCCGGCTCCGTGCCGCCGGGTTCCGCGGACCTCCGCGGTGCCGCGGGCCGCACGGCCGGCGGCTCGGGGAACGCCGGAGGACAGCAGGAAGAACCGGGTTCCCGTCGGCTGGAAGCTCCTCCACCGGCGGGAACAGGCCAGGTCCGCGGCGGTATCAGCACGGTCAGAAAACGGTAGCGCCGATCGGCACAGTCAGTGTCGCATCGGTCTCCGGTTCTCTGCGAGGTGGTTCGCCGTGCAGTTCTCTCTCCTCGGGTCACTCGAAGTCGTGGCTGATGGCCGACCGATCGCCGTGGGTGGCGTGCAACAGCGGCTCGCGCTGTCCATGCTGCTGCTGCACCACAACTCCGTGGTGCCGACTCGCCAGATGCTCCAGGCGCTCTGGCCGGACGAGGTTCCGGCCTCGGCGCGCAAGATGCTGCACAACGCGGTGTCCGCGCTCCGCCGGCTCCTGGAGATGAGCGAGCCCGCCGGTGAGCGGCCGCAGTTGCTCACCCAGGCCCCCGGATACCGCCTCCAGGTGCAGCCGGAGTCCATCGACGTGGTCCGCTTCCAGCGCCTGGCGGCGCAAGGGCACCAGGCGCTGGCCGCCGGCGAGTGGGAGGCGGCCTCGGTGCGGCTCCGGGAGGCCCTGGACCTGTGGCACGGACCGCTCCTGCCCGACCTCGCCGAACAGGGGATCGACTGGCCGGAGGCCGCCGTCCTGCGCAACGCCAGGCTGAACGCCCTGGAGGACCGGATCGAGGCCGACTTCCAGCTGGGCCGGTTCATGGAGCTGACAGGGGAGCTCGAGGCGCTGGCCGAACAGGAGCCGCTGAGGGAAGGGCTGTGCGCCAAGCTGATGCGCCTGCTCTACCAGCGCGGCCGGCAGGCCGACGCGCTGGCGGTCTACCGGAGGACCCGCGAGGCCCTGGTCGACCGGCTCGGGCTCGATCCGAGCCCCGAGCTGCAGGAGCTGGAGCTCGCGATCCTCAACCACGACGCTTCGCTGATGGCCGCTCCGGCGGCGGGCGGCGCGGTCAAGGCCGCCTCCACGACGTGGAGCGTGGCCGAGCCGGTGGCCGTCGACGAGATGCGGTGGACGACGGCACTGCTGGTCTCCGCCAGGCCGGCGTTCGGCCGGACGCTGACCGGGGAGGACTTCGCCCTCCTGCGCGACCGGATCTGCGCGACGGTCTCGGAGGAAGCCGGCGCGCGGTGGACGTACGCCGTCGTGGACGAGTGCGCGCTCGCCGGCTCCGAGCCGGACGTGCCCCTCTGGCTGGTGACCTCCGAGCTCGACGGCGTGGACAGCGCCGCGTCGAACCGGGCGGTCCGGCTGGCACGCTCGATCAACGCCCGCTTCAGCCCGGTGTCGGGTCTGGAGCGCCCGGACGGCGGATGGCTGCCGTTCGAGGTTCGCGTCGCCGTGGTGGCCGGCGAGGTGCACCTGCGCCGGGAGGCCCGCAGGGGCTCGAGGCCGTGGATCTCCGCGGATCTCGCCGCGCGCTGCCGGCAGCTGCTGGCGGACCCGGCGGCGGGTCCGATCGAGGTGTGCCCCACCACGACGGAAGCGCTGCACACGCCGGAGGGACCCGAGCCGCCGCCGTTCCTCTGCCGCGATCACGAGCTGCGCGCCCTCGACCGGGCGCTGAGGTCGGCGCGGGATCTGCGGCAGCCGCACCTGCTCACGGTGTTCGGGGAGGACGGCGCCGGGCGGAGCAGGCTGCTGCGGGAATGGGCGAGGGGCCTGCGTGACGTCACCCTGCTCTCGGTGGCCTCCTCCCGGGGGTCCGACCGCGTCTCCGGTCTGGCCGCGCTGGTGCGAGCCGCCGCGGGCATCCACGCGAACGAACCCGCCCACGTGGTCGCCGCCCGGCTGACCGAGCTGATCTCCCGCCTGGTGGACAGCCACCGGGCGCCGTGGATGCTCGCCCACGTGGACGGTCTGCTCGGCTTGGACGGCACCCCGGTGGCGATCACCGCGGAGTCCTTCGACGCGCTCACGCAGTTCTTCGAAGCGCTGGCGCGCGCCAAGCCGCTGGTGCTCCTGGTCGACGACCTGCACGTCGCCGGTGACCTGGTGCCCGCCTTCCTGGACCACCTGCTGAGGTACTCCGGCGGTGTGCCGCTGCTGGTGGTGGCGAGCGCACGGCCGGACCTGCTGACCCGGCACCCGTCCTGGGGCAGCGGGATGGTGCGCGGCGGCTCGCTGTGCCTGAGCCCGTTGCCCGACGCCGTGGTCGCCACGCTGCTGTGGCAGTCGTACCGGTCGACGCTCGAGACGCGGCCCGGTGGCACTCCGGAGCACTGTCCGGAGCACCTCCTGGCCTTCGCCGCCGAGCTCGGCGGCAACCCGCTGTTCGCGGTCGAGTACGGCCGCATGCTCGCCACGTCGCCCGACGCGGTGCCGGCCCGGCCCGGCCTCACCCGCATCCCGTACGCCGTCCGGTCGCGGCTGGAGTGCCTGCTCGACACCCTGCCCGCGGAGGCGAGGGCCGTCCTGTACGACGCCTCGCTCGTCGACGGCGACTTCACCGAACGCGCCGTGGCCGTCCTGGCGAGCGACGCCAGGTCGAGGCAGGCCGGTCGCTGGCTGCGCGTCCTCGCCCAGCGCGGCGTCCTGCGCGTGACCAGCGACGCGTCCGGCGAGACCGGCCGGTACTCCTTCGCGGATCCCCGGCTGCGCGAGGTGACGCGCGGGCGGGTGCCGGACGACGTCCGTTCCCGCAAGGGGGACCTGCTCAAGGGGATGCCCAGGGTCCTCGACGCCGCACACCGGTGACGACCGACGGAGGAGACCACCAATGACCGAGCACGTGACCGACGCCGTCCACACCCCACCGAACCCCCTCCTCCCCCGCTGGCCGTCACCGGTCGCGGCGATCTCGCACTTCGGCCGCGTCCGCGGGCACCGGCCTTGGCTCACCGCGGTCGCGCGGTCCGGCCAGGAGACAGTGCTGACGTTCGCCGCGGTGGACCAGGCGACGCGCGCCGTCGCCGCACGGCTGACGGCCGAGTTCGGCACCCGGCCGACGACGCTCGCGTTCGCGCCGGTCAACGACGTGCCGTCGGTGCTGACCGTCCTCGGTGCGCTGCGAGCCGGGCACCGGCTTCTCATGCTGGGGCCGGCCGACCCACCGGAACGGACCTCGCAGCAGATCGCGGCCGCGGGTGCCGTCGCCGTGGTGCACACACCGGACACGGCGCCACCGCAGGGAGCCGACGCCCTTCGTCTGCCGGACTGGCGGGAGATCCTGCGCGACGACCGGGCCGCCGACTGGACCGATCCCCGCGTCGACGCCTCGGAGGACGCGCTCTACTTCGCCACGTCGGGCTCCACCGCGGCGTCCAAGCTGGTCGCCCAGTCCCGGCTGAACGCGACCGCGAACGCCGAGGCCGTGCGCCGGCACCACCGGCTCTCGTCCACCAGCCGGGTGCTCGGCTGCCTGCCCGTGCACCACGTCAACGGCCTGCACTTCAGCGTCCTGGGCACCCTCATGGCCGGGGCCCAGCTGATCCTCGCGGACTCGTTCTCGCCGCTGACCTACCCCGGCCTGGTCGAGCGCTACCGCCCCCACCTCGCCAGCGTCGTGCCGAGCGTGCTGGAGACGGTGCTGGAGGTGTGGGGGCGGCGCCGCCTGCCCCTCGGCTTCCGCTACTTCCTCTCCGCCGCGGCACCGCTGACCTCCGCCACGGCCCGTGCCGTCGCCGACCGCCTCGGGACGCGCGTCATGCAGGGGTACGGCCTCTCGGAGACCACGAACTTCTCCACGACGATGCCGCCCGACCTCGCCGGCTCCACCTACCGCGACCTGATGGTGGACGCCGAGATCCCCTCCGTGGGCGTCGCCGTGGCGGGGAACGAGGTAGCCGTCCTCGACGAGAACGGAGATCGCCTGCCGGCAGGAGAGGTCGGCGAGGTGTGCATGCGCGGGCTCAACGTCATGTCCCGGTACCTGGGCAACGACCAGGCCACGAGCGAGGCGTTCCGCGGTGGCTGGTTCCACTCGCAGGACCTCGGTTTCCGCCTGGAGGTGGGCAACCGGGACTTCTTCGTCCTCACCGGCAGGGTGAAGAACATCGCCAAGGTCGCCGGCGAGACGGTGTCACTCGACGAGATGGACCGTGCGCTGCGCGCTCTCCCACAGGTCCGTGATGCCGCATGTGTCGCACTGCCCGACCGCTTCGCGGGAGAACGGATCGTGGCCGCGGTGGTCACGAACGGCGACGACGGCCCCGAGATCGCGAAAGCGCTCCGGCTCCTCTTCTCCGAGGCGGTGGTCCCCGAACGCTTCATCGCGCTCGACCGCATCCCGAGGACCCCCACGGGCAAGGTCCTGCGCCCCGAGCTCCGATCGGCGCTGCAGCACCGCGAGGAGCAGGCCGCCGGGCGGGCCTGACGCGGATCTTCCTCCTCGGCCCGGAAGCGCGGTGTCCCTCATCAGTCCTGAGAGGACGGACGAGGGACACCGCGCCGGACGGTCAGATCGCCTCCACGGTCACCCGCACCCCGGCGCAGGCATCGAGGGCGCGAGCGCGCGCCTCGGCCGTCGAGGCTCCCTCCACCAGGAGGAAACCCGCGTCGTGCTTGGTCAGCAGATCTCCTGGCTCGTAGGGGAAACGCACCTCCACCACGCCGGGTGAGGTGCTCGCCTCGGCCAGTCCGGCGACGGAGACCAGCCGGCCCGGTCCGGGTCGCAGGAACTGCACCGTGGCGGAGCGGGCGGCCGTCGGCTTCAGAACCGGTCCGTCCGTGAGCATCCGGACCAGCTCGGTCTCCAGGTCGAGGCCGGTGCAGAACTCCAGCAACGACAGGAACCCGTCGGACCCGAACCAGGTGTGCGCGGAGTCGACGTGCGGACCGCTCTCCGTGAGGACCACCGTGACGTGCGCCGGTCCCCGCTCGTACCCCGCGAGGTCGAGCAGCGAGGTGGCCGCGGCGAGAACGGTCGCCTCGTGCCGCGCGGAGAGCCGCGCCGGGTGCAGCAGGCGCCCGGACGAGGCGGCCGTGACGCCGACGACCTGGTGCATCCCCTCGAAGGTCAGCGTGGTGACCACGAACGCCGACGCACCGGGTGCCGGATCGGCCGGGCGGGAGAAGTGGCGATCGAGGCGCGGCCGGTCCTCCGCGTCGTCCGTCCCGCTCTCGCACACCGCGGTCTCCTGGCCGCGCAGGGCGGCGGAGAACCCGAAGTCCGACAACGCCGCGTCTATCTCGGAGATGCCCTGCGCTCGCCCGTGCCGGCTCCGCGCCCCTTCCACCCGGTTGAGCAGTTGGACGGCGGTTGACGGTCCCGGCATCACCACGGACTGCCGGCGCAGGCCGTGGGACCGGCCGCAGCGGCACAGCACGTGGTCGATCCGGTTGCGGCGGACGGTTCTCACCACGAGAACGTCGAGGGCCGCCTGGTCGCCGAGGTCGACGGCCAGCACCTGTCTGGCGGCCGATGCGAGCAGACGGAGCTGACTCCTGTCGTACCGGCCGGGGTCGACGACCGCCCAGACGTCGAAACCCTCCTTCGCCGCTTTGAGGACGAACCCCGGACTCGGCTGCACCACGAGAACGCGGATCGGCCACGTCGCATCGGCACTGAAACCCGAGGCGCCACCACGGGTGATCTGACTTCGCTGGCCAAACCCAGCCACGAACTCCTCCAACATCGACTTCTGGTGCCGCGCCCCTGGCCCCCGCCGCGGGCCTGGACCGGACCGGCGGTCCCACCGGGCCACCGGAAGCCGGTCCGAGCCCGCCTGGCGGCCCGTGACGACTGCGCACCGCCCCCATGCGGTGGTTCGGCCGAACCACCACCTCGCACCGGGAAACCCGGTGCGGCGCAACCGAACTCCGTCGCGTTCATGTCCCGGTGGTAGCGCTGGACCCCTGCTCGAACCGGTGGGCGCGGGTGCCGGCCGCGGCCTCGGACGGCGCGTCGGCCGGACCGACCTGCCGACAGGCCGGTCCGGCACGGAGGCACCTCGCCGTCCCGGTCTCGCGGCGGTCGGGCGGGTCGCAGTGCACCGCCGGCCACCGGTGACCCCTCCTCCGCCGGCTCGAACTGAGTTCGCCAGGCGAGTCTTCACCTGCGCGTTCCCCATCGGATCCTGATCCGTACCCGCTCAGCCGCGGCCCAGTCACCCGCGCCGCGTCCCGAGTTCGTCGAGTCAGTGATGGTGATTTTTCCGCTTTCGGTCCCGGCGATCAACTGGTCCCAGAACCGCTCGGCTGATCGCCACCGCGGACGTCCGGAGCGCTCCCGCCTCAGCCGCGGCGGTGAGGTCCCGGACGGATGACAGCGTTGTCAGCTGGAGCGGGGAAACCGCGCGCCGATCCCCAGCTCGTCGAACAGCTCGTCGGCCTGCCGCCGTCGCTCGGCAGCGGTGGCGACGTCCCCGATCGCCTCGTGGGCCCGCGCGAGACCTCGGAGTGCGCGGGCCTTCTCGACCCGGCAGTCCACCTCGGCGGCGATCCGGTGCGCGGTGGTGTGCAGCTGCAGCGCGGTCTGGGCGCGACCGACGCTCAGCTCCAGGCCACCGAGGATGTTCTCGACCCTGGCCTGCCCGATCGGTGTCCTGCTGGTCCGGCCGAGGGTGAGGGCCCTGCCGGACAGGGCCTCGAAGCGATCGCGTTCGCCTCGCCGGTGAGCCGCTTCCGCGGACAACGCGAGGACCAGGGCGCGGTCCGCGGCAGGTGAGGTGTCGTCGATCAGCTCCACCGCCCGGTCGAGGTGTTCCTGGGCTTCCCGGTCCTGGTCCAGCCCGAGGTGGGCGGTCGCCAGGTCCGCCAGTGCCACCAGCTCGTCGTCCCTCGCCCCGAGCTCCCGGTTGAGCTCCAGCGCGCGACGGGCCGCGTCGGCGGCCTCCTCGAAGTGACCCCACTGCTCGTACAACGTGCTGAGGGTGGTGAGCGACTCCGCCTCGGCCCGGCCGGCTCCGAGCTCCCGCTCGAGGGCGATGGACCGCTGGAGCCGGGACAACGCCTCGTCGAACCTGCCGAGCGCGCCCAGCAGCGCACCGAGCACGCCGGTGTCCTTGGCTTCACCTCGCCGGTCCCCGAGCCGGACGGCGAGGTCGAGGCCCTCGGTCGCCGCCCTGATCCCGTCGTGGAAGCGTCCGAGCTTCCAGTCCGCGATGGCCAGGTTGGACAGGCTCACCCGCAGCAGGGCGTCGTCGCCGAGCTCGCGCGACGCCGCCACGGCGATCCCGGCGATCTCCCGGTACTCCTCGAACTGGCCCTTGGCGGCGAACTGGTGGACGGCGTTGCGGGCCAGAGCCGCGGTGTGGCGGTGCAGTCCCATCCGATGGGCGAGCTTCACCGCGTCGCGCAACGCGTTCTGCTCCCGGGCCAGCCACCTCCTGGCGTGGTCGGCGTCCTGCAACAGCGGCAGACCGGCGCCGTCGTCCCGCACCCCGGAGTCCAGCACCACCCGGCCGGGGAACGCCAGGTCGCAGGCCAGGTCGGTGGCCAGCACGTAGTAGCTGAGCAGGCGAGCGACCGCCGCTTCGTCCTCCAGCCGGCCGTGGTCGCCCTCATCGCCGTCCTCGCGGTCCACCCGCTGACGGCCGAGCCGTCGCGCGAAGCTGCGGACCAGGTCGTGGAACGCGTAGTGGCTCAGCTCGTACTGCTGGATCAGGTGCGCGTCCAGCAGGTGCTCCATGATCTCCTCGGCTTCCTCCACACCGGTGCCGAGGAGGGCCGCCGCCGAGCGGGCCTCGATGTTGTTGTGGCCGGGGTGGAGCGCCAGGAGACGCAGGGCCGCGCGGTGCCGGGGTGTGAGCCCCAGGTAGGACAGCTTCAGGGTCAGCTCGACGCTGCGCTCTCCCGATCGCAGCTCGTCGAGCCTGCGCGACTCGTTGCCGAGACGGTCGACGAGGTAGGCGATCGTCCACCGCGGCCGGTTGTGCAGCCGTGCCGCGGCGATCCGCAGCGCGAGCGGCAGGTGCCCGCACAGCTCCGCCAGTGCCGCCGCGGCCTCCGGCTCCGCGGCCACGCGCTTCTCGCCCAGCGTGTCGGCCAGCATCGCGAGGCTGCTCGTCGAGGACATCGTCCCCAGCGAGATCCAGTGCGCGCCGTCCAGGTCGACCAGCCGGACCCGGCTCGTGACCAGCATCATCGAGCTCGACCCTGGCGGCAGCAGCGGGCGCACCTGGGCGGCGCCGCCCGCGTTGTCGAGCAGGAGCAGCAGCCGGCGCCGCGCGGCGACCGCCCGCCACTCGGCGACCTTGCCGTGGGCGTCGCCGGGGATCCGGTCGCCCGGCACACCGAGCTGCCTCAGCAGCGTCTCGGCGACCGAGTCGACGCTCAGCGGCTGCTGGTGCTGCTGCGTGAAGCCGCGCAGGTCCACGTACAGCTGCCCGTCGGGGTACCGCTCGGCGAGCAGGTAGGCGGCACGTACGGCCAGGGAGGTCTTGCCGATGCCGCCCATGCCGTCGATCGCCACGATGCGGCCTGCCTCGCGCGCGACGTCGAGCAGGTCGTGCAGCTCGCGCTCGCGTCCGGTGAAGTCCCGCAGGTCGTAGGGCAGGGAGCAGGCGGACGCACCGCTCCCGGGCCCCGGCTCGTGAGAGGCGTGGAACTGCTGCGGTGCGCTCGGCGACGGGTCGTTGCGCAGGATCGCGTCCCGCAGGTCCGTCAACCGGACGTCCGGGTCGATCCCGAGCTCGTCGGCCAGCAGACGGCGCAGGCGGTCGTAGGCCTCCAGAGCCCCGGCCTGCCTGCCCGACCGGAACAGGGCGAGCATCAGCTGGAAGTGCAGTGTCTCCCGCAGCGGGTACGCGGCCACCAGCTCGACGAGGTCGCCC
The DNA here is from genome assembly GCF_035525475.1 of Lentzea sp. Taxonomy (GTDB): domain Bacteria; phylum Actinomycetota; class Actinomycetes; order Mycobacteriales; family Pseudonocardiaceae; genus Lentzea. Next base: position 11,517 of record NZ_DATLEC010000004.1, on the reverse strand, counting down.
ACGAGCTCGGACGCCTCGCCGTTGCCCAGCCGCAGGTCCATCAGCTGTTCGACGGCGGCCAGCCGGCGTTCTTCCAGCCCGGCGGACGCGGCACCGATCAGGCGGCTGCCGCCACCGGCCAGGACCGGGCCGCGCCAGAGGGCGAGCGCCTGCCGCAGCAGGGTCTCCGCGTCGGCCACCGACCCGGCGGCCACCGTCTCACGGGCCTGGCCGAGCAGGGCCAGGAACCGGTCGAGGTCCAGCTGGACCCAACCGGTGACGGCCCGGTACCCCGAGCCCTCCGTGGTGATCAGCCGCGTACCGCCGGGGATGACCTGGCGCAGTCTCGCCACCGCTTTGCGCACCTGGTGCCCGGCGGTCGCGGGCGGCGCGTCGTCCCACACCGCCTCGACCAACCGCGAGATCGGCAGCACCTGTCCCGGTTCGAGCAGCAGGCTCACGAGCACGCGCTCGTGCACCGGCCCGCCGAGTCTCAATCGCGTCGTCCCCGCCCAGCACTCGAGCAACCCCAGGACGTTGAACCGCAGTTGTGGCTCAGAAGGTGACAACGGCGCATGCTCCAGACTCTTGCGGCGCACCCGATCCAGCGGCGGAGGCACCGTGGCGCAGTCAATACGACGGCCCCTGACTCCACAACATCCGGCTGCGGCTCATCCCGGGCTCGCGGGACACAGCGGTTCGCCCGTTCTCACATCAACTCCGGACACCTCCGTTCAGCCCACCGGCGATGAGCAGAACAGCCGCAGGTGAACCCCTCCACAAAGCCGTATTTCCGCCGACGCGGACCCCGCTCAGCGTCGATTTCCGATATTCGCACTCAGGCCAATTCGCGTCTCATTACGAGCCCGACGCCTCACCGAACCTGCGCACACCACACCTGATCAGCTGCTTTTCAGCAGACTGGAACACGCGCAGGCGCAACTTCGAAACAGGATTTCACGTCCGATGTCGGAATTGTCGGGTGCGGTGCGGCCGAGGCCTCCCGCTTCACGCTTCTCCGGGACCGGATACGGTGCCGATCGCCATCTCACATCGGGAAGGTGCCGCCCCCGGCGTTCTGGTCGGTTCCCGATCGGACGGCAGGAGCGGGAACGAGTTCGTAGCGACCTGGTAACGACCTCGACGACGATTCGGTCCGGAAGCAGTTCCGGAAACGAGAAGGGTAGTTCTCAATGCGCAGCAGGGTGATCGGTCTCGTCGTCTTCCTCGCGGTCACGGCGTTTCCGATGAGCGTCGGCGAGACCACCGCCCCACACCCGAGCGGATCGTCGATCGCGGCACCCGCGGACCTGACGGTCATGGACCCCGGCGGCGGCGAAGGCCCCAACATCCGCTGACCGGTCACGCTCGCGCGCTCGGCGCCGTTCGCGGCGAGGTCAGTCGGATCGCCGGAACCGCACGTCTATGCCGAGCTCGTCGAAGAGCTCGTCGGCCCGCCGCCGGTACTCGGCGGCGGCGTTCCCGATGGCCTCGTGGACCTGTGCCAGTCCCAGCAGCGCACGGGCCTCTTCCACCTGGTAGCTCACGGCGGAGGCGATCCGGTGCGCGTTGGTGTGCAGTTCCAGCGCGGACTCGTACCGGCCGGCCGCCATCTCGAGGCCGCCGAGGACGTTCTCGATCCTGGCCTGCCGGATCGGTGTCCTGCTCGTCCGGCCGAGGGAGAGGGCCTCGTCGGCGAAAGCCCTGACTCGCTCGCGCTCGTCCCCTCGGTGCGCCGCTTTCGCCGACAGCGCGAGCACGAGGGCGCAGTCCGCCGCGGGGAATCCCTTGTCCATCAGCTCCCGTGCCCGGTCAAGACATTCCCGAGCCTCGTGGTCCTGTCCCAGCCCGAGGAGAGCGGTCGCCAGATCGGTCAGCGACACCAGCTCGTTGTTCCTGTCCCCCAGTTCCCGGTTGAGCACCAGTGCCCGGCGCGCGGCGGCGGCGGCCTCCTCGTAGTGACCCCACTGCTCGTAGAGGGTGCTGAGGTTGGTCAACGACTCCGCCTCGGCCCGGCTGGCGCCGAGCTCCCGCTTGAGGGCGACCGACTCCCGCAGGCGGGACAACGCCTCGTCGAACCGGCCGAGTGCGCCCAGCAGCACGCCGAGCACGCCGGTGTCCTTGGCCTCGCCACGCCGGTCTCCGAGGCGGACGGCGAGCTGGAGCGCCTCGGTCGCGGCGGCGATCCCGTCGTAGAAGCGGCCGAGCTTCCAGTCCGCCACCGCCAGGTTGGACAGGCTCATCCGCAGCAGGTGCTCGTGCTCGAGGTGGCGGGACGCCTCCACCGCCACCGCCGCGACCTCCCGGTAGTCCTCGAACTGCCCCTTGGCGTCGAGCTGGAAGACGACGTTGCGGGCCAGCGCGGCGGCGTGCCGGTGCAGGCCGATGCGGTGGGCGAGCAGCACCGCGTCGCGCAGCGCGTTCTGCTCGTGGTCCAGCCACGCCCTGGCGTGGTCGGCGTCCCGCAGCAGCGGAGCGATCACCCCGGTCTCCGGCAGGCCCGACCTCAGCGGCACGCGTCCCGGGAACGCCAGGTCGCACGCCCGGTCCGTGACCAGGACGTAGAAGTCGAGCAGACGGGCGACCGCTTCCCTGTCCTCGCGCCCGCCGTCATCGTTGTCAGCACGGCCGCCTTCGGCCTTGCCGGTGCGTCCGAGGCGGTGCGCGAAGCTGCGGACCAGGTCGTGGAACGCGTAGTAGCCGAGCTCGTGCTGCTGGATGAGGTGCACGTCCAGCAGGTGCTCCAGGGTCTCCTCCGCCTCGTGCAGCGTGGTGCCGAGCAGGGCGGCCGCCGAGTACACCTCGACGTTGTGCCCGGGATGCAGGGCGAGGAGGCGCAGGGCGGTGCGGTGCCGGAACTCGAGCCCCAGGTAGGACAGGGTCAGCGTCAGCTCGACGCTGCGCTCCCCCGACCGCAGCTCGTCGAGCTTGCGCGACTCGTTGCCCAGACGTTCGACCAGGTACGCGATCGTCCAGCGCGGCCGGTTGTGCAGACGCGCCGACGCGATGCGCATCGCGAGGGGGAGGTGCCCGCACAGCTCGGCGAGCGCCGTGGCGGCGTCGGGCTCAGCCGCCACCCGCTTCTCCCCCAGCGTCTCGGCCAGCATGGCGGCGCTGTTCTCCGGGGTCATCGTGCCCAGCGAGATCCAGTGCGCGCCGTCGAGGTCGACCAGCCGCGCACGGCTGGTCACCACCATCATCGAGTTCGCACCGGGCGGCAGGAGCGGCCGGACCTGTGCGGCGTCCCACGCGTTGTCCAGCAGCACGAGCAGGCGGCGCTGGGCGGCGATCGCGCGCCACTCGGCGATCCGGCCCTGGGCGTCGCCGGGGATGCGGTCACCGGGAGCTCCCAACGAGCCCAGCAACGTCTCCGCCACCGCGTCGACGCTCATGGGCTGCCGCTGCTCGGTGAAGCCGTGCAGGTCCACGTACAGCTGCCCATCCGGGTAGTGCTCGGCGAGCAGGTAGGCGGCGCGCACGGCCAGCGACGTCTTGCCCACGCCGCCCATGCCGTCGATCGCCACGATCCGCGAACTGCGGCCACCGGGTTCGCGCGCGTGATCGAGCAGGTCGCGCAGCTCCCGCTCACGCCCGGTGAAGTCCCGCAGGTCGTAGGGCAGTGAGCACTCCGGCACGACGGTGTCCGCGACCGGTTCGGGAAGGCGCTCCGGCAGCGGCACCACGGCCAGCGAGGAGTCGTTGCGCAGGATCGCGTCGCGCAGCTCGGTCAGCCTGGCGTCCGGGTCGATGCCGAGCTCGTCGGCCAGCAGGCGCTGCACGCGGGTGTACGCCTCCAGCGCCTCCGCCTGCCGGCCGGAGCGGAACAGGGCGAGCATCAGCTGGGCGTGCAACGTCTCCCGCAGGGGGTGGGCGGCCACCAGCTCCACGAGGTCGCCCACGAGCTGGACGGCCTCCCCGGCGTCCAGCCGCAGCTGCATCAGCTGCTCGACCGCGGCCAGGTGCCGCTCCTGCAGCGCGGCGGACGCCGTGCTGATCAACCGGCCTCCCCCACCGGAGAGGACCGGCCCGCGCCACAGGTCGATCGCCTGCTGCAACGACTGCACCGCGTCGGCGGTCCGGCCGGCCGCCACGGCCTGACGGGCGTGGGCCAGGCGGGCCAGGAAGTCGTCGAGGTCCAGGTAGACCCCGTCGGTGACCACGCGGTACCCGGACCCCTCTGTGGCGATCAGCTCGGCACCGCCGGGGATGACCTGCCGCAGCTTCGCCACGGCCTTGCGCACCTGGTGCCCGGCCGTCGCCGGCGGCGCGTCGTCCCACACCGCCTCGACCAGCCGCGAGACCGGCAGCACCTGGCCGGGTTCGAGCAGCAGGCCCACGAGCACCCGTTCGTGCACGGGACCACCGAGCTTCACCCGCGTCGTTCCCGCCCAGCACTCGAGCATTCCCAGGACGTGGAAGCGGAGCCAAGTCGACCCGGGCTCTGACAACGGAGCACGCTCCAGACTTGTGTCGGCAACTGATTTCACCGCGGAAAGAGACTTTCGGCGGACCAATGTACATACACGAGCAGAATCCAGACCGCATCCGAAGAACAGAATTCAGACTATTTCACGAGAAACATGCTAACAGACCTGAAGTGTCGACAACAGCTCATCCGAACAGAGCAATTTCGTCTCATTTGGCCGCGACAGCCGTGAGCCGAGTATCATCCGCGACTCGATTGACACGGCCGTACCAGATACGAACCAGCAGCACACGCCGCCTTGACACATCGGATGACCATCGACCCCCGGGTGACCACGCCTTCGAATTCAGCAGCAGCTTCGTCATCTGTTTCCCGCACGAGCGGTCAAACAGAAGTCGCGCCTCCCGAAATGGGGCTCACCAGCATTGCCGCTCCGGTTTCCCCGACGATCACCGAGGAATTTCCGGAAAACACCAGCGCTACACCGGCACGACCACGCGAGCGTCGCAGCGGATTCCGCCAGGACCAAAGATCGGTGGGGTGAGCGCGTGGCCGGGCACGGCCTCGCCGTGTTGAGGAGTCGCCGACGAGGTGGGCATCGCGGCTCCACCCGCGCACCTCGGATCAGTCTTCCGGCACCCAGGTGAGCAGCCGCACCTTCGCGACGGTGCGCACGTGCTTGCGCATCGCCGCGGCGGCCCTCTTCGGGTCGCCCGCCGCGATCGCCTCGTAGATCGCGGTGTGCTGCGCCAGTGAGCGGGACGGGCGCCCCGGCTGACGCAGCGACTCGGTGCGGCTCTCGGTGATCTGACCGGCGATGGTCTTCATGAAGTCGGCCAGCAGTGAGCTGTGGGCCGCGGCGGTGACGGCGGCGTGGAAGCGGCGATCCCCCTCCACGCCGTTGTCGCCACCGGCGATCTCGTCGCGCATGAAGACGAGCGCTTCCTCGATGGTCTTCAGCTCGGCGTCGGTGCGGCGTTCCGCGGCGAGCTCGGCGAGTTTGGTCTCCAGCGCCTCGCGCGCCTCCAGGACCTCCGGCAGGCGCTTGCGGCGTTCGACGAGCTGCTCGACCGGTTCGACGTCGAGGGTGTCGCGCACGAGGTAGGTGCCGCCGCCGTGCCGCGCCTCGACGAGGCCCTGGACCTCCAGCACCACGATCGCCTGCTTGACCGACGCGCGGCTCACGCCGAGGCTCGCCGCGAGGTCGCGTTCCGCCGGCAGCTTGTCCCCCGCGCTCAGCCCCGCCTCGCTCACGTACGCGCGCAGTCGTTCGAGCACCTGCTCGTACAGGCGCGACTTGACCATGGGCCGCAGTGCCTCGGACATCTGCCCAGGATATCGGCCCAAGTGGCTCAGCCACTAGGCCACCTCTTGACAGTCGGTGGACCGCAGGCGGAAAGTGGCTCAGCCACTTTGCCACTACCACCGTCCCCTGCGAGAGCCCCAACGACGGGAGCCCTGCATGTCCGCCGAACTGATCTCGATACTCGTGCTGGTCGTGGTCTTCGTGATCGCCACGACGCGGTCGATCAACATGGGGGCGCTGGCGTTCGCCGCGGCCTTCGGGGTCGGCACGCTGGTCGCGGACATGAAGACCGACGACATCTTCAAGGGCTTCCCCGGCTCGTTGTTCGTCGTGCTGGTCGGCGTGACGTTCCTGTTCGCCATCGCGCGGGCCAACGGCACCGCGGACTGGCTGGTGCACATCGCGATCCGGCTGGTCGGCGGGCGGATCGCGCTGATGCCGTGGGTGATGTTCGCGATCACCGGCGTGCTGACGGCGATCGGCGCGGTCAGCCCGGCGGCGGTGGCGATCGTCGCGCCGATCGCGATGGGGTTCGCGGCGAAGTACCGGATCAGCCCGCTGCTGATGGGCGTCATGGTCGTGCACGGCGCCCAGGCCGGCGGCTTCTCCCCCATCAGCATCTACGGGACGATCGTGAACGGCATCGTCGCGAAGGAGGGGCTGCCGGGCGGCGAGATCGTGCTGTTCCTGGCCAGTCTCGTGGTGAACCTGCTGATCGCCGCGGTGGTGTTCGTGGTGCTGGGCGGGATGAGGTTGGCACGGCACCCGTTGAACGCGCCGGCGCTGGAGCGCGACGGTGACGGCATCAGCGACACGCCGGGCGACGGTGGAGCGAGCGGTGGCGGCAGTGGAGCGAGCGGTGGCGGTGGCGCGGCCACTCAGGCCGGCGGCACCACCGATGTCACGACGGAGGTCGAGGAGCGCGTCACGCTGACCGCCCCGCGCATCGCCACCCTCGCCGGGCTGGTCGCGCTGGTCGTGGCGGCCCTCGTGTTCGACCTCGACGTCGGCCTCGCCGCGATCACGGTCGCCGTGCTGCTCAGCGTGGTGTGGCCGGAGACGTCCAAGCAGGCCATCACCCAGATCACCTGGCCGACCGTGCTGCTGATCTGCGGCATCCTCACCTACGTCGCCGTGCTCCAGACGATGGGCACGATCAAGTGGGCGGGCGACTCGGTCGCCGGTGTCGGCGCTCCCCTGCTCGCCGCGCTGCTGATCTGCTACATCGGCGCGATCGTGTCGGCGTTCGCCTCGTCGGTCGGCATCATGGGCGCGTTGATCCCACTGGCCGTGCCGTTCCTGTTGCAGGGCGAGGTCAGCTCGATCGGGCTGATCGCGGCCCTCGCGGTGTCGGCGACGGTCGTCGACGTGAGTCCGTTCTCCACCAACGGCGCGCTCGTGCTGGCCGGTGCGCAGGACGTCGACCGCGACAAGTTCTTCAAGCAGCTCATGGTCTACGGCGGGATCATGGTCGCGGCAGCGCCGCCGCTGGTGTGGCTCGCCCTCGTCGTCCCGGGAATCTGGTGAGTTCATGTTCGAGTCGCAGTCCGACCGCGTCGCACTCCGCTTCGGCGACCGCGCCCTGACCCACGCCGAGCTGGCGTCCTGCGCCGGGGCACTCGCGCAGCAGCTCGCCGGGGCGCCCAGGGTCGCTGTCTGGGCCACACCGACCATCGAGACGTGCGTGGCGGTGGTCGCGGCACTGCTCGCCGGTGTGCCCGCCGTGCCGCTCAACCCGAAGGTCGGCGAGCGCGAGCTCGCGCACATCGTGGCGGACAGCGCGCCCGCCTCGGTGCTCGCGGCTCCGGGCGTCGAGCTGCCTTCCGGCCTGGACTCGGTGCCGCGCAGGGACGTCACGCTGGACGGTGCTGCCGCCGAGCTGCCGCCCGAGCCCGGCGCGGAGGCCCCGGCGTTGATCGTCTACACCTCGGGCACGACCGGGTCACCCAAGGGCGTGGTGCTGCCGCGCAGGGCGATCCTGTCCACTTTGGACGCCGTGGCGGAGGCCTGGGAGTGGACCGCGGACGACGTGCTGGTGCACGCACTGCCGTTGTTCCACGTGCACGGGCTGATCCTCGGCGTGCTGGGACCGTTGCGGCGCGGCGGGACCCTGCACCACCTCGGGAAGTTCTCGACCGACCTCGTCACGGCGGCGTTGGACGGCGACGGCACGATGATGTTCGGCGTGCCGACGATGTACCACCGCATCGCCGAGGAGGTCGGCACGAACGCTCCCCTCGCGGCGGCGCTGAAGCGGGCGCGGTTGCTGGTGTCGGGATCGGCGGCATTGCCGGTGCGCGACCACGAGCGCATCGCGGCGGCCACCGGGCAACGGGTGGTCGAGCGGTACGGCATGACCGAGACGCTGATGAACACCAGCGTGCGCGCGGACGGCGACCGCCGGCCCGGCGCGGTCGGCGTACCGCTGCCCGGTGTCGACGTGCGGCTGGTCGACGACAACGGCGCCGTGCTGGACGAGACCGGTGCGATCGGCGAGATCCAGGTGCGCGGGCAGAACCTGTTCACCGAGTACCTGAACCGGCCGGACGCCACCGCGGAGGCGTTCGCGGACGGCTGGTTCCGCACCGGTGACGTCGGCACGCGCGACGCCGACGGCTACTACCGGATCGTCGGCCGCAAGGCGACGGACATCATCAAGAGCGGCGGCTACAAGATCGGCGCGGGCGAGATCGAGAACGCCCTGCTGGAGCACCCGGCGGTGAAGGAGGTGGCGGTCACCGGCGAGCCCGACGACGACCTCGGCGAACGGATCGTGGCCTGGGTCGTGCCCGCCGGTGACGCGCCCGCCGCGGACGAGCTCTCCGACCACGTCGCCCGGCTGCTCACACCGCACAAGCGACCGCGGCGGGTGCGGTTCGTGGAGTCCTTGCCGCGCAACGACATGGGCAAGGTGATGAAGCGTGCCCTCGGGACGTGAGCCGGCCCGTTCGCTGATCGGGAGCGTGACGGCGGAGTTCACGGAGCTGCCGGCCGAGCCGGGCACGTGCGATGCCGACGGGCCGCTGCGGTGGCCCGGTTACGGCGAGGCCCTGGCGGCCGCGACCGCCCGCACCGGGGAACGCGAGTCCGTCGTCTGCGGCGTCGCGGAGATCGGCGGTGTCCGTGCCGTCCTGGTGGCGTTCGAGTTCGGGTTCCTCGGCGGCTCGCTCGGGACCCGGACCGGCGCCCGCGTCGAGCAGGCGTTCACCCGCGCCCGCGAGCTGCGCGTGCCGGTCGTCTCGCTGGTCGCGACCGGGGGAAGCCGCATGCAGGAGGGCACGCTCGCCCTGATGCAGCTCCCCCGGATCGCCCGCCAGCTCACGCTGCACCGCGAGGCAGGGCTCGCGCACGTCGCCGTCCTGCGCGACCCGACGACCGGCGGTGGCTGGGCCACCCTCGGGGCGGGCGCCGACGTCGTGCTCGGACTGCGCGGCGCCCAGGTCGGGTTCGCCGGGTCGCGGGTGCGGCCGCCGGGGTACTCGGTGTCGCAGCAGTTCGCGGCCGGTCTCGTCGACCAGATGATGCCGCTGGAGGAGCTGCGCTCGCGGCTCGGGCGGTGGCTGCGGCTGCTCACCACCCCGGCTGACCAGGCCGCTCCCGTACCGGCGACGCTGGGCGCGACGACGTTGCCCGACACGGGCTGGGACGCGGTGCAACGCGCCCGTGCGCCTCACCGCCCGCACGCCAAGGACTACCTGGCGGCCTACTTCGACTGGCACGAGCCGGTCAACGGCGACCGCGCCGGTGGCGTCGACCCCGGTGTGCTGTGCGGGTTCGGGCACCGCGGCGGGAGGACGTTCGCCTACGCGGCGCAGTGCGGCACCGCCACGCGGCCCGCGGGGTTCCGGACGGCGGCGCGTCTGGTCAGGTTCGCCGACCGCCTCGGCGTCCCGGTGCTCACGCTCGTCGACACGCCGGGCGCGGCCAACGACCTGGCCGCCGAGAAGGCGGGGGTCGGGGCGGCCATCGCGGACATGTTCACGGCGGTCGCCTCGGCGCGCGTGCCCGTCACGACGCTGCTGATCGGCGAGGGTGGATCCGGTGGCGCGCTGGCGTTCGCCTCACCGGAGCGGATGTGGGTGACGCCCGACAGCTACCTCGCGGTCATCTCACCCGAGCTGGCGACCGCGATCCTGAAGCGGGACCCGTCCCAGGCGCGGCAGACGGCGGACCAGCTGCGGCTGCGGCCGCAGGACCTCGTCGATCTGGGCATCGCGCGCGGCTTCGCCCAGCTCGACCGGCAGGCGGATCAGGCGACCGCCAGGTAGAAGAACGCCAGCAACGAGGTGGGGAGGCACAGCGTGACCAGCCCGACGACGCCGTAGAACGGGTTCTTCCTGGTCATCATCCCCACGAACGCGCCGATTCCGAACAGGACGGCCAGTGCCCGTGCGTGCGGCGGGCGCGGGCGTGATCACTCCCCGCCACGCCCGCGAGGCCGACGGGCGAGGGCGCCACCTGTCCATCCGTGGCAACACCCATGTTCGCGGCGGACGGGGAGGTGCGCTGGCCGGGGTGGTGACGGTCACGGGTGCGGTGCGGGACCTGGGCCTGATCGCGGATCGCGGACCCCGACGCCCTCAACCGACACGGGGAACCGCACCGGCCACCGAGCACCCGGCCACCGAGCACCCGGCCACCGAGCACCCGGCCATCAGCCCGCCCGGCCCACTCGCCCCACCTGGCCGTTCCACGCCGCCGCCGTCGCCCTGATCCTCGCGGGCCTGCTTCTCCCGCACGCCCCGCCGGTGGCCGCCGGCCTGATCCCGGCCCGGCTCGGCCGGTCTGGCTAAGCCGCGCGCGGGTAGGTGAACACCCGCAGGAACGTGTCGAACAGCTCGCGCGGCCCGTCCAGGTCCACGCGTCCCTCCTTGGCCGCCCGCACGAAGACCCGGTAGGCGGGCAGCTCGTCCTCCGCGAAGCGCGCGGTGATGACGAGGTCGGCTCCGCCGGGTGCGGGTCCCAGGCCGGACGTCAGCTTGCCGTCGGTCAGCACGGCGTGCACGACGGTGCCGGCGAGGTGCAGCTCCCAGGACGCCGTGATGCCCGTGGCCTCCGACTGCTGGAAGGCGGCGCGAAGGTTCAACACGGCGCCGTCGGGGGTGACGACGTAGCCGGGCTGCGGGTCGCCCAGTTGCGAGGAACCCCAGCGGCCCAGGGCGATCAGAGACGGTTCGAGGGCGTGGCCCACCTCGGTCAGGACGTAGACCACTCCGCGACCGGGGGCCGGGGCGACCTGGCGTTCGACGATGCCCGCCTGCTCGAGCTCCTTCAGGCGGGTCGAGAGCACGTTCGTCGGGATGCCGCGGAGACCTTCCTGCAGGTCCGTGTAGCGGCGGGGGCGGACTGAGAGGTCGCGCACGATCAGCAACGCCCAGCGCTCGCCCACGAGCTCCAGCGCCCGGGCAAGACCGCAGTACTGGGCGTAGTCACGTCGCTTCACATCTCCACCATAGCGCGCTTGTTAATCCTCGGATAACTTCGTAAAGAAGAGTTTACTTGCAATAACGAAGTGCGGTCGTTAGCGTCGGTGACCTCAACCCGACGTGGAGGAACTGTCATGACCGCTGTCCTCGACCGCCCCGTGACCACCAGGAGAGGACTGTTCCTGCCGCGCGGCGCGGGCTTCGCGGGCATCTCGGCGGCGATGGTCTCGATCCTGGTAGCGGCCGGAGCCCCTACCCCGCTGTTGCCGATCTACCAGGCGCAGTGGGGGTTCGCGCCGTGGATGCTGACGCTGGCGTTCGGCGTCTACGCGTTCGCGTTGCTGGTGACGATCCCCGTGGTCGGGTCGCTGTCCGACTAC
>NZ_DATLEC010000227.1:0-56536 GCF_035525475.1 Lentzea sp. | reverse complement strand
CCGACCTATAACAACCCCAAATGAGATGCGGTCTAAGGGTGCGCCGATAAATAAACTGAACGTATGACTCGGGGCTGGTCATGATGGTGGTATGGCCGTTGCTGTGGACGTAGTGGAATCGCTGGCCGCGAAGTTCGCGGTCTTGCTTCCGCATCTGGATGAACGACAGCAGCGGCTGTATCTCGCCTCGGAAGCACGGTCGCTGGGCCATGGCGGCATCGCGGCGGTGGCTCGCGCGGCAGGAGTCAGCAGGCAGACGGTGACCGACGGGGTGGACGAGCTGGACTCCGGCGAGAAACCATCGGGACGGGTGCGTCGGCCGGGCGCGGGCCGCAAGCCGGTGACGGAGGCGGACCCAGGGCTGCTACCGGCGTTGCTGGCTCTGGTGGAACCAAATGAGCGGGGCGACCCGATGTCGCCGTTGCGGTGGACGACGAAGTCGACCCGCAACCTCGCCGACACGCTCACCGCCGGGGGTCACAAGGTCGGCGCTGACACAGTCGCGAACCTGTTGCGGCAGGAAGGTTTCAGCCTGCAGGGCAACGCCAAGACCCTGGAAGGCAAGCAGAACCCGGACCGGGACGCCCAGTTCCGCTACCTCAACGAGCAAGTCAAAGACCATCAGACCGGCGAGCAGCCGGTGGTCAGCGTGGACACCGAGAAGAAGGAACTCGTGGGCGAGTTCCGCAACGCCGGCCGGGAGTGGCGCCCCGCCGGACAGCCGGTCGAGGTCAGCACCCACGACTTCCCGGACAAGACCCTGGGCAAGGTCGTGCCCTACGGGATCTACGACCTGGCGGCGAACACCGGCTGGGTCAACGTCGGCACCGACCACGACACCGCCGCGTTCGCGGTGGAATCCATCCGCCGCTGGTGGAACGCGGCCGGGCACCGGACCTACCCGCACGCGACCCGGCTGCTGATCACCGCCGACGCCGGTGGCTCCAACGGTTACCGCACCCGCGCCTGGGAAACCGAGCTCGCTGCCCTGGCCGCGCAGACCGGCCTGGCCATCACCGTCTGCCACTTCCCGCCCGGCACCTCCAAATGGAACAAGGTCGAGCACCGGCTGTTCTCCCACATCACCCTCAACTGGCGCGGCCGGCCCTTGACCAGTCACGAAGTCGTCCTGCAGACCATCGCCGCCACCACCACCCGCACCGGGCTGACAGTCCACTCCGAACTCGACCCCTGCACCTATCCCCTCGGCACCACCATCAGCGATCAGCAGATGGCGAGTCTGCCGATCGTCCCCCACGACTGGCACGGCGACTGGAACTACACCCTGCACCCCGACACCAGCCGCCACACCACCGAGTCCGGCCCGCCCGCGCCCACCGACTGCGACATCACCACCCTGTCCGACCCCGCGTTGACCGGAATGCTCCGCCCTGAACTGGACACCGTGACCACGGCACTCGACGAGCTACGACAACAACACCGTGCCAAACAACGACATCACCAACACGCGCCACGTTCAGGCCGGCCCCCGCTGCTGACCTTTCCCGACCAGATCCTGGCCACCATCCTGCACCTGCGACTATCCCTGCCCGCAGACACACTGGCCGTGTTGTTCAGCAGCAGCCGCAGCACAATCCGCCGCGCGATCAGCCACACCCGCCAACTCCTCGAGCAGCACGGCACCGTGATTCAACCCGCCAGCCTGCCCGTTCCCCTGACCCAGCTCCTCAGCACGATCAAAACGGCGAGTTAATTATCTGCAGGCCCTGAGTGATCAGTTCAGAATGAGTTTGCGCAGGCAGATGATCGAGCAGGCGAGGCTGAGCATGGCTTGATGGACGTCGGCTCGTCGTTCGGTGCGGAGGCGGAGTCGCCGGAAGCCCTTGAACCAGGCGAAGGTGCGCTCGACCGGCCAGCGAACCGTACCCAGGCCGGAGCCGTGTCCGACGCCGCGGCGGGCGATGACGGGTGTGATCCCACGGGCACGGACCAGGCGCCGGTACTTGTCGTGGTCGTAGCCGCGATCGGCATAGAGCCGCCGGGGCCGGCGGCGTGGCTTGCTGTCGTATGTGGTGTAGAGCAGGTGTGCGCCGTATTGGCCCTCGGCGATGATCACCCCGTCGAGCTCCTTGCCCTTCGACTTGAGCTTGCTCATCAATCTCACCGGTGCGACGTCCTGCCGGGACGCTTCGAGTGTTTCGTTAGCCAGTACCAGCTGTACCGTCGCAGCCGCACCGGTGTACGCGCGGCTTCCGTCCCGGACGTCCAGTAGCGATCACGCCAGCGCGTCGGTGGCCTTGAACACGCATAGTTGCCCGACCTTGGTGAACAGTTCCGTGAGCTCTGCGGATTCCCGTAGGCCTGCTCGTGCTGCTTGCCAGTCGTGCACAGGGGCGCCTTCGAAAACGACTTCGGCGTCGAAGGCCGCAATGATGCTCGCCGCCGCTTTGGCGCGGACGGTGCCGGCTGTCTCGAACGCGGTGACAGCGCGCTCAATGGTCTGGTCTTCGAGCGGGCGCCTTCGACACCACCGGCGAGTCTGGCCCGGTGGCGCCACTGGCTAAGGTGCGCCACGCGCGAACCGAGCCTGTCGGTGCCCTGTGTCAAGATCCAGGCGAGTGTTCTGAAGGCGGCGGGGTGATGTCCGCATTGGGCGAAGTATCGGCGGGTCTTGGCAACGTTGAGAGCAAGGCTGAGCAGGTCGAGGCGGCTGGTCAACTCCCGACGAAATCTCGTGAACCGGCCACCAGAACTTCGACCTCCCTGTCTGACCAGGCGTATACATCACTTCTTCGACGAAGAAAACAGGAACCCGCCGAATTGGCCAAACGTGCTGATATAATTGGCCCTGGAGTCCCTGTCAATGGATGGATCGTTGACGGGGGCTCAACCTAGTGACAGGGTGATCAATCTCGCGGTATCCGCCGATTGAGGCCGAGAAGAGCAAGGGAGATCACCATGTTCACCGCTCGTTTGCAATCGAAATTCACGGGATCGGTCATGATTGCATCTGCGCTGATCTTGGTGGGCGCTGTTGTCCTGGCGCCCGCCGCGCAGGCCGCCCCGTCGCTCCAGGACGAAGGCGCCACCACGCAGAGGTACAGTTACTTCATGCCCTAGATGAATATCTGTGAGTGGCTGTGTGAATTATGCACAGCCACTCACAGTCAGTGCTCGCAGTGTGCTGGGGCGTCTGCTGCACGAGTGGTTGACAGTGATAGTCAGGCAGCCTGACTGGCTGGCGCGGCCATGATCACTTCGTATTCGATAGGGGTCAACCTGCCGAGAGCAACCTGGCACCTGCGGCGGTGGTACGTGCGCTCAATCCAGGTCGCGATCGTGGTCCGCAATTCCTCACGAGTGAACCAGGTACGCCCGTCTAGAACATTGTTCTGCAGCAACGCGAAGAAGAAGTTTTCCATGGCCGCGTTGTCGCCTGCCGGTCAGGCCTCACGTGCGAGTGCGCGGACGAATTTCATGGAAAGAAATTGCTTGAACTCAACCGGTCGTTGCAACACCGGGGTGTTGGAGCGAGCGTAGCTGTTGCTCGAAAACCTCGGCTGGAGTCTTCCAGCCGAGGCTCTTTCGGGGTCGGTTGTTGAGCGCGAGAGCGACGGCTTCGAGGTCCTCGGGGGACCAGCAGGAGAGATCCGTGCCTTTCGGGAAGTACTGGCGCAGCAGCCCGTTGGTTTTCTCGTTCGTCGGCCGCTGCCAGGGCGAGTGGGGGTCGGCGAAGAACACCTTCGTGCCCGTCTCGAGCGCGAACTGGGCGTGTGCGGAGAGTTCTTTGCCGCGGTCCCATGTGAGCGTCTTGCGGAGCTGTCGGGAAGCGTGGTCATCGACGCGATGAGCGCGGCGTTCATCGCGACGGCGCCATAGCCGCCCAACGCGGGACCGTTCTTGACGGGCGGGTTCTCACCCCAACCCTCCAGCCGGGGCAAATGCACCAGCAGCGTCGAGCGGCTCTTGCGTTCGACGATCGTGCCGATCGCCGACCGGCCGGTGCCAATGATCACGTCGCCTTCCTTACGTGTCCTCTTCCCGCACGCGGCCTGCCGCCAGGTGGCAACCAGAGCTCAACCGGACCCGTGGCGCCGTTGTCGCGCTGGCCGACGAATAGGACCACGACGTCGCCGACCTGCGGGGTCCCGCGGCTGCGCGAGATCGCCGATCAGGCGTAGGCCCCGCCGGGCGGACGTTTGTTCCTCAGGCGCGGCGTGGGTCGACGTGGCGTTCCTGATGCCGCGACTCATCCCGGCTGACCACGACCCCGACCCGCAAGCCGCTGAGTCGGTGCCGGAGCGAGACGCCCGTCCCGACCGCGAGACGCTCCGTCGCATCGCACGTGTTGTCCGGGTTGCAGACACTCCCACCCCGCACCCTTCGGCGTGGTTGCGAGTCAGGTCGTCAGTCAGAAGACCAAGCCGAGGGCATCTCCGCATATGCAGCGAGGCTGTCCCTGGCGATGGATGGGTGAGATGGACCTCGGCGCGTGACACATCCCGTGCGATGGCGTAGCTCGCTGTTACTGCTAGCCTGCCGAACATGACTTCCTGTATTCAGATGAATACGGGATCAGTCCCGGGTTTGCGTGGTGGAATACCCGTTTTGCCCGGCCTCTCAACCCTCGGCGGGGCGACAGGACGGGTGAGGGCCGCTGGGGTTACCGTTGTCAGCCTTCTGCGCGGGGAGGTCGACGGTGCGAGGAGCCATCGCGGCGGGTCATCCGCTCACCGCCGAGGCGGGCGCGGCGATGCTGCGCGCGGGAGGGAACGCCGTGGACGCGGCCGTCGCGGCGATGCTGGCCTCGTGCGTCACCGAGCCGTTGCTGACCGGGCTCGGCGCCGCCGGGTACATGATGATCGCCCCGGCCGGCGGCACGCCGGTGCTGCTGGACTTCTCCGCCGAGGCGCCGGGGCGGGAGAAGGTAGGGGAACGGGCTCCGCTCGACCCCATCACGGTCCACTTCGGTGACGCGGACCAGGAGTTCCACGTCGGACCGTCCTCCGTCGCCGCGTTCGGGCTGCCCGCCGGAGCGGTGAAAGCCGCCACCTACGGCCGTGCGCCACTCGAGGACCTCGTGGCCACCGCCGCGACGTACGCCCGTGAAGGCCACCGCGTCAACAGATATCAGGCCTACGTCACCTCGCTGCTGTTACCGCTCGCGCACAGCATCGGCCTCAACGCCCTGGAGGAAGGCGACCTCCTCGTGCAGCACGAGGTCGCCGAGGCGCTCGACCGGCTGGGCCACGAGGGCGCGGACCCGTTCTACACGGGCGACATCGCGGCCGCGATCGTCGACGAGATCAGCCTGCACGGCGGTGACCTCACCCGCACCGACCTCCTGGCGTACGAAGTGGCCCAACGCGAACCGCTGCACGCGCGGCATCGCGGCCGTGACGTGCGCACGAACCCACCACCCGCGATGGGTGGTGCATTGCTCACACAGATGCTGGAAGCCTTACCGGACAACCCGTCGCAGCAGGACCTCGTCCGCGCGATGGCGACCCCGAAGAGGCACCTGAACCGGCTCGGCTCCACCACGCACATCTCGGTGCTCGACGCCGACGGCACCGCGTGTTCCGTCACCACCACGAACGGCGCGGGCTCGGGGATCTCGATCGCCGGCGTGCACCTGAACAACATGATGGGGGAGGAGGACCTGTCGCCCGACGGGTTCTTCCGCCACCTGCCCGGCGACCGGCTGCCGTCGATGATGGCCCCGACCGTGGTCACCCGCGACGGCGGCGCGGAACTGGTGCTCGGCAGCGCGGGCTCCAGCCGGATCTGCGGCGCGATCCTGCAGGTGCTCGTGAACGTCCTCGACCGCGGGATGCCCGCCCAGCAGGCCGTCGACGCGCCCCGGCTGCACCCCGGTGCGGACCGCCTCCACGTCGAACCGGGAATTCGACCGGAAACTGAATTGCCGGTCACGCGCTTTCGCGCGCCGAACATGTTCTTCGGTGGTTGTCAACTGGTCGAAATGACCGGATCCGGCCTGATCAGGGGTGGTGCAGATCACCGTCGCGACGGTGCGGTCGTCATTGTGTGAGATGGTGCCCGCATAATGGGATATCCGGTTTCCTGATTCGTGGATCACCACGGACGATGAACGGGTGACGGCACTCAGCGAGAAAACATCCTCGCCGCTCCTGTCCCGTACTTTCCTCCAACTCTCCGTCATCAGCGTCGTGTCCGGCATGTCGATGGCGTTCGCGTTGCCGTTCAACTCGCTGTTCCTGACGAGCGAGATCGGCGTGACGCCGTTCCAGCTCGGCTTCTTCCTGATCGCGAGCCCGCTGGCGTCGGTCGTCGCCAGCACGGTCATGGGCAAGCTCTCGGACGGGCGGGTGCAGCGCCGGTACATGCTCGCGGCGGGAGGTGTCGCCGGCGCGATCGGCTACGGCCTGTTCGCCGTGCTGCGCGACTACTGGTTCCTGCTCGGCGCGTCCGTGGTGTTCATCGCGGTCACGTCGTCGTTGCTGCCGCAGCTCTTCGCATACGGCCGTCAGGTCTCGCGCGGTCCGTCGATGGTCGTCAGCGTCCTGCGCACGCTGCTGTCCGTCGCCTGGGTCGCCGGACCGCCCGTGGCCGCGCTGCTCGTCGCCAAGACGGGCTGGGTGGGTCTCTTCGGCGCGACCGCGGTCCTCAGCGCCGGCGTCGCGGTGCTCGCCCTCCTGCTGCCCGTGCCCGTCGCGGAACCGGTGGAGGAGGAAACCGACGAGGAGGAAGCGGCCGGGCCGGTGCGCGGCACCATGGTCGCCGTCTCCGCCGCCTTCACCTTCATGCAGGGGTCGGTCGCGCTCGCGGTGAGCGGCCTGCCGCTGTTCATCACGACCAACCTCGGGGGCACCGCGGGGGACGCCGGGCTCACGATGGGCCTGTGCGCGGCGCTGGAGATCCCGATGATGCTGTGGTTCGGGTCGCTGGCGAACCGGATGTCCCAGCACAGGCTCGTGCTCATCGGCGCGGTGATCTCGTTGAGCTACCACGGCCTGATGCTGTTCACCGACGCCGTCTGGCAGGTGATGGCCGCGCAGCTGCTGCACGCCACCGTCATCTCGTTGGTCATGGGTGTGGGCATCACGTACTTCCAGAGCCTCGACCCCGGACGCCCCGGCCACGCCACGACGATGTTCAGCAACACCCAGATCGTCGGCAGCATGGTCGCGGGCGCGTTGCTCGGCGTCTCCCAGGGGCTGGGTTTCCGCTGGATCTACGGCTTCAGCTTCGCGATGTGCGTGTGCGGTCTCGCCTTGCTGCTGGTGGCGGGCAGGATCACTGGATCGTCGAGGCGGTGACCTTCGGCTTGGCGCCCGCGCCGAGGTAGAAGATCCCCTTGATGGTCTCGAAGCCGAGGCTGGGGTTGCGGCGCAGCGTGGAGCCCTCCACCGACATCGAGCCCGAGTTGTCGTTGCTGACGAAGAACACCGCGCCGCCGCCCTCCGCGGCCTGGTTGTCCTCGATCAACGACCCCGCGACCCGCAGCGTGAACGTGTTGCCGTCGTTGTAGATCGCGCCACCGCTGCCGCCGCCCGGCGTGCCCGCGCGCGCCGGGTTGGCGCCGCGGCCGATGGCCCTGTTGCCCCTCATCAGGCTGTTGAGCACCACCCACGACGTGCCGATGCTGCTCAGCGCACCGCCGTTGGCGCACACACCGCCCTCGAACGTGCTGCCGGTGACGTGGACCGGGCCGTCGCGGAACTGGTCGAGCACGCGGATCGCCGCACCGCCGAGGTCTGGGCCCACGGCGTCGCACCTGTTGCCGGCGAAGCGGGAGTTCACGACCTTGAGCCGGCCGCCGCGCACGAACAGCGCTCCGCCGCCACCGCCCTCGGTCGCGTCGCCCGTCGAGTTGCCGTCGGCGAGGGTGATGTTCTGGACGACGAGCTTCGGCGCGTCCTGGTCCTGGCAGTGCGAGGTCGTGATGCCCAGCGCCTTGTCGCAGGTGTTCTGGTAGAGCACGCGGCGCTGCCCCTGGCCGCTCAACGTGATCCGGCCGCCGCCGTCGAGGACGACCTTGGCGCCCGAGCTGGTGCGGACCTTCGCGGTCGCGGCCATCGGGATGGTGAGCGGGGTGGGTCCGCAGTCGAACGTGATGACCCCGCCGGCGGCGACCGCGTCGACCACGGCCTGCGACGTGCAGGACGCGGGCGTGCCGGTGCCGATCACGCGGGTGGGCTGGGAGGTGTCCTCCGCGGCGGCCTCCGGTGGCACGGGGGCGGTGCCGTTCGGGTTGCCGAACTTCGCGGCGGGAGGCGGCGGGGGAGGAGCGGCGGAGACCGGGGGCGCCGCGCTGCCGGTGCTCGACGACGGTGTCACCACGGTGACGGTCTGCGATGGCGACGACGTGGGTAACGACGGGGCGGCGACGGGGGAACCCTGGATCGTCGTGCCGCAGCCGGCCACGAGGGCGGCGAGCAGCACGACTACCTGTCTACCTGACATGGCGGGCACCCTAAACCGGATGTCCCGGCGGGCAAAGGGCCTGGTGGAATGCCATGAGATCGAGGTGTTTCGCAGGTGTGTCGCGACTGTGACCGGCAGGGTCGCGGCAAGATCCGGTGTGCGCGCTCTCACGGCCTGAGTGCGCAGGTGCGGGGGTCGCCTGCCTCAGTTGCCGATGTTCTGCTGGTCCGGTCGTCGTCACGGAACGTGGACGAAACGGCGTAGCAGGGTGCGCGCGGCGTGGTGGGGTGCCACTACATGACCCGTTCGTGAAAGAACCACGCGTTCGGGTGACCTCATGCCCCTGGCACACTGCGCTCCGTGCCGACCGAGTTCTCCGACGACCGCCCCACCGAGCGCCTCTTCAAGCCCGACCCGGCCCTGATGGAGGCCGCCAGGGCCCGGGGTCGTGCGCGCTGGGCGGCTGCCGGTGAGGCCAAGGCGCGGGAGGAGACGCCGCCGGGCACCCCGCTCAAGCCGCGTGCCGCCTCGATCGCCGCCATCGTCGCGCTGCTGGTCCTCGGCGGGATCGCGATCGCGACGTTCAACGGCGGCTCCGGCGCCGGCGACACGGACCTCGCGCAGCCCTCGCACAGCTACGTTCCCGGTCTCATCACCCCGCAGGAGGACCTGCCGGTCGACACGGACCCGTCCGCCGCGCCCGGCCTGACGTCGACGCAGGCCGTCATGCCACCACCCGGCGGTGACACCGGCAGGGCACCCGGCGGCGCCAAGTCGTTCACGACCGGTCCCGGCTGCGGCGGCTACACCCACGTCGGCTCCTACCGCGACGGCAAGAAGGGCTGGGTCGACCACGGCGACGGCAAGTGCGGCTCGACGTTCGTGTCGATCCCGATGTCCGGCGACGCCCGCCGCGACGACTCCTCCGCCTACGCCCAGTGGACGTTCGCCGTGTCCGGCTCGTGCGAGCTGTCGGTGTTCATCCCGAACGGCGGCGTCGAGGAGGTCGGGGGTAACCCGACCGTGTACTCCGTGTTCGACCGCAACGGCGTCGGCGGCACCCCGATGGCGTCGTTCGCGATCAAGCAGGTCGACAAGCGCGGCCAGTGGGTCCGCGCGGGGAAGTTCAAGGCCAGCGGAAACCTGACCGTGCAGCTGCTCACCCGAGGTCAGGACTGGAACGGCTCCGGACCCACCCACGCCCATCACGCCGCGAGTGCCGTCAAGGCAGACTGCACGGCGTGACGAGAGATCTTCATCTGGTCCGGCACGGCGAGGCGACCAAGGACGGGTCCCGGCTGACCGCGCGTGGCCACAAGCAGGCCGAGGCCGTGGCGGAACGGTTGCGGGGCACGGGTTTCGCGGCCGTGCACCACGGTCCGCTGCCCAGGGCCGCGGAAACGGCGTCGATCATCGCGGCGGTGCTGCGGGTGCCCTGCCGGGTCGAGCCCGCCGCCGGCGACTACGTGCCGCACTTCGTCCCCGGCCACGACGAGTTCTTCGACCGGTTCCCGGAGTCGGAACGCACCCGCGGGCCCGCACTGGCGCACGAGGCCGAGACGCGGTTCGCGCGCCCCGGCGACGGCCCGGTGCTGGTGGTGACCCACTCGTTCCTGATCGGCTGGCTCGTGCGCGACGCGCTGGACGCCCCGCCGGAGCGGTGGCTGACGCTGAACCACGACACCGCGGCCCTCACGGTCATCCGCTACACGACCGGCGAGTCACCCCGCCTGGTCAGGTTCAACGACAGCGGGCACCTCAGCGGGACCTGAGCGTCAGCAGCGTGATCTCGCTGGGCGCGAAGACGCGCATCGGCGGGCCCCAGAAGCCGGAACCACGGCTCGTGTAGAGCTGCGTGCGGTCGCTGTGCCTGCTCAGCCCGGCCACGACCGGCTGCTGCAGCCGCACGAGGTAGTGGAACGGCCAGATCTGCCCGCCGTGCGTGTGCCCGGAGAGCTGCAGGTCCACGCCCGCCTCGACGGCCTTCTTGATCTCCGAGGGCTGGTGGGCGAGCAGGACGACCGGTGCGTCGGGCGCTCCGGTGAGGGCGCGCGCCAGGTCGGCGGAGTGGCCGGGCTCGCCGGAGTGGTCGGCCGTGATGTCGTCGATGCCCGCGAACACCAGGCGGGCGTCGCCGCGTTCGAGCGTCACGTGCTCGTTGTGCAGCGCCTTCCAGCCCAGCCGGGTCATGAGGTCGATCCAGCCCTGCGCGTTGGAGTAGTACTCGTGGTTGCCGGTGATGTAGAAGCGGTGCTCCGTGGTGACGTCACCGAGCGGCGTGGCCTGCTCCAGGCGCTGCTGCGCGGTGCCGTCCGCGATGTCACCGACGTGCACGGCGACGTCGGCGTTCAGCTCGTTGACCGCGTCGACCATGCCGCGCGACCACTTGGCGCGGTTGATGGCGCCGTAGTGGGTGTCGGTGATGACGGCGACCGTCAGCCCGTCGAACGCGGGGTCGAGACGCGGGATGGTGACGTCCTGGCGCTTGATCCGCGGAACCCGCATGGCCTCGAACACGCCGTAGGCGGTGATCGCCACGATCAGCACGGCCAGCAGGACCGCGACGAACCGCGAGCGGAACGGGTTCTCCACCCCTCCGAGCGCGAGCCCGAGCCGGACGAGGTCCGCGATCAGCGTCCAGACGAACGCGATCCACACGAAGCCGAGCAGGAACTGGGAGATCCGCGCGGCCCTGTCGCTGCCGCGCTGCGTGAACAGCACGATCATCGCGATGGCGGCACCGGCGAACACGACCGCGGCGATCGGCCGCACCGGGTCCGGCCACTCCGCGCTCGCGGCGAACAGGCCCTCGAACGGCACCCAGAACAACAGCGTCGTCACGGTGAGGAGGACGAGCGTGAACACCACCCGCCGTACCGTGATGCGGGGCCGGGTAGCGGTGGTCGTCATCTGTGCATCCTCCTGCGCGGTCGGCTCAAACAACCTCAACGCACGAGGGCCGCGGTTTGTTCGCTAGACGTCCATCACAAGGCGGGGACGCAACCGCGGTGGCGGCCGGGAGTCCTCCTATCAGTACTTTCGAGAATCCGACGACCCAGAGTGAGCGACATGATCTTCTACACCGACGAGGAGAGCCGCACGCTGCGCACTGCCGTGTACGGCGCCATGCTGCTGGTATCCCACGCCGACCCCGGTCCCGTGCTGGAGGAGCGGTTCGCGGGCCTGCGCGCCCTCGCGAACCTGTCGCCGGACCTGCGCATCGTCCTCGGGGCGGCCCGCCCGTCGGTGCCCGCCGGTACCGACGAGGAGATCGAGCCGGTCATCCTGGAGGCGCTGCGGTCGTCGATGAAGATCCTCTCCGCCAAGTCGCCGGAGGACGCGGCGGACTTCCCGCGTGGCGTGCTGGCGATCTGCCGGGAGGTGGCGGAGGCGGACGGTGTCGTGGTGGACGCCGAAGACGCGATGGTGGCCCGCATCGAGGGTGCTCTCGCTCTTTGACCAAGCGCGCGGGCATGACGACCGCACCGGCGCCGGCCTGCCCACTACCGCGCGCTGGTCATCACGACATCGACGAAACCGCGCACCAGCGGCCTTCGGTCGCGCTGCCGCCACGCGACGACCAGCGCGCTGGGCGCGACGCCGTCCACCGGGACCACGACGATGCCCGGTGCGTCGCTGATCGTCAGGGGAGCGAGGCCGACGGAGTCGGACCACAGCACGGCCTGGATGCACTCGCGCACGGTCCGCACGACCGTGTCCGTCCCGTGCTCGGGGCCCCTGCCCGCTGACCAGTAGTCCGCCCAGAGCGGGTCCGCGGTGTCGGGCAGGCGGAACCAGCGGCGATCCCGCAGCTCCTCCAGACCGATCCGTTCCCTGGACGCGAGCGGATCGGTCTCCCGCATGACGACACCGACCGGGTCGCGGCGGATCTCGGCGGTCACGACTCCCGCCGCGGCGAACGGGCCGCGCGTGAGGGCGACGTCGACGACGCCGCGGCCGACACCTGCCGTGGGGTCGGTCAGATCGCTCTCGGCGATGCGGATCCCGACGCCGGGGTACCGGGCGCGGAACGCGTCGATCAGCCCGCTGCCCGCACGGTCGACGCTGTCGGCCAGCGTTCCGATGACGATCGTGCGCGCCTCGGCCGCCTCCGAGACGAGCGACGGCAGGGAATCGACTCGCGCGATCAGCTCGCGTGCCTCCGGCAGCAGCGTGCGGCCGGCACCGGTGAGCGCCATCCCGCGGGTGGAACGCGTGAACAGCTCGACGCCCAGTTCTCTCTCCAGCTGGTGGATCGCCCTGCTCAACGGAGGCTGGGACATGTGCAGCCGCACCGCCGCCCTGCCGACGTTCAGCTCTTCCGCCACCACGACGAAGTAGCCGAGAGAACGCAGGTCCACTTCGCGACCATACCGTGGAGGTATCGCCGGTTCCGATCGAGTATTGGACCGCGGCGCGTGGTGCGGGTCGAATCGAAGCGTGATCCACGACCAGTACACCGAGCGCGGTACCGCTGTCCAAGCCGAGACCTTCGGCGTCGGCACGGGGGAACTGCGCGCCGCGTTCGTGGACCGGGTGGGCCAGGCGCGCACGTCCGTGGCCGCCGAGGAAATCCACCGCTTCCCAGAAAGGCACGACACTCCATGACTTACTTGTGGATCGGCATCGCGCTCGTGGGCGTCACCGCCTCGGTCGTGGCGATCCGGTCGTTCCGCCCCGCACCCCTGCCGGCGCCGGAACCCTGGACGGGGCCGCTGCCCGGCGCGTCACCCCCTGGGGACATGACGATCCACCAGCTCCCGACCGGTACCTACGACAGCAGGGCGGCACTGGCCTACCGCGGTGGATCGTTCAGCGACGTGCGGAAGTTCGCGGCCACCGCCGTGCTCGTCCGGCACCCGGCGGGGGACCTGCTGATCGACGCCGGGTTCGGCTCGGACGTCGACGCGCACCTCGCGACCCTGCCGTCCTTCCAGCGGACGCCGCACCACCTCGGCGTCACGGTCAGGGACCAGTTGCGGGCCGGGGACTACGACCTGGCGGGACTGCGCGGAGTGGTCATCACCCATGCCCACTGGGACCACGTGAGCGGCCTGGCCGACCTCGACGTGCCGATCTGGATGAACGAGGCGGAGGCCCGGTACGTCGAGCGCGACAAGGGCGCCGCGGTGTTCCGCGACGTCGCGCGCGGCCGCGAGATCCACCGCTACACGTTCGACGGACCGCCGTACCTGGGCTTCCCTGCCAGCCACGACGTCCACGGCGACGGTTCGGTCGTCCTCGTCGAGGCAGGCGGCCACACGGACGGCTCCGTGGTGGTCTTCGTGACCTTGCCCGATGGCCGCCGGTTCGCGTTCATCGGCGATCTGACCTGGCAGGTGGAGGGTGTGACGCTCAGGGCGGAACGACCGGGACCGCTGCGGATGCTGGCCGACGTCCAGCCCGCGAAGGTGCGGGACGGCCTGCTGCGCATCATCGCCCTGCGAGACCGCGTGCACGTGGTTCCCGCGCACGACGTGCACGCCTACGACCCGATTCCGCACTGGGTGGTCAGCGACCGTCGCGTCGGTTGAGCCGGAACGCGAGGACGCGGATCACGTCCTGTGACCGGATCATCTCATCGAGTGGGCATTAGCCTGAACAGCGGATGCGCGGCTCCAGCGCGGTGGCAGGGTGGGGTCCCTAGGGGATCAACGCTGGGGGAGTGTCGCCGTGGAACTGTCTCGTCGCGAACTGCTGACCCGCACCGGCCAGGCCGCTGCCGTCGCCACCGCCGCGTCCGCGCTCACGACCGGCGCCGCGCAGGCGGGGCCGGGCGAGGGCGTGAAGCTGACGCAGGGCACCAACATCTCGGTGTCGCGGTCGCGGGACGGCAAGTGGCTCGCCATCGACCTCGTCACCGCGATCTGGGTCCTGCCTGCCGCGGGTGGCACGGCGCGCAAGCTGACCGACGAGCTGCAGGACGCCACGCTGCCGTCGTTCGGGCCTGACGGCCGGATCGCGTTCCAGTCCTACCGGGACGGCAACTACCACCTGTACGTGATCGGGCTCGACGGACGCGGGCTGCGGCAGCTCACCAGCGGCAGGTTCGACCACCGCGAGCCCGCGTTCTCGCCGGACGGCACGAAGATCGCGTTCGTCGGCGACCGGGCAGGGAGCTACGGCGTGCACGTGCTCGACCTGGGCACGAACCAGATCACGCAGCTCACGGGCGTGCCGGACGACGCCGCCGCGCCGCAGTGGTCGCGTGACGGCAAGCGGATCATCTACGTTACGGGCACGGCGACGGTGGACGTCGTGTCGCTGGACGGCCGGCGCGAGCGGCTGGTCACGGCGCCCGCGGGGGCGCAGCTCTTCGGGGCCGCGTTCGGACCGGGCGACCAGCCCAGCTACACGCTCATGCGGCCGGGGCAGGCCGACCTGATGCTCGGGACGACGGCGGTGGTGACCGGGCAGGACGTCTTCGGGTTCGCGCCGGTCTGGGACGGCGACAGCGTCCTGTACACCGCCGACGGCAAGATCCGCAGCCGCGCCGGCGGGTCCACGAAGGACATCCCGTTCGAGGCGACCGTCCCGGTCAAGAAGGTCGAGCGGCACCGCACCAAGAACCTCAGCGGCGGGCCTGTCAAGGGCATCGCGAGCCCTGTCGTCTCGAGCGACGGCACGATCGCGTTCCGCGCGCTCAATGCCCTCTACCTGCTCAAGAACGGCAAGACCACCAAGCTGACCGACGGCAGGTACTTCGACACCGACCCCGACTTCTCGCCCGACGGCACGAAGCTGATCTACGCCAGCGACCGCACCGGCGTCGCACAGCTGTGGCTCCGCGACCTGGCGACCGGCGAGGAGGCGCTGTACTCCCCGGCTCCCGGTGCGCAGACGACGCCCCGGTTCTCGCCGGACGGCACCAAGGTCGCCTACGTGGACCACGACGGGCAGGTCTGGGTCGCGGACGCCGCCGGGCGCCGGCAGATCACGCCCACGTTGTTCCAGCCGGGACGGCCGACCTGGTCGAAGGACGGGAACACGGTCGCGCTCGCCGCGGTCAAGCCGTTCTCGCGGCGGTTCCGCGAGGGGACGAGCCAGATCCTGTCGGTCGACCTGATCAGCGGCGAGCTCAGGTACACCGAGCCGATGCCGTTCCGGTCGATCGCGACGCGCGGTGACGACGGTCCCGTGTGGTCACCGGACGGCAGGTACGTCGCGTTCGTCGTCGAGAGCGTCGCGTGGGTGGTCGCCGTCGACGCCAAGGGCGACTTCCAGGGCGAGCCGCGCCAGGTGACGCGGGAGGTCACCGACTCGTTGGCCTGGCACGGCAACGACCTCGTGTACCTGAACAACGGCCGGCTGCGGAAGTCCACTCTGGACGGCAGGACTTCTACGATCCGCGTGAACCTCGGCTGGCGCAAGCCCCAGGCTCCCGAGCGCAAGGTCGTGCGCGTCGGCGCCTACTGGGACGGTGAGGCGGAAAGCCTGCGCCGCAACGTCGACATCGTCGTGGAAGACGGTCGTGTCGAGGAGGTCCGGCCTCATCGCGGACGCCCCGACGTCGACCTGTCGGGCTCCACCGCCATCCCCGGCCTGATCGACGCCCACAACCACTGGCACCTGCGTGGCCGCCAGTGGGGTGCGCGGCAGGGCAACGTCTGGCTCGCCTACGGCATCACGACGGTCCGTTCGCCCGGCGACCCGGTCTACCAGATGGTCGAGACCCGCGAGGCCCTCGCCGCCGGAACCCTGACGGGGCCGCGGTTCTACGCCACCGGTGAGGCCATCGACGGCTCGCGCGTCTACTACAACTTCATGCGCCCGACGCTCAGCAAGGCCCAGCTCGACCTCGAGCTGCGCCGCGCGCACGAGCTCGGCTACGACATGATCAAGACCTACGTGCGCCTGCCCGTCGAACTGCAACGCGCCGCCGTGCAACGGTCGAAGGTGCCGCTGTCCAGCCACTACCTCTACCCGGCCGCCAACCTCGGCATGGACGGCATGGAACACGTCGGCGCCACCAACCGACTCGGCTACTCCCACACCGTGACGCGGCAGGGCAAGGCCTACCAGGACGTGGTCGCGCTCTTCACCGCCTCCGGCATGTCGATGACGCCGACCCTGTTCCACAACCGCGCCCTGTTCTCCGAGGACAAGTCGCTCGTCACCGACGAACGCACCCGCGTCCTCTTCCCACCGTGGGAGTACGAGCGCTACCTCACCGAGGCCAACACCGGCGGCGCCTCGTTCTCCCTCGCCATCCTGAAGAACTGGGTGGAGTTCGCCCTGGCCGTCCACCGCGGCGGCGGCCTCGTCATCTGCGGCACGGACGCACCGCTCGACGCCCCGGCCACCGCCACGCACATGAACCTGCGCGCGATGGTGAAGTACGGCTTCACCCCACGGGAAGCGCTCATCACCGCGACCCGCAACCCGGCGCGCTGGCTCGGCCTGCCGCTCGGCGCGATCAAGCAGGGCGCACCGGCGGACATCTCGTTCGTGACGGGCAACCCGTTGCAGGACATCACAGCCGCGGCGAACGTCCAGCAGGTCATGGTCGGCGGCCGGCTGCACACGACAGCCGACCTGCTCAAGCCGTACCAGGGCCAGCCGCGGGCGCTGGCCACGTCGGCCGCGCTCGAACCGTTGCCGTCGGCGAAGAACGAGCACTGGTGGCACGAACCCGAGTGGGCCGAACACGTCTGCTGCGACCACTAGGCCGGAACCGGCCCGTTCACCGCGCTAGGGCGACGTCCACCCGAGCGCGGCGAACGGGGTGCCGGCCAGGTAGGCCGCGAGCCCGGCGGCGGGGTAGGGGATCAGGTCCTCCGGCAGGGCGCCGAGCCGGAACCACCCCAGCTCCGAGCACTTCGCCGGCTCGCGGTTGACCGGATCCCCCGTCCAGCGCCGCACCTCGAAGAACAGGCCGAGCCGCGGCTCCACGCCGGTTCCGTTGGCGTGCAACGTGTGCACGTGCCGCAGGTCGCCGGGCCCGATCACCACGCCGATCTCCTCGAGGGCCTCGCGCGCGGCGGCGGCGACAACCGACTCGCCCGCGTCGAGCTTGCCGGAGGGCAGGTGCCAGAGGCCGTCGAAGCGCGGGTCCGGGTCGCGGCGGCGGGAGAGCAGCACCTCGTCGTCGCGGACGAGCAGCACGTGGACGTCGATGAGGTGGCGGTCGGCCATCAGTCCACCGTAAATGATCTGCGAGCGGGCGAGACGTCGTGACACGATCGCGCCATGACGGCTTTCGCGACCCCTGAAGACATCGCCGGCAGGACCAGGGCCGCCCGGGACGCGGCGGTGGAGGCAGGTCGCGAGCTCGGCCTGGAGATCACCGGGGGCAGGGTGCTCTACGAGCTGTTCTCCGTCGTGGTGCACCTCGCGCCGTCACCGGTGGTGGCCCGCGTCCCGACCGTCCTGCCGCACACCACGACGCTCGAAAGCCTCGGCAAACGCCAGCAGCAGGAACTGGACGTCGCGCAGTGGCTCCACGACCAGGGCACGCCGGTGATCCCGCCGAGCAGCCTGGTGCCGCGCGAACCGGTCCAGCGCGACGGCTTCTCGATGACCTTCTGGCCGCTCACCGACGAGGACAAGGACAGCGTGCCGGACTACGTCCGGAACTCCGAGCTGACCGCCGACCTGCACAGGGCCCTCCGTGACTACCCCGGCGAGCTCGACTTCCTGTCGTCGGCGGAGCCGCGGTTCGTCCGGGAAGGCCTGGAGAGGCTGGCAGGCCAGGACGTCGTCACCCCGGAGGACCTCGCCAGGGCCCAGCGGGAGTGGGAGGTCCTGGAACCGCTGGTCAGCTCCGAGGAAGCGTTCCGGCAGCGGTTCCCCGGCATCGATCTACAGCCCATCCACGGCGACTCGCCGCCGGCGAACATCTTCGCGAGCACCACCGGCCCGTTGTTCTCCGACTTCGAGCTGATCACCCGCGGACCGGTCGAGTGGGACCTCGGCGGCCTCGGGCCGGAGCTCGAAGCCGCCTACGACCGCGGTGCCGCGAAGAACGGCCTGCGCGCGCTCGACAAGGAGGTGCTCCGGTTCGTCAACGCGGTCGGCGCGATCCGGGTGCTCGCCTACCTGTCGTGCGCGGACCAGCTGCCCGCCATGATCGAGTTCATGCAGCCGTTCATCCTCCAGTGGAGGGACACCGACGCCTACGCGTGAGCGGCGGCCCGGTCCCCGAGCCACGCGACGATCTCCTCGGCGGGCAGCGGCTCGCTGAGGAAGTACCCCTGCACCACGTCGCACCCGGCCGCGGCCAGCGCCGTCCAGGTGTCCTGGTCCTCCACGCCCTCCGCCACGGCCTGCAGGCCGAAGTTGCGGGCCAGGGCCACCAGCGCGTGCACGATGGCGGAGTCGCCGGCGTCGGTGCACATGTGCGTGACGAACGACCGGTCGAGCTTCATCTCGTGCACCCGCATGCTGCGCAGGTAGGAGATCGACGAGTAGCCGGTGCCGAAGTCGTCGATCGAGAGCCGCACGCCGAGCTCGGTCAGGCCGCGCAGCACCTCCACCGCGCGGTCCGGGTCCGAGATGATCGCGGACTCGGTGATCTCCAGCGTCAGCAGGCGCGCGGGCAGGCCGTGGCGCTTGATCAGGTCGGCCACGTCGCCGGGGAACTCGGTGTGGTGCAGGCAGGCAGCGCCCACGTTCACCGACACCGGCACCTCCCAGCCCGCGTCGGACCAGGCGCGGCACTGGCGCAGCGCCGCGTCGATCACGTAGCGGGTCAGCGGCTCGATCAGGCCGTTCTCCTCGGCCACCGGGATGAACTCGTCGGGACGCACCAGGCCGCGCGTCGGGTGCTGCCAGCGAGCCAGCGCCTCGACGCCGCACACCGCGCCCGTGTCGGCCAGGGCCTTGGGCTGGTAGTGCAGGAACAGCTCGCCGCGGTCGATCGCATGCCGCAGTTCCGTCACGGCGGTGAGGTGGGCCGCGCCGCGTTCGTGCAGGCGTGCGTCGTACACGGCCACACCGGCCTTCTCGCGCTTCGCCGCGTACATCGCGATGTCCGCGTGTCGCAGCAGTTCGTGGCCGTCGCCGGAGTCCGCCGGGCACAGCGCCACGCCGACGCTGGCCGCGATCTCCAGCTCCAGGCCCTCCAGCGTCACGGGCATGGCCAGGGCCTGGAGGATCTTCTCCGCCACCATGCTCGCGTTCTCGGCCGAGCCGACGCCGGGCAGCAGCACCGCGAACTCGTCGCCGCCCAGCCGCGCCACCAGGTCCGTGTCCCGCACCGCCCACGTCAGGCGGTTGGCCACCTGGCGCAGCAGCAGGTCGCCGCTGTGGTGGCCGAGCGAGTCGTTGACCTCCTTGAACCGGTCCAGGTCCACGATCAGCAACGCCAGCGGCTCGTCCTTCTTGCGCGCCTTCGCGACGGCCTGTTCCATCCGCCGCGCGAGCAGCGACCGGTTCGCCAGGCCCGTCAGGGCGTCGTGGTGCGCCTCGTGCTCGTTCTTGGCCGCCTGGCGCAGTATCTTGCGCCGGTACCCGAGCAGCACCATGCCGAACAGCGCCACCAGGAACCCGTCCACGACGAACGCCACGATCTGGGCGATCCGCAGCTGCGCGTTCTTCTCGTCGGCCGCGCGCAGGTACTCGGTGGTGTCGAGCCAGTTGGCCCCTATCGTCGTGGAGATCTGGCGGCGCAACGACGAGTGCGCGAGCGAGGCCTGGTCGGCCTGCAGCGGGTCGCCGGTGGCGATCACCCTGCGCAGGGTGTCGGTGGTCTGGTCGTAGAGCGGCAGCAACCGGCCCGCCACGGCGGCGTCGGACGGCCGGGCGCTGGTGTTCAGCCACTCCAGCTCGTCGCGCGCGGAGCCGACGGAGTTCTCGAGCGGCTTGACGGTCTGCTCCGTGCGCGCCACCTGGATGTCGTGCAGGGCGTTGTCGGCGACGTTGATGTGCTCCAGCACGCGGCTCCACCGCTCGCCGGCCTCGTTGAGCTGCCGGACGTGGGCGGTCGTGTTCTGCGCGCTCACGCTGCTCCACAGCGCCAGTCCCGCCAGGGTCAGCAGCCCGAGCGTCAGCCCCACCGTCGCCACGCGTGCGGTGGCGCGGTTCTCCCCGAAGTTCACCGTGCCTGCTCCAACGGTCGCACCCAGCTCGCCGGGTCCTCGACGAAGCTGTCGATCTGGTGCTGGAAGAACTCCCTGCGCGCTTCCTCCGACTCCTGCCGGTGCAGGACCCGGTCCAGGTTCGCGGTGGTCACCGTGAGGCCCGGCGTCTCGATCCAGCCCTGCGGCAGCGCAGCCCTGCCCGTCGCGTGCCGGGCGAGCAGCCAGCCCGCCACGGCGCCCTCGAGGTAGTGCTCGGGGGAGATCGTCGCCACCATCGCGCCGTCCTTCACCGCCTGCAACGTTCTCGGGTCGACCCCGAAGCCGCCCACCAGCCATCTCGCCGACTTCTCCGTCTTCAGAGCGGCGAGGCTGGCCCCGTCGCAGTCGCCCGTCCCCACGAACGCGAGGGCGTCGGGATTCGCCGCGACCAGCCGACGCCACGCGTCCCGGTTGGCGGCGTCGTCGCGCTGCGTGTCGAACGGCCCCAGCACCAGCACTCCCGATAGTTTCTCCGCGAACCGTCCCCGAACCCCGTCGGCCCGGTCGTCGAACCCGCCGAGGCCCGGCGCGGTGTTCCCCAGCACCACCGTCCCGGTCGCGTCCGGGGGCAGTCGGCGCATCAGCTCGTCAGCCAGCTTTTCGCCGAGCTCGTGGTTGTCGTTACCGATGTGCAACCTCGCCCGCGAGCTCGAGGTGAGCCGCATGTCGACGCCTATCACGGGCACGTGCCGGGCCAGGGCGTCACCGACGGAGGGCGCCATCAGCGCGGGCTCGGACGTGGCCACGGCGATCCCGTCCCTCGCGGCCACCGTCAGGTTCCGGAACAACTCCACTTCCCTGTGCCCGTCCTGCCCGGGAGGTCCCGTCACCGTCGCGCTGACACCGCCGACGCGGCCGACGCCCTCGTGGAACCCGCTGGTCATCTCCTGCGCGAAGGACGCGCCCGTGCGCTTCACCACGAACCCGACGTGCGGCAACGCCTCCGACTTCGCGGCGGTGCCGCAGCCTGCCACCAGCACCAGTCCCAGCACCAGCGCCGCAGCTCGCATGGATGACCTCGGGCTCGACCGTTGGAATGAGTGATCTCCAGAGCGGCCGAGCCTACATCGCTCGATGCCAAATCGGCATGACGCACCCCTGTGCGGGAAGCGCTTTCACGTTCCGGAGGTGTCAGGCGGGGTCGTACCCCAGGTTCGGGCGCAGCCACTGCTCGACCTCCGCGAGCGGCTTTCCCGCGCGCCGCGCGTAGTCCTCGACCTGGTCGCGGCCCAGCCGCCCGACGGTGAAGTACTTCGCGTCCGGGTGCTGGAAGATCAGCCCGCTCACGCTCGCGGCCGGGTTCATCGCGAACGACTCGGTCAGCTCGACGCCGATCTCCTCCGCGCCGAGCAGGTCGAACAGCTGGCGCTTCACGGTGTGGTCGGGGCATGCCGGGTAGCCGAGCGCGGGGCGGATTCCGCGGAACCGCTCGGCGTGCAGGTCGGTGATCGCGGGGTCGGCGTCCGGCTCGAACCAGTCGCGGCGGGCCCGCAGGTGGATCCACTCGGCGAACGCCTCGGCGAGCCTGTCCGCCAGCGCCTTCACCATGATGGCGCGGTAGTCGTCGTGCTTGGCCTCGTACTTCGCGGCCAGCTCGTCGGCGCCGAGGATCGTCACCGCGAAGCCGCCGAGGTGGTCGCCGTCCGGGGCGACGTAGTCCGACAGCGACCGGTTCGGGCGCGACACCTGCTTCTGCGTCTGCTGCCGCAGCATCGGGATCAGCACGCCGTTGCCGAGCCGGATGTCGTCGCCCTCGGAGCGCGCGGGCCAGAACCCGTACACGCCCTTCGCCGTGAACAGGTCTCCCGCGACGATTTCGTCGAGCAACGCGTTCGCGTCGTCGAAGAGCTCGCGCGCCACGGGTTCGTCGAGGATCGCGGGGAACTTGCCCTTCATCTCCCACGCGAGGAACAGGAACGTCCAGTCGATGAACTCGCGCAGTTCCGCGAGTGGTGGCGTGATCGTGCGGGTTCCGGTGAACGCCGGCGTCGGCAAGTCGGTGAACTCGACCTTCTCCGCGTTCGCGCGCGCGGCTTCCAGGCCCAGCAACGGCAGCTGCCTGCGGTTCTCGTGCTGCTCGCGCAGCCGCGCCTGCTCCGCCCGGTTCGCGCGGTTCAGCTCGTGGCCGCGCCGGTCGTCGAGCAGGTCCGACACGACGCCGACGACCCGTGAGGCGTCGAGCACGTGGATGACCGGCTCGTCGTAGACGGGGGCGATCTTCACGGCGGTGTGCTGGCGGGACGTGGTGGCGCCGCCGATCAGCAGCGGCAGCTTCATGCCGCGCCGCTGCATCTCCTCGGCGACCGAGACCATCTCGTCGAGCGACGGCGTGATCAGCCCGGACAGGCCGATGACGTCGGCGTGCTCGCGGATCGCGGTGTCGAGGATCTTCGCTGCCGGGACCATCACGCCGAGGTCGATCACCTCGTAGTTGTTGCAGCCCAGGACGACGCCGACGATGTTCTTGCCGATGTCGTGCACGTCGCCCTTGACCGTGGCGAGCACGACCTTGCCGTTGCCGCCGGCCGTCGCCCTGGGCTCGGCGTCCATGAACGGCTCCAGGTAGGCGACCGCGCGCTTCATGACGCGGGCGCTCTTCACCACCTGCGGCAGGAACATCTTGCCCGCGCCGAACAGGTCGCCGACGATCTTCATGCCGTCCATCAGCGGGCCCTCGATGACGTCGAGCGGACGGGGGAGGGCCTGGCGGGCCTCCTCGGTGTCCTCCTCGATGAAGTCGACGACGCCGTGCAGGATCGCGTGCTCCAGCCGCTTGCCGACCGGCGCCTCGCGCCACGCCAGGTCGACGACGCGCTTCTGGCCGGGCCCCTTCACGGTCTCGGCGTGCGCGACGAGGCGGTCCGTCGCGTCCTCGCGGCGGTCGAAGATGACGTCCTCGACCAGTTCCAGCAGCTCGGGGGCGATGTTCTCGTAGACCACGAGCTGGCCCGCGTTGACGATGCCCATGTCCAGGCCGGCCTTGACAGCGTGGAACAGGAACGCGGAGTGCATCGCCTCGCGGACGACGTCGTTGCCGCGGAACGAGAACGACAGGTTCGAGATGCCACCGCTGGTGCGCGCGCCCGGACAGCGCTGCTTGATCAGCGGCAACGCGTCGATGAACGCCTTGGCGTAGCCGTTGTGCTCCTCGATGCCGGTCGCGACCGCGAGCACGTTCGGGTCGAAGATGATGTCCTCGGCCGGGAACCCGATCCTCTGCGTGAGCAGGTCGTACGCGCGGCCGCAGATCTCGACCTTGCGCTCGGTGGTGTCCGCCTGACCCTGCTCGTCGAACGCCATCACCACGACACCGGCGCCGTGGTCGCGGATCGTGCGGGCCTGCTCCAGGAACGGCTCCTCGCCCTCCTTGAGGCTGATCGAGTTGACCACGCCCTTGCCCTGCACGCAGCGCAGACCGGCCTTCAGCACGCCCCACCGCGAACTGTCGATCATCACGGGGATGCGGGCGATCTCCGGCTCGGTCGCGATCAGGTTGAGGAACGTCGTCATCGCCTGCTCGCCGTCGAGCAGGTCGGCGTCCATGTTGACGTCCAGCAGGTTCGCGCCGCCCCTGACCTGGTCGAGAGCCACCGCGAGCGCCGCCTGGTGGTCGTCGGCCTCGATCAGCCTGCGGAACTTCGCCGAGCCCGTGACGTTGGTGCGCTCGCCGATCATGACGAACCCGGTGTCCGCGCCGATCTCGAACGTCTCCAGGCCGCTGAACCTGGTGGTGTCGCGGGGCTTCACGACCTCGCGCGGCGCGGTGTCGCGCACCGCGTCCGCGATGGCCCTGATGTGCGCGGGGGAGGTGCCGCAGCAGCCGCCGACGACGTTGACGATGCCCTTGCCGGCGAAGTCCCGCAGCAGGGCCGCGGTCTCGTCCGGGGTCTGGTCGTAGCCGCCGAACGCGTTGGGCAGACCGGCGTTCGGGTGGCAGGCGACGTAGGTGTCCGCGAGCCGGGCGAGGTCGGTGACGTGCGGGCGCATCTCCTCGGCGCCCAGCGAGCAGTTCACGCCCACGACCAGCGGCTTCGCGTGCTCGATCGAGTCCCAGAACGCCTCGACGGTCTGGCCCGAGAGCGTGCGGCCCGACAGGTCGACGATCGTCACCGAGATCCACAGCGGCAGGTCGGGCGCCACCTCGCGGGCCGCGGCGATGGCGGCCTTCGCGTTGAGGGTGTCGAAGATCGTCTCGATCAGCAGGAGGTCGACGCCGCCCTCGTGCAGCGCGGCGATCTGCTCGGCGTAGGAGGCCTTGACCTGCTCGAACGTGACGGCCCGGTACGCGGGGTCCTCGACCTTGGGCGACAGGCTGAGCGTGACGTTGAGGGGGCCGACCGAGCCCGCGACGAACCGGCCGCCGAACTCGTCCGCGGCCTGGCGGGCGATCCGGGCGCCCGCGATGTTCATGTCGCGCACGCGGTCCTCGAGCCCGTAGTCGGCCTGACCGATCGACGTCGCGGTGAACGTGTTCGTCGTCGTGATGTCCGCGCCCGCCGCGAGGTACTGCCGGTGCACGTCGAGCACCAGGTCGGGACGCGTGAGGTTGAGCAGGTCCGGATCGCCGGCGACGTCGGTGTGGTGGTCGCCGAACTCGGTGCCGTGGTAGTCGGCGGGGGAGAGCTTCGCCTGCTGGAACATCGTGCCCCAGGCGCCGTCGAGCACGACGATCCGCTGGTTCAGCAGGGACTTCAGACCGGCCACGCGCGCTCCCGAAAAGTCGGAAGCGCCCTTGTTCGTGGTCGTGCGAAGCCGAGCGTGGCAGGCCTCGGGCCTGTTGCAGCGCTTCTCGGCTTCGCCGCCCAGATTACCAATGTCGACCAAGGAGCAGGAGCCCGTCTCACTCCATAGGATGGTCGCGTGACTGGAGAACGCGCATTGGTCCTGGGCGGCGGTGGTGTCACCGGGATCGCCTGGGAGACCGGGATTCTGCACGGGCTGGCTGAGCAGGGCGTCGACCTGACGGGCGCCGACCTGTTCGTGGGGACGTCCGCCGGGTCCGTGGTGGCCACGCAGCTCGCGGGTGGCGTGCCGCTCGCCGAGCTGTACGGGAGCCAGCTGCTGCCGCCCGACGGCGAGATCCCGGCGCGGCTGACGCCGTGGATGCTGGTCAGGTACGCGCTTTCCTACGTGATGCCGGGGAAGCCGGCGGTGAAGCGCGCCCGGCTGGGACGTGCCGCGGTGAAGGCGCGCACGCCGTCGGAGGAGTCGCGGCTGGAGGTGTTCGAGGGCCGCCTTTCCATCAGGGACTGGCCCTCGCGCGCGCTGAAGGTGACCGCCGTCGACACCGCCGACGGGAAGTTCGTCGCGTTCGACCGGGACAGCGGCGTGCCTCTGGTGAAGGCCGTGGCGTCGAGCTGCGCGGTGCCGCTGGTCTGGCCGCCCGTCACCATCGACGGCCACCGGTACATGGACGGCGGCATGCGCTCGGTGGCCAACGTCGACCTGGCGGCCGGGTACTCGCGGGTGGTGGTCGTGGCGCCGCTGACGCGCTCGGCGAGCCCTGCCGCGACTCCGCAGGCCCAGGCGGCGAAGCTCGGCGTGCCGTCCATCGTGGTCAGTCCCGACGAGAAGGCGCTGGCCGCGATCGGCTCGAACCTGCTGGACCCGGCGCGTCGCAAACCGGCCGCCGAGGCGGGGTTCGAGCAGGCGGCGTCGATCGCCGACGCCGTCCGGGAGGTCTGGAACCCGTAGCCCGGCCACTTCCGGGCGTTCCGGAAGACGACGGGTGCCGTGACCTGTGCCACGCTCCCCGCCCCGGGGTTGACCTTGACCCTGGGGCGGGGTTCGAGCATCTGGGGCATGGACAACGACTTCATCGCCCGGACCGCCGCCCGCTTCGACATCCCCGGCGCCGCGGTGGGCGTCCTCCACAACGGGCAGCGGCACTTCTTCCGCCACGGCGTCACCAGCGTCGAGAACCCGTTGCCGGTCGACGAGGACACGCTCTTCCTGCTGGGCTCGATCACCAAGACCTACACCGCCACCGCGATCATGCGCCTGGTGGCGCAGGGCAAGATCTCGCTGGACGCGCCGGTGCGCACCTACGTGCCCGAACTGGAACTGGCCGACGACCGCGAGTTCACCGTGCGGCAGCTGCTCAACCACACGTCCGGCCTCGACTGGGGCACCTTCACCGACACCGGTGAGGGCGACGACGCGCTGGCCCGCCACGTCGCCGGGCTGGCGACGCTGAAGCTGGTCGCGCCGGTCGGCGAACGTCCGTCGTACAGCCAGTCCGGCTTCAACCTCGCGGGGCGGATCATCGAGAACGTCACCGGGCAGACCTACGAGCAGGCGGTCGCGACGCTGCTGCTGGAGCCGCTCGGGCTCGCGAACACGCACTTCGACCGGGACGCGGTGATGACCCGGCGGTTCGCCGTCGGGCACGAGAAGGGCGAGGTCGCGCGACCGTGGCGGCACTGGCGGGCGAACAACCCCGGCGGTGGCGTCGCGGCGTCGGTCGCGGACCTGCTGAAGTGGGCGGGGGTCCACCTGGAGAGCGATGACCTGGACGAGATGCGGAGGCCCACGGCGGTGTTGCGCGGCAGCAACCTCGGTGACGCCATCGGTGTCGGCTGGTTCCTGCGCGAGATCGACGGCGTGCGGACGATCGGGCACGGCGGGTCGTCCAACGGGCAGTTCGCGGAGCTGCTGGTCGTTCCCGAGCGGAACTTCGCGGTGGTGTCGGTCGCGAACCAGGGTCCGGACGGGATCCCGTTCAACCAGGCGGTGGTCCGCAGGGCGTTGGAGGACTTCCTCGGCGTCGTGGACCGCGACCCGGAACCGTTGCCGCACAACGCGTCGAAAGCACGGGAGGTCGCGGGGAACTACGACAACGACACGATGGTGATGACCATCGACGACACCGGTGACGGACTGGTGCTGGAGGTGCTGATCCGGCCGGAGATCCGCGAGTCCGCGGAGGTGGAGCTGCCGGCCGACCACGCGCCGTTCCCGATGGGACTGCTGCCGCGCGACGAGTACGTGCTCACGGAAGGCGCGTTCGCCGGGCAGCGCGGGTTCTTCACGCGGGACGGCGACGGCGCGATCGCCGGAGTCGATCTCGCCGGTCGCGTGTTCGGCCGGGTGGGATGATGCCGCGATGATCACGATCGGCCGGCTCGCCCGGTACGCGGGCGTGACGATCAAAGCGGTGCGGCACTACCACAAGGTAGGGCTGCTGCCCGAGCCCGAACGCGACCACTCCGGCTACCGCCGTTACGGCGCGCAGCACGCGATCGACCTGGTCAAGATCCGCACGCTCGCCGAGGCCGGGGTGCCGCTGGCTCGCGTGAAGGAGCTCCTCGACGCCGGGGAGGAGGAGTTCGCGTCGGCGGTCGCCGAGATCGACGAGGCGTTGCGGCGGCGCGAGCAGGAGATCCGGCTGGCGCGCGAACGGGTCGTGCGGCTGCGCGCCGGCAACGCCCTGTTCCTGACCGAGGACGCGGCGGCGGTGCTGGAACGGTTGCGAGCGCTGGGCGTCAGCGAACGCGGCCTGCGGATGGAGCGCGACGTCTGGGTGCTCATGCAGGCCGTCGCGCCGGACGAGGCGGCGGTGTGGCTCGCCGACAAGGCCGCCGCGCTCGCCGATCCCGAGTTCCAGCGGATCTACCTGGCCTACGACGAGGCCTTCGCGCTCGGGCCTGACGACCCGCGGCTGCCCGCGCTGGCGGAGCGGGCAGCCGCGTGGACGAGGAACCGTCCGGTGATGCCGATGGCCGATCCGGAGATCACCGCGCTGGCGATGGCCGCGGCCGGGGCGTCGTCGCCCGCGTGGGACGCGCTGAGTCAGTAGAGGGTGCGCAGGAACTCCGGGCCGCCCTCCTCGGCGTTGGTCCCCTTCTCCACGAACGCGATGTTGTGGTGGAAGGAGATCCCGCTGATGTTGCGCTGCAGGAACGAACCCGCCGCGCGCGGGTCGCCCACCTCCGCGTGGTTCAGGCCGTCCACAAAGGACTTCAGCATGCCGGTCGACGTGCCGTCCGCACCCTCCGGGTGGCCGCCCCAGCTCGGCCAGTACGCGGTCTGCAGGTCCTCGACCACGTACAGCCCGCCCGCGCGGACGTGCGGGAACAAGGCGTGGAACGACGTCCGCACGTGGTCGTTGAGGTGGCTGCCGTCGTCGATGACCACGTCGAACGGACCGAGCTCGCGGCCCAGCCGGTCGAGGAACCCCGCGTCGGACTGGTCCCCCCGCACGGTCATGATCCGCGGGCCGGTGATGTTCTTCTCGGCGATGTCCAGGCCGAGCACCAGGCCGCGCGGGAAGAAGCGCTCCCACATCCGCAGCGACCCGCCGCCGCTGTCCGGGTCGTCGTAGCCGCCGATGCCGATCTCCAGCACCCGCACGGGTTCGGTGCGCAGCCGGGCGAAGTGGCGCTCGTAGTGCTGGGTGTACCAGTGCATGTCGCCCCACTTGTCCGAACCGAGCTCGACGGCGAGCTCGCCGAGGTCCGGCCGGGCGGGCCTGAGCGCGGACAGCAGCCCCTGCACGGACTGCGGGATGCCCTTGCGCCCGGCGAACCACCCGCTGATGCCGCGTTCGTCGACCTCGGGGTTCGGGGTGCTCACGGCGAGGCTCGACCACGGCCGTCCGCCGTAGAGGGCCCGCACGGCGTCGGCGAGGCCGAGCGACACCACGACGTCGGCCTCCGGCCGGAGGTGGCTGGTCGTCACGCCGTCGAAGGTCAGGTCGAGCCGGACGTCGTGCTCGCCGATCTCGTTCAGGACCTCCTCGGCGACGGCGGCCGGCGTGAGACCGCGGATCGTGGCGTCGAGCAGGTCCGGGCCTGCGGTGGCGGCCTGCAGCAGTGGTGCGAGAACCGTCCATCGGGCGGTGTCGAGCACAGAGTCCCCCTCGGTGACTTGAGTCCGGCTTGAGCGTGGTCGACTTACCATCCCCGCCATGGGGATCCGACGAGTTTCATACACGATCTTGGTGGCGTTACTGGTGCTGGTCGCGGCAGGACCGGCACAGGCCGGAGAGCGGCAGTTGCTGTTCTACAACCACGTGTGGGGAACCTTCGACCGCGCCACCGCCGACGCGGTCGAGCACTCCGCCTACCTGGAGGAGTTCTCGAACTTCGAGGTCCGCACCACGACAGGAGCCGACGGCCAGGTCTGGACAGGGCGCTACCTGCGCGGCAGGGAGACGTACCTGGAGATCTTCGGCATCGGCGACGTCGGCGGCCAGGACGGCGAGCTCGGTGCCGCGGGCCTCGGCCTGTCGACAGAACGCGACGGCGACATCGAAAGGCTGCAGGCCAGGCTCCGCGCCGCCGGCCTGTCGCCCGTCGACTTCCTGCAGACCCGCGACTTCGGCGACGGCAAGCCGGTGCCGTGGTTCGACTCGACCTACCTGATCGAGAGGTACGACAGGTTCGGCGCGTGGGCCATGGAGTACCGCGACGAGTACCTCGACGACCCGCGCAGCGGGGTCGGACCGGCGCGCTTCCGCGGTGACGTCACCCGCGAGCGCTACCTGCCCGACGCGTACCAGGACAAGCTGATGCGCGACATCACGTCGATCCGCCTCGCCGTCACCGCCTCGGACCTGGCGGCCACGATCCCGTTGCTGGAGGCGGGCGGGCTCGGCGTGCGCACCGACGAGCACGGCGCCGTGGTGACGCGTGGCGGCACGACGATGCGGTTCGACGTGGTCCCGATGGGACAGACCGGCCTCGAGCGCATCGAGTTCGAGCTCAACCGCGGCGTCGCGCGGCACGTCGAGCAGCTGGGCACGTCGACGCTGGTCGTGGGTCCGGGCAAGCGGGCCGTCTGGACCTTCTGACACCCTGGGTCCCGATGGATCACCGAAACGGGACGCCGCTGGTCGGACGTGACCGGGAACGGCGGCGCCTGACCGCGCTGGCGGACACCGGCGGTGCGCTGCTGGTCGTCGGCGAGCCGGGCGTGGGCAAGTCGGCCCTGCTCTCGTCCCTGAAGGGCCACCGGGTCGTCGGCGCCGAGTCCGAACAGGACATGCCCTACGCCGGACTGCACCAGGTCCTGCACCCGTTCCTGGACCTGCCGGCTCTGGCCGGGGTGCGGCGGTCCGCCCTGGAGGTCGTCTTCGGCCTCGCCGACGGCCCTCCGCCACCCGTGCACCTCGTGGGCCTCGCCGCGCTGGACGTGCTGAGCGCGGCCGGGCCCGTCGTGCTGGTGGACGACGCGCACTGGCTCGACTCCGCGAGCCGGGACGCACTCGG
This sequence comes from Lentzea sp., assembly GCF_035525475.1. Lineage (GTDB taxonomy): Bacteria > Actinomycetota > Actinomycetes > Mycobacteriales > Pseudonocardiaceae > Lentzea. The sequence goes on along the minus strand of NZ_DATLEC010000227.1, from coordinate 25,896 downwards.
CTTCGTGGCGCGGCGGCTGACCGGCGCCGCGCTCGTCGTGGCCGCCAGGACGCCCGTGTTCGCCGGGGTCCCGACGCTCGTGCTGGAACCGCTGGGGCCGGATGAGGCTTCCGCGTTGCTCTCCGAGGTCGCGCCCGGCCTGCCCGCCGACCGCCGGTCACGCGTTCTCGCCGACGCCGCCGGCAACCCGCTGGCCCTGGTGGAGCTGCCGTTCGGCGGCACCTCGCTGGAGGAGGCGTTCGCTTCGCGGGTCGCCGGGCTGCCGGGCGAGGTGCGCACGGCGTTGCTGGAGGCGGCACTCGGCGGTGCGCCCTGTGCCGAGCCGCCGGCGGTGGAGGCCAGGCTGGTCGGCCGGGACGGCGCGTTCCCGCACCCGCTGGTCAGGTCCGCGGTCGTGCGGGCGGCGAGTGCTTCCGAACGCCGCGATGCCCACCGCCGGCTCGCTTCGTTCACCGAAGAGCCGGACCGGCGCGCGTGGCATCTCGCCGGGGCGGCGGACGGTGCTGACGAGACGGTCGCACGCCTGCTGGAGGAGACGGCAGACCGTGCGTTGCGCCGTGGTGGCGCTGCCGTTGCCGTGCGCGCGTTGGAACGGGCGGCTGCGCTGGGGACCGGTGACCGGCAGCCGCGACGGCTGTTGCGCGCGGCCGAGCTGGCGGCGGAGGCGGGACGGCGCGACGACGTCGAGCGGATCCTGCTGGACGTGCGCGCCCTCGACCTGACCGCACGCGAACGGGCGCTCGTGAGGTGGCTGCCCAGCGCGTTCGACGACGGTGTCCGGGAGGGTGCCGCCGGACCGGGCGAACTGGTCGGACCGGCCGAGGCCGTGATGGCCGACGGCGACGTCGAACTGGCGATGCGGATCTTCTGGAGCGTCGCGATGCGGTGCTTCTGGGTGGAGCCGGGACCGGCGGTCCGGGAACGGATCGCGGCCGTGGCGCGGCGGCTGCCGATCGACCCCCGTGACCCGCGGATGCTGGCGATGCTCGCGTACGTGTGCCCGGTGGAACAGGGCGACGCGGTGGTCGCGGGGCTGCGCGCCACGTCCGCCGACGACCCCGCCACCCTCCGCCTGCTCGGCAGCGCCGCCCTCCAGGTCGGTGCCTTCGAGGAGTCCGTCCGCCTCTCCACCGCCGCCCAGCCCTGCTTCCGGGCCCAGGGCCGGTTCGCGCTCCTGGCCCGCGCCCTGGCCGTGGAGGCCTGGAGCCGCACCCGCCTCGGCGACATCACCGCCGCCGAACCCGCCGTCCGGGAAGCCGCCCTCCTCGCCGAGGAGACCTCCCAGCCGTACATGCGCGGTCTGGCCGTCGCCGTCCAGGCCGAGATCGCCGCCCTGCGCGGCGACTACGACGAGGCCGCCGGCAAGGCCGCCGAAGCCGAACGCATCGGGCTCGCGGCAGGCGCCCGCCCGGTGCTGGCGACGGTCCAGCTGGCCAGGAGCCTCGCCGCGCTGGGCGAGGGCAGGTACGCCGACGCGTTCGCCGCCATCCGCCGCGTCCACGACCCGGCCGACCCCGCCCACCAGCTGGCGTTGCGCCGGTACGTGCTGCCGGAGCTCGTCGAGGCCGCCACCCGCAGCGGCAACACCGACGTCGCGCGCAAGATCGTGGACGAGCTGGACACCGCCACCGGCTCACCGGCGCTCGCGACGGGACTGAGGTACGCGCGGGCCCTTCTCGCGGAGGACGACGAGGCCGAGGCGCTCTTCGAGGCGGCGCTCGACGCGAAGAGCTCGCCCTGGGACCGCGCGAGGACGCGGCTGGCGTTCGGCGCGTGGCTGCGCAGGCAACGCAGGGCTGCCGCGGCGAGGCCGCACCTCAAGGCCGCGAAAGAGGCGTTCGAGGCGTTCGGCACGAAGGACTGGGCGCAGCGCGCGGCCGAGGAGCTGCGGGCGTCGGGGGAGTCGCGCAACGGCAGCGGCGAGCTGACCGAGCACGAGCTGACCATCGCGCGCATGGCCGCGGACGGGCTGACGAACAAGGAGATCGGCGAACGGCTGCACCTGTCGCACCGCACGGTCAGCACGCACCTGCACCGGATCTTCCCCAAACTCGGCGTCACCGCCCGCACGGAACTGGGGCAGGCGCTGATGACTTACGACACCGCCGTCACCTGACGCTCGCGAGAACCACACCGCCGTCCCTACGGTCGAAGCCATGATCAGCAGGCGACAGTTCTCCCAGGCGCTGGCGGTGGCGGGCGTGGCGGCACCCCTCACGGCCACCGCGACCGCGCACGCCTCGACGCCGGCCTGGGGCGAGATCAAGCAGGTCAGGGCCGGGTTGCTGAACATCGGGTACGCCGAGATGGGCCCGAAGACCGGCCCGGTGACGGTCCTGCTGCACGGCTGGCCGTACGACATCCACAGCTACGTCGACGTCGCACCGGCACTCGCGGCACAGGGTCACCGCGTGCTCATCCCGTACCTCAGGGGCTACGGCCCGACACGGTTCCTGCACGCGCACACCATGCGCAACGGCCAGCAGTCCGCACTCGCCGCGGACGTCATCGCGTTCATGGACGCCCTCGGCATCCGCCAGGCGACGGTCGCGGGTTTCGACTGGGGCGCCAGGACGGCCTGCATCACCGCGGCGCTGTGGCCGCAGCGGGTCAGGGCGCTCGTGTCGGTCAGCGGCTACCTGGTCGTCAACCTGCGGCAGAACCAGGAACCGCTGAACCCGCAGGCCGAACTGGGCTGGTGGTACCAGTACTACTTCGCGACCGAGCGCGGCGTGAAGGGCTACACGCAGAACTCCTACGAGTTCAACAAGCTCATCTGGAAGCTCGCCTCACCGCGGTGGGAATTCGACGAGTCCACCTACGCCCAGAGCGCCACGGCGTGGAAGAACCCCGACCACGTCGCGATCGTCATCCACAACTACCGCTGGCGCCTGCAGCTCGCGGAGGGCGAGCACCGCTACGACGGGCTCGAGCGCGAGCTGCAGGCGAAGCCCGTGATCAGCGTTCCGACGATCACCATCGCCAGCGACTTCGACGGGGCGAACTCCGACGGCGCGGCCTACCGTGCCCAGTTCACCGGACGCTACGAGCACCGCGTCCTCGACGGCATCGGGCACAACGTCCCGCAGGAGGCGCCGGAGGCGTTCACCCGCGCGGTGCTCGACGCGAGCCGCTAATCGGGCGGGGTCAGGATCCCACCGGCGGTCGTGCGGATGCGGAGGGAGGAAGCCAACGCATCACGCACGATGCGGTCGACGTCGTAGGCGACCAGACGGCCGCCGCGCTTCACGATCCGGCCGTCCGAGAACACGGTGTCGACGTTGGCAGGGGTCGCCGCCTGCACCAGCGTGGTCTCGACCAGACCGCCCGGTGCGAGGTTGACGTCGTTGGCCCGCACCAGGACGATGTCCGCCCGCTTGCCGACCGTGATCGACCCGGTGACGTCGCCGAGTCCCAGCGCGCGGGCGCCGTTGAGCGTCGCCATCGTCAGCACGTCGCGGAACCCGATCTCCGGCAGACCGGCGGAAGGCGTGCCCTGCCAGGGGATCCCGGTGGTCCAGGCCACCCGCATCGCCTCGAACATGTCCGACGGCGCGATGGACGTGGCGTCCGACGACAGCGACACGGGCACGCCGGCCCTGCGGAAGCGCAGCAGGGTGTCGCGCGGGTCGCCCGCCGCGCCGAGCCGGAACTCCGAGTGCGGTGACCAGCTCAGCGGCGTGCGGGTGCGGGCCATGACCTCCATGTCGCTGTCGAGCGCGGTGACGTAGTGCGTCAGCAACGTCCTGGGTCCCAGCCAGCCCCGCCGCTCGTAGTCCGCCGCGTCGACGATCCGCGGCGGTGACTGTCCCGCGTGGATCGCGACCGGCAGGTCACGCCGCAGAGCCGCGTCCATGTCCGCGAAGAACGCCGGTTCGTCGCTCTGCGACAACCCGCGCACGCAGACACCCAGGTGCACGAGCCCGTCGAACGCGCTGCCGTGCGAGAAGTACTGCCGCCGCACCTGGTCGACGCCCGTGAAGTCCATCGGCGCCTCACGCGGCATCTGGTCCACGTGGCCGTACGAGTACCGGGCGCGCAGCAGTCCGTCGCGGTGCGCGCGCAGCTCCGCGTCGGCGTGTGCGGGAGAACGGGTGTTGTTGGACCAGTTGTGGACGGTCGTCACGCCCGCGTTCGCCAGGTCGGCGAGCCCGAGCAGGACGCTGCGGTAGACGTCCTGGGGGCCGTACAACGTGGACGTGGCGCGCTTCGCCGCGAAGTAGGGGAACCCGTCGGCCACGAAGTTGCGGCCCAGCGCGCTCCACATGTGGAAGTGGGTGTTGACGAAACCGGGCATGACGATCATGTCGGTCGCGTCGACCACCTTGGCGCCGCGTGCGTTCAGGCCGGTGCCGACGCCGACGATCTCGCCGTCGTCGACCAGGACGTCCGCGCGCGGCAGAACCCCGAGCGCCTCGTCGACGGTGACGACAGCGCCGCCGCGGATCAGGTACCGGCCGCGGCGCGTGGCGTCCGCGTCGGCGGTGGCGTGAACTGCGCCGGGAATCGGGCCGGTGGCCGAGACCGCGAGGGCGGCACCGACGGATTTCGCCAGTGTCCTTCGGTTGATCATGCGAGTCCTCCAAGAGCGGGGAGAGCCTGCATGCTCGCTCACGGCCAGAGGCCTGTCACCGCAGTGGAGGACCGGCTGCGCCGCTCGGCTCAGCGCGCCTGGTCGAGTGGACGCAGGTACTTCAGCGGATCCGCCGTGAGGGCGTCGATCCGCGGCCGCGCGGCCGCCAGCCGGGTGGCCTCACCGGACTGGCGGCGGATGATCTCGTCGACGTTGGACTGCTGCACCAGCAGCCCCGGAGCGACGAACCAGCCCTCCGGCAGCTTGCGGCCGCTCTTCGCGTGCTGGGCCAGCATCCACCCGGCCACCGCGCCCTTGAGGAAGTGCTCGGCGGAGATCGTCGCGAACAGGTGCCCCTCCTTGACGCCCTGCAACGCCTTCGGGTCGATGCTGAACGACGCGGCCAGCCACTTCCCGTTCTTCTCCGCGTGCACGGCGGCGAGGTTGACCGCGTCGACGTCACCGGCGCCCAGCAACGCGAGCGCGTCCGGGTTCGCGTCGGCCACCCGCCGCCAGGTCGCGAGGTTCGTCGTGGCGTCGCGCCCGGTGTCGAGCGGGCCGATCACCTGCAGCTTCGGCAGCCGTTCGAGCAGGCGCGACCGCATGCCCAGCACCCGCTGGTCCAGCGCCGGCATCGCGGGGGAGTTGCTGCCGATCACGATCTTGCCGCCGGCGTCGGGCGGCAACCGGTCCGCCGTCGCGTCCGCGAGCGTCCTGCCGAGGTCGAAGCCGTCGTTCTCGATCATGAACTTGACCTCGCTGCCCGGCGCGACCTGGCCGCCGGCCACCGCCATCACCGGGATGCCCTGCCCGACCACCTGCGCCATCGGCTCCGCCACGAGCTCCGGCGCGACCGCCGACACCCCGATGCCGCCCTTGGCCCGCGTGGCGAGGTCGTGCAGCAGCTCGACCTGCTTCAGCCCGTCGTGCGTGTCCGGTCCCGTCAGCTCCGTCCTGACGCCGCCCGCCATCTCCGCGCCGGCACGGAAGCCGTCGCTCATCTCCCGGGAGAAGTCGCGGCTGTTGTTCTGCGCGAGGAACCCGATTGTGGGCGGGTCATCGGACGTCTTCTCCGCTCCGCATCCGCTCACCCCCGTCACCGCGAGCAAAACCGCAGGCAGGACGACACGGACAGCGCGAACCACGGGAAAGCCCAATCAGTTGACCGCCGGAAAGCGGTCAAGGCTAGTGCACCGGGAATCGCTGTGTCGGCTTGCGTGCAATCCTTTGGCTGCGTACCAATAGCCACTTCGCCGGAAAGCGATGTCCACGTGAGGCGCCGATAGATGCTCTCCAACTGGGTCGAGGCCCGCACCACCGCGCACACGACCGTCATAAGCCTGACGATCGGTCTGGCCGCGCTGGCGGGTCTCGCGCTGTGGACGAGTCTGAGCATGCAGCGCGCCACGACGCACCTGCACGAGCTGAACGAGATCAGCGACCGCTGGGGTCTCGTCGTGCAGAACGTCGACGTCGCCGACCACTCGCTCGTCGACTACCTCCGCTCCGGCACGCCCGTCATGCGCAGGCCCGTCTCGAACGCCGCCGGTGCCGCCGGCGACAGCCTGCGCTGGCTCAAGGACCACGGCGGTCCCGCCGACGTCCGCGCCGCCACGATCGTCAGCGACCTGTACGGCGACTACTCGTCGTTGCTGCGCGACACGGTCGCGGCCGGCGACCGCGGCGACACCACCGCCGCGTTCCAGAAGGCGGACCAGGCCGAGCTCACGCTGGTCTCGTTGCGCAAACAGCTCTCCACGGTCGTGCAGATCAAACGCCTGGAGACCACCGACTACCTGCGTGCCGCCGAAGCGGAGAACGGCCGGCTCCGGCTCGCCGCCGTCATCGCGTTCGTCGTCGACCTCGGCCTGGTCGGGCTGTGCGGCGTGGTGCTGATCGGCCACCGCCGCAAGATCCTGCGCCAGGCGGCCAAGAGCGAGCACGAGGCGATGCACGACGCGCTGACCGGCCTCGCCAACCGCACCCTGCTCGTCCACCACGCCCAGGAGGCCATCGAGCGCTCCGACCGCACCGGTGACCCGCTCGGCCTGTTCCTGATCGACCTCAACCGCTTCAAGCCGATCAACGACACCCTCGGCCACGCGTTCGGCGACCGGCTGCTCCAGCACGTCGCGAACCGCCTGACCACCGCCGTCCGCGACATCGACTCGGTGGCGCGCCTGGGCGGCGACGAGTTCGCCGTCCTGCTGCCGTCGGTGCTCTCGCCCGCCAACGCGCTCGTCGTCGCCGACCGCGTGCACCGCGCCCTGGAGGAGTCCGTCGACCTGGACGGCCTGTCCGTCGACGTGGGCTGCAGCATCGGCGTCGCGATGTACCCGGCCGACTCGGCGGACGTCCACGACCTGCTCAAGCACGCCGACATCGCCATGTACGCGGCCAAGCGAGCCCGCCTCGGCACGTCCGTCTTCGAGCCCGGCGACGACCACAGCGCCGCCCAGCTCACCGTGATCAGCGACCTGCGCCGCGCGCTCGACCACGAGGAGCTGGTGCTGCACTACCAGCCCAAGGCCGACGTGCGCACCGGAGCCGTCTGCGGCGCCGAGGTCCTGTGCCGCTGGCAGCACCCGCGCCTGGGCCTGCTCGGCCCCGACCGCTTCATCCCGGCCGCCGAGGAGACGGGCCTGATCGAGCCGCTCACCCGGTACGTGCTCGACCGCGCCCTCGCCCAGTGCCACACCTGGCACGCCGCCGGCTGGGACGTGCCGGTCTCGGTCAACGTCGGCGCCCAGTGCCTGCACGACCCGACGTTCCCCGACCAGGTCGCCGACGCGCTGAAGCTCCACGGCCGCCCGCCGGACGTGCTGACCCTGGAGATCACCGAGAGCGCGATCATCGCCGACCCGATCCGCGCGAGCGACGTGCTGACCCGCCTGCGGGAGCTGGGGGTGCGGCTGTCGATCGACGACTTCGGCACCGGCTACTCGTCGATCGCCTACCTGCGCACCATGCCCGTGCACGAGATGAAGATCGACCGTTCGTTCACCACGAACATGCGCACGGACGCGTCCAGCGGCGCGATCACCCGCTCGTTGCTCGGGCTCGCGCACAACCTGGAGCTGGAGGTCGTGGCCGAGGGCGTCGAGGACGAGGAGACGTGGAACGTCCTCGCCGCCCTGGGCTGCGACATCGTGCAGGGGTACTGCCTGAGCAAACCGCTGCCAGCGGACGAGTTCGCCACGTGGCTGCGCGAGCGGGCCGCGAAGGAGCTGACCGCGCGCTAGCGTTCGGTGGCGAGCCGGTAGGCGGCCGCGCCGATCAGCTCCAGCGACACCTGCAACCGCTCCAGGCTGATGTTGCCGCGGATCGTGTCCTCCGGCGTGTGGTAGATCGGCTCCAGCTGGGCCGGTCCGCCCTCGCCGCGCCAGCTGAAGTTCGCCGACGCGATGCCCTTCTCGTGGAACGGCACGTGGTCGCTCGATCCGCGGGCGACCGGTCCGTGCACCCGCGGGTCGTACCCGAGCCGTTGCGCCGCGGCACGCACCTGGGCGGTGGTCGCGTTGTCCGCGCCGTCGACCGACAGCAGCCAGTACGCCGTCGCCGGGTCGTGGCTCGTGGCGACCATGTCGTTCTGGAACACGCCCTTGATCCGCGCGATCTCCTCCGGCGCGAGCTGCGAGACGTAGTGCCGTGATCCGAGCAGCCCCTGCTCCTCCGAACCCCAGAGCGCGAACCGCAGTGCCTTGTGGGTCGGCAGGTAGCGCAGCACCCGCGCCAGTTCCAGGCACAGCACGGTTCCGCTGCCGTCGTCGTTGGCGCCCGGCGATCCCGGCACGCTGTCGTAGTGCGCGGTCACCATCACGACCCCGTTGTCGCGCCACGGGAACGTCGCCGGGCGTTCCGCGATCACGTTGTAGGACGTCAGGTTCGGGTGGTGGGTGGTGGTGATCGTCAGCTCGCCGGACCCCTGGGCACGCAGCTTCTCCGTGTGCACCTGCGCGAGGCCGATCACCGGCACGGCGACGTCCCGGTCGAGCGTGGGGGAGAAGGCGCTCGACTTGCCGGCGGTCGCGGAGATCCGGCCGAGGACCACGGCGACCGCACCGCGTTCGATGGCGGCGTGGGTCGGCGCCGACCCGGCGGGGGCGTTGACGTAGAACGCGATCTTGCCGGTCAGGTCCGGCAGCTGGCCGTCGACCACCTCGACGAACGGCGCCTTGACCGTGACCCCGAGCTTCCCGAACCGCGAGGCGCCGGCCTGCCAGCGGGAGTTGACATCGGCCAGGTACTTGTCCGGCACGGTGAACGGCTGCGTCGTCACCTGGTACCGCAACGACTTCAGCTCACGGACGAGGTAGTCGCGGGCGCGGTGCTCGGAGGCGGTGCCGCCGATGCGCGGACCGATCTCGTCGCTCAGGACTGTGAGGTGCTCGAGTGCGTGGCGCGCCCGGACCCGTGCCACGACGGGAAAATCGCCGAGGTCGAGGTCGGGGAGGGTCGCGGCGCCCGGCCGCTGTTCCGTCGCCGCGAGCGCGCTCACGGGGTTGGCCACGACGGCGGCGGCTCCGGCCGCCGCCGCGAGGAAGTCACGTCTGCGCATGTCGGTCCCCCATCTGAAGATGTACCGGCGCACCGAACGTAGGCAGCCGGGGAGAGGCGGGACAACCGACTAGTGGCTGGCTTTCGCGGACGCGTGGTCGAGGACGAGGTCCTGGACCTGGCGGCGTGCGTCCGAACGGGCCTTGTGCGCGCACGCCATCAGTTGCGCCGCGAGGACCTCCGGGTCGAGGTCACGCACGGCCGGGCTCAGCGTGATGCCCGTCGTGACGCCGTTCGAGTCGACGGTCACGCCGACGCCGCCGCGCGTGGCCTCGCCGCTCACCGCCGCGAGCAGACCGACGAGGTCGAGGTAGCGGCGTTCCTCGCGTTCGGCGGCGGCGTTGCGGCGCTCCTCCCACCACTCGATCCGGCGGCGCAGCAACGCGGACGCGGTCGCGGGGTCCGGCACCGGGACCGTCCACGAGCCGGACGCGGTGTGCAGCAGGATCGCGTTCGCCTGCGCCGTCACGCGGTGGACGCGGGCGAACGAGACACCGGTGTCGACCCGGGAACCGCCGCGCGTGGTCCAGTCGACGCGGTCGGTGCCGATCACCACGCGGGTCCCGCCGCCCGTCAGCACGAGCGGGAACGCCGTCGACCCGAGCTCCAGGACCGGCGTCGCGAGCAGCGAGCGGTGGGCCATCCGGGCGAGGGCGCTCGCGGAGCCCGCTCCGAGGACTCCAGCCGCGCACAGGGCCTTCACCGCGATGGCCGCACCGGGGCTGAGCCGCAGCGCGATGCCCGAGCCCGGCAGCACCCCGAGCACGAGCTGCGCGCCGGTCATCAGGGTGGTCGCGGGCAGCCAGGAGCGCGGGTCGCTCAACCCGTTGCGGCGCAACCAGGACAGCAACGCCCACGCGCACGCCGCCGCCGCGGCGGCCGGAATCGCCGACCACCACGGCATGATCCGCTGGCCCGCCGACGTCATCCCGGCGAGCACGATGCAGACGACACCGATCGCGATGGGCAGCACTCCGGCGGAAAGCAGCAGCAACGTCCTGGTGCGGTGCCATCGCGCGGCCAGCGCCTGCACGACCTGGGGATCGTTGGTCAGGGGGAGGGACCGGGGAATGAGTGTCATCAGCGCACCCCTCGTCAGCTCTCCGCGATGTCACCGCGTGTGACGTGCGGGCCGACCAGGCTTCCCGGCTCACCTACCCGTCAATATGCCGCAAACGTCCAGATCAGGCAAGGCTTGTCCACAGTAGACGGTGCAAACCCGGCGCGGGAAGTCGCGCGAAGCTGTTCAATACCAAGGTGATCACTTATGACACTGATGCCGGAAATCTGACCGAAGACGACCTCGCCGGCTTCTTCGTGGGCTGGCCCGTGCCGCCGTCCCCCGCCCAGCACCTCGCCGTGCTGCGGGGGAGCTACCGGGTGGTGGTCGCGCGCTCAGGGGACACCGTCGCGGGGTTCGTCACCATGATCAGCGACGGCGTGCTGACGGCGTTCGTCCCGTGGCTGGAGGTGCGGCCGGAGTTCCAGGGCCGGGGCATCGGCTCCGAGTTGGTGCGCCGGATCCTCGCCGAGGGCGCGCACCTCTACTCGGTCGACCTGACCTGTGACGACGAGCTGCGGCCGTACTACGAACGCCTCGGCATGGCCGCGCTCACCGGGATGGGTGTGCGCAACCGCGCCGTGCTGGAGGGCTAGATTCCTTCGAGGTCGAGGGTCTGCTGGTGCGGCCCGCCGGTGAACGAGCTGCTGAGCAGGCCGGACGATCGGCACCGCCCGCACGTCACCGGTGAGGTCGTCGCCTTGAACCGGGTGAAGTCCCAGCTGCCCGTGCCGACGTGGCAGCCGGGGCCGGGCACCTCCAGCCCGAGCCAGCCCTGCATCCGCACGGCGTGCACGACGTCGGACCCCTCGAGGTAGCCGTTGAGCCGCCCCGCGAACCGGTTGCGCGCCTCTGCCGCGGGCGCGCTGAGTGCCTCCTGCAACAACGAGATGCCGTTCATGACACCGATTCAACCTCACCCGGACGCGTCGAGCCGCGCACCACGCCGCTCCAGGACTGTGAGGCTGCGCGCGCACCACCGCACGTTGTCCCGTTCGAACGACAAGCCGCGCAACAGCGTCAGGTAGGGCCCGACCCGGTCGGCCCGCTCGAGGAACTCCTCCTCGGTCCGGCCGTCGAGCAGCCTGGCCCTGAGTCGTTCGTAGCGCGCGACCTTCGCCTCCGCCCACCGCCGGCGTTCCCTGATCGAGGCCTTCACCGCCTCGACGTCCCCCGCGTCCGCCGCCATCACCGCGACCAGCAGCTCGTCGCGGATCGCGGTCGGCCGGTGCTGCTCGGACGTGAACGAGGTCAACGCCTCCAGGCCCTGTCCGGTGAGGGAGAACAGGCGCTTGGTCGGCCTGCGCTCCTGCTCGACCGCGCGCGCCTCGACCAGCCCCTCGGCCTCCATCCGGTCCAGCTCGCGGTAGAGCTGCTGCGGGGTGCACGTCCAGAAGTTCGCCACGGACGCGTCGAACGCCTTGGCCAGGTCGTAGCCGGACGCCTCCCCGTCGAGCAGGGCGGCCATCACGGCGTTGCGCAGGGACATAGTCGCAGGTTACGGTGCCCTGACCTAGTCAACAAGTTGAGTACTGTGGGGTTGTCACGTGAACGCATTCCGCAAGGCAGTCGAGGCACGCGACACCGACGCCGTCGAGGCCTGCCTGGCCGACGACGTGGTGTTCACCAGCCCTGTCGCGTTCTCGCCGTACCCCGGCAAGCCGATCACCGCGGCGATCCTGCGCGGCGTCATGCGGGTGTTCGAGAACTTCCGCTACGAGCGGGAGATCATCGACGGCGACGACCACGCGCTCGTGTTCCGCGCCGAGGTGGGCGGCAAGGAGATCCAGGGCTGCGACTTCCTGCACCTGAACGCCGACGGGCTGATCGACGAGTTCACCGTGATGGTGCGCCCGCTGTCCGGCGCCCAGGCGCTGTCGGAGGCCATGGCCGCCCAGTTCGAGCAGATCAAGGCCGAAGCGCTGGCGTCCTGACCTCGACCCCGGCGAACGTCACGCGGCGCTTTCGTACACGCTCACGTGCCGCGTGCTGGAGGCCGCGAACGGCTCACCGTTCCAGCCGCCCCACCGCTCGCGCAGCCGCAGTCCCGCGATCTCGCGCCATGAGGTCGAACTCCGACGGGTAGGTCAGGCGCTGCCGGATCGGGCCGAACCGGATGCCGTCCGCGCTGATCTCCACGTGGTTCTCGTCGAGCACCTGGGTGACGGGGTCGTAGCGGTTGACGTCGAAGCCGACGCGGTCGAGCTCCATCCACTCGACGTCGATGAACTGTGCGAGGAACCGCACCGCCCCGTCCTCGTCGCCGCGGGGTGAGTTGCCGTAGTTCTTCGCCGCCTCCTGACCGAAGCTCGGGTTGAATCCCTTCACCCGCCCCACGCTAGTGGTGCGGCCAACTCCTTTCGCGGGCCTGGAGTTCGCGGAGCAGCGCGAGGTCGTGCAGGTCCCGTTCGCGCGGCTCGTACCCCTGGTGGAAGTAGAGCTGCTGCTCCGTGGACAGGCACGGCACCTTCGTGCCGAGGATCGTGCCGGTGACGAAGCACGAGGCCGGGTACCGGAACGGTGCGCCGGGCGTCAGCGAGGACTGCTCGGCGCTGCCGTCGGCGGCGAACCGCAGCGGGTGCAGGTCGATCTCGCGACCGGCGGGATCGGTGAGCACGAACCGCACTGGGCGCCACGACAGGGTTTCCGCGAACCCCGGCCCGGCCAGAGCCGCGAGGACCCGCGGTTCCTGCTCCTCGCGGTGCATGAGGTCGAGGTCGTCGTGCGGCCTGGTCCGCCTGCCCACCAACGCGTCGACGCCCCAGCCACCGCCGATCCAGACGTCGGCACCGTCCAGCGCTGCCAGGATCTCCAGCACGTCCTCCGCGGTCATGCGCTCAGAGAACCAGCGAAACCGCTGCCGGGCCACCGCATTTCCCTGCTACGTTGCTGATCGTGCCGGACTTCAAGCTGCCGCTCTACGGCGCTGACACCGAACGCGGCGACCTCGCTCCCTGAGTCGTCCCGTTCCGCCGACACCTTCCACCACTTCGCAGGGAGCTTCGCCATGCGTTCGTTCGTCCATGCTCTGCCCAAGGTCGAACTGCACGTCCACCTCGTCGGCTCGGCCGGCGTCGACACCGTTCTGGAGCTCGCCCGCCGCCACCCCGGGGCGGGGGTGCCGGCCGACCGCGCCGAGCTGGAGCGCTTCTACGCGTTCCGGGACTTCGACCACTTCCTGAAGGTCTACTGGGCCGTCCAGTCGATGCTGGAGGACCGCCGCGACATCCACACCCTCGTCGTCGGCCTGGCGCGGGACCTGGCGCGGCAGAACGTCCGGTACGCCGAGGTCACCGTGACGCCGTACAACCACGTGACGGACGGCATGGCCGTCGACGAGGTCCTCGCGGGCCTGGAGTCCGGCCGGGCGGAGGCCGCCGCGCTGGGCGTGGACCTGGTCTGGTGCTTCGACATCCCCGGCGAGAAGGGCCTGGAGGCGGGCAGGGAGACGCTCGCGTTCGCGCTGGACCTGCCGGACGGCCTGGTCTCGTTCGGTCTCGGAGGCCCGGAAGCCGGCGTCGGCCGCGCGCAGTTCGCCCCCTTCTTCGACGCCGCGAGGGAAGCGGGCCTGCACAGCGTTCCGCACGCGGGGGAGACGAGCGGGCCCGAGACCATCTGGTCTGCGTTGCGCGACCTGCGAGCCGAGCGGATCGGCCACGGAACCAGCTGCGCGCAGGACCGGGCACTGCTGGAACACCTGGCGTTGAAGGGAATCCCGCTGGAGGTGTGCCCGACGTCCAACGTCCGCACGCGGCAGGTGACGTCGATCGAGGCGCATCCCGTGCGGCAGATGCTCGACGCCGGGGTCGTGGTCACGCTGAACACCGACGACCCGCCGTTCTTCGGCGCCACGCTGGAGGGCGAGTACCTGGCGGTGGCCACGGCGCTGGACCTGGGACACGCGGACGTCGCACGCCTGGCGGAGAACGCCGTGCTGGCGTCGTTCCTGCCGAACGCGCGCAGGACATCGCTGCTGGAGGAGATCGCGGCCGTGCTCGCCACGGTGTGAGAAGTCCATTCACGACTGAAGCTCACTCGTCATAACACCTGGTGAGCGAGTTGTCACTCCGCATGCATCTCGTTTGGTGGCAAGCGATGCGCCGTTTCGGGCACAGTGGGTGTCCGGGCGCGACATCGACAAGGGGACTTCCGTGAAGAGAACCATCGTCCTACTGGCAGCCGTCGTGGCTGCACTGGGGATCACCACACCGGCCCAGGCCTCGTACTCGGCCTCGCTCGTGGTGCTCGGCGACTCGTTCGCGTCGGGCACGGGCGCCGGTGACTACCAGGACGGCACCGCGGGGAACTGCTGGCGCAGCAACAACTCCTACGGCGAACAGGTGGCAGCCCGCCTGCGCTCCGAAGGCAGGCTCGGCTCGTTCACGAACGCGAGCTGCAGCGGCGCCGCCACCGCGGACATGTCGGTCCCGTTCAAGGACCGCCCGGCCCAGCTGGACGCGCTGAAGCCGGACACCACCCTGGTGCTGCTCACCATCGGCACCAACGACATCGACTACGCCTCCTTCGGCAGCACGTGCGTCCTGAGCGACTGCACGGGCGCACCGACCGAGGCGATCCTGGCCAAGCTGCCGCAGATGGGCGGCAACGTCACCGCCCTGCTCACCGAGATCGACAGGCGCAGCCCGAACGCGCGCATCGTCGTGGTGGGCTACGGCCGCCAGGTGTCCACTTCGGAGAACCCTCCCGGAGCCACCCTCGACCCGATCTGCGGCGACGGCTTTCTGACCACGGCGGAACGCGTCGAGGGCAACAGGGTCACCGACGGCATCGACGCCACCCTCCGCTCGGCCGTGACGACCGCACGCCGCCAGGGCGCGTTCGCCACGTACGCCAGCCCGTTCTCCCGCCCGGAGACGTTCGACGGCCACGCGCTCTGCGAGGCCGGGACGCCGTTCCTGCGCGGGTTCGACGCGCTGGCTGAGGGGCAGGAGGGCCTGGAGGCCGTGTTCCACCCGAACGTGCTGGGGCAGACGGCACTGGCCTCGCTCGTGCGGGCCTGACAGGTCGCCGGAATCGCCCGTCCCGGCGATGGACACCGCCAGGACGGGCGAGGATCCTGCTGCACGTGGAACAGGTCGTCGAGATGGCGGACTTGGACGCCGCGCACGAGATCTTGAGCGCGGCTTACAGCAGGTTGCGCATCGACGGCAGCAAGGACCGCCCGTCGAGCTGGATGGCCTCGCGGACGGTCGGCCGGGTCCGGTTCGACCGGGTCGGCGGCCGCATCGGGCTGGAGGCCACCGGGGACCCGTTGCGCAACTACGTGTTCGGGCACCTGGACAGCGGCCGGATCCAGCACAGCTCGGACGGCGAGGACCGGTTCCTCCTTCCCGGCGACGCGTTCCTCACGGCTCTGCCCGACCGGCCGTTCCGCGCCGCGATCGACGACCCCGACGTGTCGATGGTCGTGCTGGGCCAGGAGGTCGTGGACCAGGTTGCAGACGACGTTCGCTTTGAGGGGTATCGGCCTCTCTCGCGGCGTGCCGCTGATGCGTGGCGGTCCACGTGTGTGCATCTGCGCGACGAGATACTCCCGGTGTTCGAGGAGAGTCCGCTCGTGGTGTCGAACGCGACGCGTCTGCTTGTCGCCACGACGCTTGCCACGTTCCCGAACAGCACCCTCAACGAGATAGTGATTGATCGGCGCGATGCTCACCCTCGGACCTTGCGACGTGCCATCGCGTTCATCGAGGCCAACGCGGCGAAAGACCTCACGGCTGCGGACGTCGCACGGGCCGCACGCGTGTCCATCCGTGCGATCCAGCTGGCGTTTCGTCGTCACCTCGACACGACTCCGATGGCCTACGTCAGACGCGTTCGTCTGTCGTGTGCGCACGCTGACCTGTGTGCTGCGAACGGGTCGGTCACCGTGATCGCCGCGCGTTGGGGTTACGCCCGTCCGGGTGTCTTCGCCGCGCATTACCGCGCCGCCTACGGTGTCTCACCGTCGCAGACCCTGTGGTCAGGCTGAGGCGCTTCGTTTTCGCGGCGGTGGGTTCGTTCGCGCTGCTATCGCTCGGTTGCCGGCTGAGGTGGAATGGTGGTCCGCTCTCCGATGTGAGGTCCCCGATGACCGCCTGTGAGACCAGCCCGTTCGCTGTGCGGACGGAGCGCTCCGGCACCCGGTTCGTGGCCGTCTGCCGGGGCGAGATGGACGTGACGACCTGTGAGCTGTTCTTCGCCGCGGTGCTGCCCGGCATCGCCGACACCGCCACCAGCGACGTCTCGGTGGACATGGCCGACGTGACGTTCCTGTCCGCCGGCGGCCTGCGCAGCCTGCTGCTCCTGCTGTGCACCGCGCACCACAACGGCAAGACGTTCGAGCTCCGCCACACGCAGCCGCAGGTGCGCCGCGTGCTGGACCTGTTCGGCTTCGCCACCTTCAAAGCGAGCCTTGTGTGGGAGGCAACCATGTCGCCGCGAGCCCACCGCCACTAGCTTGACCAGCTATGTTGCTCCCGCTGGTACTCGTGCTCGCGCTGGCCCCGCCCGTTCCGGCGATGACGGTCCCCGGCGCGGAACATCAGCAACTGGTCCACCTCGCCGACCTCACGACGACCGGCACCACGGTGACCGGCCACACCGACCCGGCCGACTGGGCGGGCCTCACGAGTGCCCGGCTGCCCGTTCCGGACCCGGTCTCCGGCATCCAGGTCGACGGCTACTTCCCGGACACGTCGCGCACCAACACGAACCACGGCTGGCACGACTCGCAGTTCGTGCTGAGGCTCCCGGACCGCTGGAACGGCGGCCTGGTCGTCACCGGCGCGCCGGGCGTGCGCGAGCAGTACGCCAACGACCGCGCCATCTCCGACTGGGTGCTGTCCCGCGGCTACGCCTTCGCCTCCACCGACAAGGGCAACACCGGCGCGCAGTTCTACCGCGACGGCCGCGCGATGGAGGAGTGGAACCAGCGCTTCACCCAGCTCACGATCGCCGCCAAGTCCGTTGTCCGGCAACGCTACGGCCGATCCCCGAGCCGCACGATCGCCACCGGCATCTCCAACGGTGGCTACCTCGTCCGCTGGCAGTTGGAGAACCGCCCGCACCTCTACGACGGCGGCGTCGACTGGGAAGGGACGCTGTGGACGGTCGGCGGCCCGAACCCGTTGACGTTCCTGCCACCCGTGCTCCGCGCGTACCCGGCCTACCTGGCGGGCAGTGCCGAGGCACACGCCCGGATGGTCGCGGC
Source organism: Lentzea sp. (assembly GCF_035525475.1). Taxonomy (GTDB): domain Bacteria; phylum Actinomycetota; class Actinomycetes; order Mycobacteriales; family Pseudonocardiaceae; genus Lentzea. Next base: position 8,493 of record NZ_DATLEC010000227.1, on the reverse strand, counting down.
GGGCTTCCCGGCCGGCACGGAGTTCCTGTGGGACTACCACTACCGCTACTACTGGGACCTGACCCAGCGCATCTACCGCGAGGAGTTCGATCCCGGCTTCGACGGAGCGCTGGAGGCCGGTGTCCCGTTCTGCGCTCCGGGAACCGCCGACTGCGACGCGGACTACTCGTACGCCGCGCGACGCCGCATCGCCGGGCCGTCGGTCTCACGGATCGACCTGACGGGCAAGGTGAAACGGCCGCTGATCACGGTGCACGGGACGTACGACGTGCTGCTGCCGATCAGCCAGGACTCGGACGCGTACGCGGCGATGACGCCCGACCGGCTGCACCGCTACTACCGGGTCGAGCAGGGCACGCACGTGGACGGGCTGGTCGACACCTATCCCGACCGGTTGCGGCCGCTCGCGCCGTGCCACCGGTCGGCGTTCGTGGCGCTGGAGCGGTGGCTGGACGGAGTGACGCCACCGGCTTCGGCGACGCTGACTCGGCCGGATGACGTGCAGACTTGCCCGTTGGGGTGACCTCGGCGCGGACTTGTCCCGCTGCGTGCAGCCGTCCGGCATGATCCAATCAAGGACGTGGCCACCATCGAGTACGTCCTGGGCGACATCACGGAGCAGGAAGTCGACGTGATCGTCAACGCCGCCAACTCCTCCTTGCTCGGAGGCGGGGGAGTGGATGGCGCGATCCACCGCAAGGGCGGTCCGGAGATCCTCGCCGCGTGCCGCGAACTGCGTGCGGGCCACTACGGCGGCGGCCTCAAGACGGGCCAGGCCGTCGCCACGACCGCGGGCAGGCTCAACGCGCGATGGGTCGTGCACACCGTGGGCCCGGTCTGGTCGGACACGGAGGACCGCTCCGAGCTTCTCGCCGCCTGCCACCGCAACTCGCTCAAGGTCGCCGGCGATCTCGGAGCACGGAGCATCGCCTTCCCGGCCATCTCCACAGGCATCTACCGCTGGCCGGTCCGCAGCGCCGCGCGGATCGCCCGCGAAGCGGTGGAGGACGCCGAGCTCGACCTGGTCAGGTTCGTCCTGTTCGACCAGGCGGCCTACGACGCCTTCACCCGAGTGTGATCACCGGGCCACCGTGCTCTCCCTGACCAGCAACGAGAACGGCGTCTCCACGTCCTCCAGCGCGTCCTCGGGCGCGTCCACCCGGCGGTGCAGCAGGTCCACGGCGGCCCGCGCGATGGCGCCCTTGTCCGGAGCCACCGACGTCAGCGACGGAGAGCTGTAAGCGCTCTCCTCGTTGTTGTCGAAGCCCACCACGGCCAGGTCGCCGGGCACCCGCACGAACCGCTCCGCCGCGGTCCGCATGGCGCCGATCGCCAGCAGGTCGTTGAAGCAGAACACCGCGTCCGGCGGGGTTCGCATGTCCAGCAACGACCTCATCGCGGCGGCGCCCTCGGCGCGGTGGTAGTTCAACGCCGGCACGACCAGGTCCTGCGAGAACGGCAGCGAGGCCTCGGCCAGCGCGGCCCGGTAGCCCTCGAGGCGAAGAGCCGCCGTGCCTCGGTGCGGGTGCGCGCCGATCGCGGCGATCCGCGTGCGGCCCAGCGAGATCAGGTGGCGGACGGCGGCCTGGGCGGCGGCGACGTTGTCGATGCCGACACGGGAGATCGGCACGTCCACCGCGTGCTCGCCGAGCAGGACGGTGGGGACGGACAGCTGGAAGTCGTCGACCTGCAGCGCCTCCGGGCTGAGGATGGCGGCGTCGACGAGGTGCGGGCCCAGCGACGCGAGGGCCGCCCGCTCACCGGCCAGGGTGCCGAACGTCTGTTCGATGAGCACGTTCCACTCGTGCTCCTGGGCGGCGGCGATGACGAGGCCCGCGAGCTCGGCGAAGTAGGGGATGGAGAGCTCGGGCAGGACCAGGGCGATGAAGCCCGTGCGGCCCCGGCGCAGGTTTCGGGCGCCCAGGTTGGGGCGGTAGCCGGTCGCCTCGAGGGCCTCCTCGACGCGGCGGCGGTTGTCCGGTTTCACGAACGAGTAGCCGTTGACCACGTTCGACACGGTTTTGACCGAGACACCCGCCAGGCGGGCGACGTCCTTGAGCGTGGCCAACAGAGCCTCCAGATGAGTACCGGGAATTGTACCGGGACGGTCTCGGGTCTTTACATCGTTGGAACAACGATGCAAATCTAGCGCCTGAGAGCGCCACCACGCACAGCCCCGTGTAGGAGCCAAAGATGTCTCGCATCCTGCTCATCGCAGTCGCCGCCCTGCTCGTGACCGGTTGCACTGCGAGAGAGAGCCAACAGACCACGACCAGCGGTGGCCCTGCCGCGAGTGCCGCGCAGAACCAGAGCGCCGGTCCCGGCTGCGCGCGGAGCAAGACCGGATACCCGCAGATCGACCTCAAGGGGGCGGTCGTGGGCTTCTCCCAGTCGGAGAAGGAGGCCAACCCGTTCCGCACCGCGGAGACCCAGTCGATCAGGGACGAGGCCGCGAAGCGGGGGGCCGAGCTGCTGTACACGAACGCGCAGAGCGACCTGAACAAGCAGATCAGCGACATCAAGTCGCTGATCGACCGCGGGGCGAAGCTGCTGATCGTGGCGCCGCTGAACTCCGACGGCCTGCAGCCCGCGTTCGACGCCGCCAAGGCCAAGCAGGTGCCCGTCGTGACGATCGACCGCAAGGTGTCGTCGCAGCCGTGCACCGACTACCTGACGTTCATCGGGTCGGACTTCGTCGAGCAGGGCAAGCGCGCCGCCCAGCAGATGATCAAGGCCACGGGCGGGACCGGCAAGGTCGCCATCCTGCTCGGCGCCTCCGGCAACAACGTCACCACCGACCGCACCAAGGGCTTCAAGGACGGGATCGCCGGCACCCCCGGCCTCACCGTCGTGGCCGAGCAGACCGGTGAGTTCGACCGGTCCAAGGGCCAGGCCGTGATGGAGCAGCTCATCCAGAGCAACCCCGACATCACCGCCGTCTACGCCGAGAACGACGAGATGGGCATCGGTGCCGTCACCGCTCTCAAGGCGGCGAACAAGCAGCCGGGCAAGGACATCAAGATCGTGTCGGTCGACGGCACGCGCAACGCCGTGCAGCTCATCGCGGACGGCAGCTACACCGCGGTCGTCGAGTCCAACCCGCGCTTCGGCCCGCTCGCGTTCGACACGCTGGAGAAGTTCGGCAAGGGCGACGAGATCCCGGCGAACATCGTGATCTCCGACGACGAGTACGACTCCACGAACGCCACCCAGAAGCTCGCCAATGCCTACTGATCCGGTGATCGAGGTCGCCGGCGTCACGAAGACCTTCGCCGGCGTCCACGCGCTCAGCGACGTGGACTTCACCCTGGAACGGGGCGAGATCCACGCGCTGGTCGGGGAGAACGGCGCCGGCAAGTCGACGCTGATCAAGGTTCTGACCGGCATCCACACCCCGGATGCCGGTCAGATCCGGCGCGACGGCCGGATCTCCACGATCTACCAGGAGGTCAACCTCGTCCCCCTGATGAGCGTGTCCGCGAACCTGTTCCTGGGCCGCGAACCGCGCACGAGGTTCGGGTTGATCGACCGCGCCCGCCGGGACGCCGAGGCCGCCGAGCTGCTCAAGAGCTACGGCATCACGGCCGACGTGCGCAGTCCACTCGGGACGCTCGCGGTCGGAGAGCAGCAGATGGTGGCCCTCGCCAGGGCCGTCGCCGTGGACGCGGACGTCGTGATCATGGACGAGCCCACGTCGTCGCTCGAACCGCGCGAGGTGGAGACGCTGCTCGGCGTCGTCGACCGGCTCCACGAGGCGGGGATCGCGATCATCTACGTGAGCCACCGCATGGACGAGCTGTACCGGATCTGCGACAGGGTCACGGTGCTGAGGGACGGCAGGAACGTCCACAGCGGGCCGTTGCGGGACCTGCCGCGCATCGAGCTGGTGTCGCTGATGCTGGGCAGGTCGGTCAACGAGATCCAGAAGCACGGCACCACGGCGTTCGGCGAGGGTCACCAGGCCGACACCCAGCCCGTGCTCGAGGCGACCGGACTGACCAGCAAGCCGCGCATCAACGGCGTCAGCGTCTCGATCCGGCCCGGTGAGGTGGTGGGCCTCGCCGGGCTGCTCGGCTCCGGCCGCACGGAGACCGCGAAGGCGATCATCGGCGCCCTGCCGCTCGACAGCGGCACCGTGCTCGTCGCGGGCGAACCGGTGCCGCACAACGTGAAGGGGTCCACCAGGGCGGGCATCAGCATGCTCTCCGAGGACCGCAAGACGGAGGGGATCATCCCGAACCTCTCCGTGCGCGAGAACATCGTGCTGGCGGCGTTGCCGAGGTTGAGCAAGTTCGGTATCACCAGCCGGTCCACACAGGACCGGATCGTCGACACGTTCGTGAAACGACTGCGCATCAAGGTGTCCAGCCCCGAGCAGAAGGTCTCGGAGCTGTCCGGCGGCAACCAGCAGAAGGTGCTGCTGGCCAGGTGGCTGTGCACCGAGCCGAAGATTTTGCTCCTCGACGAACCGACGCGCGGCATCGACGTCGGCGCCAAGGCCGAGGTGCAGGCGCTGATCGACGAGCTCGCGCGGGAAGGCCTGGCGGTGCTGCTGATCAGCTCCGAACTGGACGAGCTGCTCGACGGCGCGGACCGGCTCGTCGTCCTGCGCGACGGAGCGGTGGCGGGCGAGCTGGAAGGCGACCGGCTGACCCGTGAGCACGTGCTCGCGGCGATCGCGGCGGAGGTGAAGGATGACGTCGGCAGCCACTAGGACGGCCGCCAGGACGCGCTGGCTGCAGGAGAACGGCGTCTACGTCGCCGTCGGCGTCCTGCTGCTGTTCAACGCCGTGTTCACGGCCAACTTCCTGACGGTGGGCAACTTCACCACCCAGCTCGTGCAGGCCGCGCCCGTCCTGATCGTCGCGCTCGGCATGGCGCTCGTGATCGGCACCGAGGGCGTCGACCTGAGCGTCGGCGCCGTCATGGCGCTGGCCGCGGCGGTCATCCCGCTCTACCTCGGCGCCGGTCCGCTCGTCGCGATCGTGATGGCGCTCGTGGTCGGCGTGCTGGCCGGAGCGTTCAACGGCTTCCTCGTCGCCAAGGTCGGCATCCAGCCGATCGTCGCCACACTGGCCCTGCTGGTGGGCGGCAGGGGACTGGCGCTGGTGATCGCGGACGGCCAGCTCGTGCAGCTGCACGACCAGGCGTTCCTCGAACTCGGCACCGGGAACCTGTTCGGTGTTCCGATCAGCGTGCTCATCGCGGGCCTGCTGGCGCTGGTGGTCGCCGGGCTGACCAACCGCACGACGTTCGGCCGCCAGGTCGTCGCCGTCGGCGGCAACCGCAAGGCCGCCACCCTCGCCGGTCTCCCTGTCAACCGGGTGCTGGTCGGCGTCTACGCCATCAGCGGTGTGCTCGCGGCGGTCGCCGGCGTCCTCGCCACCTCCCGGCTCGCCGCCAGCGACCCCGCCGACATGGGCCTGCTCATGGAGCTGTCCGCGATCACCGCGGTGGTCGTCGGCGGCACCCCGCTGACCGGCGGCAGGGTCCGGGTGCTCGGCACGGTGTTCGGCGTGGTCCTGATGCAGCTCGTCAGGGCGACGCTGATCAAGCACAACCTGCCGGACTCGATCGCGCAGATGATCCAGGCCGCGATCATCATCGCCGCCGTGTACGTGGCCCGGGAGCGCCGATGATCACCCAACCGACCGTCACGAGGTCGACGGCGACGAGGACCAAGGTCCTGCAACGCCAGGGCGCCGCCGTCGCGCTGGTGCTCATGGTCGCGGTGTCGTGGCTGGTCTTCCCGCGCTTCGGCAGCCTCGACAACGTCCGCGACCTCGCGCTGCAGGGCGCGTTCCTCGCGGTGATCGCGCTCGGCATGACGTTCGTGATCATCACGGGCGGCATCGACCTGTCCGTGGGCTCGGTCTACGCGCTCGGAGGTGTGCTGGCGGCCTGGGGTTCGCAGTACGGCTTCCTGGTGGCGTTGCTGCTGCCACTGGTGGTCTGCGGTCTCATCGGCCTGGTCAACGGCCTGCTGATCGCCCGCACGAACATGGCGCCGTTCATCGTCACCCTGGCGTCCCTGCTGTTCGCGCGAGGTCTGCTGCTCGTCATCACCGACGAGGGCGCCACCACGTACCAGATCCCGGCGGACAGCGCGTTCGTGGAACTGGGCCGCGGCACGGTGTTCGGCTTCGGCTACCCGATTTTCATCGTGGCCGTTCTCTGCGTCGTCGGTGGTGCGGTCCTGAACCGCACCAGCTTCGGCCAGAACGTGTTCGCGACCGGTGGCGCCGAGCAGTCGGCCGTCCTGATGGGCGTTCCCATCGCCAGGACCAAGGTTCTCGTCTACACGATGAGCGGCACGCTGGCGGGTCTCGCCGGCGCCCTGACCGCCGCTTACCTGCAGTCGGGCGTCACGGTCATCGGCGTCGGCCTCGAGCTCGACGCCATCGCCGTCGTCGTCATCGGCGGCACCCTGCTGACCGGCGGCATGGGCACGGTGCTCGGCACCGTGATCGGCGTCGGGCTGATCAAGGTCATCCAGAACGTCATCAACCAGATCGGCACCCTCGACAGCAACTACCAGTCAGTGGTGAGCGGGGTGTTCCTGCTCATCGTCGTTGTCCTGCAACGAATACTGCGCAGATAGGAGCATCATGACCAGACGCGTCCTGGGCGTATTGGTCTCCACCCTGATCACACTGACGTTTCTCACCCCCACAGCGGCGCAGGCGGTGGAGTGGGTCCCCAAGACCCCTCCGCTGACGACTCCCTGGACCTCTCAGGTGTCGCCGACGAACGCCCTGCCCGAGTACCCCCGTCCGCAGCTGCAGCGTCCCGAATGGCAGAACCTCAACGGTGTCTGGGAGTTCGCGGGCGCACCCAACCTGAACAGTCCGCCGATCGGCAGGCCGTTGGCCGAAGGCGTCCTCGTGCCGTACCCGATCGAGTCCGCTCTGTCGGGCATCAAGCGGCACGAGGACAACATGTTCTACCGCCGCACGTTCTCCGTCCCATCGGGCTGGAGCGGGCGGAACGTCAAGCTCAACTTCGGCGCGGTGACCTGGGAGACGAGGGTCTGGGTCAACGGCAGGCAGGTCGGCACGCACACCGGCGGCTTCGACGCGTTCTCGTTCGACATCACCTCCGCGCTCGTCGCGGGCACGAACGAGATCGTCGTCGGCGTCAGCTCGCCGATCGACGGCAGCCGTTACCCGATCGGCAAGCAGCGCCGCGACCCGAGCGGCATCTGGTACACCGCCTCGTCCGGCATCTGGCAGACGGTGTGGCTGGAACCGGTGCGCGCCGCGAACATCACGCGCCTCGACACCACCCCGAACGTCGGCGCGGGCGCGCTCGACCTGGTCGTGCAGGGCACCGCGGGCCAGAGCGTCACGGCCGAGGTGCTCAGCGGCGGGCAGGTCGTCGGCAGGCAGACCGGCGCGACCGGCACCTCGCTGCGGGTTCCCGTGCCCAACGCCAGGTTGTGGTCGCCGGACGACCCGTTCCTCTACGACCTGCGCGTGACGCTGGGCAGCGGTGACTCGGTGACCGGCTACTTCGGCATGCGCTCGCTCGGCAAGGCGATGGTCGGCGGCGTCATGCGGCCGTTGCTGAACGGGAAGTTCGTCTTCCAGCAGGGCACCCTCGACCAGGGCTACTGGCCGGACGGCATCTACACGGCGCCGACCGACGAGGCCCTGCGGTTCGACCTCGAACGCCAGAAGGCGCTGGGCTTCAACATGGTCCGCAAGCACATCAAGGTCGAACCGGCGCGCTGGTTCTACCACGCCGACCGGCTCGGTCTGCTGGTGTGGCAGGACATGCCCGCGGTCGACGCGGTCGACGAGGTGCCGAACTCGCACGCCAACTACGAGTCCGAGCTGCGCCGGATGATCGACCAGCTCAAGGGCATCACGTCGATCGTGCAGTGGGTGCCGTTCAACGAGGGCTGGGGCGAGTACGAGGCGGGCCGGATCGCCGACCTCGTCAAGTCCTTCGACGGCTCCCGGCTGGTCAACCACAACTCCGGCTCGAACTGCTGCGCCTCCGACCCGGACCCCGGCAACGGCGACGTCATCGACGACCACGCCTACCAGATGTCCACCGGCACCCGGACGCCGTCGAGCACGCGGGTCGCGGTGCTGGGCGAGTTCGGCGGTCTGGGCCGCCGGATCACCGGCCACGAGTACCAGGTGGGCGCCGGGTTCGCCTACGGGGACCTGTTCCCCGACGAGACCTCGCTGACCACCCGGTACGTGGAGATCACCAAGGAGGTCGGTCGGTTCGTGCACTCGCGCGGGCTGTCCGGGTCGGTCTACACCGAGCCGTACGACGTCGAGAACGAGATCAACGGCTTCTACACCTACGACCGGCAGGTGCTCAAGGTCAACGAGCAGCGGGTACGCGACGTCAACCTGCGGGTGCTGGCCATCGCGCGGGGCACCGAGGTCGGGCGCGGCGAACCGGTGTCGCTCCGGGTCACCACGGCCGGGTACACCGACCGCTACCTGCGCCACCAGGACGGCCTGGCGCGCACCG
>NZ_DATLEC010000219.1:0-39466 GCF_035525475.1 Lentzea sp. | reverse complement strand
GGTGAAGGTCGAGTTCAACAAGAGCGGCAACGCCACCGTCGTGAACCAGTCGATCCCGCCGCGGTCGCGGGTGAAGCGCGGGACCGAGATCACGATCTTCGGTCTCTAGCGGTGAGCGAGACGAAGGGCCCCGCGTTCACGACGCGGGGCCCTTCGTTCTTCCAGCTGGTCCTCGGGAACGGCTACGAGCGCAGCATTTCGGCGACGAGGAACGCGAGCTCGAGCGACTGCTGCGTGTTCAGGCGCGGGTCGCACGCCGTCTCGTAGCGGCCGGCCAGGTCGTCGTCGGAGATCTCCTGGGCGCCGCCGAGGCACTCGGTGACGTCCTCACCCGTGAGCTCGATGTGGATGCCGCCGGGGTGCGTGCCGAGACGGCGGTGCACCTCGAAGAAGCCCTGGACCTCGTCGACGATCCGGTCGAAGTGCCGGGTCTTGTAGCCGGTGCTCGACTCGTGCGTGTTGCCGTGCATCGGGTCGCACTGCCAGATGACCTTGTGGCCGCTGGCCTCGACCTTCTCCACGATGGCGGGCAGCACGTCGCGCACCTTCTGGTTGCCCATGCGCGAGATGAGCGTCAGGCGGCCCGGCTCGTTGCGGGGGTCGAGGCGCTCGACGTACTCGACGGCCAGCTCCGGGGACGTCGTCGGGCCGATCTTGAGACCGATCGGGTTCGACAGCATCTCCGCGAACGCGATGTGCGCGCCGTCGAGCTGACGGGTGCGCTCGCCGATCCACACGAAGTGCGACGACAGGTCGTACAGCCGCGGCTCGTCACCCGTGGTGTCGAGGCGCAGCAGCGCGCGCTCGTAGTCCAGCAGCAGCGCCTCGTGCGAGGCGAAGATCTCCGTGCCGTGCAGCGACTGGTCGGTCACGCCGCACGCCGACATGAACTTCAGGCCGCGGTCGATCTCGCCGGCCAGTGCCTCGTAGCGCTCGCCGGCGGGCGAGGTGCGCACGAAGTCGCGGTTCCAGTCGTGCACGCGGTGCAGGTCGGCCAGACCGGCGCCGGTGAGCGCGCGCAGCAGGTTCATGGCCGCGCCGGCGTTCGCGTAGGCGCGGATCATGCGACCGGGGTCGGCGACGCGCGCTTCGGGCGTCGCGACCAGGGAGTTGATGATGTCGCCGCGGTAGGACGGCAGACCGAGCGCGTCGATGCCCGACGAACGCGGCTTCGCGTACTGGCCGGCGATGCGGCCGACCTTCACCACCGGAAGACTCGCGCCGTAGGTCAGCACCACGGCCATCTGCAGCAGGGTCCGGATGTTCGCGCGGATGTGCGGCTCGGTGTTGTCGGCGAACGTCTCCGCGCAGTCACCGCCCTGCAGGAGAAATGCCTCACCGTTCGCGACCTGCGCCAGTTGCGTGTGCAGCCGGTCGATCTCGGCGGGCACGGTGATCGGCGGCACGCTTTCGAGCACGGTCCGCACGCGACGCACCTGTTCGGCGTCGGGCCACTCCGGCTGCTGGGCGGCCGGGCGCGACAGGGCGTCGTCCAGGCGCTTGCGCATCTCGGGAGGCAGCGGCGGAAGCTCGGGAAGCGTGTCGATGGGCACGTCCACGGTCCAGTTCACGCTGCTCAGCTTAGTTGTTCCACACTGAGAGACCCGGCCGGGCCTGTCAGCCGTCCAGCACCTGTTCCCGGTGAGGTCTGTTACTTGTCAACAGCCGCCCACTGCCCTGCCGAGACGCCGCACTGCATGATGTGGGCCATGAACGCCACCCGATTGGATGATGGCACCGCGACCCGGCTGCTGGCCATCGCGATCGAGAACATCCAACGCGATCACCCGGTGCACTGGACCCACGTGATCGACGGCGATCATCGCCTCGTTCCGCAACGGGTGCTGCACCCCGTGTTCGCCGGGTCGTTCGACTGGCACTCCTGCGTGCACCAGACGTGGCTCGCCGTGCGGCTGCTGCGGCTCCGGCCCTCCCTGGAGGGAGCCGACGCGGCCCGCGACGCCCTGGAGAAGCTGATCACGCCCGAGAACTGCGCCGTCGAGGCCGAGTTCTTCGCCTCGCCGGCGGGACGGTACTGGGAGCGGCCCTACGGCTGGGCGTGGCTGCTGCTGCTCGACGCGGAGCTGCGCGGCTCCGGCCTGCCGTGGTCGGTGGAGCCGATCGCGGACGTGCTGCGCAACCGGTGGCTGGAGTGGGTCTCGGCGGCGCGGCTGCCGATCAGGACCGGCACGCACGGCAACACCGCGTTCGCGACGGGCCTGGTGCACGACGCGGCCGTGGCGACCGGCGACACCGAGATCGTGTCGGCGTGCACCGACGCGGCGCTGCGGTGGCACGGCGACGAGGCCGGGTACGGCGGGTTCGAACCGGACGCCGCCGACTTCCTGTCCCCCGCGCTCACGACGGCCGACCTGATGCGCCGCGCCCTGGGGCCCGCCGAGTTCGCCGACTGGTTCGACGCGTACCTGCCGGAGCTCGAGTCGGAACGGTGGCGCGTGCTGCGCGAGCCCTTCCCGGTCGACGACCCCGGCGACCCGTACGGCTCGCACCTGGCGGGGCTCGCGTTGTCGCGCGCCTGGAACTGGGAGGCGATCGCGGACTCGCTGCCCGAGGGGCACCGGTACGTGCCGCTGGCGCGGACGGCTTCCGCGGCGCACCGCGAGGCCGGGTGGACCTACGTGTTCGGCGGGCACGGCTACATGGCCGACCACTGGCTCGGCACGTTCGGCGCATACCTCGACCTGAAAGCCTTCTGACCTGCACCGACACCTTTGCAACAGACGTTTGCGGTCGACCGCAAACGTCTGTTGCAAAGGTCGTGACATGTCGGCGCACCACAAGAGCGGGCGCTGATATATCGGATATCAGGCGCCGGCGGTCAGGTTCGCACGGCGGATCAGGGTGAGCGCGATGCCCGTCGCCGCCGCGTGCACCGACGCCGCGTGCGTGCGGGGGTCGAAGCGGGTGGTCGGGCCCGCGACGCTGACCGCGGCCACGACGGCGCCGTCGTGGTCCAGCACCGGCGACGCCACGCAGGCGAGGCCGATCCGGGACTCCTCGAACTCGTAGGCCACGCCCGTCTGCCGGATCGTGGCCAGCTGGCGGCGGAGCATGCCGGGTGTCACGACGGTGCGCGGTGTGCGGCGGGTCAGCGGCGAGGCGAGCACCTCGGTGCGCACCGAGGACGCGGCGTGGGCCAGCAGGGCCTTGCCGATCGCCGTGGCGTGCAGGGGCATGCGGCCGCCCAGGCGTGACGGGGACGACGCCTGGCGGTGACCGCCGATCTTGGCGGCGTAGACGACCTCGTGGCCCTCCAGGAGTCCGAGGTGGACCGTCTCGTGGGTGCGCTCGTAGAGGTCCTCCAGGTAGGGCGTGGACACCTCGACCAGGCGGCGTTCGACCGAGGCGCGCATGCCCAGCTGGAACAGGTGGCCGCCCAGGCGGTAGCCGCGCGTGCCGCGGTCGAGCAGGCGGACGTCCAGCAGGTCGCCCAGCAGGCGGTGCAGCGTGGCCTTGGACAGGCCGGTGCGACGGCCCAGCTCCGCGAAGCCCAGCTCGTCGTCGTCGGCGCCGAAGGCGTGCAGCACCAGCATCACCTTGCCCAGCAGGGTGTTCGGCACCTCGGTCATCACCCGATGGTGCCACGAGTTCCGCTGACCGGAACTGCGAAGTGCCCAGCGGACCGGCGGCGCGGCCACGATGTGCGGCATGGACGAAGTCGAACTGGCAGCGGAGCGCCTGGCCACGGCGGCACGCGACAAGGTCACCTGTGCGCCCGTGCGGGATCTCGTCGGCGAGGACGAGGCCTACGCGGTCCAGAGTCACAACATCGGCGTGCGGGTCGCCGGCGGGGCCCGCGTCGTCGGGCGCAAGATCGGTCTCACCTCGCCCGCGGTGCGCCGTCAGCTCGGCGTGGACCAGCCGGACTTCGGGGTGCTGCTCGACGACATGGCGTTCGAGGACGGGGCCGTCCTGCCGACGCACCGGCTGCTGCAGCCGCGCGTGGAGGCGGAGGTGGCGTTCGTGCTGAGCGCGGACCTCACGACCGGGCCGTTCGACGAACAGGCGGTCGGCCGGGCGGTCGCGTACGCGCAGGCGTCGCTGGAGATCGTCGACAGCCGCGTCGCGAACTGGGACATCACCTTCACCGACACGGTCGCGGACAACGCCTCGGCGGGGTTGTTCGTGCTCGGCGCCGAGAAGACCGAGCTCGCGGACGTCGTGACGCGGGACGTGTCGATGACGCTCAGCCTCAACGGCGAGGAGCGCTCGACGGGCACCGGCGCCGACTGCATGGGCGATCCGCTCACCGCCCTCGCGTGGCTCGCGACGACGGCCGTCGAGCTCGGCGATCCGTTGAAGGCGGGCGACGTCGTGCTCAGCGGCGCGCTGGGTCCGGTCGTGCCGGTCCGGGAAGGCGACGCGGTCGAGGCCACCATCACCGGCCTGGGCACGGTCCGCGCGGTGTTCGGGACGGAGGCGTCGTGAAGGTAGCGGTCATCGGGTCGGGCAACATCGGCACCGATCTCGTCATCAAGGTGCTCAAGCGGTCCACGACGCTGGAGATGGCGGCGCTGGTGGGGATCGACCCCGCGTCGGACGGTCTCGCCAAGGCCGCGGAGCTCGGGGTTCCGACCACGGCGCGAGGGGTCGAGGGCCTCGTCGGGATGCCCGGCTTCGAGGAAGTCGAGATCGTCTTCGACGCCACGTCCGCGAGCGCGCACGTCACGAACGCCGAAGTCCTCGCCAAGTACGGAAAACGGGTCATCGACCTCACTCCGGCGGCGATCGGGCCGATGGTGGTGCCGACGGTGAACCTGCACGAGCACCTCGGCGCGCGGAACGTCAACATGGTCACGTGCGGCGGTCAGGCCACGATCCCGATCGTGGCCGCGATGGGCAGGGTCACGCCCGTGCCGTACGCGGAGATCGTCGCCTCGATCGCGTCGAGGTCGGCGGGTCCCGGCACCCGCGCGAACATCGACGAGTTCACCGAGACGACCGCGCACGCCATCGCACAGGTCGGCGGCGCGAAGCGGGGCAAGGCCGTCATCGTGCTCAACCCCGCCGACCCGCCGGTCACCATGCGCGACACCGTGCTCGCACTGGTCAACGCGCCGGATCCCGAGACGCACCAACGACTCCGCGCGTCCGTGGAGGGGATGGTCGCCGAGGTCGCCGGTTACGTCCCCGGCTACCGCCTGAAGCAGCAGGTGCAGATCGACCCGGTCGCACGACCGGACACCCTCACGACGGACCCCGTCACGCACCAGGTCACGGTGCTCCTCGAGGTCGAGGGCGCGGCCGACTACCTGCCGGCGTTCGCGGGCAACTTGGACATCATGACCAGCGCGGCGCTCAGGGTCGCGGAGACCATGGCGGAAGCGGCGGTGCGCGCGTGAAGATCTACCTCCAGGACGTGACCCTCAGGGACGGCATGCACGCCCTCGGGCACCGCATCACGCCGCGGAAGGTCGCCGAGATCGCCAGGGCACTCGACGCGGCGGGCGTCGACGCCGTCGAGGTCGCGCACGGCGACGGGCTCAGCGGCGGTTCGCTCGTCTACGGGCCCGGCAGCCACACCGACTGGGACTGGATCGCCGCGGCCGCGGAAGCGCTGACGAACGCCAGGCTCACCACTCTCCTGCTCCCCGGCATCGGCACCCTCCACGACCTCAGGCGCGCGCACGACCTCGGCGTCACGTCGGTCCGCGTCGCCACGCACTGCACCGAGGCCGACATCGCCGCCCAGCACATCGCCGGCGCGCGCGACCTGGGCATGGACGTGTGCGGGTTCCTGATGATGAGCCACCTCGCCGAGCCGCAGGAGCTTGCCCGCCAAGCGAAGCTGATGGAGTCCTACGGCGCGCACTGCGTCTACGTCACGGATTCGGGCGGCCGTCTGCTGCCCCGCGACGTCCGCGATCGTATTCGTGCCTACCAGGACGTCCTCGACGACGAAACGGAAATCGGCATCCACGCCCACGAGAACCTCTCGCTGTCCGTGGCGAACTCGATCACCGCCGTCGAGGAGGGCGCGACACGGGTCGACGCGTCGCTCGCCGGACTCGGTGCGGGCGCGGGCAACTGCCCGATCGAACCGTTCGTCGCCGTCGCGAACCTTCAGGGCCGGCAGCACGATGCCGACCTGTTCGCGCTCCAGGACGCCGCCGACGATCTCGTCCGCCCGCTCATGGAACGCCCGGTGCGCGTCGACCGGGAAAGCCTCACTCTCGGCTACGCGGGCGTCTACGGCTCGTTCCTGCGCCACGCCGAGACCGCCTCCGAACGCACCGGCGCCGACGTGCGGACGCTCCTGCTGGAGGCCGGACGCCGGCGCCTGGTGGGCGGTCAGGAGGACATGCTCACCGACATCGCCCTGGACCTCACGCGGTGACCGGAACGGGAAACGTGGTCCCGATGCCCATGCCGGTGATCCACTCGGGCACCGGCTCGTAGCTCGTCCACACCAGCGGCAGGCCGACGGCGACCTGCCCGATGAGCCAGCAGCGGATCTCGTGCCCGCCGCTGCCGGCGTGGTCCTCCAGCGCCTCGTGCCCGATGCCCGCGACCTCGCCCGCCGACCCCTCCGCCAGCCGGTCGAGGAACCACTGGTCCCACACCGCGTTCACCTTCGCGTCCGGGTTGCCGCCCATCGCACGCACCCGCGGCTCGCGCGCGGCGGCGAACTCCTTGGCGTAGGACCGTCCCCGGATCAACGACTCGCGCCGCTCCCCCACCACCGAGGGGTCGCGCGGGTCGTTGGACGGCAACCAGTGCGACAGCCCGCCGCTCGCCACGACCAGGACCCGGCCGGGGAACGCCGACGACCGCAACGCGGCTCCGAGCGCACGCCCCAGTTCCACACAACGGTCGAGCGACGGCAACGGCGGCGCGGCGGTGTTGACCACCAACGGCACCAACGGGAGCGTGGTGCCGCCGGTGATCATCTCGTAGCTCTGCACGATGCCGTGGTCGACGGTGAGCGAGTACGACAGCGACACGTCGAAACCGGCGTCGGCCAGCCCGCCGTGAGCCGACCACGCCAGCGTCCGCTCGACCGGCAACGGCCCCGAGCTGCTGCCGAAGTCCCCGAACCCCACCGCCTCCTCGACGCCGAGCACGAACGGCGGCATCACGTCGTAGAAGTTGGCGTGGAAGTGGTCCGGCCCGATGACGACGATCGCGTCCGGCGCCAGCCTGTCCACGGCCAGCCGCACGCGGTCCGCGTCGCGCAGGAACACCGAGCCAGGACCGTTCCCGTCGGGCGGCAGCAAAGTCGCGAACGGGCTGTGCGACATGCCGGCGAAACCGATGATCTCGGCCATCAGGACGGGTCCTTTCCGTGCAGCAGCCACGTGCGGTGCGCGTCGAGGAACTCGGAGACCTTCTCCCACTGCGGCCAGTGACCGGCGTCGTCGATGACGTGCAGCCGCGCGTCCGGCAACCAGTTCAGCAACATGTCGGCCTCGTCCAGGCCACCCGTCGGGTCGTGACTGGTCCACAGCAACAACGTCGGCGCCGAGACCTTCCCGACCCAAGCCGGGTCCCACGCGAAGTCCTTGCGCACCACGGGGTCCTGCAGCACCAGCGTGTTGGTGATCGCCCGCACGAACCCCGGCCGCGAGTACACCTGACGGCGCAGGTTCACCAGCTCGTCGGTGACCATCTCCTTGTGGTGGAACAGGAACTCCACCCGCCGCCGCACGGTCTCCTCGCTCGGGTCGAGCACGGCGGCCATCGTGCTGTCCCGCATGCGTCGCATGACCTCGGGCTTGTTCGCGATGTTGCCCGGCGTGTTCAGCACCAGCCGGTCGACGCGGGACGGGAAGTGCGCGGCCACCCACGCGGCCACCCAGCCGCCCAGCGACTCACCGGACAGGTGGGCGCGCTCGACGCCCAGCGCGTCCAGCAGTCCCACGAGGTGCTCGGACAGCACGTCGATCGTGTACGGCAGGTCGGGCAGGCCGGACCAGCCGTGGCCGATCATGTCGTAGGCGGTGACGTGGAAGTCCTCCGCCAGGCCCGCGATGTCGCGGGAGTAGGCCTCCAGGTGGCCACCGGTGCCGTGCAGCAGCACGAGCTCCGGTCCGGCGCCCGCCTGCAGGACCCTGGTGCGCACGCTGTGGCCTCGCACGGGGACGTCGACGTGCCGCACGACGTGGTCCACATGCGACAGTTCGCCCCAGATGCTGACGTGGTCGGGAATCACTGGTTCTCCCCTGGTGTGTCGAAACGGGCGCGGGCCTCGTCGAAGGTCGCGAGTCCCGCGCTCTGCCTGCGGGCGAGCCCGAACAGCGCGAGCAGCCGCGAGTTCTCGATCGTCAGGAACTCGACCGGGTGCTCCGCGGAGTCGTTGTAGTGGCGGTGCCAGGTCCACGGCGGCGTGTAGACGAACGAGCCGGTGGTCCAGCCGACCGTCTCGAGCTCCTCGGGGTCGGAGTGCTGGATCTCGCTGTGCCCGTCGCCGGAGATCACGAAGTGCACGGTCTCGTGGTAGTGCCGCTGCATGTCGGAGCTCTCGCCCGGCGGGATCACCTGCCGGAACAGCTCGAACGTCGACGTGGGCAGCTTTCCCGCGATCCGCAGCGTCGTCGGGTTCGGCACCGCGCCGGGCGGGATCGTCTCCAGCTCGTCGTCGTGCACGACCAGCGGACGCCCTCCGTCGGGTCGCACCGCGTGCGTGAGCGCCCCGAGGAAGTCGGTCATGGCGAAGTCGGGTCCTGAGGTGGCCAACGCGATTTCCCTTTCACCCAGCGAATTCGGTGCGGCCGCCGTCGACGGTCAGCACGGTGCCGTTGACGTACGAGGCCTGGGGCGACACCAGGAACGCGACAGCGGCGGCGATCTCGGCCGGATCCGCCGCGCGCGACGCCGGGATGTCGGCGAGGTCGTCGGCGGCGGCGGTGTCGAGGTCGACGCCCGCCGCCTCCGCCCTGCGGCGCAGCACTTGCAGCCGCCGCGGCGTCAGGGTCGCGCCGGGAGCGACGCAGTTGACCGTGACGCCGTCCGCCGCGTACTGCCGGGACGCGAGCTTGGCCGCCGACGTCACGGCCGCGCGCAGCACCGTGGAGGACGCGAGACCGGGCTGCGGCTGGCGCACCGCGGTGGACGTGATCACCACGGCCCGGCCGAACCCGCGCGCCGCCATCGCCGGCAACGCCTCGCGCAGCAACGCGAGCGGCCCGAGCAGCAGCAGGTCGAGGTCGCGGTGCCACTGCGCGTCCGTCACCGCGAAGATCTCGCCCGGCGACGGCCCGCCCGCGTTCACGACGAGCACGTCGAGCGACCCGTGCCGGTCGACGACCTCGTCCACGACCGCGGTGGCCTCACCGGGGTCGGCGAGGTCGCAGACGACGTGGTCCGCGGCGTCGCCGAGCGCCGCGGCCGTGTCCTTCAACGTCGACCCGGTGCGGCCCGCCAGTACGACGCGGTGCCCGCTCGCGACGAGCGCCGCGGCCGTCGCCGCACCGATTCCGCCTGCGCCGCCCCCGACGAGCGCGACCCGCGTGGTGTTTGCGTCCATGAGCTCCTACAGTCGCCGTGTGGAAGGGACAGGCCAAGGATGAGTCCCAGTGACCGGGACTCGCGGGCGGGCGAGCCGAGCGGTTCACTCGAACGCGCGGCGGCGATCCTGGACGCGTTCGACGCCGGGCACCGCGAGCTGGGCCTCGCGGAGCTGGTCCGCAGGTCCGGTCTGCCGCGCTCGACGGTGCACCGCACGGCGGCGCGCATGATCGACCTCGGCTGGCTCGACAAGCCCGGCGACCGCTACCGGATCAGCACCGGCCTGTTCAAGCTGTCCGGCCTGGTCCCGGTGCGCCACGAGCTGCGCGAGGCCGTGCTGCCGTTCCTGCAGGACCTCTACGCCGCCGCCCGCGTCACGGTCCAGCTCGGCGTGCTCGACGGCACCCGCGTGCTGGTCGTCGAGAAGATCACCGGGCACCGGCCGATGCCGATGCTGTCGCAGGTCGGCGGCGTGATCCCGGCGCACTGCTCGGGTCTGGGCCGCGCGATCCTCGCCTACTCCGACGCGGCCGCGGTGGACGCCGTGATCGCGGCCGGGATGGAACGCCGCACCCCGCGCACCATCACGAGCCCCACGGCGTTGCGGCGCGAGCTCGCCGCGATCCCGGACCGCGGCTGGGCCTACGACAAGGAGGAGGGCAACGTCGGCATCAGCTGCATCGCGGCCCCGATCTTCACCGCGACCGGCGAGCCCGCCGCCGCGTTGTCGGTGACCGGCCCGAGCGCGGCCGTGCGTCCCGAACGGATCGGTCCCGCCGTGCGGATGGCGGCGGCCGCGGCGAGCCGCGCCTACTCGACGCGCCGCTGGGAGTCCCACTAGCCGGGACTCCCGGTTGGTCGCGACCGCGCAGCCGCTCCACAGTGTGGGCCGTCACATCCTCACCGAGGAGGACCCAGGATGCGAGTCGCGATCATCGGCGCCGGAGTCGCCGGCCTCACCACCGCGAAGGTGCTGCTGCAGGCAGGGCACGAGGTCGAGGTGTTCGACAGGACGCCGGACGTCGGCGGTGTGTGGAGCCGCACGAGGCGCTACCCCGGCCTCACCACGCAGAGCCCGAAGGCCCAGTACTCGTTCTCGGACTTCCCGATGCCGAAGGTCCTGCCGGAGTGGCCGACCGGTGAGCAGGTGCAGGCCTACCTGCAGGCGTACGCGTGGCACTTCGGTGTCGACGCGTGCCTGCGCCTGGAGACGACGGTGACGTCCGTCGTGCCCGTGGACGGCGGGTGGGACCTGACCACCCACACCGGCACGACCTACCGCTACGACCGCGTCGTCGTGGCCAACGGGGTCTTCTGCGAGCCCGCCGTGCCGGCGTTCCCCGGCCGTGACGAGTTCGAGGCGGCCGGCGGGCGGGTGCTCGCGGGCACCGAGTTCCTCGACGCCGAGGAAGCGCGCGACAAGCACGTCCTCGTCGTCGGCTACGGCAAGTCGGCGTGCGACGTGACGGTGCCGATCAGCCGGGTCGCCGCCAGCACCGACGTCATCGCGCGGCAGCTGCTGTGGAAGGTCCCACGCAAGATCGCCGGTGTCGTCAACTTCAAGATGCTGCTGCTGACCCGCATGGGCGAGGCGCTCTTCCGGTACCGGTTCGTGCGCGGGTTCGAGAAGTTCCTGCACGGCCCCGCGAACGGGATGCGGCGCTCGATGCTCAACTCGCTCGGATCGGTGTCGGTGAGGCAGTACGGCCTCGCGAAGCACGACCTCGTGCCGTCCGGGCGGATGGAGGACATCGTCAGGGGTGCGATCGGCCTTGTCACCGAAGGGTTCTTCGAAGGCGTGGCGGACGGCTCGATCCGCGTGCGCCGAGACATGACCATCGAACGGCTGAAGTCCGGCGGCGCCGTGCTGTCCGACGGCACGGTGCTGTCCGCGGATCTCGTCGTGTGCGCCACCGGTTTCACCCAGGGCGTGCCGTTCCTGCCCGACTCCGTGCAGGAGCGGCTCTTCGACGAACGCGGCAACTTCGCGCTGTACCGGCAGATCCAGCCTGTCGGCGTGCCCGGCCTGTACTTCAACGGCTACAACTCGTCGTTCTTCAGCCCGCTCAACGCCGAGATGGCGGCGTTGTGGATCGCGGCCGACCTCGCGGGAGCGCTCTCGCTGCCGGACGACCAGGCCCGGCGCGAGGACGTGACGGCGCAGCTCGCGTTCATGGACGAGGCGACGGACACGCACCACTGCCGCGGCACGAAGATCATCCCGTTCTCGATGCACAACGCCGACGAGGTGCTCGCCGACCTCGGCCTGCAGATCGGCCGTGCGACCCGTGCGACGCACTGGCTCAACCCCGTCGCCCCCTCGGCGTACCGCAAGGTGACGCCCCAGCTGCTCGCCCGGCTCGAGGCCCACGAGGCCGGTGCGCGGGTGGACGTTCCGTCGAAATGAGGAAACCATGGCAGTAGAACAGAAGCACCACGTCTACCGCACCGGCGAGGGCACGAACGTCGGCGCGATCGGCCTGGGCATCTACACGCGGCTGACCGGCGCGGACACCAAGGGCGCCTACTCGTTGTTCGAGTACGTCGTGCCGCCGAACCTCGGCGGGCCGCCCACTCACATCCACTCGCGCGAGGACGAGCTGTTCACGTGCGTGCAGGGACGGGTCGTGGTCGAGCTCGACGGCGAGGAACACGTGCTGGGGCCAGGCGACTCGCTGCTGATGCCCCGTGGAGTGCCGCACATGTTCCACAACCCGTACGACGAGGAGACCCGCGTGGTCGCCGTCGTGTCGCCGCCGGGGCTGGAGAACTACTACCAGGCGCTGTCCGAGCTGCCGCCGGGCCCGCGCGACATGAGGCTGGTCGCCGAGATCATGGTGCGGCACGGTCTTTCGCTGCAGAAGAAGCCATGAGCACGCCCGTCTCGGACCGTACTGGGATGGTGCGGCAGATGTGCGCCGCGGTCGACGCCGGTGACGCGGAGGCGTTCGGCGCCTGGTTCGCCGACGACGCCATTTACGTGTTCGGCAACGACGAGCCGCTGATCGGCCGTGCCGCTGTCGTCGAGGCGACGGCGGGTGCGGCTGGTGCGTTGCCGTGGGTGCGGCATGTGGTCGACCAGGTCGCAGAAGTGGGCGACCAGCTGTTCTGCCGCTTCACCATCGAAACCGAGGCACCGGACGGGAAGCAGCTCGCGTTGCCGTGCGTCACGGTGATCTGGATGTCCGGCGAGCAGATCGTCGGCTACCGCGTGCACATGGACATCTCGCCCGCTCTGTGACAGGGGGATGGAGGAGGGGCTCGGGAGTGGGATCCGGGCCCCTCCTTCCACGTCAGGCCGCTTGGACGTCCCCGGTGGCCGGGCTGTGGAACCTGGCGAGGAAACGGCGGCAGGCTTCGACATCGAGCTCGTCGCACCGCCACGCGACGTGGCCGTCGGGCCGGATGACGTACAGCGCCTGGGAATCCGGTTCGGTCAGGCCGTAGTGCTCGAACACCTGCGCCGAGTCGGCCTGGTGCACGCGGTCGTCAGGACGTGCCTCGACCCGCGTGACGAGGTGCGTGGAGACACCGAGGGTGCCGAGCGCGTCGGTGTGCTCGGTGATCTCGGCGGTCGTGAGGTGCCTGCGGGACAACGCGACCACGTGCAGCTGGTAGCCCTGCAACAGGTCGAACACCTGCTCGCGGGCGTTGATCCGGGCGTCCGGGGCGCGGTGGCCGGCGAGCGGGCCCCGGAGCGAGTAGAGCAGCTCGTTGACGTTGATGTCGCTCGGCCGGTAGCCCAGGCTCAGCTGGGACAGGCGGTGGAACGACTTGCGGTGCGGCAGCGGTGCGGCCGACATGCGTCCGACCAGGAACGGTCCCGCGGTGTCGCGCAGCCACGCCTTCCACCCGCTCAGGCCCGCCGCGACGCGGTAGAGGCGGTCGGTGAACTCCAGCAGCTGCAGACCGGCCGGGTGGCGTTCGGCGTCGTAGGTGTCGAGCAGGTTCGCGTCGGCGCCGCGGAGAACGGCGGCGAGCTTCCACGCCAGGTTGGCCGCGTCGTGCAGGCCGGTGTTCATGCCCTGACCGCCCGCCGGGGAGTGGATGTGCGCGGCGTCGCCGACGACGAAACCCCTGCCACTGCGGTAACTGTCGACGCCCTTGAGGTGGACCTGGTAGCGACTGGTCCAGGTCGGGGCGCTGAGCGTGACCGGCAGGCGCATGGCCTCGCGCAGCTCCGCCTGGAGGACGTCGAGGTCGAACGGCGTCTGGGGGTCGCCGAAGTCGGTGACCATGACACGGGAGTTCTCCGCTCCCTTGAGCGGCAGGAACAGGCCGATGCGGGTGCCGTTCATGAAGACGCGGAAGTGCGCATGGTCGAGCGGCCACTCGACCCTGCAGTCTGCCAAGAGGTAGCGCTGGCCGTACTTGTCGCCGTCGAAGCGCAGCCCGAGCTGCTGACGGACCGTGCTGTGGGCGCCGTCCGCGCCGACGACGTACTGAGCGGTGACGGTCCTGCCGCCGAGCAGCGCCGTGACGGCGTCCTCGGTCTGGTGGAGCTGGGTGAGCCGGGTGCCGCGCCGGACCGCGACGCCGTGCCGCGCGAGGTCCCGCAGCAGCAGTTCCTCCACTTCGGACTGCGGCGCCATGAGGATGAACTGGTACGGCGTGGTCGCCGCCTTCGCCCGGTCGAAGTCGAGGCCGCCGACGTGCTTTCCCTTGATGTGGAAGCGGATCCCGGTGGTGACGACGCCCCGGCGGAGCAGCTCGTCGGCCAGTCCGATGCCGCGGAACAGCTCGACGGTGCGGGCCTGGACGGCGAACGCCCTCGACTCCGTCGCGGGACCGTCGCCGGCGTCGACGACGCAGACCTTGACGCCCTGCCGGACCAGCAGCGCCGCCGTCATCAGGCCGCTCGGCCCTGCGCCGACGACCAGCACGTCGCAGTCGTAGCGGGGCAACCGCCTCGGTGCCTCCGCCCGGGGTTTCGGCGGACGGCCGGCCGGGCGGTTCTTCGCTTTGCCGAGCCGGGTGACGAACCCGCTGCCGGGACGCGCGGTGACCGGCGGCAGCGGGGTACCGGTGAACCGTCCCCACAGCCGGCGGGTGACGAGGACCAGCACCGTGACGACGGCGATGACGAGCAGGCCCACGGCTACTCCCCCGCCGGCAGGGTGCTGGACATGCGCAGGAACTGCTGGCGCAGCGGACCTTCCACGAGCGGCTGGACCGCGCGGACGAACTCGTGGACGTACGGCTGCGCGACGTGCTTCTCCAGGTCCTGCCTCGACCGGAACATCTCGTAGATCACGAACTGCGACCGGTCCGCGCGGTCGCGGTGCACGTGGAACTCGATCGAGCCCTCTTCGGCGCGCAACGGCTCGACCAGCCCGAGGATCAGCCGCTCGACCTCGTCCTCGTGTCCCGGCTTGGCCTTGCAGAACCCCAGGTGCGCGTAAGGGCCGGTCTCGCCGGCGTCCGGCTCGGGCAGGACGGGTCGCGCGTCGCTCATCAGGTCTCCTGAAGTTGCTCAACGGATGGTGAATTCACCATCGCAGCGAGCGAGCACGCGGTCCCAGCGCGAGTCCCAGCCAGCGGGACCGCCATCACGCGAAAGGGCTCGGACACCCACCGGTGTCCGAGCCCTTCGAAGTGCGGTCGATCAGGCGCCGAAGAAGACCTCGGCCTCTTCGTAGCGCTCGGTCGGCACCGTCTTGAGCTCGGCCGTCGCCTCCGACAGCTTCACGCGGACGATGTCCGTGCCGCGCAGCGCGACCATGGTGCCGAAGTCACCGGCGGCGACGGCGTCGACGGCGTGCAGGCCGAAGCGGGTCGCCAGGACGCGGTCGTAGGCGGTCGGCGTGCCACCGCGCTGGATGTGGCCGAGGATGGCCGCGCGGGACTCCTTGCCGGTGCGGTCCGCGATCTCCTCCGCGAGCCACTGGCCGACGCCACCGAGGCGGACGTGGCCGAAGGCGTCGCGTTCACCGGAGTGCAGCACCTCGGCGCCGTCCTCGGGCATCGCGCCCTCGGCGACGACGATGATCGGCGCGAACTCGCTCTCGAAGCGGCGCTCGACCCAGTCGACGACCTTGTCGACGTTGAAGGGGCGCTCGGGCACGAGGATGACGTTCGCGCCACCGGCGAGACCGGAGTGCAGCGCGATCCAGCCCGCGTGACGGCCCATGACCTCGACGACGAGCGCGCGGTGGTGCGACTCGGCCGTGGTGCGCAGGCGGTCGATGGCCTCGGTGGCGATGTGGACGGCCGTGTCGAAGCCGAACGTGTAGTCCGTGGCGCCCAGGTCGTTGTCGATCGTCTTCGGCACGCCCACGACGCCGATGCCGTCGTCGGTGAGGCGCTTGGCGACACCGAGGGTGTCCTCGCCGCCGATCGCGATGATGGCGTCGATCTGGTTCGCCGCGATGGTCTCGCGGATGCGGTCGACACCGCCCTCGACCTTGTAGGGGTTCGTGCGCGACGAGCCCAGGATCGTGCCACCGCGGGTCAGGATCTCCTCGACGTCCGCGAGGTCGATCGACTTGGTGAGGTTCTCGATCGGGCCCTGCCACCCGTTGCGGAACCCGACGATCTCCCAGCCGTGTGCCTTGATGCCCTTGCGGACCACGGCCCGGATCACGGCGTTCAGACCGGGGCAGTCACCACCGCCAGTGAGCACACCGATGCGCATCTGCTTCCCCATCTCTCGTGTTCTGTGTCACGCAGACTTTCACGAGCTGTATCGGTGCAGCAACGGGGGGTCTCACTTATCGGACGGGAAACCCGATTTTCCGGCGGTGTTCCTCGATCACCCTCCACCGCGCGAGGTTGTGCCGCGCGTCGGCGAGGGCGTCGTGGGCGTCGGCGGGAGGGGCCGGCAGCTTGGGGCGGCCGACGTCGTCCCAGCGCTGACGCAGGTCGCGGGTGAAGCGGGGCAACGAGCGCGGCAACGCCGGCATCGCACCCCACAGCTGGGCCAGCGCGACGTGGTCGTAGGCGGCGAACCACGCCCACAGCTCGACCTCGTCACGGGCGGCGTTGCGCGCGCCGAGGAAGTCGAGCAGGTCCTCGCGGATGCGGTCGCGGCTGCGCCACGCCTTGTCCGCGGGCGAGGGGAGCTGGTTGAGGACGTTCTGCCGCACCCACGGGCCGGCGCGCTCGGGGTCGAACTCGGTGGAGACGGCGTAGAACTCGCGGCCTTCCTCGTCGACCACACCGATCGACACGAGGTCGATCGTCACCCCGTCCTCGATGAACTCACAGTCGTAGAAGAACCGCACCGCGACACCCTAGGCGGCCGCTCAGCCCGCCTTCTTCTCGGGCACCCGGTCGGCCTTCTTCCCCTGCACCGGCACGTCGGCGGTCTGCTCCTTGACCTTCGACGCGTAGACGTCGACGTACTCCTGGCCGGACAGCTCCATCAGCGCGTACATGATCTCGTCGGTGATCGACCGCAGCACGAACCTGTCGCCGGACAGGCCCTCGTAGCGGGAGAAGTCGAGCGGCTTGCCGATCTTGATCCGGATCGGGTGCGGCTTCCACATGCGCGAGCCGATGGGGTTCGCCTTGTCCGTGCCGAACATCGCCACGGGGATGACCGGCGCGCCGGACTCCAGCGCGATCCACGCGACACCGACCTTGCCCTTGTACAGGCGCGCGTCGGGCGAACGGGTGCCCTCGGGGTAGATGCCGAGGAGCTTGCCCTCGCGCACGATCCGCACACCGGTGTCGAGGGCCCCTTGCGCGGCGGACGCGCTGGACCGGTCGATCGGCACCTGGCCGACACCGGAGAAGAACCACTTCTGCAGCTTGCCCTTGAGACCCGTGCCGGTGAAGTACTCGATCTTGGCGGGGAAGGTGACGCGCCGCGACAGCATCAGCGGCAGGAAGAAGGAGTCGGAGACGGCGAGGTGGTTGCTCGCCAGGATCGCTCCGCCGTCCTTCGGGATGTTCTCGGCTCCCTCGATGATCTTGGGCTGGAAGAACAGCCGCAGGATCGGTCCCAGGAGGACGTGCTTCATCAACCAGTACAGCACAGCGGGAAGCGCCTCCCTAGACACGAACCTTGATCCCGGCGACCAGCCTACGGAGCCGACGGCACCTCACACAACGAATCCCGGGTTCGGTCGTCACGGCGTACTGAGATGTGTCCCGAAGATGGTGCCCCGAGATGGTGACTGAGCCGACTGCCGTACGCCGCAACACTCCGCCGTCGTGCAACGATGTGGGGTCAGAGGGTGCGGCACGTGGAGAGGCTCTGGATGAACGCCCGGCGCGACTCGACCGACGGCCCCGAGAACGTCGACGAGCTCTTTGCCGAGATCGTCGCGGGTCTCGAACGGGACGGCGTCGGCAAGGACTGGCTCGACCTCGACGAGGCACGTCAGGAGACCGTCCACCACGACGTACCCGAGGACGTGGTCGACGACGTCGCACCGGAACCCGAGGACGAGCCCGAACGCCGGAGCCGGGACGACGAGGACCACTACGTCCCGCCGGAGCCGCCGCCGTTCCCGGTGCTGCGCGCCTCCACGCTCGCGGCGCTCGGCCTGTTCGTGCTGGGCATCGTCCTGCTGGTCGCCCCCGGCCTCTTCGGGCTGCAGCCGCGCATCGGCACCCCGTTGTCGCTCGTGGCGCTCTGCGCGGGCGTCGGCTGGCTGATCCTGCGCATGCGCAACACCCCGCCGCCGGACTCCGGATGGGACGACGGCGCTCAGGTGTGACGCGCCGTGACCCGAGTGGTAACGACGTGATAACGGCCACTCACACCTTCAGATAACGATCGGGTCGTGCCTACCGTGTCGGGCATGGACCAGATGCAGCACCTGATGATGGCCCGTGCCATGGCGACCCTGACCAAGAAGGACGCGGAGCGCGCCCAGCGCCGCCGCCCGCGCATCCTGCGCCTGCTCGGCCGCTAGTCCGCCCGACGTGAGCGTTCGCGGCGAGCGAACATCCCCGATCCGCTCGCCGCGAACCCCGGCTTCAGCCCTTCTTCTTCAGGGCTCCGGGCTTGTGGACCGCGTCCCGGCCGCTCTTCGCGCTCTCGACCCGGTACTGCGGCTCCTCCTCCGAGGCCTTGACCTTGCGGCCCGCGGCCTCCTCCTCCGTGGTGATCTCCTCCTTGACCTCCCCGTGCGTCGTCGAGCCGTGGCTGGACCACTCGACCTCGTCGCCGGGCTTGAAAGGGTGCTTGGCCATGGTCGCGGGGTACCCCGACCGGACTAGTCAATCCGGCCAGGTGGAGGAAGCATGAGCGACGATCGGGACCAGATTCGCAAGGACTTCGGCGACGCGGTCACCATGACCGCCTCGAAGCTGGAGAAGTGGCTCGGCACCGACGAGTCGAAGCAGGTCGGCGACAAGTCGTCCGGCGAGTCGACCGGGCACGCGTCAGGCCGGCGGATCGTCGAGCTGCTGCGGAAGAAGCGCGACGACCTCACCGACGACGACTACCAGCACATGCGCAAGGTCGTCGGCTACGTCCACCGGCACCTCGCCCAGCGGCCGGACGGCGACGTCGAGGACAGCCGCTGGCGCTACTCGCTGATGAACTGGGGCCACGACCCGGTGGAGAGCTAGGACCGGCGGGAGTTGTTCTCGGTCAGGGACGCCGCCACCTCGCGGGCCAGCGTCGCCGCGCCCACGATGCCGGCGTCGTCGCCGAGCTGCGCGGTCCGGATCCGCGCCAGCGGCCGGTGGCCCGCGCCGGTGACGACCGAGGCGTAGTGCTCGCGGGCGTCGTCGAGGAACAGCGGCGCCGACGTCGACACCCCGCCCCCGATGACGATCACCTCGGGGTCGTAGACGTCGGCGACCAGCGCCAGGCCCTCGCCGAGCCAGCGGGCCAGGTCGGCCATCGCGCGCTGGGCCAGCGGGTCGCCGTCCCTGGCCGCTCCCGCCACCCGCCGTCCGGTCACCGCGCGCGAGTCGCCGGCGGCCTCACGGGCCAGCACGGTCGAGACGCCGGGGTGCTTGGCCAGCAGTTCCACCGCGGTGGCCGACAGGGCCGTGCCACTGCAGTAGCGCTCCCAGCAGCCGTTCTTGCCACACGGGCAAGGGCGGCCGTTCGGGACGACGCGCAGGTGGCCGAGTTCGGGAGCGACGCCGTGCGCGCCGCGGAAGACCTCGCCGTTCAGCAGCAGTGCGGCGCCGATGCCCGTGCCGATGGCGACCAGTACGGCCGTGTGTGCGCCACGGGCGGCACCGAAGCGGTGTTCGGCGAGAGCGGCGGCGTTCGCGTCGTGCTCCAGGACGACGGGCATGCCGAGGCGGTCGCTCATGCGTTCTGCGACGTTCACCTGCCGCCACGCCAGGTGGGGCGCGAAACGGACCGTGCGGCGGTCCGAGGCGATGAAGCCCGCCACTGCGAGACCGACGGCGTTGACCGTGTGCCGGTCCGCCACCTCCTCCACGGCGGCGACGATCGCGTCCTCGAGGGCGCGTTCACTTGCGGGCGTCGGCGCGCGTGAGGTGTCGAGCACCGAGCCACGCGCGTCCACGACACCCGCGCGCACGCTGGTGCCCCCGATGTCCACTCCGACGGTCAGCACTAGTCCGTCTTCCTCACGACCTTGATGTGCTGCACGCGCTGACCCGCGTCCGTAGCGGGCTCCTCGGCGGGTCCCGGCGGCGTGCCGGGTTCGCTCAGGGCGGCCCGCAGCACCGCGATCAGGCCCGCGGCGTGCTCGGCGGCCTTCGCGGCCAGCTCGGAGCGGTCGCCGCGCAGCAGCGCCACGCCGTTGCACAACGGGCACCAGCCGCACGTCTCGGGCGTGTGCGAGCCGTCGCCCGCCTCGGCGACGCGCTGCAGCCACGGCTGCACCCGCTCGGCGGCCGTGTCGAGGAGCAGCCGCAGCTCCTCGGCGAGCTTGCCGGTGTCGCCGGCGTTGTTCTGGGTCATCTCGAGCTCCTGGTCAGCGCCGGGTCAACGCCACAGCGACGGGTCGGGGCGGAACCCCACCGTCACGCCGGCCGAGTCCATCTCGGCGCCGGTCACGATGCAGCGCCTCAGCAACGACGGCAGCGCCACGAGCCTGCGCCTGCCGTCGACGGTCAGGGCGAGGTCGTCCTCCACCCGCGCCAGGTCGAGCTCCGTGTCGTCGGCCAGCGGCAACGCGATCCGCAGCGAGTACCGGGCGTCGAGCCCGCGCCCGCCGCCCGACACCTCCAGCAGCGACCCCTGGGCACCAGGAGGCACCGCGGCCCCCGGCGACGGGTCGGAGTCGCCGTAGAGCTGCGCGGCGACCTCCAGCAGCGCCGGCACGCCGACGGGCTCGGACGCGCGGTGGTCGACCGTGCGGATCTCCCCGATCCCGGTCAGCTCCGCCAGCACCGCGTCCTGCTCCTGGCGACGGGTCCGCAGCCACGACGCCGCCGCACCGCGCGCGGCACCCGGCGAGGGCACCAGCCGGTTCGCGATCACGCTGTCGACGCGGATGCCCTGCAACGCCAGCGCGGTCAGGGTGCGCCGGGTCTCGGCGGCGACCACGCGTTCCGGTGTCAGCACCAGCCGCACCGAGCACGACGCCGGGTCCGCGAGCATCGAGCGCAACGCGTCCAGGCGTTCGGCCAACCTGCTCAGCGCGTCCGCCGTCGCGTCCCACTTCTCGACGGTCCCGGTGCCCGCGACGCCCGCCAGGAGGCCGCGCACGACGCGCCGGTGGGTCGGGAAGAGCCGTTCCAGGTAGCCCGCGAACGCCTCGGGCAGCGACAGCAGCCGCAACGTCTCGGCGGTCGGCCCGCAGTCGACGACCACGACCTCCCACGGCCCGGACACGGCGAGCCGCCGCACCTCCGCCAGCGCGAGGAGCTCCTCGACGCCGGGCAGCACGGTCAGCTCCTCCGCGTCGAGCTCGTCGACGCCGGCGCCGGCGAGCACGGTGCGCAGATGACCGCGCAGATCGCCCCACGCCTCGTCGACGAGTCCGCGCGGGTCGATCTGGCAGGCGAAGAGGCCGCCGAGGGATGCCCCAGCGGTGTCCACTTCGGACGGAGAGGCGCCCAGGCGGACGTCGAGGGCGTCGCCGAGCGAGTGCGCGGGATCGGTGGAGACCACGAGCGCCTTGCGACCACTGGCCGCGAGGGAGGCCGCCGTCGCGGCGGCCAGTGTCGTCTTGCCGACCCCGCCCTTGCCGGTGAAGAGCAGGACCTGGCTCAAGCCGCCTTCTCCGCGCGCTTCTTGAGCTCCTTGAGCGCGGTGTCCAGGATCATCTTCTCCGCCTTGCGGCGGAACAGGCCGATCATCGGGATCACCAGCTGCACCGAGAGCGTGTAGGTGACCTTGGTGCCGGTGCCGGAGGGCTCCAGCACGTAGCTGCCGTGCTGCGACTTCTGCATGGTGCCCTTGACGAGGTCCCACCGCACCGACAGACCGTCGGCGGACCAGTCGTACCTCAGGGTGTACTCGTCCTTGACGGGCCCCTGGTCGATCGCGAACCGGACCTGGTCGGCACGGCCGTCCTCACCGGTGCCGAGGACCTCGACCTCCTTCATCCCGTTCGCCCAGTCCGGGTACGACGGGAAGTCAGCGATGATCGCCATGATCTTCTCAGGCGGCGCGTCGATGACGATGGACTGAGTGGACTCGTCGGCCATGTGTGAGGAGGTTACTCGCGTCTTTACCAGTTGAGGACGTGAGGCTTGCCGCTGCGCTGGAAGTGCCCGGCGTTGATGCACTCGGTGTAGCCGATGCGCACACGTCTGGCCAGCGGCTGGTGCACGTGCCCGAACACCGACCAGCGCGGCCGTTCGCTCACGATCTTGTCCAGCGCGGGCCGCGACCCCCACTCCGCCCGGCGCGCGACGACGTCGTACGTCAGCTCCGGAACCAGCGGCGGGATGTGCGTGCACAGGACGTCGACCCGTCCCATCCGCTCCAGCGCCGACGCCATGTCCTGCTCCGTGCGCAGGTACGGGAACCACGGCGCGTCGGGGTTGCGGACCGCCCCCGGCATCATCAGCCCGCCGCCCGCGAAGCCGAACCGCAGCCCGCCGATCTCGGTCGACTCGCCGTCGAGGACGTGCACGCCGGTACCCGCGAACCGCGGCCACAGGTGCGGACTGTCCACATTGCCCGGTGTCACGTACGTCGGCGCGGACATCGCCGAGAACAACGCGTCGTACTGCTCCAGCACCGCTTCTTCCACGACGGAACGCGCGTCCGCGAGACCGGCCCACAGCGACCGGATGTAGCTCGCGGTGTCGGCGCGCCGGGTGCCGCGCCGCATCTCCGCGAGGACCCCGACCTTCTCCGGCCCGAAGACGCGGCCGAGGATTCCCCCGGAGTGGTCGTGGTAGTCGATGAAGTCGATCAGGTCGCCGAGCACGACGAGGGCGTCCGCGCCCTCACCGGCGCGCGCGAGCGCCTCCGCGTTGCCATGCACATCGGAAACCACATGAACCCGCACGGTTCCAACTTAGTTGACGGCCCGGCAGGATCACGCGTGCGGCGGGCAGCCGGCGGGACGGCCGTCCTCCAGCACGAGCTTGAGGCCCAGTGCGACGGACTTCGCGTCGAGCTGGCGGCGTTGCACCTCCCGGCGCGCGTGGCGCGGCGTGAGCGACCCGGCCGGCGGATCAGCGCGGAGGAAGTAGTGCAGCACGGTGCCGTCGAGCACGGGCTCGAGCCAGATCTCCATCGTGCCGACGAGCGCGCCGCCGACCGTCCAGCGCAGTCCCTCGTCCCCGCGGTTCGCGTAGACGTCGAGCTCGAGATCGGGCCAGAACCGCCGCCACGACTCCGGCGCGGCGAACGCTGCGGCGACCACGCCGGGTGGCACCGCCAGGAAAGTCTCGTCAACGACATCGACGCTGGCCATGGGGACAAAAGGTAACGGAAGGGCGTACCAACCTTTGTATCGCCGGAATCACACGCTAAGTTTCCCCACCAGTAACAAAACACCGTACGGAGGTTGACGTGCGCGAGTTCAGCGTCCCCGCCACCGCCGAAGTGGCTCCGGAGGAGAACCTCACCGACATGGTGTGGGCCAACGCGGAACGCTTCGGCAACGCCGTCAGCTTCCGCAGGCAGGTCGACGGCACCTGGGTGGACATCACGGCGCGTGATTTCGCCGCGCAGGTCATGGCTGTCGCCAAGGGCCTGGTCGCGGCCGGTCTCGAGCTGGGCGACCGGATCGGTCTGGTGTCCAAGACCCGCTACGAGTGGTCGTTGCTCGACTTCGCCATCTGGGCGGCGGGCGGCGTCGTCGTGCCGATCTACGAGACGTCGTCGGCGGACCAGGTCGAGTGGATCCTGTCCGACTCGGGCGCCAGGGCGGTCTTCGTCGAGGCGTCCTCGCACCGCGCGCTGGTCGACGACGTCGTCGACAAGCTGCCCGAGCTGCGCCACGTGTGGCAGATCGAGGGAGCGGCCGCCGCTGTCGACGAGCTGACCGCGCTGGGCGCCGAGATCACCGACGAGCAGGTGCACGAGCGCCGCGCGCAGGCGAAGGCCGAGCACACGGCCACGCTCGTCTACACGTCCGGCACCACGGGCCGCCCCAAGGGCTGCACGCTGACGCACCGCAACCTGCTGTCCGAGGTGCGGTCGGCGCTGTCGCGGTTCCCCGAGATCCTCACCGCGGGCAACTCGCTGCTGCTGTTCCTGCCGCTCGCGCACATCCTGGCGCGTGCACTGGCGCTGGCGTGCGTCTACTCGCGCGTGACGCTGGGCCACACCGCGGACGTGAAGAACCTCGTCGACGACCTCGGCCAGTTCCGCCCGACGTTCGTCGTCGCGGTGCCGCGGGTGTTCGAGAAGGTCTACAACGGCGCGAAGCAGAAGGCGCACGCCGGCGGCAAGGGCAAGATCTTCGACGCCGCCGAGGCCACCTCGGTCGCGTACTCGAGCGCCCTGGACGACGGCGGGCCCGGTCTCGGCCTGCGGATCAAGCACGCGGTGTTCGACAAGCTGGTGTTCGCGAAGCTGCGCGCGGCGCTGGGTGGCCGTGCGATGGCGGCGGTGTCCGGTGGCGCGCCGCTGGGTGACCGGCTGTCGCACTTCTTCCGCGGCGCGGGCATCCCCGTGTACGAGGGCTACGGCCTGACGGAGACGTCGGCGGCGGCGTGCGTGACGTTCCGCGGCCAGGAGAAGGTCGGCACGGTCGGCCTGCCGGTGCCGGGCACGTCGGTGCGGATCGCCGAGGACGGCGAGATCCTCGTCAAGGGCGACATCGTGTTCACCGGCTACTGGAACAACGAGGCCGCCACCAAGGAGGCACTCGAGGACGGCTGGTTCCACACCGGGGACATCGGCGAGCTCGACGAGGACGGCTACCTGCAGATCACGGGCCGCAAGAAGGAGATCATCGTCACCGCCGGTGGCAAGAACGTCTCCCCCGCGCAGCTCGAGGACCGCATCCGGGCGCACCCGCTGATCTCGCAGTGCATGGTGGTCGGCGACAAGCAGCCGTTCATCGGCGCGCTGATCACGATCGACCCGGAGTTCTTCCCGTCGTGGAAGGAGTCGCACGGCAAGCCGGAGTCGGCGGAGGTCCCGGACCTGATCGAGGACCCGGACCTGATCGCCGAGATCCAGGCCGTGGTCGACGAGGCGAACAAGTCGGTGTCGAAGGCGGAGGCGATCCGCAGGTTCCGCGTGCTGCCGGTGGACTTCACCGAGGCGGGCGGCGAGATGACGCCGTCGCTGAAGCTGAAGCGGTCGGTCGTGGCGTCGACCTACGCGTCGGACATCGACGCGATCTACGCCAAGTAGTCCCCCGGAGTACGCGAAAGGCCCAGGAGCTGAGAGAGAGCTCCTGGGCCTTCCGACCCCCAGCGATCGTGATCCGCGGAGAATCCGCCGAACCCGAGAAGTTGTTGCCCCGGCCCCCCGACCGGGACATGAGCAAGATTGCCGTACGGCGCTGACGTTTCGCTGACGCGTCGATGTCACTCCGCGACAGCACGCCAATAGGCTGTCGGGCAGAGGGGGATCATCCGGCGATCACGAGGGGAAGGCAATGGCTCCGGGTCCGCAGTTCCGGCTGCTCGGCCCGATGGAAGTGCGCCTGGACGGCGTGTCGGTGGTGCTCCGCGCGGGCAAGCACAGAGCGTTGCTGGCGGCGTTGCTGCTGCGGCCGAACCGCGTCGTCCCCGTGACGGAACTGGTCGAGCACGTGTGGGGTGACACGCCCCCCGCACGCACGCGTGGCGCGGTGCAGACGTACGTCATGCGGTTGCGTGCGGCGCTGGGCGACCCGTCGCTGATCCAGACCGCCGCCGACGGCTACCGCATGCGCGTCGACCCGCTGGCCGTGGACGTGCACCGGTTCGCCGGCGCGGCTGCCCGCGGACGTGCCGCCGTCGCCTCCGACGACCCGGTCACCGCGCGGAAAGCGTTTGCCGAGGCGTTGGAGCTGTGGCGCGGCCCGGTGCTGTCGGACGTGCCGTCGGAGACGTTGTACGCCGAGCACGCGCCCCGGCTGACCGAGCTGCTGATGACGGTGCACGAGCAGCGGCTGGACGTGGAGCTCGCGCTGGGCAACCACGCGGACCTCCTGCCGGAGCTGTTCGCGCTGACCCGCGACCACCCGTTGCGCGAGCGGTTCTGGGCCCAGCTGATGATCGCGCTGTACCGCAGCAGCAGGCAGGCGGAGGCGCTGGAGGCGTTCCGGCAGCTCGACCGGACGCTCGACGAGCAGCTGGGCATCGACCCGTCCGCCGAGCTGCGGTCGTTGCACCAGGCGATCCTGGTGGGAGCGCCGGAGCTCGCGGCGCCCGTGCTGGCGCGGGAGCCGGAACGCGCGCCCGCGACGCCGATGCGGCTGCCGGACGACATCGCGGACTTCACCGGTCGCGCCCGGCACGTGGAGCGGGTCTCTGGGCTGCTCACGGGCGGGTCGGTGCCGATCGTGACGCTGGCGGGACAACCGGGCGTGGGCAAGACGACGCTGGCGGTGCACGTGGCGCACCTGCTGCGCGACCGGTTCCCCGACGGGCAGCTGTACGTCGACCTGCGCGGGTACGCCCTGGGACCCCCGGCTGACGGAATGGACGTGCTGTCGCGGTTCCTGCGGGCGCTGGGGGTGCCGCCGGACGAGATCCCGGCCGACGCGGACGAGCAGAGCACGATGCTGCGGTCGTTGCTGTCGGGCCGGCGGATGCTGCTGGTGCTGGACAACGCCTCCGCGCCGGACCAGGTGCGCCCGCTGCTGCCGGGGACGGCGTCGTGCCGCGTGGTCGTGACGTCGCGCGACGACCTGCGCGGGCTGATCGCGATGAACGGCGCACGGACCGTGCCGGTGGACGTGTTCTCGCCTCCGGAGTCGGCCGCGTTGCTCACCACCCTGCTCGGGCCGGGCGACCACGCGGAGCTGGCCGACCGGTGCGGACACCTGCCGCTGGCGCTGCGGGTGGCGGCGGCGTACCTGGCCGGGCGCGACGACGTGACGATCTCGGGCTCGCCGATCGAGCTGGCCTACGCCGCCCTGCCACCCGTGGCGCAGCGGTTGTTCCGGCTGCTGTCGATGGTGCCCGGACCGGACTTCACGGCGGAGGCGGCCTCGGCGCTGGCCGACGTGGACGCCGAGGGCCTGCTGACGGTGCTGGAGATCGCGCGCCTGGTGGTGTCCTCCGCACCGGGCCGCTACCGGTTCCACGACGAGCTGGTGCGCTACGCCGCCGCGTTGTGCGAGAAGTCGGACAGCCCGGCCGAGCAGGAGCTGGCGTGGACGGCCCTGCTGAACCACTACCTGCGCGGCGTCGAGCGCTGCGCCGAACTGCTCTACCCCGGCATCGTGCGGCTGCCGACGACCCCGGAGGGCCCGCCCCCGCGCATCGCCGGCGCGGACGACGCCCTGGTGTGGCTCGACGCGGAACGCCCGAACCTGGCCGCCGCCATCAGGCACGCCGCCGAGCACGGCCCGGCGCCGATGGCGTGGCAGCTGGCCGACGCGCTGCGCGGCTACCTGTGGATCGGCCAGCACGTGGGCGAGTGGCTCGCGACGGCCCGCCACGCCCTCGCCGCGGCCCAGGCGTGCGCGCACCGCCCGGCCGAGGCGGCGATGCACGCGAACCTCGGCACGCTGTACCTGCGGCTCGGCGAGTACGCGCTGTCGGTGGAGCACCACGACCACGCGATCGAGCTGTACCGGGAGCTGGGCGACAAGGACGCGGAGGCGAGCGTGCTCAACAACCTCAGCCTCGTGCGCCGCCGCTCGGGAGAGCTGGGCCTGGCCAAGGAGGCCCTGGTGCGCTGCCTGGCGATGCTGCGCTCGGCCGACAGCGTCAGCACCGGCCTGTACAACCTCGGCCAGCTCTCGATCGAGCTCGGCGAGGTCGACGGCGCGGTCGAGCACTTCTCCCAGGCCCTGGCCCTGGCCCCCAACGCCGACAGCCACGCCTACCTCGGCATGGCCCTGCGCCTGCAGGGCAGGCTGGTCGAGGCCCGCGCACACCTCGACCGTGCCCTGGAGCTCGGCAACGTCCCCGCCGGTGACGCCGAGGCCCTGGACAACCTGGCCGCCCTGGAGCTCGCGGAGGGCAACCCGGAGGCCGCGCTGTCGTTCGCCTCCCGCGCCCTGGCGCTCGTGGCCGACGGCGGCGACCCGCAGGTGGCGACGTCGGTGCGGATCACGCTCGGCGAGGTCCGCCGTGCCCTGTCCGAGCCGGAGGTGGCCGCGGCGCAGTTCGAGCAGGCCCTGGCGACGGCGCGGCGGATCGGCTACGCCTCGGGTGAGGTGCGGGCGTTGATCAGCCTGGCCGTGGTGTGGCGGGAGCTCTCCCGTTTTTCGGAGTCCCAGGCGGCGGCTGAGCAGGCGGTGCGGCGCAGCGCGGAGTTAGGGCTGCGCGCCCTGGAGAACCGGGCTCGCGAACTCGCTGATCGGGTTCGTTGATATCCGATATATCGGATATCAACACTCTTGGCGATGCCGCACGCCGACATCTCGCACACCAGGCTCCGCAGCAGCGCCCGTACTGATATATCGGATATCGCACTCCGGTGGCGCGTCGCTGATATATCGCATATCGCCACGCCAGGGCTGCTCTCAGGCCGATATATTATCTCGAGTGACAACGTTGTCATCGACTAAGCCGATATCCAATACATCGCATACCGGCGCTCATCCAGGGACCAGACGGCGATATATCGGCCGGACCGAAGTTCAGCCGATATATCGCGTATGGGATATCGATCGGCGTGACCTCGGTCAGCCGATCAGGCCTTCGAGGCGGTGTGCGAGCTGGTCCCACCGCCAGTGGTCGCTCACCCACTCCCGCCCGGCGCGGCCCATCTTCACGGCCGTGCCGGGGTCGGCCAGCAGCGCGCCGACCTTCGCGGCGACGTCCTCGACGTCGCGGCCGTCGACGACGTTGCCGGTGGTGCCGTTGAGCACGGTCTCCGGCGCGCCGCCGGAGCGGCCGGCCACCACGGGCAGTCCGGTCGCCGAGGCCTCCAGGTAGACGATGCCGAGCCCTTCGACGTCGAGGCCGCGGCCGCGGGTGCGACACGGCATCGCGAACACGTCACCGGCGTTGTAGTGCGCGGGCAATTCCTCCCACGGCACCGACCCGGTCAGCACGACGTCGCGGTTGCCGTCCGCCAGCTTCTCCAGCGTTCCCCGGTACGGTCCGCCGCCGACGATCAGCAGCGCTGCGTCCGGCACCGAACGCTGGATCAGCGGCAGCGCGCGGATCAGGATGTCCTGGCCCTTGCGCGGCACGAGCCGTGACACGCACACGATCACCGGCCGGTCGCCCAGGCCGTAGCGGCGGCGGATCTCGGCGCGGGCGGCGGGGTCCGGGCGGTACGCCTCGGTGTCCACACCGGACGGCAGGTGTTCCAGCGCCGCCATCGCGCCGAACGCCGCCGCGAACCGCGACCGCGTGTACTTGCTGACGTACGTCACGACGTCCACACCGGACCCGATGGCCCGCAAGGCCTGGCGCGCCACCGGCAGCATCGACCAGCCGACCTCGTGCCCGTGCGTGGAGGCGACCGAGCGGCTCAGCCCGAGCGACGGCGCCAGCAACGCGAGCGGTGCCGCGGCGCCGAACCACGCGGCCTCGCACGACTCGGCGCGGGCGATGTCGCGGGCACGGGAGAGGACGTCCGGCGTCGGCAGCATCAGCGACGTGGGGTGCCGCACCACCGGGAACGGCTGCCGCGCGTCGAACTCCTCCGCGCCCTTCCACTTCGGCGCGTAGACGACGAGGGAGTCCGTGGGCAGCCGTGTCGCCAAAGCGTGCAGGTAGGCCTGGATGCCACCGGGGCGGGGCGGGAAGTCGTTGGTCACCAGCAAGGTTCGGCGCACCCGGCAACGCTATCCGATGCTGGTTCCCAGAAACGCGCGCCAGCCCGCGACGCCGACCTCGCCCGGGTCCACAGCGGACGTCGACGCGTGCCGCAGGAAGAAGTCCACGACGCCCCGCTCCCCCAGCGCCGACTCCAGGTAGACCATGATCGAGTACGCCTGCTGGTAGGCGAGGTCGCGGCCGGGGCCGCCGAAGTCGGTGGGCAACGCCGAGACGTCCGGGGTGAGCAACGGCGCGGCCTGGCGCAGCGACAGCCCCAGGCCGTGGAACGCCACCCAGTCCGCGAACCCCTCCACCAGCCACAGCGGAGCCGAGTCCGACGTGAGGTCGCGCGTCGCCACGTGCGTGATCTCGTGCCGCAGCAGCACCCTCAGCTCGAGGTCCGACAACGCCGCCGCGCGCACCCGGTTGAGGACCACCCGCTGCCCGGACCCGTCGCGGATCGCGATCCCGGCCATGTCCGCGAACGCCGGCCCGACGAGCGACACCAGCTCCGGCTCCGACGCCGGGACGACGACGTCGGCCCGCTTCACCCAGGCGATCTTCGTCGAGCCGATATCCACTATATCGGCGACACCGCGCACCGACTCGTCCAGCAACGCCGACGCCCGCGCCGCCAGCTCTCCGTCGCAAGAACTGCTGGTCACCGTGCCTGAGACCGTCGTCAGCACGGCTTTTTTGCACTCGACGTTTTCGGTCGGCCGCAACTCAACGGGCCGTGTTGCAACGGTCAGGCCCAGCAGGAACGTCATGGCGACCGTGATCGCCAGCAACGCCCGGAGGTGCTTCACCGGCGCAACGCTAACCCTCGACGCGCCGGATGACCGCGATCGGTCCGATGGCGTCGATGGGCGCGATCTTCACCGGCTGACCCTCGGTCGAGGCGTGGACGGCGCGTGTGTTGTCGACCGCCATGGCGACGTGCGAGCGGCTCGCGTAGTAGACGATCAGGTCTCCGGCGCGGACCTCGCCGCGCCCCACCGCACGCCCGACGGTGGCCTGTCCCCCGGACGTGCGCGGGATCGAGACACCGGCCGCCGCGTAGGCCTTCATCGTCAGGCCGGCGCAGTCCCACGACCGGGGGCCGGTGCCGCCGTAGCGGTAGTCGTCACCGCGGCGTGCCAGGGCGAACGCGAGCGCGAGCCCGGCCACCCCCGCGGGCACGCTGACCGCCGACCGGTCACCCGGATCGCTCAGCTTCGCGGCGACGGGGGGTGGCAGGCGCGTCAGCGCCGTCCGCACCTGGTCGATCTGTGTCTGCAGCGCGCGGCTGCGCCCGTCGAGGTCGGCCTTCAGCTGTTCGGCCGACGCGGCGGCCTCGGCGGCACGGGCGCGCGCGGTCTCCGCCACCTGGTGCGCCTGACGGGCCTTCTCGACCGCGCTGGACAGCCGGGCCAGCGACTCGGCCCTGTCGGTCGCGAGGATCCGCATCATCTCCAGGCGGTTCAGGAAGTCCTGCTGCGAGTCCGCGACGAGCAGCGCCGACAGCTGGTTGAACCGGGCGCCCTCGAAGGACGCCTGGGTGATGAGGTCGACCTGGCCGCGGAAGTCGTTCTCGTCGGTCTTGGCCTGCCGTTCGATCTGCTGCGCGGCCGAGACCGTCGCGCTCGCGCGGTCGAGCTCGGCGCGGCGCTGGACGAGGTCCTCCTGCGCGCGCAGCACTTCCTCGTTGAGCTTCGTCGCCTGCGCCGTCAGGTCGGCGTACGCGCGCGCGGGATCCGCAGGTTGAGCGGCTGTGGACACGGCCGGGGTGGCCGCGAGCAACATGACGACAACCAGGACACCGCGGGTGAGCTTGAGCGACATGTGGTCGCCGATCCCCTTCGCCAGAACAAGACCGCCAAGATCGACGGCGTCAGGCTACCGGGTGGTCAAACACGCCCGAGACGGGCCAGCAACACGGCGGACGGCACCGGGTGCGCGCCACGGCGGCGCACTGAGTCCGCGACCGCGCGATCCGACGTCACCACCACCACGGGCCGGCCCTCGGGCTCCGCGGTGACCAGCGCGCGGATCACGTCATCGGCCAGGACACCGGGGTCGCTGAAGAGCACGCGCACGCCTCGAGGGGCCGCTGCGGGGACGGCCACCACCCCCGCGCCGTCGAACACCAACGTCACCTCGGCACCCGTGCGCGCGGCGAGCACCGCGAGCTGGTGCACGAGCCGGTCGCGCTGGTCCGACAACGACAGCTCCGGATAACCGGTCTTCGTGACGTTGTAGCCGTCCACCACCAGGTGCACCGCGGGCAACGCCAGCAGCCGGTCGAGCGCCGCGGGGTCCTCGACGCGTCCCACGGTCCCCTGCGACGCGCTGGCGCCCCGCACGAGATCGGCCGGACGGGGCCCGGAGCCGCCGAGGGCCAGCTCGCGGCGCAGTCCCGTCACGGCGCCGTCGAGGGTGTCCACGAGCAACGCGAGCCGCACCTCGTCGGCCTGCCGGGCCTCGCGCGCGGACTGGCGCGCCACCTCGGCGTCCGCGATGGCCCGCTGCGCCTTGCCTCGCTCGGTCTCGGCACGTTCCCGCTCGCGGTCGCGTTCGGCGGTGAGGCGTTTGACCTCGTCGGCGGTGCGTTCGCGGATCTTGTCCACCTCGGCGGCGGCGGCCTGCGCCGCGTCCTTGGCCTCGCGCAGCTTCACGCCCTGCTCGCGCAACCGCTTGCGCAGGCGTTCGAGCTCGATCTCGGCGTCGGCGCGGACGCGTTCGGCGACGCTGCCGAGCTGGCTGCGTTCGGCCCGCAACCGCTCCAGCTCGCCTTCCATCCGCTCCGCGCGCATCACGGCCGCGTCGCGCTCGGCCCGCAGCGTCGCGTCACCCACGCGCCGCGACACCAGCTCCACGTAGTGCGGCGCGACCTCGTCACCGGTCAGCACCGCCGCGGCGGCCGCCGTCAGCGGGTCCGGCGCGGTCACCTCCAGCGTCGACGGCCGGTTCTTGCGCAACCACTCCACGACGGCGGTGCGGAAGTTCGGGGAGTCCCTCAGGCCCGCCACGACCTGGGCCCCGCCCAGCCGCGCGCGTTTGGTCGGGGCGAACTTCGCCACCGGACGCAGGTGCTGCGGCACGTCGACCTTCGCCATCTCGCCCAGCGCGTCCGCGCCCAGCTCCGCGAGCCTCATCCGCAACGGCTCCGGCAGAGCCGACCAGTCCACTGAGGACTCTCCGGAGGTCTCGCCCGCGGACTCACCTGCCTCGTCGGCGGGCTG
This sequence comes from Lentzea sp., assembly GCF_035525475.1. Classification (GTDB taxonomy): domain Bacteria; phylum Actinomycetota; class Actinomycetes; order Mycobacteriales; family Pseudonocardiaceae; genus Lentzea. Next base: position 6,593 of record NZ_DATLEC010000219.1, on the reverse strand, counting down.
GTCGATCTCGGGCTCGGGCATCGGGTCGGGCACCCCCACAGGCTAGAGCCCCCGCGCTCGAGCAGCGCACGGACATCTCCGCACGTGGCAACAACGATCCGGACAAGATCAGCACAGACCACCCCAATGGAGCAGCGGCAGGTCAGGGCACCTCAGAAGGATCACCGACGAAAATTGTCAGACCCCGTCGCTACCGTCAGCGCCGTGACCGGACAACTGTCCTTCGACGAGCTCGGGACGCCTTTGCGCGACACGACCTTCGTCGTCTTCGACCTGGAGACGACGGGTGGCAGCGCCGAGGAGGACGCCGTCACCGAGATCGGCGCGGTGAAGATCCGGGCGGGCCAGGTCCTCGGCGAGTTCGCCACGCTCGTCGACCCCGAACGAGGCATCCCGCCCGTGGTCGCGCAGCTGACCGGCATCACGCAGCTGATGGTCACGGGCGCGCCCACCATGCGGACGGTGCTGCCCGCGTTCCTGGAGTTCGCCGCCGGAGCGGTGCTGGTCGCGCACAACTCGGGCTTCGACATCGGCTTCATGAAGGCGGCCTGCGAGCGCCACGGCTACCGGTGGCCCAAACCACCGGTGGTGTGCACGGTGAAGCTGGCGCGGCGCGTGCTGAGCCGCGACGAGGCCCCGTCCTGCCGCCTGTCCGCGCTCTCCGACCTGTTCCGCACGTCGACCAAGCCCACGCACCGCGCTCTGTCCGACGCCCGCACGACCGTCGAGGTGCTGCACGCCCTGCTCGAACGCGTCGGCAACGTCGGCGTGCACTCCCTCGAGGAGCTGCTGGCGTACCTGCCGGAGGTCACCCCGGAACAGCGCCGCAAGCGCTCCCTCGCCTCCCACCTGCCGTCCAAGCCGGGCGTGTACCTCTTCCGCGGCCCGAACGAGGAGGTGCTCTACGTCGGCACGGCCTCCGACCTGCGCCGCCGGGTCCGCCAGTACTTCACCGCCAGCGAGGGCCGCCGCAGGCTGCGCGAGATGGTCGCGCTGGCGGTCCGCGTGGACGCCGTGGAGTGCGCCCACCCGCTCGAGGCCGAAGTGCGCGAGCTCCGCCTCTTACGCGCACACCGCCCCGCCTACAACCGCCGCTCCAAGAACCCGCACCACGCCTGGTGGCTGGTCCTCACCGACGAGGCGTTCCCGCGCCTGTCCCTGGTCAGGAACCCCAAGGACGGCGCGCTGGGCCCCTTCCGCACCCGCCACGCGGCCGAGTCGGTGGCCGACGCCCTGCTGGACGCCGTCCCCCTGCGCTCCTGCAAGATCAAGATTCCGGCGACGAACCAGCGGGCCTCCCCCTGCGCCCTGGCCGAGCTGGGCCGCTGCCAGGCCCCGTGCGCGGGCCACCAGAGCGTCGACGAGTACGCCCCCGCGGTCGTCGCGGTGCGGGACCTGGTCGTCGGCCGCAGCACCGACCCGTTGCGCACCCTCATCACCCAGCTGAGCGGCCTGGCCTCGGAGGAACGCTTCGAGGAGGCCGCCCGCCGCCGCGACCGGCTGGCAGGCCTCGTCCGTTCCCTGGACCGGGCCCAGCGCCTGGCCGCCCTCGCCGCGCTGCCGCAGCTCGTGGCGGCCCGCCCGGACCGCGAAGGTGGCTGGGAGTTCTCCGTCGTCCGCTACGGCCGGCTGGCCTCCGCCGGGGTGGCCCCCCGCGGCACCCGCCCGATGCCCGTGGTCGACGCGCTCGTCGCCTCCGCGGAGACCGTCGTGCCGACCGCCGGCCCACTGCGAGGCGCACCGCCCGAGGAGGCGGGGGTGGTCCTGCGCTGGCTCGACCAGCCCGGCACCCGCCTCGTGTACGCGGACGAGCCGTGGTCGTCCCCCGCCGGCGCCGCCGCGGCCTGGGTGCCGTGGGCCGAACAGGCCGCGGGAGCCCGCCCGATCCACGACCACTGGAACTGACCCGCCGACCCACGCCGTGGATCACCGGGTAGGGCAGACTACGGGTGCTTGAGACACCGGAGCCCAGACCCGAGGAGGACGCCGTGGTCACCGCCATCGTGCTGATCCAGGCCGCCGCCGAACGCATTCCCGAGGCCGCGCAGGAGATCGCCGACATCGACGGAGTCACGGAGGTGTACTCCTGCGCGGGCGACGTCGACCTGATCGCCCTGGTGCGGGTCAGCAAGCACGAGGACCTCGCCGCGCTGGTCCCCGGCAGGATCAGCAAGGTCGAGGGCGTGCTCAACACCGACACGCACATCGCGTTCCGCAGCTACTCGAAGCGCGACGACGAGGCCGCGTTCGCCATCGGCCTGGACGACGCCCAGTAAAAGCCGCTGACATGCCAAAAGGCCCCCGTGGGAGTCCACGGGGGCCTTTCGCGGTTCTGACGAGGATCAGGCCTTCGGGTCGGAAGGCCTGCCCGCGAGCTCGCCCGACTTGTTCTCGGCGCTGATCTCCTCGGACACGTGCCTCTTCGCACGCGCGTTCTCCAGGGCCACGGTCTCCTCGACCGGGTCCGGCGACCACGTGCTGCCCGCGACCGGGTGACCGGCCGAGCCGAGCTTGTTCATCTTCTTCGGCACCGACGTGCCCTGGTAGGCGAGCGGGATCGGGTGGCCGTGGTCGTCCACCGGGCCGAGCGGCTGGTGGACCTCGATGAACTCGCCGTGCGGCAGGCGCTTGATGATGCCGGTCTCGACACCGTGCTCGAGCACCTCGCGGTCACCGCGCTGCAGGCCGATGCAGATGCGGTAGGCGACGAAGTACGCGATCGGCGGCAGGACCAGCATGCCGATGCGGCCCATCCACGTCGTCAAGTTCAGCGAGATGTCGAACTTGTACGCGAAGATGTCGTTGCCGCCCATGAGCAGCAGGACCATGAAGTACGTGATCGCCATCCAGCCGAGCGCGGTGCGGACGGGCACGTCGCGCGGGCGCTGCAGCAGGTTGTGGTGCGCGTAGTCCTTGGTCATCTTCCGCTCGATCCACGGGTAGACCGCCGCGATGCCGGTCAGCAGCGGCAGACCGAGGATGAACGGCAGGAACGGCGCCGGGATCGTGTAGTTGCCCAGGTAGAACTCCCACGCGGGCCAGATGCGGACCAGGCCGTCGGTCCAGCCCATGTACCAGTCGGGCTGCGAGCCGGCGGAGACCTGCGCGGGGTTGTACGGGCCGAAGTTCCAGATCGGGTTGATCTGGAAGACGCCGCCCATGATCGCGATGACACCCACGACGATGGCGAAGAAGCCACCGCCCTTCGCGGCGAACACCGGCATGATGCGGACGCCGACGACGTTGGTCTCCTTGCGGCCCACGCCCGGGAACTGCGTGTGCTTCTGGTACCAGACCAGCGCGAGGTGCGCCGCGATCAGGCCGAGGATGATGGCCGGGATCAGCAGGATGTGCGCGGTGTAGAGCATCGGGATGATGTCCGTGCCGGGGAACTCCCCGCCGAACATCAGCCAGTTCAGCCACGTGCCGATGACCGGGAACGAGATCAGCAGCGCCGCCATGACGCGGAGACCGGTGCCCGAGAGCAGGTCGTCCGGCAGCGAGTAGCCGAGGAAGCCCTCGATCGCGCCGAGCATGAACAGCACGATGCCGATGACCCAGTTGATCTCACGCGGCTTGCGGAACGCGCCGGTGAAGAAGATCCGGAACATGTGCACGACGATCGCCGCCATGAACAGCAGCGCCGCCCAGTGGTGCACCTGGCGGACGAACAGGCCACCGCGCGTCTCGAACGAGATGTCGAGCGTGGACGCGAACGCCCGCGACATCTCGATGCCGCGCAGGTTCTCGAACGCGCCGTTGTAGGTGACCTCGGTCATCGACGGGTCGAAGAACAACGCCAGGTACGTACCCGACAGCAGCAGCACGATGAAGCTGTACAGCGCGATCTCACCGAGCAGGAACGACCAGTGCGTCGGGAAGACCTTGTTGAGCTGTTTGCGCAGGCCGGAGGCCGGGTGGAACCGCTCGTCGGCAGCGTTGGCCGCCGCCCCTGCGACGCGCGCGGCGGCGTTGGCCGGCTTCGTCGGCGTGGTGATGGCACTCATGACTTCCGCTCCCAGAACGCCGGACCCACAGCCTCGATGAAGTCGCTGCGGGCTACCAAGTATCCGTCTTCGTCCACCGTGATCGGAAGCTGCGGCAGGGGACGGGTGGCCGGACCGAACCGCGGCTTGGCGTATTCGAAGACGTCGAACTGCGACTGGTGGCACGGGCAGAGCAGCAGACCGGTCTGCTGCTCGAACAGCGAGGTCGGGCAACCGAGGTGCGTGCAGATCTTCGAGTACGCGTACAGGTCACCGTAGTTGAAGTCTTCCTGGCCTGCCCGCTTGGTGATCGGCTGGTTCGGCCGCATGCGGATGAGCATGACCGGCGCGTCGGCGCGCTTGAGGGCCGCCACCAGGGCGTGCTCGTCGTCGCGCTCGGACTCGCGGAACGGGAAGACCGTCTCGAAGCCGCCCGGCTCGACGTCCTCGGGACGCACCAGGGAGACCTCGTGGAAGTTGCCGGTGTGGCGGCGGAGGTAGACCTTCTCGCCCTTTTCGGCCTTCCAGCCGGTGTGCCAGAGCGAGTTCTTGGTCTCGCTGTCGGAGTGCGGGTTCTTGATGAGCGCGCCCAGCGGGACGGCCGCCACACCCAGGCCCAGCACGCCGGCTCCGAGGCCCGCTGTGCGCTTGATCAGGCTGCGTCGGCCGATGCCGCTGCGCTCACCCGCGTCGGCGAGCTCCGCGACCAGCGTGGCGCGGTCGACCTCGGCCGACGCGCCGTCGTGGCGCTGCTGCACCGCGAGCTCGTCCGGGATGAACTTCTTGGTGTAGAGCAGCGCGCCGACGCCCAGGCCGGTCACCGACAGGCCCAGGAACAGGCCGATCAGCGGGTTGTACAGCATGTGCAGCAGGTGGCCGTCGCTGTGCGGGGCCTCGTACTGCCACGGCCAGAACAGGAACACGCCGAGGAAGGCGAGACCCGACAGCGCGGAGATCATGAACCACAGCGCGACCACGCGCTGCGCACGACGCTCGGCGCGGGTGCCGGGGACCGGCCACTTGTCCTCGTAGTGGACGAGCTCGACGCCGTCCATCCTCGTGCCGAGCTTGACGAGGTCGTCCCGGCTCATCTCCGCGAGCTCTGCCTCGCTGGGCAGCTCGACCGGCTTGTCGCCGCTCATGCCTTGGCTCCGATCCAAAGGGTCACGCCGATGAGCGCGGCGATTCCCACGATGAACGCGATCAAGCCCTCGGACACGGGTCCGAGCCCACCCAGGGGGGCACCGCCGGAGTTGTTGTTCCCGTCGGTGACCGACTTGACGTACGCGATGATGTCCTTCTTCTCGTCCGGCGTGAGCTGGCGCTCGCCGAACTTCGGCATGTTCTGCGGGCCGCTCAGCATCGCCGTGTAGATCTGCTCCTCGGCCACCCCGTCGAGCTCCGGCGCGAACTTGCCGGACGACAGCGCGCCGCCACGCCCCGTGAAGTTGTGGCAGCTGGCGCAGTTGAGGCGGAAGAGCTCGCCACCGCGCGCCGGGTTGTCGCCGCGCAGGGCCTCACCGGACTCGGAGGGCTTCTTCGGGCCCTCTCCGCCGTTGGCCGTGATGTAGGCCATCAACGCGTTGATCTCCTCGGGGGAGAGCTTCGCGGGCTTGCGGATGGCCTGCGCCTCCTGCCGCGCCAGGGGCATGCGGCCGGAGGAAGTCTGGAAGTAGACCGCGGCGTCGCCGACGCCGACGAGGCTCGGACCGCGGTCCTTGACACCCTCGAGCGACCTGCCGTGGCAGCTCATGCAGGTGTTCAGGTAGATCTGCTCACCCTGGCGGACCAGAGCGTCGTCCTGCTGCGCCTGGGCGGTCTGCGCCTGCGGCGCGAAGGCGGCGAACAGCAAGCCGGCGCTCAGCAGGCCGAAGCCCAGCGCGAGCAGTCCGGCGACCCGGCGGCGCAGTTTGGTGCGGGCGCCGCGGGGGCGTTTCGTCGTGGTGGTCATGGTGTGCGGCAACCCTTGCTGTCAGTTCGGGAGCTCGTGTCTTTAGCTGTGTGCCGACCAGGTCAGGGCACGATGTAGATGACGGCGAACAGGCCGATCCACACGACGTCGACGAAGTGCCAGTAGTACGACACGACGATCGCCGAGGTGGCCTGCGCCGGCGTGAACTTGCTGAGCTTCGTCCGGATCAGCAGGTAGACGAACGCGATCAGACCGCCGATGACGTGCAGGCCGTGGAAGCCCGTGGTCAGGTAGAAGACGGTGCCGTAGGCGGACGACGGGATCGTCGTGCCCTCGTGGACCAGGTGGTAGTACTCACCCGCCTGGCCACCGACGAAGATCGCGCCCATGATCAGCGTCACGATGTACCAGCGACGAAGACCGAAGACGTCACCCCGCTCCGCCGCGAAGACGCCCCACTGACAAGTGAAGGACGACGCGACCAGGATGATCGTGAAGAACGACGCATAGGGGACGTTGAGCTCAGTAGGCGCTGGTGGCCAGTGCCCCGTGTCGTTCTGGGCCTTCACCGTGAAGAACATGGCGAAGAGGCCAGCGAAGAACATGAGCTCGCTGGACAGCCAGACGATCGTGCCGACGCTGACCATGTTCGGGCGGTTCAGCGAGTGCACGCGCTGGCCGATTGAAGGCGCTGC
>NZ_DATLEC010000215.1:0-26274 GCF_035525475.1 Lentzea sp. | reverse complement strand
TCATGAACTGCCTGGCGCTGCAGGACTTCCTCGAGCGCGAGCACGGCATCGACACCCGCGTGCAGACCTCCATCCAGATGACGCAGGTCGCCGAGTCCTACATCCCCCGCCGCGCGATGCGTCACCTCGAGAAGAAACGCGTCGTGATCTTCGGTGGCGGCGCCGGTCTGCCGTACTTCTCCACCGACACGACCGCCGCGCAGCGCGCGTTGGAGATCGGTTGCGAGATCGTCCTGATGGCCAAGGCCGTCGACGGCGTCTACACAGCCGACCCCAAGATCGACCCGGACGCGCTGATGTTCGACAACATCACCCACCGCGAGGTGCTGGAGCGCGGCCTCAACGTCGCCGACGCCACGGCCTTCAGCCTCTGCATGGACAACAACATGCCGATCCTCGTCTTCAACCTCCTCACCGAGGGGAACATCGCCCGCGCGGTGCGTGGTGAGAAGATCGGCACCCTGGTGAGCACCCCCGGTGGCCGTCCGGCCTTCTAGACCTGGTGGGATCTCTCCAGGACCGGGAATTGGGCACGAACACGCAGAGCAAGGAGCAGTCGTGATCGACGAGACCCTCCTCGACGCCGAGGAGAAGATGGAAAAGGCGGTTTCGGTGGCGAAGGAGAACCTCTCCTCCGTCCGAACCGGTCGTGCGACTCCCTCGATGTTCAACCGCATCCACATCGACTACTACGGCTCGATGACGCCGCTGAACCAGATGGCGAGCATCACGGTTCCCGAGGCGCGCATGGCGGTCGTGAAGCCGTACGACGCGAGCCAGCTGAACGCGATCGAGAAGGCGATCCGGGACTCCGACCTGGGCGTCAACCCGAGCAACGACGGCTCCATCATCCGCATCGTCATCCCGCAGCTCTCCGAGGAGCGCCGCCGGGACATGGTGAAGGTGGCGAAGCAGAAGGGCGAGGACGCGCGCGTCTCCGTCCGCGGTGTCCGCCGCAAGGCCAAGGAAGAGATCGACAGGCTCGTCAAGGACGGCGAGGTCGGCGAGGACGACGGCGCCCGCGGTGAGAAGGAGCTCGACGCTCTGACCCACAAGTACACCGCGCAGGTCGACGAGCTCGTGAAGCACAAGGAAGCAGAGCTCCTCGAAGTCTGATGTCCCCGTTGGTTTCGCCCGGCCTCCTCGCCGCAGGCGTCGTAGCAGCCCAGGCCGGGCGGAGGTCGTGATGGGAGCACCAGTGGCAGGCAGTCCCGCGGAGGTGCCGGCGTCGAAGCCGTCGCGTGCGGGACGTGACCTGCGAGCGGCGATCCTGGTCGGTGTCGGGCTCGGCGCCGTGATCGTCGTGTCGCTGCTGACCGTCCGGCAGACCTTCATCGGCATCGTCGCGGCGGCCGTGGCGGTGTCCACGTGGGAGATCGCGAGCGCCTTCAAGAAGGCCGGCATCACCGTCGCCCTGTGGCCCGCGTTGATCGGTGGCCAGGCGATCCTCTGGCTGTCCTGGCCGCTGGAGCGCGCCGGCATGATGACCGCCTTCGTGGTCACCGTGCTGGTGTGCATGATCTGGCGGTTCCGGGGCGGTTCGGACGGCTACCTGCGCGATCTCAGCGCGTCGGTGTTCATCGTCGCCTACGTGCCGCTGTTCGCGGCGTTCGCGGCCATGCTCGTCGTTCCCGACGACGGCGTGGGCCGCGTGTTCGCGTTCATCATCGGTGTCGTGCTCTCCGACGTCGGCGGTTACGCGGCCGGTGTCTTCCTCGGCAAGCACCCGATGGCGCCGACCATCAGCCCGAAGAAGTCCTGGGAGGGCTTCGCGGGCTCCCTGACCGCCGGTGTGGTCGGCGGCGCGATCACGGTGACGACGCTGCTCGACGGCCAGTGGTGGCAGGGCGCGCTGTTCGGCGCCGCTCTCGTCGTCACGGCCACCGCGGGCGACCTCGTCGAGTCGTTGATCAAGCGCGACCTCGGCATCAAGGACATGGGCACGCTGCTGCCCGGCCACGGCGGCCTGATGGACCGGATGGACTCGCTCCTCCCGTCCGCCGTCGCGTCCTGGCTGCTGCTGCACCTCTTCATCCAGTAGCGGCCGCGGCTAGTCGTCGAACGGGTCGTCCACCTCGCTGCGGGGCTCCGCCTCGATCACGCGGGAAGGGTCGATCACGGAGAACGCCGCTCCCGCGTGGTCCTCGACCACGGTGATGCGTCCGAACGGGGTGTCGTAGGGCTCGACGGTCACCCGGCCGCCGAGCTCCAGCACCCGGTACGCCACCGAGTCGATGCCGATCTCGGGCGCGGCGTTGAAGTACACCATCCAGTGCGAACGCTCCCCGTCCGGGAACTCGCGCCCCATCTTCTGCCGGCCGATGACCTCGGTGCCCTCGACGGAGTACGAGGCGTAGTCCAGCCGATGGCCGTCGCCGATCTGCGTGATGTCGTAGCCGCAGAGCTCGCCGAAGAACTCGTCGGCCACCGCGCCGTCACGGGTGTTCAGCTCGGCCCACGCGTAGGCGCCGTGCCCACCCGTGCCGAAGCGCCAGTCCGGCGGCACGTGCCGGAACCCGACGACGGCGCCGGTCGGGTCGACGATCACGGTGCTCTGCGTGTGGTCGGCGCCGTCCTCCGGATTGCGCAGCACGGTCCCGCCGAGGTGGAACACCTTCTCCGCGGTGGCTCGCGCGTGGGGCGTGACCAGGTACAACTGCCAGGGCTCCGGCTCGCCCCGGGGTAAGCCCGCGACGGGAACGCCGTCGACCATCGCCACGGTGTAGCCGTCGTCGTCGGCGTAGTGCCAGCCGAAGAGGCCGGTGTAGAACTCGATCGCGCCCTTGAGGTCGTCGACGGTTCTCTCCGCCCAGCACGGACTTCCGCTGAGCAGCGGTGCGAGCTGGGGCGTGTTGGGAGCGATCGACACTGCCGCCTCCTGCAGGAAGAGATGCGATCACGCTACGCCGTGACTGGACGAATTCGTACGGTCGCGGGCAAATCCAGGTCTTACAGTGTCTCCGTGAGGGGGTCTTCGTGAGGGGATTCGTGCGGGCGGCGCTGAACGCGGTGCGTCCGGCAGATGTCGTGCCGAGCCCGAACATCTGGCACTGGCCGGACGTCTACGAGGTCGAGAACCGCGCCCAGGACGTGCACGGCGCGATCTGGGCGGCAATGGGTGAAGAACATTCGTTCAACGGTCTGGACGTTGTGGACGTCGGTTGTGGAGACGGCTTCCACCTGCCGTTCTTCGCCCGCACCGCGAAGTCCGTCACGGGCGTCGAACCGCACCCCCCGCTCGTCGTGCGCGCCGAGGACCGCGTGGCCGAGTTGCCGAACGCCCGTGTCGTGTGCGGTCCCGCGCAACGGTTGCCGCTCGACGACGCCTCCGCCGACCTGGTGCACGCCCGCACCGCCTACTTCTTCGGGCCCGGCTGCGAACCCGGGCTGCGCGAGGCGGACCGAGTGCTCCGTCCGGGTGGCGCGCTCGCGATCGTCGACCTCGACGGCACGGCCGATCCCTACGGGCCGTGGCTGCGTGCCGACGAACCGCGCTACGACCCGGCGGCCGTCGAGAAGTTCTTCGCGGACAACGGGTTCTCGCTGCGGCGCGTCACCGCCGAGTGGCGCTTCGAGAACCGGGAGGACCTCGAGTCGGTGCTGCGCATAGAGTTCTCCGCCAAGGTCGCCGAGCGCGCGATCGCGTCGGTGACCGGGCTGAGCTTCCCCGTCGGCTACCGACTGCACGTGCGGCGCAAGCCGAAGGGGCTGATCGTGTGATCCGCGAGATGCAACGTCTCACGCAGCGGTTGTGGTCGCACTGCGCCAACTGGCACGTCGGAGACCTTGCCTGGCAACGGTTCCAGCACGTCGGCCGTGAGTCCGAGTGGCAGTTCGAGCTGTGGGAGCGCGACGGCGAGGTGGCCGCCTGGGCGTGGGAGCAGCGCGGCGAGGACCTCTACCTGCAGGTCGACCCGGCGTGCGCGGATCTCGCGGACGAGGTGCTGAAGCGCTTCCCCGGCCGCGAGGTCATGATCCTCGACGCCGAGCACCACCTGGTCGCCGCTCTGGAACGCCACGGGTACGTGCGCCAGGACGGCGAGTACCAGGTGTTCATGACCCACGACCTGCGCGACCTGCCCGAGGTGGAGGTCCCGGAGGGCTTCACGGTCCGCCCGATCACCGAGGCCGACCTGGCCCGGCGCGTCGAGGTGCACCGGGAGGTGTGGCACCCGTCGCGCGTGACCGAGGAGAGCTACCGCAACGTGATGGCGGCCTGGCCGTACCGGGCGGACCTCGACTGGGTCGTGGAGGCGCCGGACGGGCGGTTCGCCGCGTCCTGCCTGATCTGGTTCGACGACGAGAACCGCGTGGGTGAGCTGGAACCCGTTGGGACGCATCCGGATTTCCGCCGAATGGGGTTGGGTGCGGCGGTCTGTCACGGCGCGATGCGCGCGTTGCGCGACCTGTCCGCCGAACAGGCGATCGTGTACCCGTTCCACGGCAAGGCGGCGGAGGAGTTCTACGAGCGGCTGGGGTTCAGGCCGTATGCGCGAACGCTGAACTACAGCCGGTAGCGGACTAGGCTCCGGTTCGTGGAGAAGCGAATCGCAGGCAGGTTGAACCGCCAGGTCGGCGTCCTCGGGCTCGGGTGCTGGCAGCTCGGGGCCGACTGGGGCGAGGTGGACGAGAGCGAGGCGCTCGCGCTGCTGCACGCCGCGGCCGACACCGGTGTCGACTTCTTCGACACCGCCGACGTCTACGGCGACGGTCGCAGCGAGACGCTCGTCGGGCGGTTCCTGAAGGAACGCAAGGACGACGACGTCTTCGTGGCGACGAAGATGGGGCGACGGCTGCCGGAGCAGACCACGGAGGGGTACAACCGGGAGAACTTCCTCGCGTGGAACGACCGGAGCCGCCGCAATCTGGGCGTCGACACGCTGGACCTCGTGCAGCTGCACTGCCCACCCACGGCCGTGTACAGCCGTGACGAGGTGTACGACACCTTGGACGAGATGGTGGAGCAGCAACGGATCGCCGCCTATGGCGTGTCGGTGGAGAAGGTCGAGGAGGCGCTGGAGGCGATCAGGCGTCCGCACGTGGCCAGCGTGCAGATCATCCTGAACGCGTTCCGCCTGAAGCCCCTCGAGCAGGTGCTGCCGGCCGCGGCCGAGGCGGGGGTCGCGATCATCGCGCGGGTGCCGCTCGCGTCCGGGTTGCTGACCGGCAAGTACACGGCGGACACGACGTTCGGCGCGGACGACCACCGCAACTACAACCGCAACGGCGAGGCGTTCGACGTCGGCGAGACTTTCTCCGGGGTCCCGTACGAGGTCGGCCTGGAGGCCGTCGAGCGGCTGCGGCCGCTGGTGCCGGAAGGTGCCACGATGGCGCAGTTCGCGTTGCGGTGGATCATCGACCAGCCCGGTGTCACGGTCGTGATCCCTGGCGCCCGCAACGTGTCGCAGGCCGCCGCCAACGCGGGTGCCGCCGCTCTGGAGCCCGTGGACTCCGCGGCCGTCGCGGCTGTGTACGACGAGCTGATCCGGCCGCACGTGCACGACCGGTGGTAGCTCACTCCTCGGCGAGGATGGCGTAGAGCTTGCGCCGCAGCTCGGTGTAGAGCTCGGCCGCGCGCGCCTTCTGCTCGGGCGTGCCCGCGTGGGAGATCTGCTCCATCGCGGCGCCGAGCAGCCGGACCGAGGTGCGCAGCTCGCCGTCGACCGGGTCGAGCTGGATGTCGATGTCGCGCCAGGGCGGGGCCGTGTGCTCCGTCCTGCCGTGCTCGGTGAGGTTGAACAACTTCTTGCCTCCCTCTTCCTCGGCGGTGACCAGGCCTTCGTCGGCGAGCATCTGCAGCGTCGGGTAGACCGAGCCGGGGCTCGGGCTCCACGCGCCACCGGTGCGCCTGGCGATCTCCTGGATGATCTCGTAGCCGTGCATCGGCCGTTCTGCCAGCAAGGACAGCACGGCCGCCCGGACGTTGCCGCGCCTCTGGCGGCCGCCCCTGCCACCGCCCCCGAAGGGACCGTGGCGATGCCTGTGGTGGTGATCTCTGTGGTGTGGTCGCATCATCATGTCGTTAACGATATATCGGAACCTATCGCGATGCAACGGTCTTGTGTTGCCGGAGTTCGTGGGACACTAGATGTGCTATGACCTCGCTTCCCCTTGTCTTCGACGCGCCCAAGCGCGGCCTGCCGCCGCGCCACCTGGTCGACCTCTCGCCCGCCCAACGAGCTGAAGCCGTTGCGGCCCTCGGTGAGAAGCCGTTCCGTGCGAAGCAGCTGTCGAACCACTACTTCAGCCGCCTGACCGTCGACCCGGCCGAGATGACGGACATCCCGGCGACCACGCGCGACAAGCTCGTGGCCGACCTGATGCCGCCGTTGTTCACGGTCGTGCGCAAGGTCACTGCCGACGAGGGCGCCACGTCGAAGACGCTGCTGCGCGCGCACGACGGCACGCTCATCGAGTCCGTGCTGATGCGCTACCCGGACCGTGCGACGCTGTGCATCTCGTCGCAGGCGGGCTGCGGCATGGCGTGCCCGTTCTGCGCGACTGGCCAGGGCGGCCTGCAGCGCAACCTGTCGACCGCGGAGATCGTGGACCAGGTGCGCCTGGGTGCCGCCGCGATGCGCGACGGCGACCTGCCCGGCGGTCCCGGCCGCCTGTCGAACATCGTGTTCATGGGCATGGGCGAGCCGCTCGCGAACTACAAGCGCGTGATCGAGGCCGTGCACCGCATCACGGCCCCGGCGCCGGATGGCCTGGGCATCTCCCAGCGCACCGTCACGGTGTCGACGGTCGGTCTGGTGCCAGCGATCAAGAAGCTGACCGAGGAGAAGCTGCAGGTGCGGCTCGCGGTGTCGCTGCACACGCCGGACGACGAGCTGCGCAACACGCTCGTGCCCGTCAACACGAGGTGGGACGTGTCCGAGGTGCTGGAAGCGGCACGCGGCTACGCGGACCAGACCGGGCGGCGCGTGTCGATCGAGTACGCGCTGATCCGCGACATCAACGACCAGGGCTGGCGCGCCGACCTGCTCGGCAAGAAGCTGCGCAAGCACCTCGGACAGCTGGTGCACGTGAACCTGATCCCGCTGAACCCGACTCCGGGGTCGAAGTGGGACGCGTCGCCGAAGCCGGTGGAGCGGGAGTTCGTGCGGCGGGTTCGGGAGCAGGGTGTGGAGTGCACCGTGCGGGACACGCGTGGGCAGGAGATCGCCGCGGCTTGCGGTCAGCTCGCGGCTGAGGGCTGACCTGGCTCGTCAGCACGGTGCGGCTGGGCCAGGACGAGTACCGCGTGGTGCGGCCTGCCCGGCCGTTGCGGCAAAGCGAATCCCCGTGCGTGCCGGGAAACGGGCCGTTGCTGGATCGGTGCTGGTGCACCACAGCCTCGGTTCAGGCGGTCCAGGTGGAAGGACGTGCGCGCGAAGCTCCAAGGTGGGCGGCCGCACACCGTCGTGTGCCAAGGGTTCAGCAAGGAGCCCGACTACGAGCGGTTGCGCCACAAGGAGAACCGCGACCTGCTCCGCGGTGACGTCGTGGCGGACACCGTGTTCGTCGTCGGCAGCAGACCCGCGTTCGAGGTCGAGGGTCAGGCTTCGCAGCAGTTGGTCGAGGAGTGTCCTCGGCACATGCACGAGATTCCCGGCACGCACTGCTGTGCGGAGATCACCGAGGACCTGCGGCACTGGAATCGGATGCACGTGTTCTACTGCGACGAACATCGCGTGCACGCCTGAGGGGCTCAAGACATGGCTGTCCTGTACGACTACTTCGCCGCGCCGTCGGACGACGCGGCCGCCACCGCGCTCGAAGACGGGCCAAGGGACCAGTTCCCGACTGTGGAGACCAAGTTCATCGAGCCGCTCGTCGTGATGGGGTGCCTCGAGGAACTGCTCACCGGGCGGCCTTACGACGAGGTGATCAAGGATCCGCGGTGGGGTCACGGTGTCGTGATCGAGCACGACGACAGCGGGCTGATGGTCATCACGGTCACCGACGGCTTGCGGGACGGGCTTGCGGCCGCCGGTGACCTGGACGAGGTCGCGGTGAGGTGGGCTGGGATCGAGGAACTGGCCGGGTTCGACGCGGCTGTGCTCGCCGAGATCCTGGGTGAGCTCAAGGACTTGGCCGTCGACGCGGAGAAGAACGGCGAGCGGCTTTACTGCTGGACGTGCGTCTAGGGCTTCACCTCGGTCAGCAGACCGGTCGCCACGTCGAACACGAAGCCGCGCACCGAGTTCTTCAGCGGCACGAACGGGTTGCCGGTGATGCGCGCGATCGACTGGCGCACGTCCTCCTCGAGATCGCCGAAGGCTTCGGCGGCCCAAGGGGGTTTGACGCCGACCTCCTCCTGGATGGAGCGCTTGAAGTCGTCGTCGGTGAACGTCAGCATGCCGCAGTCGGTGTGGTGGATGAGGATGACCTCGCGCGTGCCGAGCAGGCGCTGGCTGATGGCCAGCGAGCGGATCTCGTCCTCGGTCACCACGCCGCCGGCGTTGCGGATGACGTGCGCCTCGCCTTCCTGCAGGCCCAGGACCCGGTAGACGTCGATGCGGGCGTCCATGCACGCCACGACGGCCACCTGTTTGGCAGGGGGCAGGGGGAGCGGGCCGGAGAACTGGGTGGCGTAGGTGGCGTTGTTGGCTAGCAGTTCGTCGGTGACCGACATGGTCAAGTCCCTTCGCCTGGGCGTATGACTTGAGCCAACTGCCGTATGCGCATGTCCGCAACAGCGCCCGGAGGGTGGGAAAGGCCCCCACTCAGACACAAGCGGGGGCCGACATTTCCTCAGAGGCTCCAGTTCTGGCTCGCGGCGCCGTTGCACGACCAGATGACCAGCCTGGTGCCGTCGGCGGACGAGCCGCCGGACGGGTCGAGGCACTTGCCCGACTGCGGGTTGCGCAGCGTGGTGCCGGAGCGCGTCCACACCTGGGCGCCGGTGCCGTTGCAGACCCACAGCTGCACGACGGTGCCGTCAGCGGTGCCCGAGTTGGCCGCGTCCATGCACTTTCCCAAGGCGCGCAACGTGTCCCCGCTGCGCGACCACTGCTGCGCGCCAGTGGCGTTGCAGTTCCAGAGCTGGATCGCGGTGCCGTCGGCGGTGCCGGAGTTGCTGACGTCGACGCACTTCCCGCCGATTCCGACGATCGCGCCGCCGCCGCTGCCGGACGAGGTCAGGAACTGGCTGCGCGCCACGTTCCAGTGCGTCGCCAGGTGCGAGCCGGCGGCGGGGGTGGTGTGGAAGTAGTCGTCGCCGTTGCAGTCGATCTGGTTCTCGGGCGCTCCGGGGCAGACGTTCACCAGGCCGCCGGGCGGGTTCGGGATGCCGCCGTCGTTGTAGCACATGATGTCCTGGTCGTCCCAGCAGTGGCCGAACTGCGAGGAGTGCGGCGCGGAACGCTGCACGGCGCCCAGGGTGTGCAGGAGCTCGTGGCCGCTCGCCTGCCACGTCCAGCAGCCCGTTCCCACCGCGGCGTAGGAGGGTCCCGAGTTGTAGCCGTTGTCAGCGCCGGGGCGGTCGTCGCCCGGTGCGCCCCAGGCCACGCCGCAGCCGTCGGAGTCGTGCCAGAACAGGTACTTGCGGTCGGTGCGGTTGTAGCCGCGCGCCGCGAGCTGGTCGGCCACGGCCGAGGGTGACGACATCGCCGACTGCGGGACGACAACGTTGTCCACCTTCGCGCGACAGCCGGAGTCCGTCACGAAGCGGACGTGCCGGACGCCGCCACCCAGGCGTGAGGCCGCCTCGACGAACGAGTTGTCGATCTGGTCGGCGAACGTCTGGAACTGGCCCACGAGCTGCGGGTACCGGTCCGCGGACTGGTCGCCGCGCACGTACACGGCCTGAACGCGTTTGCCGCTCACGCCGTCGCCGTCGCACACGACGGACTGGATGGAGATGTCGGAGGACGAAGGCTGCCGGAACTCGTCCGGCAGGTCGTCGGCAACAGGGCTGAGCAGGGTCAATGCCGCTAACAGCACGCCAAGAGACATGAAAGACCGCCTTCACAGCGAAGGGCAGGGATAAGCGGTCTAGACCATCTCGAACGGTAGCGAAACCGGCACGCACTGTCAGCGGACAGAACCGGACAGGTTGGGGCTCAGCGGCGCCAGGACGTCTTGCGGCGGGCGGCGTCCCACAGCAGCAGCGCGATGATCGTGACACCGGTGGCGACGAGGAAGATGTTCTCGGTCTGACCGTGGTGGTTGCCGATCAGCATCAGGAAGCAGAAGACCGCGGAGAGCCAGCCGGCGATGCGGGTGCCCTTGGGCAGCGTGCCGTGCCAGCCCCAGTCGTGCGACGGCTCCTCGTGCGGGTCGACGGCAGGACGCTTGTCCAGTTCCGAGGACGAAGCCACGGTTTCCTCCACTGCTCATCCGGATTACTCGGTCATCGTCGCACATGTGGGTGTGCGCGGATGTGTGAGGTCGCGCGCGCATGATCGACGGCGCGAAGTCACGCCCGGACGAACGTCAGAACCGGCTGACCGGCAACGACTTCAGGCCCCGGATCACCACCGAGTCGCGGAACGTCGCCGGGCCCGTCTGCCGCAGGCCCGGCATGCGGCGGGCGAGCGCGCGCAACGCCACGTCGCCCTCCATGCGCGCGAGCGTCGCGCCCAGGCAGTAGTGGATGCCGCTGGAGAACGCGAGGTGCTCCGGCTTGTGCACCCGCATCACGTCGAACTTGTGCGGCTCCGGGTAGACCTCCGGGTCGCGGTTCGCGGCGCCGATCAGCAGCGTCACCCACTCGTCCTCGCCGATCCGGTCCACCCGCTCGTGCGCGACCCGGCTGGTCAGCTGCACCGGCGACGCCCACCGCAGCGTCTCCTCGACGACCGCGGGCGCGATCTCGGGGTGGGCCTGGAAGAGCTGCCACTGCGCGGGGTGGTCGAGCAGGGCGCGGGTGGCGTTGCCGATCAGGTTCACCGTGGTCTCGAAGCCCGCGACCAGCAGCAACACCAGCGTGCCGAGCATCTCCTGGGCCGTGAGCTTCTTCTCGGCCTCCGCGGCGACCAGTGAGCTGATCACGTCGTCGCCCGGCGTCCTGCGGCGCTGGGCGATGAGCCGGTCGAACAGCGCGAGCACCTTGTCGTTGGCGTCGGCCATCTCCGCGGTGACGCCCGTGTCGAACGACGCGGCGACCAGCGCGCCGTAGTCCGCGAACTCGGCGGTGTCCTCGTCCGGAACGCCCAGCAGGTCGCTGATCACCGAGATCGGCAGCGGCGCCGCGAAATCCGCGATGAGGTCGAACTCGTCCCTGTCGAGCAGTGCGCCGGCGACCTTCTCGACGCGGGCCCGGTATTCGTCGATCTTCTTCGGGCTGAACGCGGGCGTGGCGAGCCTGCGCAGCCGGGTGTGGTCGGGCGGGTCGAGCTCCAGGAACGACTCGGGCAGCAGGCTGCCGTTGCCCGGATAGCTGCCGTCGGCGACGCGGACGCCGAACCGCCGGTCACGCAGGATCTTGCCGGTCAGCGGGTGGCTAGTCGTGACCCACATGCCTCCGTCGCGCGTCAGTGGGCCTTGCGCGCGTAGCCGTTCATAGATCGGATGCGGGTCCTCATGTCCGGTCAACTGCTCCAGCATCGTTTACCCCCTCGAACACCGTGGTCAGCACGAACCGGGGAGCGTCCAGCGGGGCCAGCCGGCCGTCGCCGATCGCCTCCCAGGCGTTGAAGAGCCCGGCGTAGAGGGTCCGCAGGATCCACCACGCGGGCAGGTCGCGGCGCAGTTTCGTGCCCTGCAGCCGGGTGATCAGGTCGAGCACGGGCCGGTCCATCCCGCGGATGCGGGCCGCCAGCTCCTCGTCGCGCTCCAGGCCGGGGAAGCGGAGCAGGAACTCCACCCGCGGGCCGAGCGCGACCAGCCTGGTGATCAGGTCTTCGAGCGCGTGGTCACCGTCGAAGTCGACCTGGCGGGCCACCGAGTCGATCAGGTCCAGCGCGTCGCTCGCGAGGGCGCGGACCAGTGCCGTGCGGGTCGGATAGCGCTTGTGGAGTGTGGTCCTGCCGACGCCGGCCGCCCGCGCGACGTCGCCCATCGACGCCGTCGGGTCCTTGAGCAGCACTGATGTCGCCGTCTGCAGAAGGTGAACACTCATGTTCACAACAGTACGCGAGTGTTCACCCTTGGTGATGCCGGTAGTAAGGGCGCGTCAACTTTCGTCGCGCTGATTCGATACTCCAGCGTGCCGCGCGGACATGGGACGTCTCGTTAGCTTGGGAGCGTGACTACTGCTCTGCGGGCCAGGGGCGAGGCGTTCCTCGCCGACACCCTGGCCCGGTTCCGGACGCTGACGCCGGTGCGGCTCGTCGGCGATCTGATCGTCCTCGTCGCCGCGATCCTGCTGGACCTGTGGCCGGGGCCGTGGGCGGAGCAGAGGGCGTCGGGCTGGACGCTCATCGCGTTCGTGGCCGCCTACGTGGTGCTGCTGCCGTTGCGGCACGTGCTGCCGGCGACGTTGATGATCGTGGGCGCGGCGATCCCGTTCGGCGGGCCTGCGTTCATGGTCGTGCTGAGCTACACGGCCGGGCGCCGGATCGAGTCGTGGGTCAAGGCGGTGGTGTCGGCGGCGCTGACGCTCGTCGTCGTGGTGCTGATGTGGGACTGGGAAGCGCGGCCGATCGACCTCGACCCCGTCTACGCGATGCTGATCCTGATCACCATCTTCGGCGTGGGCGTGGCGCTGCCGTTTCTCGTCGGGCGGTACCTCGCGCAACGCGAGGCGCTGGTGCAGGCGATGCGGGACCGCGAAGCGCGTATGCGGGGCGAGCACAAGCTGCTGTCGCGGCAGGTGCGCCTGCGTGAACGCAGCCGCATCGCCCAGGACATGCACGACAGCCTGGGCCACCGCCTCTCGCTGATCTCCGTGCACGCCGGCGCGCTGGCCATGGACCCGTCGCTGGGGGACAAGCAGCGCGAGGCGATCGGAGTGCTGCGCTCGGCGGCGTTGACCGGCATGGAGGAGCTGCGGGCCATCATCGGCGTGCTGCGAGCCGAGGACGGTCCCGACGACGACCCCGCCACACGAACCGTGGAGTCCATCGACTCGTTGGTGGGCGACGCGCGCAAGGCCGGTGTGCTGGTCAGTCTGGTCCGAGGCGGGCAGGCGCACCCGTTGCCGTCCCGTGTCTCTCACGCGGCCTATCGCGTCGCACAGGAGGGCTTGACCAACGCGTCGAAGCACGCGCCGGGCGCCGCCGTGCAGGTGACGGTGAAGTACGAGCCCGACGCGCTGGTCGTGGAGGTGCGGAACAACCCGTCGCGCCACGGGTCGCCGGGTGGGTCGCCGGGCGTCGGCCTGATCGGCCTCACCGAACGCGTCCGCCTCGCCGGCGGCATCCTGCACGTGGGCGCGCTGCCGTCGGGGGGCTTCCGGATCGCGGCCGTGCTCCCGTACGAGGAGACCGCGCTCCCGGACGAGCCCGAGGACGAGCAGGACGAGACCGAGTCGCCGCGCGGCATCCGCAAGTGGGCGGGCGTCGGGTCCATCGCGGGTGCGACACTCGTGCTCGCCGTGATCATCGGCGGTTTCACCTACCTCGGCACGCAGCCGGTGACCGACGTCGTGTCGCAGGACAGCCTCGACAGGATCCAGGAGGGCCAGCCGGAGGCCGACGTGATGAAACTGCTCCCGTCCGGCGACGAACCCCTGGTGGCCGACGGTGAGCGCAAGTCGCAGGCCTCCCCGGAACCGCCGGGCGCACGCTGCGTCTACCACGTGACCGACGAGCAGTCGTACCTGGCGAAGGGCACCAGGGTGGTGCGTTTCTGCTTCCGGGACGGCAAGCTGGTCGAGAAGAAGATCCACGTTCAGAGGACTGGCCAATGATCCGGGTGCTCATCGCCGACGACGAACCGCTGATGCGAGCGGGCATCAAGGCCATCCTCGGCACCGCCGGCGACATCGAGCTGGTGGCGGAGGCGGGCGACGGCCGCGAGGCGCTGCAGATCGTCCGCGAACGCCGCGTCGACGTGGCGGTGCTCGACATCCGCATGCCGCGGATGGACGGCCTGGCCTGCGCGAAGGAACTGCGGGTCGTCGCACCTTCCGTGCGCGTCGTGATGCTGACGACGTTCGGCGAGGACGAGAACATCGTGCGCGCGCTGTCCGACGGCGCCGCCGGGTTCCTTTTGAAGGACTCCGCGCCCGAGGAGCTGCTACGGGCCGTGCGCGCGGTGAACAACGGAGAGGCCTACCTCTCGCCGATGGTCACATCACGCGTGGTCGGCATGGTCGCCACCTCGGGCCAGCCGAAGCGGCAGGCGGCGCAGAAGGCCGTCGAGGGGCTGACCGACCGCGAGGTGGAGGTGCTGGCGCTGCTCGGGCAGGGGATGTCGAACGCGGACGTCGGCGCCAAGCTGCACATGTCGGAGGCGACGGTGAAGACCTACGTCTCGCGGCTGCTGGCGAAGCTGGGGCTGACGAACAGGGTGCAGGCGGCGCTGCTGGCACGGGATGCGGGCCTGGCGAACTAGACCGTCGTCCAGACCATCAGCAGGTCGCGTTCAAGGGCACTGACGAAAACGTCACCGGTCGCTCGCCGTCGGTGGCGCTGACCAACCTGCCGGCCGTCCGGGATGAACGCCAACGCGCGCACCTCCGCTGTGCCCCCGTGCGCGATTTGGGACAACGGGTGGCCGAAGGCACCGCTGCAGCAGCAGCCGAGCCACACGACGACCCGCCATGCCGCTGGACGCCGCGGCGAAGGAGCGATCGAGTCGTTCTTCCGGCCTAAGGAGCTGGAATGACGAAGAGGCCGTCCGGGGGTCACCCGGACGGCCTCACACGTCTGTGTAACGGCTATGCGTGGGTTCGCCGCCCCGTCACCAGGCGGTAGATGCCCAGCAGGACCAACGATCCGACGATGGCGAGGAGCCACGTCCGGATCTCGAAGAACGAGCCCAGATCGGTCCCGAAGATCGCGGACCCGATGAATCCGCCCAGGATCGCGCCAACGATGCCGATCAGCATCGTGATGATGATTCCGCCCGGGTCTTTGCCCGGCATGATCGCCTTGGCGATTGCACCGGCCAGCAGGCCGAGCACGATCCATCCGAGGATGCCCACCGAGAGTCTCCTTCCATCTGCTTGACGACGATGGAATGCCCTCGATCCGGCGACTTCACACCTCCAAAACCACTCCGTTATCAAAGTAGCGGGCTGTGCCCGGGCTCTCAGGCACTCTCCGGAACAATGAGGGGCGATGAGTACTCCACGCACTGTCCTGATCCTGGGGTCGACAGGTTCCGTCGGCACCCAGGCGCTCGACGTCATCCGCCGCAACCGCGACCGCTTCCGGGTCGTGGGTCTCGGCGCGGGTGGGCGTCAGCTGGACCTGCTGAAGCAGCAGGCCGCAGAGTTCGGCGTCCCCGTCGTGGCGGTGGCGAACGGCGCCGACGTACCCGGCGTCAGAACGTTGACCAGCATGGTCGACCTGATCGAGGCGGCGCCCGCGGACGTCGTCCTCAACGGCATGGACGGCTCCAGGGGGCTCGAGCCGTCGCTGAAGGTGCTGGAGACCGGGGCCACGCTCGCGCTCGCCAACAAGGAGTCGCTCATCGCGGGCGGGCCGCTCGTGCTGAAGGCGGCCAAGCCCGACCAGATCGTGCCGGTCGACTCCGAGCACTCGGCGCTCGCGCAGTGCCTGCGCGGCGGGACTCCGCACGAGGTGCGCAAACTGGTGCTCACGGCGTCCGGCGGGCCGTTCCGCGGCAGGACGCGCGCCGAGCTCGAGGACATCACGGTGCAGCAGGCCATGGCGCACCCGACGTGGTCGATGGGCCAGGTCGTCACCATCAACTCGGCCAACCTCGTCAACAAGGGCCTCGAGCTGATCGAGGCGCACCTGCTGTTCGGGGTGCCGTACGACCGGATCGACGTCGTCGTGCACCCGCAGTCCATCATTCACTCGATGGTGACCTTCACGGACGGTTCGACGCTGGCCCAGGCGTCGCCTCCGGACATGCGCCTGCCGATCTCACTGGGTCTCGGGTGGCCCGAGCGGGTGGCGGGGGCCGCGCCCGCCTGTACCTTTGACACCGCTGCCTCGTGGACGTTCGAACCCCTGGACGGCGTCACGTTCCCGGCGGTCGAGCTCGCGCGGCAGGCGGGCAGGGCCGCGGGGTGCCTGCCCGCGATCTACAACGCCGCCAACGAGGAGGCACTCGCCTCCTTCGTGGCGGGCAAGACGTCGTTCCTGTCGATCGTGGACACCATCGGCCAGGTTCTCGGCGAGGCGAAGGACTGGCAGAAGGACCCCGCGGACGTCGCGGAGGTGCTGGCCGCCGAGGACTGGGCGCGCGCACGCGCCCGCGAGCTGGTTGGAAGGAACTGAGCTTTCCGTGAACACAATCGTCAACATCCTCGGGGTGCTGCTGTTCGCGTTCGGCATCGCGTTCTCCATCGCGCTGCACGAGTTCGGGCACCTGCTGACCGCGAAGGCCTTCGGCATGAAGGTCACCCGCTACTTCATCGGCTTCGGCCCGAAGATCTTCTCGTTCCGCAAGGGCGAGACCGAGTACGGCCTGAAGGCGCTGCCGGCCGGTGGCTTCTGCGAGATCACCGGCATGACGGCCCTGGAGGAGGTGCACCCGGACGACCGCAAGCGCGCCTTCTACAACCAGAAGGTGTGGAAGCGCGTCGTCGTGCTCTCCGCCGGGTCGATCACGCACTTCCTGCTCGGCTTCATCATCCTGCTGGTCCTCGCGATGTCGCTGGGCCTGCCGAACAACAAGGACGAGCCGGTCCTCGCGCAGATCACCGACTGCGTGCAGGACTACACCGTCCCCGTCGACGCGGCGTGCCCCGCGAGCGCGCCGTCCCCGGCGAAGAGCGCGGGCCTGCAGCCGGGCGACCGCATCACCTCCATCGCCGGCAAGCCCATCGCGACCTGGTCGGACATGCAGAAGGTCACGCGCGACCTGAGCGGCCCGAACGAGTTCAAGGTGCTGCGCGACGACAAGGAGCTCACGCTCACCGTCGACGTGCCGAAGGTCAGCCGCCAGATCTCCGACGGCAAGGGCGGCGTCGAGGTCAAGGAGGTCGGTGCCATCGGCGTGATCGTCCAGCAGACCTTCACCTACGGCCCGGTCGAGGCGGTCCCGGCCGCCGTCGGCTTCACCGGCCAGATGTTCGTGAACACCTGGCAGGGCCTCATGCGCTTCCCGGAGCGCATCCCGGCCGTGGTCAAGGCCATCGGCGGCGGCGAGCGCGACCTCGACACCCCTATCTCCGTCGTCGGAGCCTCCCGCCTGGGCGGTGACGCGGCGGAGCGAGGCCTCTGGGCGTTCTTCATCCTGATGCTCGCGGGCCTGAACTTCTTCGTGGGTGTGTTCAACCTCCTGCCGCTCCTGCCGCTTGACGGTGGTCACATCGCCGTCAACCTGTACGAACGGGTGCGAGACTGGATTCGGAAGCTGCGCGGGAAGCCCGCCGGCGCCCCGGTCAACTACCTGCGCCTGCTGCCCCTCACCTACGTGGTCATCTTCATCGGCGGCGCCATCACGCTGCTGACCGTGACCGCCGACATCGTCAACCCGATCAGGTTGCAATAAGTGATCCACGGAAAGGTGCACAACCCATGAGTGACGGCGTGATGCTCGGAATGCCGGCACTGCCGCCGCCGGTGCTGTCGGAACGTCGCAAGACCAGGCAGCTGATGGTCGGCAACGTCGGTGTCGGCAGCGAGTTCCCCGTCTCCGTCCAGTCGATGACGACGACCCTGACGTCGGACGTCAACGCGACGCTGCAGCAGATCGCGGAACTCACCGCGGCGGGCTGCGACATCGT
This sequence comes from Lentzea sp., assembly GCF_035525475.1. GTDB lineage: Bacteria > Actinomycetota > Actinomycetes > Mycobacteriales > Pseudonocardiaceae > Lentzea. The sequence continues at coordinate 8,534 of NZ_DATLEC010000215.1, read as the reverse complement.
CCGGGTCGCCTGCCCCTCGCAGGACGACGCGGACGCACTGCCGGCGATCGCCAGGAAGTCCCAGATCCCGGTGATCGCCGACATCCACTTCCAGCCGAAGTACGTCTTCGCCGCCATCGAGGCGGGCTGCGCGGCGGTCCGCGTGAACCCCGGCAACATCCGCAAGTTCGACGACCAGGTGAAGGAGATCGCGGCCGCCGCCAAGGACCACGGCACCCCGATCCGCATCGGCGTGAACGCGGGCTCGCTGGACCCCCGCCTGCTGCAGAAGTACGGCAAGGCCACCCCGGAGGCCCTGGCCGAGAGCGCGATGTGGGAGGCCTCGCTCTTCGCGGAGCACGACTTCCACGACATCAAGATCTCGGTGAAGCACAACGACCCGGTGGTCATGGTCCGCGCCTACGAACTGCTGGCAGAGCAGTGCGACTACCCCCTGCACCTGGGCGTCACGGAGGCCGGCCCGGCCTTCCAGGGCACCATCAAGTCGGCAGTGGCCTTCGGCGCCCTCCTCCGCCAGGGCATCGGTGACACGATCCGCGTGTCCCTGAGCGCCCCGCCGGTGGAAGAGATCAAGGTCGGCCACCAGATCCTCCAGAGCCTGAACCTGCGCCCGCGCAAGCTGGAGATCGTGTCCTGCCCGTCCTGCGGCAGGGCCCAGGTGGACGTGTACACGCTCGCGGAGCAGGTCACGGCCGGCCTGGAGGGCATGGAGGTCCCCCTGCGAGTAGCCGTGATGGGCTGCGTCGTGAACGGCCCCGGCGAGGCCCGAGAGGCCGACCTGGGCGTGGCGAGCGGCAACGGCAAGGGCCAGATCTTCGTGAAGGGCAAGGTCATCAAGACCGTCCCCGAACACCAGATCGTGGAAACCCTCATCGAAGAGGCCATGCGCCTGGCAGAAGAGATGGAACCGGTGGAAGGCGGCACGCCAGCCGTCACCGTGGGCTGACACGAACAGGTGAAAGGGCGCGCTCCCGAAGGGGGCGCGCCCTTCGTCTTTCACGAAGCCGCCACGCGATCAGCAACAACCACCCCCAACAGCAAGCTGCCGACCAACAGGCGTGCCATCGACTCACGAACGGCGCTGGCCGGTCTCAGATCAGTTGGCGGAGCCCCGCGCCTGGAACAGGACCCGCACGGACGAAACGCACCCACCACGTGCGAACCATCACCCCGGCGTCCCCACAGTTGGCTGATGCCACATCCAAGCCGAATCTGGCACGCTAGATGACGTGCTGAGGCTGGCCGGAGCGCGCGTGCTGGACGAGCGCGACCTGATCGACGTGCGCGGGGTCTTCGAAACAGACCCCGTAGCAGCGTGCATGGTCGCAGCCAGGGTGGAAGTAGCAGGCCTGGACCCCTGGCGCCTGGGCGGCGAAATGTGGGGAAGCGACTCCAAACCGATCAGGGGCAAGGTGGACGGCCTCTGCTTCTCGGGCCCCAACCTGATCCCCCTGAAGGGCAGCGCGACGGCCATGCGCATGTTCGCCGACCGGGCGAGGCGCAGGGGCAGGATGTGCTCCAGCCTGGTAGGTCCGGCAGAACAGGTCCTGACCCTCTGGGAAGAGCTGCAACCGGACTGGGGCCCAGCCAGGGAGGTGAGAGCGGACCAGCCCCTGATGGCGCTCAGAACCAGCACGGAGATCACCCCGGACCCGCAGGTGAGGCAGGTGAGGCCGAGCGAGCTGAACCGCTACCTCCCCGCAGCCGTCAACATGTTCATCGAAGAGGTGGGCATCGACCCCTGCGCGGAAGACGGCGGCGCGGGCTACCGGGCACGCGTCAGCGAACTCATCGCAGCCGGCAGGGCCTTCGCCAGGTTCGAGAACGGCGAGGTCGTCTTCAAGGCGGAGATCGGCGCCATGTCCAGCAAGGTGGGCCAGATCCAGGGCGTCTGGGTCCGCCCGGACCGGAGGGGTGAGGGCATCGGCACCGCGGGCACGGCAGCGGTGGCGGACCGGCTGACCAGGGTCCTCAACCGCACGGCGAGCCTGTACGTGAACGGCTACAACCACGTCGCCCAGGCCGCCTACCGGAAAATCGGGTTCGAACAAGTCGGGCAATACGCCACTGTCCTCTTCTGAACGGGCATACTCGCGCGGGTGCGCCTTCTCGCGACGATCACGGTGGTGCTGGTGACGGTGAGCGGCTGTGGGCTGTTCACGTCGGAACCGGGGGCTCCGGAGATCACCAACGACTTCCTGGCGAAGCTCGCGTCCGGTGACGTGCAGGGTGCCGCCGGGATGACCGACAACCCGGCAGAGGCCAAGGAGACCCTGGACAAGTTCCGGGGTGCGCTGAAGCCGGAGGGACTCACCAGCAAGGTCGACCAGATCCGCAAGAACGGCGAGACGGCCTCCGAGGCGAGCGTCACGCTCGACTGGGACCTGGGCAAGAACCGCCACTGGACGTACCCGACGAAGTTCGACGTGCGCCAGGAGGCGGACGCGTGGAAGGTGCACTGGCAGTCGTCGGTCGCGCACCCCAAGCTCGCGCCGCAGCAGTCCATCCGGCTCACCGAGCTCAAGCCCGACCCGGCGCCGGTGCTCGACCGCGACGGCACGCCGCTGCTGGCTCCCGAGCGGGTCGTCTCGATCATGCTCGTGGCCAAGGAGGCCGGTGACGTCGGTGCCGTCTCGAAGGCGCTCGCCGACGCGTTGAACCCGCTCGACAAGGCCATCACCCTTCAGACGATCACCGACGGGGTCGCCAAGACCCCCGAGGGTCAGGCCTACCAGGTGGCGGCGCTGCGCGACCCCGACTACCAGTCGGTCAAGCCGAAGATCTACGAGCTGCCCGGCGTGCGGTTCAGCTCGCAGACGTCGCTGCTCGCGCCGAGCAGGAACTTCGGCTCCCAGGTGCTGCCGGCCGTCCGCAAGCTGATCGAGAACGACGTGGCGGGCAGCGCGGGCTTCCGCGTCGCCACCGTCGACGCGCAGGGCACCGAGATCGACGAGCTGCACTCGAAGGCCCCCGAGCCGGCCAAGGCCGTGACCGTCGCACTGTCCCGCGCGATCCAGACCGCCGCCGAGGACGCCGTCGAGCCCGTGCAGCAGCCCACGATCCTGGTGGCGATCCAGCCGTCGACCGGCGACATCCTGGCCGTCGCGCAGAACGACCCCGCCGACGCCCAGGGCGCGCTCGCGCTGACCGGGCGCTTCCCGCCGGGCTCGACGATGAAGGCGGTCAGCGCGCTCGCCGCGATCCAGTCCGGCAAGGCCAACGCCGACACCCCGCTGCCGTGCCCCGGCAGGACGACCATCGACGGACGGCGGATCGTGCCGAACTCCAGCGAGTTCGAGAAGGGCACCATCCCGCTGCGGTCGGCGTTCGCGTTCTCCTGCAACACCACGTTCGCCCAGCTGGCCGTCGACATGCCCGCCGACCTGCTGACGAACACCGCCCTCTCGCTGGGCCTGGGTGCCGACTTCGACATCGCGGGGCTCACGACGATCACCGGTTCCGTACCGCCCGCGACGGACGTCGTGGAACGGGCGGAGGACGCGTTCGGCCAGGGCAAGGTGCTCGCGTCGCCGTTCGGCATGGCGCTGGTGGGGGCGTCCATCGCCAAGGGCTCGATGCCGGTGCCGCAGCTGGTGCGCGGCAAGGAGACCAAAGCGGACAAACAGCCCGCAGGACCGCCCGCGGCCGCGCTCGACCCGGTGCGCCAGATGATGCGCGAGGTCGTCGACTACGGCACTGCACCACAGCTCAAGCCGTACGGAGACGTGCGCGGTAAGACTGGTACCGCACAGTTCGGTGACGGTGTGCACTCACACGGGTGGTTCATGGGCTACCGCGGCGACGTCGCGTTCGCGACGCTCGTTCTCAGCGGGGAGACCTCGACGCCGGCCGTGGAGGTGGCGGCGAGGTTCCTCAAGGCGGTGCCGTGATGAGCAAGACCACAGACCTGACGACGTTGCGCGAACGCCTGCTGCGGGCAGGGGTCCTGTTACCCGCGCCCCGGTTGCCGGAGCCCAGGGCCGAGGACCAGGTTCGGGGCGGGCACCGCGCACAAGGCTAATCTGGAGAGCATGGCTGTTCGTGCTGTGCTGCAACCAGGTGTGCAATCCCCGCGTCGTCAGGTGCCGTCGCGCATCGTGCGTCCCGAGTACGTGGACAAGCCCGCACCGCAGAAGAGCACCGACCCCTGGGTGCAGACGCCGGAGATCATCGAGGCCATGCGCGTCGCGGGCAGGCTCGCCGCCCAGGCGCTGCAGGAGGCCGGCAAGGTCGTCGTGCCCGGTGTGACGACGGACGAGATCGACGCGGTGGCGCACGAGTTCCTGTGCGACAACGGCGCGTACCCGTCGACGCTGGGCTACCGGGGCTTCCCGAAGTCGTGCTGCACCTCGCTCAACGAGGTCATCTGCCACGGCATCCCGGACTCCACGGTCGTCGAGGACGGCGACATCGTGAACATCGACGTGACGGCGTTCATCGGCGGTGTCCACGGCGACACGAACGCCACCTTCCTCGCGGGCAACGTCTCCGAGGAGAACAAGCTCCTGGTCGAGCGCACGCACGAGGCGACCATGCGCGCCATCAAGGCCGTGAAGCCCGGTCGTGAGATCAACGTCGTCGGCCGCGTCATCGAGGCGTACGCGAACCGGTTCGGCTACGGCGTGGTCCGCGACTTCACCGGCCACGGCATCGGGCGGACGTTCCACAGCGGACTCGTGGTCCTGCACTACGACGAGCCGTCGGTGAAGACCGTGCTCGAACCCGGCATGACGTTCACGATCGAGCCGATGATCACGCTCGGCGGCTTCGAGGGCGAGATGTGGGACGACGGCTGGACCGTCACCACCAGGGACAAGAGCTGGACCGCTCAGTTCGAGCACACGATCGTCGTCACCGAGACGGGCTCGGAGATCCTCACAGTCTGCTGACCACCGACTTCAGCGCGGCCGCGACCGCGGAGGGTGACGTCGCGGCCGCCAGGTGGTGCGACTCGAGGCGCTCTACGGGCCAGCCCGACGACTCCGCCTTCGCCGCCGCGTCCTCGTAGACCGGCGACAGCAGCACGTACCCGCACGGCCCTGACCACTCGACGACCGGGCGCTGTTCCTTCAGGAACTCCCATGGCACCGCGGGGGCCTCGTCGCGCATCTCCTCGCGCAGCTCGGCGGGCACCAGCCGCAGCGGGTCCGAGTCGAACCAGCGGTCCCAGCGCGGCAGCCTGCCGTCGCGCACCGAAGCCTTGACCTGGCTGACCAGCGCCGGGTCGACGGTCTCGCGCCACGACCTGCCGGGCGTGGGGAGGTCGGAGTCGAGGAACACCAGGCCCGCGACCTCCAGTTCGAGGGCGTCGGCGAAGCACGGCAGCAACGGTCCCGCGCCGCTGTGACCGACCAGGACCAGCGGTCCTGCGACCCCGGCGTCCTCCAGCGCGTCCGCGAAAGCGCCGATCAGCCGCTGGTGGACGGGGGCCTCGTTGATCCTCATCTGGAGGTCGACGAGCAGGACGGCCACCCCGTCGGAGGCCAGTTCGTCGGCGAGCGGGCGCATGCTCGACGGGCCGAGGAACGGGCTGTGCATCAGCACGACGGTGACCATGCCCGTGATGATGGCAGCATTGGCGTCCATGCGGGGCGCGATGTTGATCTGTGGGACGACCTCGGACGCGGGGAAGAGCGTCCTCGTGGCCGGTCTGTGCCGCTTCCTGGCACGCCAGGGCGTCGACGTGGTGCCGTTCAAGGCGCAGAACATGTCGAACAACTCGTTCGTCACACTCGACGGCGGCGAGATCGGGCGGGCCCAGGCGCTGCAGGCGCGGGCGGCGTTCAAGGAGCCCAGCGTGCGGTTCAACCCCGTGCTGCTCAAGCCGGGCAGCGACCGCACGTCCCAGGTCGTGGTGCTCGGTCAGGCGGTCGGCGAGGTGTCGGCGCTGAGCTACCGCGAACGCAAGCAGCACCTGCTCGAGACCGTGTTGTCCACTTTGGACGGGCTGCGGCACGACCACGAGGTCGTCGTCTGCGAGGGCGCGGGATCGCCGGCCGAGATCAACCTGCGGGCCGACGACATCGCGAACATGGGCCTCGCGACACGGGCGAACCTCCCTGTGCTCGTCATCGGTGACATCGACCGCGGCGGCGTGTTCGCGCACCTCTTCGGCACGGTCGCGGTGCTGGACGCGGCCGACCAGGCGCTGGTCTCCGGCTTCGTCATCAACAAGTTCCGCGGCGACCAGCGCCTGCTCGAACCGGGTCTGCACCAGCTGCGGGAGCTGACCGGGCGGCCGGTGCTGGGAGTGCTGCCGTGGCGCGAGGAGCTCTGGCTCGACGCCGAGGACTCGTTGTCCTACACCGCGGACGGCGTGGTCGGCCGTCCGATGCCGCCGAAGCGCGACTGGCTGCGGGTCGCCGTGATCCGGTTGCCGCGCATCTCGAACGCCACCGACGTCGAGGCGCTGGCCTGCGAACCCGGTGTCTCCGTGCGGTTCGTGACCGAGCCGTCACGGCTGGCGGACGCGGACCTCGTCGTGCTGCCCGGCTCCAAGGCCACCGTCTCCGACCTCGCCTGGCTGCGTGAAACCGGTCTGGCGCAGGGGATCCAGCGGTTCGACGGGCCGGTTCTGGGGATCTGCGGCGGTTTCCAGATGCTGTCGAGGAGCATCGAGGACGACGTGGAGTCCGGGCGCGGCACCGTGGACGGGCTCGGCCTGCTCGACGTCGACATCCGGTTCCAGCCGCAGAAGACCCTCGCCACACCGTCGGGAACGGTGTGGGACGAGTCCGTGACCGGGTACGAGATCCACCACGGCCAGGTCGTCCGCAGCGCCGAACGGCCGTTGATCGGCGACGAGGGCGCGGAGACCGATCGCGTCCTCGGGACGCACTGGCACGGCCTGCTGGAGAACGACGCGTTCCGGCGGAGGTTCCTGCGCTGGGCGGCGGACCGCTCCGGCCGCGACTTCGTCCCGGACGAGGTGAGCTTCCAGGCCGCCCGCGAGGCCCAGCTGGACCTGCTGGGCGACCTGGTCGCCGATCACCTGGACACGAAGGCCGTCATCGACCTGCTGGAACGAGGGGCTCCGGCAGGACTTCCGTTCGTGCCGCCCGGCGCCCCGCGAACTGCGGGATAGCCAGCCCCAGCAGCACGACCCCGCCCGCGGCGGCGCGCAACGGCGTCAGGTCCTCGCCGAGGAACGCCCACGCCGAGAACATCCCGAACACCGGCACCAGCAGTGAGAACGGTGCCACGACCGACGACTCGTACCGGCGCAGCAGGAACCCCCAGACGCCGAACCCGAGCAGCGTCGAGACCCACGCGACGTACCCGATGGCGCCAGCACCGGCCCAGTCGAGGCGGCCCAGCGCCGACATGTCCTCGGTCAGCGCGGACAGCGCGAACAGCGGCAGCACCGCGACGGCGCTCACCCACACCATGAACCGCAACGTGTCCGCCGGCCGCGCGTACCGCATCAGCACGTTCGACACGCCCCAGCACGCCGCCGCCGCGATCATCAGCAGGAAGGCGAGCAGCGGCGACGACAGCCCGTAGTCCCAGGCGATCAGCCCGATGCCGGCGACGGCCAGCGCGATGCCGGTGATCTGCACGGGCCTCGGCCGCTCGCGCAGCACGACCGCGGCGAACACCGCCGTGAAGATCACCTGGCTCTGCAGCACGAGGCTGGACAGCCCGGCCGGCATGCCCGCGCTGAGGCCGATGAACAGGAAGCTGAACTTCGCGACGCCCAGCACCAGCCCGACCGCGACGACCCAGCGCCACGCGACCGACGGCCGTCCCACGAAGAAGATCGCGGGCACCGCCGCCGCGAGGAACCGGAGCGCGGAGAACAGGATCGGCGGGAACTCGTCGAGACCCACCTTGAGCACGACGAAGTTGAAGCCCCAGATGACGGCGACGAGCACGGCGAGCAGGACGTGACGGGGACTCATGCCTCAAGCTTGCGGGAGCTAACTGTTTAGCACTAGTTCCGCTTTCTAAGTCGATGGGTTTAGCATCGCTACATGCTCGACCTGGGAAGGCTGAAGGCGCTGCACGCCATCGCCGTGCACGGCACGGTCGGCGCCGCCGCGGACGTGCTCGGCTACACGCCGTCCGCGGTCTCGCAGCAGATCGCCAAGCTCGAACGCGAGACCCGCACCACGCTGCTGGAACGCGCGGGCCGGGGCGTCCGGCTCACCGACGCCGCCCGGCTGCTCGCCGACACCGCGGGCCAGGTGCTGAAACTCGTGGAGGAGGCCGAGGTGGCGCTGGAGGAGCAGCGCGGCGCCGCGATCGGCCGCCTGTGCCTCGGCGCGTTCGCGACGGCGGCCCGCGGCCTGCTGCCCGACGTCCTCGTGCGGCTGATCGAGCAGCACCCGGCCCTCGACGTGCGGCTCACGGAGATCGACCCGCCGCACGCCACCGAGGCCGTCGCACGGGGCGAGCTCGACATGGCGATCGTGCACGACTGGGCGAACACGCCACTGCCGGTGCCGGAGTCGCTGTCCCGCGTGTTCATCGGCGACGACGTAGCCGAAGTGCTGATTCCGGTCACGAACCCGTTGTCTCGCAAGGAGTACCTC
>NZ_DATLEC010000202.1:0-7819 GCF_035525475.1 Lentzea sp. | reverse complement strand
CTGCTGAAACGCACTTCTCGCGGGTGAGGCGCGTGGGCGGGGTGATGGGGCGGGCCGCGGCAGGCGCGGTCGGGGTGGGTTGGGCGGGTGGCCGGCTGCAGTGAGTGCGCGGCGGAGGCAGGCCACGGGAGGTGCGCCGCGGGAGCCGGGGCTGCGGCGGATAGGCCGGGCTGCGGCGAGTGCGCGGCTGAGGCCGAGCTGCTGCGCCGGCGCGGTTCGCAGGAGAGGCGGCACCCGCACGGGCGCTGTTGGCGAGACGTGACAACCGCGAAGGCTGAGCGAGGTAACGCGGGCCAGTAAGTCAGGCCGTCAGAGACCCACTTGTCGCAATGTCACCATTCCGACAACGGGGTCCCCGGTGTTCGAGGCAAACAGGACGAAGGCGCCGCAGGCAGGTTGCCGGTGCGAGCGGGGGCCGGCGAGCACCGTCCCGCACAGCGACAGCACCCGCGAACAGCCCCTCACCCCCGTCACGACCCCCTGATGCCAAGCCCTACCCGAGCCGCCGATGATCCTCGGCGATCCGCTTCAGCAGAGCCTGCAACTCCTCCCCCCGCACCGCCATCCGCTCCAACCGCCCGAACAGCGCGAGGTACTCCCGCACGTCCAACGGGTCGGTGATGGTGGCGTTGCCCGTCAGCACGCTGACCGTGACGACGCGTTCGTCGTAGATGTGGAAGCCGTGCAGCGCCACGACGTTCGCGTCCGCCGTCCACGGCACGATGCCGAGGCGGACGTTCGGTCTGCGTTGCAGTGCGGCCAGGTGTTCGATCTGTTCCGCCATCTGCTCGGGCGAGCCCATCCGCCAGCGCAGTGCGCTTTCGGAGAGCACGAACACGAACTGCTTGGCCAGGTCGTCCATCCGGGAACGGCGCACGCGCAGTGCCGCCACCGCCGCCTCCTGCTCCGACGGCGGCATCGTCCCCAGCACGATTCGCAGGTAGGCCTCGGACTGCAGCAGCGAGGGCACCAGGTTGACCTGGAAGAACCTCGATGTCGCCGCCCGCGCCTCCACGCGGCTGATCGTCTGCTGGTGGCGGTGCGCTCCTCGGTGCAGCACGACGCGGCGGGTTTCCGCCTCGGCGTGCAGCGATCTGGCGAGTTCGACCAGTTCGATGCGCGTCTCTCTCGTGGCGGCCAATTCCGCTACAAGACGCTCCACGTCGGTGACGGACGGGAGCAGCATGCCGTTCTCGATCTTCGACAGCTTGGACTGGCTCATCCCGGTGGCACGGGCGGTGGCCGTGCCGGTCATCTTCGCCTCGGTGCGCAACCGGCGTAGTTCACGCGAAAGCCGTTCTCTCGCTAATCGCGAACGCTCAGGTGCGGTCATGGTTCGCACCGTATCCATTCGCACTCGGCGAGAGAATCGGCCATAGGCGGGGACTTGGCTAGCAGTGGGCACCTCCAGGTGGGTGATCTCACCTACCTGGAATCGCTTTGTGCTGGCGTTACGTCTCGTTCGACCACAGAAATGCACCCGAAAGTTGTAACCGAAGCTATTCCTGGCCATGTGGAAACGAGAGGGATTGTCCAGGCCGGACAACGTGAGTGGTTTTTGTCACTCTTTTGTCCAACAATTGGTACGGCTTTCACTCGCTCACTCAACGACTAAACGGGTCGTTTAGCGCGGGAGCGTCAAACGGGCTTACGCGCACGCAATACCGTACGCACACCGAAGCCGATCGCGCCGAAGATCAGCACGAACGCGATGAGGCCGAGGCCGGGAGCGTCGTCGTACTGGGCGTACATGAGCGCGCCGACGCCGAGCGCGGCGACGAGGACGCAGGCGGCCAGGGACAGCAGGAGTCGCAGCATAGATCGACTATCGCTCTTCATCTATCGAAAGTCAACCGATAGTGGGCGACAAACGATCAGTCGACTGCCTTCCAGCCGTCGGCCAGCAGCTGCCGGGTCTGCCCCAGCAGCTGCGGCAGCACCTTGGTGTGCCCGATGACCGGCATGAAGTTCGCGTCCCCGCCCCACCGCGGCACGACGTGCTGGTGCAGGTGCGCGGCGATCCCGGCCCCCGCGACGACGCCCTGGTTCATGCCCACGTTGAACCCGTGCGGCGACGACACGTGCCTGCCCACCCGCATCGCCTTCTGCGTGAACGCGGCGAACTCCGCCGTCTCCGACGGCGTCAGGTCGGTGTAGTCCGGCACGTGCCGGTACGGCAGCACCATCAGGTGACCGGGGTTGTACGGGTACAGGTTCAGCACCGCGAACACCTCGGCTCCGCGCGCGATGATCAGACCGTCCTCGTCGGACAGCGTCACCACGCGGCAGAACGGGCACCCGGCCGGCTCGTCGCCGTCCGCCTTGCCCGCGCCCTGCACGTAGGACAGGCGGTGCGGGGTCCACAGGCGCTGCAACGCGTCCTGGACCCCGACACCGTCCTGCGGCACGAACTCAGGCGTCACGAGAGCAGTTCCGCCGTGGGCGAGGCGTTCTCGCGGCGGCCCACCCAGTCGACGATCTGCTCGACGGCCCGCTCGACCGGCACGCCGTTGATCTGCGTGCCGTCGCGGAACCGGAACGACACCGCGTTCGCCTCCACGTCCTTGGCGCCGGCCAGGAGCATGAACGGCACCTTCTGCAGGGTGTGGTTGCGGATCTTCTTCTGCATGCGGTCGTCGGACGCGTCGACGTCGACCCGGATGCCCTTGCGCTTGAGCACGTCGCGCACCGCGAACAGGTGGTCGGCGTTCTCCGAGGTCACCGGGATGCCCATGACCTGCACCGGCGCGAGCCACGCCGGGAACGCGCCCGCGTAGTGTTCGGTCATCACGCCGAAGAACCGCTCCACCGACCCGAACAGCGCGCGGTGGATCATGACCGGGCGCACGCGCGAGCCGTCCGGCCCGGTGTACTCCAGCTCGAACCGCTCCGGCAGGTTGAAGTCGAGCTGGATGGTCGACATCTGCCAGGTGCGGCCGAGGGCGTCCCGGCACTGCACCGAGATCTTCGGGCCGTAGAAGGCGGCGCCACCGGGATCGGGCACGAGTTCCAGACCGGACTCCTGGGCCACCGACGCGAGCGTCTCGGTCGCCTCGTCCCAGATCTCGTCCGAACCCACGTACTTCTCCGGGTTCTTGGTGGAGAGCTCCAGATAGAAGTCGTCGAGGCCGTAGTCGCGCAGCAGGCCCAGCACGAACGTCAGCAACGACCTCAGCTCGTCGCGCACCTGGTCACGGGTGCAGAAGATGTGCGCGTCGTCCTGCGTCATGCCGCGCACGCGGGTCAGGCCGTGCACCACACCGGACTTCTCGTACCGGTAGACGCCGCCGAACTCGAACATGCGCAACGGGAGCTCGCGGTACGAACGGCCGCGCGACTTGAAGATCAGGTCGTGGAACGGGCAGTTCATCGGCTTGAGGTAGTAGTCCTGGCCAGGCTTGCGGACCGTGCCGTCCTCGTTCAGCTCGGCGTCGAGGTGCATCGCCGGGTACATGCCGTCCTTGTACCAGTCGAGGTGGCCGGAGACCTCGAACAGGTTGCCCTTGGTGATGTGCGGCGAGTAGACGAACTCGTAGCCCTCTTCGGTGTGCCTCTGCCGGGAGTAGTCCTCCATGGCCTTGCGGATGATGCCGCCCTTGGGGTGGAACACCGCGAGGCCGGAGCCGATCTCGTCCGGGAACGAGAACAGGTCCAGCTCGACACCGAGCTTGCGGTGGTCGCGGCGCTCGGCCTCCGCCAGCCGCTCCAGGTACGCGTCCTGCGCCTCCGCCGACTCCCACGCGGTGCCGTAGATGCGCTGCAGCTGCGGGTTGTTCTCGTTGCCGCGCCAGTACGCCGCCGCCACGCGGGTCAGCTTGAACGCCGGGATGTGCTTGGTGGTCGGCACGTGCGGGCCGCGGCAGAGGTCGCCCCAGACCTGCTCGCCGGAGCGCGGGTCGAGGTTGTCGTAGATCGTCAGCTCGCCGCCGCCGACCTCCATGACCTCGCTGGTGTCGACATCGCTCTTGATGTCGACGAGCTCCAGCTTGAACGGCTCGGACGCCAGCTCGGCCTTGGCGGCGTCGACGGACTCGACGACGCGGCGCGAGAACCGCTGCGAGGACTTGATGATCTGCTTCATGCGCTTCTCGAGCGCCTGCAGGTCCTCGGGCGTGAACGGCTTCTCGACCTGGAAGTCGTAGTAGAAGCCGTCCTTCACCGGCGGGCCGATGCCGAGCTTGGCCTCGGGGAACTGCTGCTGCACCGCCTGCGCCAGCACGTGGGCGGCGGAGTGGCGGATGACGCTGCGGCCGTCCTCGGTGTCCGCGGCGACGGCCTCGACCTCGACGTCGACCCGCGGGGTCCACGACAGGTCGCGCAGGTGGCCCTCGGCGTCCTTCACGACGACGATCGCGTCGGACCCCTTGCCGGGCAGACCGGCCTCGCGCACGGCCGTGCCCGCCGTCGTCCCCGCCGCTACCACCACGCGCGGTGGGTTCTGGGCGACTGCTGGGCGCGACTCGGACACGATGACTCCTAGCGGAAGTGTTGGGTGTGCGGATCAGATGTTATCGGTGCTCAAGATGGACATGACGATCGCGTCGTGGAAGACGCCGTCCCACAGCAGCGCGTCCCTCAACCGGCCTTCCTCCCGGAAGCCGAGTTTGGAGTACACGTGGATGGCCCGCTGGTTGAAGTCGTACACCTCGAGATCGACCCGGTGCAGGCCGCGCTCGGTGAACGCGTGGTCGAGGACGTGCCGGATCGCGATTGTCCCGTAGCCCTTGCCGAAACCGTCCCACAAGGCGATCCGCATGCCCGCGGACCGGTTGTCCGGATTGATGGTGAGAACGACCTCGCCGAGGTACTTCCCGTCCTCCGTTATGGCACGGGTGTAGCGGTCGGGATCGTTCAGCGTCCGCTGGATGTACGCCTCGTAATCCTCCAGCGTGAACGTGCGGTGCGTGCCGGTGAGGCGGTTGACCTCATCGTCGTTCGGGCCGCCGGCTGCCATCGCCCGCGCGAACTCCATGCGGAGGGGTACGAGTTCCATGGTCTGATTGAAGCTGGTGGGCGCAAGCGGTTTGTGCCGGTCGAGATTCATACCCAGCCACTTCTGAGTGTTTTCTCGGATGCGCCCGCGGGTCCTGGCGAGCACTCTCGTGTCTCCGGCCCGCCGAATGGAGCACCGACATGCACGACCTCGTCGTCGAATGCCCGGTCCGCCTCACCGAGTCCAACCGGGACGAGCTGCGCCTGCTGTACGCCGACCTGCGCGACCACTACGCGCGGCGCGACGCCCGTGACGGCACGCGCACCACGTTGCACTTCCTGTGGTCCGGGGTTCTCGACGACGAGCTCCTCGCTGCCACCTACGCCGACCAGCGGCACGTTTTCGCTGGTTCCAGGCCCGTGCTGAACTCCGCGCGCGACGTCGGCGAGCTTCAGGAAACGAACAGGTGGCTGTCAGCCCCAGCTCAGCCGGACGGCGCATCGTTGAGGACATGAGCGAGCAGGGACCGACGCCTCCACCGCAGGAGCCGTCGAGCAACGACCCGCGGGTGGCCCGGCCCGCACCGGAGCAGGCGACGACCCCGCTGCCGGCCGACGCACCGGCCACGCCTGGTCAGCAACCGACAGTCCGACAACCGACCGCACCTCAACCAACAGCAGCACAACCGGAAGCGGCACCGCAGCACCCCGCCGCGGAGCATCCAGCGGCCGCACCGCCCCCTCCGGCGGCAGCGGCACCCGTCGCCGTCGCACCGGCCGCTCCTGGCCGCGTGAGGCGCTTCGCGGGCCACCGCGCCACCCAGCTGGTCGCCGTGGGCCTGCTGGGCCTCGTGCTCGGCGGCGGCATCGTGGGAGCGGCCACCCGGTTCGACCACCGCGGCGGCCCCGGCCACGTGCGGATGCACGAGCGCGGCGACCGCGGACCCGACCGCGGCGGCGACAGGTCCGACCGGCGCGGCCCGTTCGGCGACCGCGGGGACAGGGGCGACCGCTTCGAGCGGTGACCGACCGAGCGCACGACCCGCGTTTCCGCCCGAACCCCGACGACGCGGGTCGTGCGCTCACCTCCAGACCGGGAACGCCCGGCTCACTGGGCCTGCGGGCCCAGCCGGATCGCCATGAGCTGACGGCGCAGCACCTTGCCCGTCGCGTTGCGCGGCAGCTTCGGCACGACCACGACCTCGCGCGGCACCTTGTGCCGAGCCAGGCGGGTCCGCACGAACTCGCGCAGCTCCCGCACGTCGATCCGCGTTCCCGCCACCGGCACGACGAACGCGCGCAACCGTTGCCCGTACTCGGGATCCGGCACGCCGAGCACCACCGCGTCGCGCACGCGGTAGTGCGTCATCAGCAGGTTCTCGACCTCGACCGGGTACACGTTCTCGCCGCCGGACACGATCATGTCGTCCTCGCGGCCGTCGAAGTACAGCCGGCCGCTGGGGTCGAAGTGCCCGAGGTCGCCCGTCGCGACGAGCCCGTCGATGGAGTCCTTCTGCGAGCCGTCGGTGTAGGAGGCGACGGTGAGCGAGCCGCGCACGTAGATCCGGCCGGTCACGAACGACCGCGTGATGCGGTTGCCGTTCTCGTCGTAGAGGCGCACGGTGCAGTTGTGCGGCGGCAGGCCGACGCTCGACGGCGCGGCCGCGAGGTCCTCCGGCGTGGCGACGGTGGCGACGGCGACTTCCGTCGATCCGTAGAGGTTGTAGAGCACCGGCCCCAGCACGGCCATCGTGCGCTGGACGAGCTCCGGCGCGATCGGCGCGCCGGAGGAGAACACGACGCTCAGGTGGCCCAGGTCGAACGAGTCGATCACCGAGCGGTCCAGCTCCATGATCCGCTGCAGCATCGTCGGGACCAGCACCAGCGTCGTGCACCGCTGGCCCTGCACCGACCACAGCGTCTTGCGCGGGTCGAACCGGCGGTGCAGCACCGCGCGCGAGCCCAGCGACATCGCGAGGGTGAGGTGCGAGTAGCCGACCGAGTGGAAGATCGGGGCGGCGATGAACGTCGACTCGTTCGCCCTCATCGGGATCCGGTCGAGGAAGTCGGACGCCGTCAGCACGGACTTGATCTCGCGCGCGGTGCCCTTCGGCGAGCCGGTGGTCCCGGACGTCAGCTGGATGA
The DNA here is from genome assembly GCF_035525475.1 of Lentzea sp. GTDB lineage: Bacteria > Actinomycetota > Actinomycetes > Mycobacteriales > Pseudonocardiaceae > Lentzea. The sequence goes on along the minus strand of NZ_DATLEC010000202.1, from coordinate 742 downwards.
CGACACCGGGTTCGCGCGGCGGGTCGAGCTCTCCTCGCGGCGCCTTCGCCACCAGCTGGTCCAGCGTCGGCGTGCGGCGGTCGAGCCCGTCCCGCGACCACGCCAGCCAGCGCGGGATCGACGGCGGCAGCTGGTGGAAGAGCGGCGTGAACTCCTCGTCGTGGATGACGAGCGACGCCCGCTCGCGCTGCAACAGGTCGAGGACGACCGGCGCGCCGAACCCCGTGTTGACCAGCAGCACGCGCACGCCGAGCTTCGCGCACGCCAGGAGCGACTCGACCATGCCGCGGTGGTTGCGGCACATCAACGCCACGATGTGCGTGTGCTGCACTCCCAGCGCGCGTAAGCCCTGGGCGATGGCGGTGGAACGCCTGTCGAGTTGTCCGTAGGTCACCGAACCGCGGTCGTCGACGATCGCGACACCGTCAGGGTTCAACCGGACGGAACGGCGCAGCGCCGTGACGTTCGGCCCCCAGACCTGGACCTCTCTCAGCGCCTGCATGGACATCTTCACGTTCGTGAGACTCACCATGCCCGCCTCGGACAAGACACGGAGTGAGTGCACCCGGCCCATGGCGTCGCGAAACACCTTGCGCAACCTTGGCATCAACAGCTCCTCGCGCTGCAAGTCCCCGAGGTGTTCGGACGGTAACTGTCCGCAAGGCCCACGCCAAGTGCTGTTCCATGCGGAATGAACATGACAACAGGACAACCGCCCTTGCAAACGTTTTCAAACTACCTG
>NZ_DATLEC010000194.1:0-106202 GCF_035525475.1 Lentzea sp. | reverse complement strand
TGTCGGACGAGCCGGTCGACGTCATCGGGCACGACATCGGGGCCGGTGTCGCGGGGCGGCTCGCCGCGATCCGGCCGGATCTGGTGCGCAAGGTCATCACGGCGTCCGTGCCGCCGCCCGCCGCGTTGCGCACGATCTTCGACGATCCCGCGCAGCAGCAACGGTTCTTCTACCTGTTCCTGTTCCAGGTGCCGGGTGTGGGTGAGGCGCTGCTCAACGACACCCTGATCGACTACCTGTGGCGCACGTGGTCGCCGGGGCTCGAGGTGCCGGAGTACGTCAGGGCGATGTACGCGGATCCGGCGATCCGGGCCAACGCGCTGAAGCTGTACCGGGCGAACTTCGACCGGTCGTTGCACGATCCCGCGCTCGCGGGGCTCGGCAAGGTGTCCGAGCAGCCGGCGGAGGTTCCGATGCTGGTGCTCGCGGGCGCCGACGACGGGTGCATCACGCCCGACAAGTACGCCGACGCCGCCGCGGCTCTCGCCGCTGGTTCGCGGGTCGAGGTCGTGGCGGGCGCCGGGCACTTCCTGCAGCTAGACCGCCCCGACGAGGTCGCGGCGCTGGCGCTTGACTGGCTGCGCTGACCTGCGGGTCCTGCCCCACGGCTTGAACACCGAGAGGAAGTAGGCGAACAGCAGCAGCGCCGGGGCGACGATGACCGGGCCCATCAGGTTGCCCGGGAGCACCGCGGTGGGGTCGCCCGCCATCATCCGCTCGCCGATCCGCGCCGCCTCGGCCATGCCCGGCCGCAGCGCGAACGCGATCAGCAGCGACATGCCGACGTTCACCACCAGCTTGATCGCGACCCACCAGTACTTCACGAGCCCGTACTTGCTGGTGACGCCGAGCACGACGCCGGAGATCATGCAGGCGATGCTGGCGCCGAACATGGGCCAGATCGCGAAGATGTCCACCGCCTGTATCGCCACACCAGCGGTGCCGGCGTCCGAAGTGGACAGCGCGACCACGACCAGGATGCCCAGCCCGAGGTCGATGCCGAGCCACGCCGCCGCCGTGAGGATGTGCACGAGCAGAACCGCCTTGCGGGCACGGCCGCCGAGCTTGCGGGTGGTAGTCATCGCGGTGCGCTCCTTCTCTCGTGGTGTCGCGTCTTACTCTCGCGACCACGAGCGCGCGCATCATCCGCTCACGTTCTGATCTCGCGTACGTCAGATTGCGTAGGTCTCAGCGCGTGACTCAACCTCCGCGCGTGACGATCCCCTGCTCGTACGCGAACACCACGGCGTGCGTGCGGTCGCGCAACCCGAGCTTCGTCAGCACACGCGAGACGTGTGTCTTCACCGTGGTCTCCCCCAGGAACAGCGTGGCGGCGATCTCCGCGTTGGACGCGCCTTTCGCCAGTTCCACCAGCACTTCGAACTCGCGGTCGGTGAGCTCGGGCGGCCTCGTCCGTTCCTGCTTGGTGGTGAACCGCGCGATCACACGCCGTGTCACCTCGGGCGAGAGCAGGGCGTCGCCGCGCGCCACCACCCGCACGGACTCGACGAGGTCCTCGGGTGAGGCGTTCTTCAGCAGGAACCCGCTCGCGCCCGCCTGCAACGCCTCGAACAGGTAGTCCTCGCGGTCGAACGTCGTGAGGATGACGACGCGGGTGCCGTCTCCCGCGGACAGGATCCGGCGGGTGGCTTCGAGACCGTCCATGCGCGGCATCTGCACGTCCATCAGCACGACGTCCGGTCGCAACGACGCGACCAGCTCGACGGCTTCGGTGCCGTCGCCCGCCTCGCCGACGACCTCGATGCCCGGCTCGGTGCCGAGGATGACCCGGAAGCCGGCGCGGACCAGGTCCTGGTCGTCGGCCAGCACGACTCGCAAACTCACGCCTTCTCCTCCGTGGGCAGCGACGCACGGACGAGATAGCCCGCGTCACGCCGTGGTCCTGCCTCCAGCGAACCGCCGTGCACGGCCAGCCGTTCACGCATCCCGACGAGCCCGAACCCCGAACCAGTGGCCGCCGCGTGTCCACGCCCGTCGTCGGCGACTTCCACTTCCAGAGCGCTTTCCAGGAAACGCATCCGCACGTCGACATGGCTCGCATCGGCGTGTTTGACGACGTTCGTGAGTGCTTCCTGCACGACCCGATACGCCGACAACGCAACAGCAGACGGCACGTCCCGTGGGGAGCCGTAGACGCCGTGCGAGACCTCAAGCCCGGCGGCGCGTGCGTTGTCGAGCAGCTCCGGCAGGTCGTCGAGGCCGGGAGCCGGCTTCGAGTCGGTCTCGGCATCGGCCCGCAGCACGCCGAGCAGGCCGCGCAACTCGTTGATCGCGGTGCGGGCGGTCTGCTCCACGGTCTGCAACGCGTCGCGAGCCATCCCGGCGTCGGAGTCGAGAACCCTGCGTGCGGCACCGGCCTGGATGCCCATCACCGACACGTGGTGCGCCACGACGTCATGCAGATCGCGCGCGATGCGCATGCGTTCGGCCGCGATGGCGCCGCGGGTGTTCTGCTCCTGCGAGCGCCGCAGTTCCTCAGCCTTGAACTCGAGCTGCGCCTGCCGCCGAGCCGCCGTCCACGCCATCTCGCCCACCACGTAGGCGAAGGCGAAGAAGAAGATGTTGAACTCCAGTCCATACAGGACAGACGCGAGCATCGGGTCCAGCGGACCGTTGGCGCCCTTGAACTTCACCTCGGGACCGATCAACGCCCGCACGAGCGCGAACCCGAGCCAGAAGAACATCCCGGCGATGACGCCGATGCGCGACCACCGCGCGGCGAAGCGGTTCTGCTCCCACGCGCCCACCGTGTAGATCGCGAGGAACAGGATCGCCGACGGCACCAGGTTGTCGCCGACCCGCTGCCACTGCGCGACGATGAACAGCACGGACACCACGAGCATCACGGCCATCGGGAACCGGCGGCGCACGACCAGCGGCACCGACAGGGCGAGCACCCAGGCGAGCTGCTCGCGCAGGTCGGGAGCGGGGTCGTAGAGGACGGCGCCCATGCTGTTGACCAGCACGGTGCTCTCGACCGCGCACAGCAGCACGAGCACCGCGATGCCGATGTCGCGCTTGCGCTGCGCGGGCGTCGGGCCGGGTCGGCGCCACTCGTTCCAGACGGGCTCTCGCACCTGATCACGGTACCTGTCCGGCTGTGGACAACTCTCGATCAAGACAAACCCGTGATCCACAAAAACACGAAAGTCAGAGCTGGTTGATGCGCACGAGGTTGCCGGCCGGGTCGCGGAACGAGCAGTCCCGCACTCCCCAGGGCTGGTCCTCGGGCTCCTGCAGCACCTCACCCACCCCGGTGGACTCGACCCAGGCCCGCGCGCGGTCGAACGTGCCCTGCAGATCCTTCGAAGCCAGCGACAGAGCCGTGTACACCCCCTTGGCCATGAGGACGGCGATCGTGCGGCGTTCCTCGTCGCTCACGCCGGGGTCGGCGGCCGGGGGGTGCAGGACGATGCCCGTTTCGGGCTGGTCCGGTGGGCCCACGGTGATCCAGCGCATGGTGCCCTGGCCGACGTCCTGGCGGACCTCGAAGCCCAGGGCGTCACGGAAGAAGCCGAGGGACTTCTCGGGGTCGTCTGCGGGGAGGAAGGCCGCGGCGATGATGACTGACATGTCGGTGAACCTAATCCGAGGGGGTGGTGGTCGCTTCTCGATTCCTGATCGGACGCATCACGGCCTTGGCGAGGCAGTTCGGGATGCCTTGCCCGTCCTCGGCGGCGACCTTCCTGTACCGGCTGGGTGACATGCCGACCAGTTCGGAGAAGCGGGTGCTGAAGGTGCCGAGCGAGGTGCAGCCGACTTCGAAGCAGACGTCGGTGACGGACATGTCGCCTCGGCGGAGCAGGGTCATGGCTCGTTCGATGCGGCGGGTCATCAGGTAGCTGTAGGGCGACTCGCCGAAGGCCGCGCGGAAGGCGCGTGACAGGTGACCCGCGGACAGGTGGACGCCCCTGGCCAGGGCCGCTACGTCGAGCGGCTCCCGATACTCGCGGTCGATCCTGTCTCTGACCTTGCGGAGCAGGACGAGCTCCTGCAGGCGCGGGTCCTGGGCGGTCACACCGGACAGCCTAAGCCCAGCGCCTGACAGGTCGCTGACAAGCGATCCGGAGCCGGCAGGCGTCCGCGGGCACCCCGTTCCGAGTCACTGACATCCGTTGTCAGTGACTCGGTTTAGCGTCCGGTCCATGAGCGAGAACGACTTCGACTTCCTGCACGGCCGGTGGCGCGTGGCGAACCGCAAGATCGACGACATCCCCGGACGCGGCACCGGCTGGGTCGAGTTCGGCGCCGACGCCGAGGCCAGGCCGGTGCTGGGCGGAGGGGCGAACATCGACACCATCCGCACCGCGGACTGGGAGGGCCTGACGCTGCGGCAGTACGACCCCGCCGACGACGTCTGGCGGATCTGGTGGGCGTCGAGCCGCGCCCCCGGCAAGCTCGACCCGCCGCTCGAGGGCCGGTTCACCGGCGGGCACGGCGTGTTCTTCGGTGACGACGTGGTCGGCGGGCACGAGGTGAGGCTCCGGTTCGACTGGACGGCCGGCGAGGCACCCGTCTGGCAGCAGGCGTTCTCCTACGACGGCGGCGAGACCTGGGAGATCAACTGGATCATGCGTTTCACCCGCGCTCAGACCGCGATGGACGGAGTCCGCGAGGTCTCCTGAACCTCGCCCCCCGCGCCGGCTCGCCCCGCTACGCTCCTCGCCGTGCCGACCATCTACCGGGCCTCGGGTGACGCTCCCGTACCGCCTGTCACGGAACTGAGCCTCGGCAGGGCGCGGCTGGTCGTCGACGAGATCGTGCTGGAGCGCAGGCACCACGCCGACCACACCCCGTTGACAGCGATCGACCACCTCGAGGTCTCCGGCAGGAGCGTGCGGGTCGTCCTCATCAGCGGCGCGACCACGGTGCTACCGGCACCGAACCCGGCCGCCGCGCACGCGTTCGCCGCCGCCGTGGCTGCCGCGCTGGCACCGGTCGAGGACCGCGAGCCGGTCAGCGAGGCCGGTTCCACCGAGCGCCGCCCGAAGGCCCGGGCCCGGTGGAACCGGACGCTCGTGATCACCGTGTCCCTCGTGGTCTACCTGGTGTTCGCCGGGGCGGTCCTCGTCCTCGCCGGCTCCGTCTCGCCGGACGGGGTCGGGCCGCTGGCGTTGTCCCTCGTCGTCTGGCCGATCTTCACCCCGGTCGCGGTCGTGCTCTGGCTCCGGCACTGGAAACCCCTGCTGGCCAGACGACGCCGTGGCATCACCGTGATCGGTGAACGGACCGGCGGCCACTTCCGGGACAACATGACCATCGACTCGTACAGCTTCACGACAGCCGACGGCCAGTCCCACACCGGCAGCGAACCCGGCGTCAAGTCCAGGGACGGCAAAGTCGAGATCGTCTACGACCCGGAGAACCCGGAGAAGCACCAGGTCGAGCTGACCGCCTGGGGAACCGCCATCCCGTACGTCGCGTCGATCGGGTTCGGGCTGGGGGCGCTCACGTTGCCGGCGGCGCTCATCTACGTCTTCGGCCGGTAGCTCGCCGGGCGAGCGGTGCCGGCACGACCAGGGGCTCTCGCCCGCCCAAGCCCGGAAACAGGCACTCGGGTCGTCAGTGGTGGTGCTGGTGCACGACGGCGTGGCCCTTGCCGCGCGCGATCATCCAGCGGTTCACCGGCACCGTCACGACGAACGCGACGGCCAGCGAGAACGCCAGCGCCGCCCAGAACAGCCAGTTCGCGAGTCCCGCCTCCATCGCGCCCGGCACGAGCAGCATCACGGCGTTGTCGACGACCTCCATCACCGCGATGGAGACGGTGTCCGCGGCCAGCGCGACGCCGAGGGCCGCCTTGAACGCGAGGCCCGAGCGCAGCACCGGGCGGATCGTCAGCGAGTAGCCGAACACGAACGCGAGCACCACGGCCAGCACGACGGTGGCGAGGTTGCCCCAGCCCAGCGCCGTGCCGATGACCATGCCGAGCACCTCGCCGATCGCGCAGCCGGTGAGGCAGTGCAGCGTCGCGGAGATCGCCTGCCTGGTCAGGCTCACGGGAGCGTGGTCCATCTCGTCCTCCTCAGGGGTCGACCCGAAGATACCCCCAGGGGGTATGGACGGCAAGTCCGGTGCCATGATGGCGATCATGACGCTCACCTTCGCGGTCATCCCCACCCACGACCGCCCGGCCGAGCTGCGGCAGACCCTCACCTCGCTCGGTCTCCCGCCCGAGCGGGTCCTGGTGGTCGACAACGCGAGCACCCCGCCCGTCGCGGACGTCCCGGCCCACGTGGTCCGCGACGAGGAGCAGCCGCCGAACATCTACCGGCTGTGGAACATCGGCCTCGACTGGGCGCACGAGCAGGCCGCGGGCGAGAAGTACGCGGTGGCCGTCCTGAACGACGACCTGGTGCTGCCGCAGGGCTTTCTGGACAGGATGGTCGGCGCGCTCGACCGCTTCCTGGCCACCATCGCCTACCCGGACAGGTCCGGCGACAACGAGGACTGGCACAACACCGAGCAGGGGCCGGTGCTCAAGCCGCACCGGATGACGGGCTACGCGTTCGTCCTCGACGGGCAGGCCGGGCTGCGCGCCGACGAACGGTTCCGCTGGTGGTACGGCGACGACGACCTGGAGTGGCGGGCGCAGGCGCTGGGCGGCACGGTCAGGGTCGGCGGGGTCACCGTGGAACACCTGTACAGCAACGCTTCCACGTACGGCAACCCGGCGCTGAACGCCCAGACCGAAGTGGACGCCCAGACGTTCATCGCGAAGTGGGGCAGGCCCTCGTGGATCTTCCCCGCCGAATCCGCTGAGGCGGGACCTAGTTGATCTGGGTGAGGCCCAGTCCGCCCGCCATCAGCAGCAGGCACGCCATGCCGTGCACGACGGGGTTGCGGACGAGCAGCGCGACGAACTCCCGCAGGAACGCGCTCGGCACGAAGTACCAGGCCGTGGGCGCGCCGATGACCTGCAACCGCAGGCCCTGGTTGCGCGAGAGCACGGCGGTGCGGAACACGTGGTAGTTGTTCGTGACGGCGACGACCCGGCCGGTGTGGCCGCGTTCGGCCAGCAAGGCCTTGCTGTAGCGGAGGTTCTCCTCCGTCGTGGTGGCCTGGTCCTCCAGCACGATCTCGTCCGCGGGGATGCCGCGCTCGACGAGGTACTCGCGCATCGCGAAGGCCTCGGACACCTCCTCGTCCGCGCCCTGCCCGCCCGTCACGACGATCACCGGCGTCCGGCCGGCCTCGCGGTCGCGGTGGTAGAGCCGCATCGCGCGGTCGAGGCGGTTCGCCAGCAGCTGGGGCACGCGTGAGCCGACAAGACCCGCGCCGAGCACGACGATGCCGTCGAACCCGCTGCGGCGGCCGGTGCGGCCGTAGATCACCGAGTACAGCAGCAGGCTCACGAACAGGAACGCGATGTAGGCCGAGACGAGGAACAGGCCGATCGCGCTACCGCGGATCCAGTCGTTCGGCTGACCGATGCCCCAGCCGAAGTAGACCATCTCCCCCAGCAGGGCGAGACCGGCGAGCAACGACAGCAGGTTGCCCAGCGAGCGGCCTTCGCGGCGCAGCATCACCACGCCGTTGGCCAGCAGGGCGAGCGGGAGCAGCAGCAGGCCCACGACGGCCAGCAGGAACCCGAACGCCAGCGGCAGGGTCAGCACCGGGTTGTCCTGCCCGGCGTCGGCGAGCAGCAGCACCAGCATCACCAGGGCGAGGCCGAGCCAGATCGCGTTGCTCAGCCGGCGCCGGTCGCGCACCATTCCGAGGACGAAGGCGGCGGCGGGGATCAGGAAGAGCAACGCGGCGAGCACCGCGCAAGAGTAATACCGGAGATCACTCCGTGTTCTCGGGCTCCGGCTGAACGGGCTTCGGGCGCGGCCTCAACCGCACCGCGCCCGTCGTCAGGTCGAGCGGACCTGTCTCCTCGTAGTCCTCACCGGTGCCGGCGTCCGCCGCCTCGCGACGGACCTTCGGCCCCGGGAACAACTCACCCAACTGTCCCATGCCCGCGAGGTTACCCTCAGAACAGGGCGATGAGCAGCACGATCAGAACGATCGCGATGGCGACGATGATCCACTTGAACCCCGCGGGCTTGCGGTAGTGACTGCGGACCGTGGTGGTGCGGAAGAAGCTGTACGGCGCGCTGCGGCGGTGCCTGCGGACCCAGGGCATCTCGTCCTCCTGACGGGTGGGGCTTGTCAGGTCCGGGGTACCCAGGTTTGTAACCTGCTCTGTACTCCAGCCAGCCCAATCTTCGTCAGATCCCGATCGCCGACGTCGTTGCCGTGCAGGACCTCGTGCCACGGCCCGAGCTGGTGCCAGATCACCGCTCGTTCCCGCAGCGCGTCCGTGACGCCGTAGGTCTCGGCGAGGGCGTCCGCGAACTCCGGTGGCGCGGAGTTCAACGCCCAGGCGAGGTCGATCGCCGCGTCTCCGATGTGGACGTCGCCGAAGTCGATCACGCCGGTCAGCACGCCGTCCCGCCCCAGAACGTGCTCGGGCCCGAGGTCGCCGTGGACGAGCGTGTCCGCGGGCAGGCCGCCGAGCCGAGCGAGCAGCTCCTCTCCGCCCGGGACGCGCACCTCGGCCCGGAAGCGCTCGACCGGCAACGTCCTCGGCCCGACCCCCAGCCGGACCGCCTCCTCGACGGGTGCCGCGTGCAGGGCGAGCAGGAACTCCCCCAGCTGCCTGCCCATCGCCGCGGTCAGCTCCGGCGGCTGCTCGCCGGGCACGAGCCGGTGGCGGACCACGACCGGAGACGACGACAGCACCTCCGGCACCGGGACGGGCAACGGCAGCCGGGGCGCGAGCCACGGCATGATGACGGTCTCCCGCACGAGCTGCGGCCCGATCTCCGGACGGCGCGGCCGCCGCCGCACCCACCCGCCGGCCAGGACGGCCGTGCTGTCCCAGCCCTCACCCAGGTACGTCACGCGCCCAGTGTCACCCGAGTGCAGAATTCGCGAATGGCCGCCTCCGTCTCCTCCAAGCTGCTGTCGCTGCTCGGCACGTTCGACGCCCGCCACCGGCGTCAGACGCTCAGCGGCATCGCGCGGCGCGGCGGCCTGCCGATCAGCACGGCGCACCGGTTGCTGGCGGAGCTGGAGGCGTGGGGCGCGGTGCGGCGGCTGGAGTCCGGCGAGTACGTGATCGGCAGGCGGATCTGGCGGCTGGGGCTGCTGGCGGCGGGCGAGGTGGACCTCAGCCGGGTCGCGGAGCCGTTCCTGCACGACATCCACGCGGCCACGCGGGCGGTGGTGCACCTGGCCGTGCGGGAGGGCGCCGAGGTCCTGTACCTCGACCGGGTGTCGGGGCACGCGTCGGTGCCGATCGTGAGCACCACCGGCAGCCGGTTGCCGTTGCACGCGACCGGGGTCGGGAAGGTGTTGCTCGCGCACGCGCCCGCGGAGGTGCAGGACGAGGTGCTCACGCACGGTCTGACGCGGCTCACGGCGTACACGGTGACCGAACCGGGCCGGATGCGGGCGCAGCTGCACCGGATCCGGCGCGACGGCTACGCGCAGACGTTCGAGGAGATGACGCTCGGCGCGTGCAGCGTCGCGGTACCGGTCGAAGTGGACGGTCACGTCATCGCGGCGCTGGGCATCGTGGTGCCGGACCTGCGCAACGTGCGGGCGCGGCTGGTCGCGGCGTTGCAGGTGGCGGCACGCGGCATCGGCCGGACGCTGGAGCCCGGTTTCCACCCACCGGAAGGACCGCTTGGGTGACCCGCCCCTTTACCGGTTGAATCTTCAACCGTGGCAAGCGAAACGCGTCAGCTCCTCATCGGCGGCAAGAGCGTCCCCGCGCTCGACGGCCGCACCACCGACGACCTCAACCCCTACACGGGCGAGGTCCACGCCGTCGTCGCCGCCGGCGGGACAGCGGACGTCACGCGTGCCGTCGACGCTGCTCAGGAGGCCTTCCCCGGGTGGGCGGCCACCACGCCGTCCGCCCGGCGCGCGATCCTGCTGAAGGCGGCCGACGTGCTGGAGGCGAGGACACCGGAGGTCGTCGCGCTCATGGCCGCGGAGGTCGGGGGCGTCGGCGGCTGGGCAGGGTTCAACGTGGCGCTGGCGGCGAACGTCCTGCGCGAGGCGGCCGCCGCGGTCACCCAGCCCGTCGGCGAGGTGCTCACCACCGAGACGCCCGGTCAGCTGTCGCTCGCCATCAGGGAACCGCTCGGCGTCGTCGCGGCGTTCGCGCCGTGGAACGCCCCGGTCATCCTGAGCACGCGGGCCGTCGCGGCGCCGCTCGCCGCCGGCAACACCGTGGTACTCAAGCCCAGTGAGGACGCGCCGATCGCGGCCGGGCTGCTGATCGCCGAGGTGCTGCACGAGGCAGGGCTGCCGGCGGGTGTGCTCAACGTCGTCACGAACGCGCCCGAGGACGCCGCCGAGGTCGCCAAGGCGCTGATCACGGACCCCCGCGTGCGCGCGGTGAACTTCACCGGTTCCACCGAGGTCGGCCGGATCGTCGGAACCCTGGCGGCGCAGCACCTCAAGCCCGCCGTGCTCGAGCTCGGCGGCAAGAACTCGCTGCTGGTCCTCGACGACGCCGACCTCGACCACGCGGTCGACGCGGCGACGTTCGGCGCCTTCCACAACGCGGGCCAGATCTGCATGTCGACCGACCGCGTGCTGGTGCACCGGTCCGTGGCCGAGGAGTTCACCGCGAAGCTCGCCGCGAAGGTCGGCTCGCTGCCGCACGGCGACCCGGCCGACCCCGGCACCGTGATCGGCCCGGTGATCAACCAGCGCTCCGCCGACCGCGTCGGGAACCTCGTCGCGGAGGCGGTCGAGAACGGCGCCCGCGTCCGCACGGGCGACGACGGCCGCGCGACCGTGCTGGACAACGTGACGCCGGAGATGCGGATCTTCCAGGAGGAGATCTTCGGACCGGCCGTCATCGTCGTGCCCGTCGCGGACGACGACGAGGCCGTGGCCGTCGCGAACGACACCGAGCACGGCCTCACCGCGGGCATCATGACCGAGGACTCGCGGCGCGGGCTCGCTCTGGCGCAACGGATCCAGACCGGCATCGTGCACGTCGGCAACCAGACGGTCGACGACGAGCCGCAGGTGCCGTTCGGCGGGGTGAAGGCCAGCGGGTACGGCCGGTTCGGTGGCCGGTGGGGCATCGAGGCGTTCTCCGCGACGCGCTGGGTCACGATCGCGGGCGGGCACGGTCACTTCCCGTTCTAGGGAAGCAAACCCGCCTCGTGCGCGACGATCGCCGCCTGCACCCGGTTCTCCGCTCCGAGCCGGGTCAGGATGGCGCTCACGTGCCCCTTCACCGTGCCCTCGACCAGTTCCAGGCGCCGGGCGATCTGCGCGTTCGACAGGCCCTGTCCCAGCAACGCCAGCACGTCCCGTTCCCGCGCGGTCAACGCCTCCACGCGGGACCGCGCGCCGCTCACCCGTCCCCCGCGGAACCGGCTGATCACCCGTGCCGCGACCTTGGGCGCGAGGTAGGCGCCGCCGGACGCCACGGCGTGCACGCCCGCGATGAGCTCGCGCGGGTCGCCCGACTTCAGCAGGAAACCGCGCGCGCCGCCGTCCAGCGCCTGTTCCAGGTAGCCGTCGTCGTGGAAGGTCGTCAGCATCGCGACGCCGAACCCGAGCCGTGCCAGCTCGCGGGCGGCCCCCAGCCCGTCGAGGCGGGGCATCCGGATGTCGAGCACGGCGACGTCGGGGCGGTGCCGGAGCGCCAGGTCGACCGCCTCACGGCCGTCGGAGGCCTCCGCGACGACCTCGATCCCGGGGTCCGAGCCGAGGATGGCGCGCACGCCGGCCCGCACCATCGCCTCGTCGTCGGCGAGCAGAACGCGGATCACGGCACCCCCGGAAGCGTGGCGACCAGCTCGAACCTGCCGCCACCACGGCTGACGCGCAGCGTACCTCCCGCGAGCCGCACCCGTTCCCGCAGCGCGACCAGTCCCAGCCGGCTGCCGGGTCCCCTGCGCATCCCGGCGTCGTTGGCCGCCTCGACCACCGTCGCGCCGTCCGACGACGTGACCTTCAACGACAGCACCGACTTCGGCGCGTGCTTGGCGGCGTTCGTCAACGCTTCCTGCACGACCCGGCGCACAGTCGGTTCCACTGTGGACGGTACGACGCCGTCCGTGGAGAACTCGACCCGCAACCCGGCCGCCACGGCACGATCCACGAGATCCCGCAGATCAGAGGTGGGAGGATCGCCGTCGCGCAACAAGAACACGAGGTCCGCCAAGCGGTCCGTGGCACCGGCGGCCGTCATGCGGAGCCGAGCGGCGGCGTCCCGGTGCTCGGCGGGCAGGGTCAGCTCCAACGCACCCGCCTGCAACGCGAGCAGGCTCAGCTCATGTCCCAGCGTGTCGTGGACCTCGTGCGCTATCCGGGTGCGTTCCCGCAGGTGAGCCGCCTCGGCACCGGCGGCGGCCAGCGCGGCCTGCTGGTGCGCGGCCCGTCCCAGGAACCACGGCAGCGCGACCGCGAGACCCACCACCGCGAGCCCCAGCAGCCCGCCGAGGACGCCTCCCGCGAGGACCAGCGCGGGCCGCGGGGACGCGGTGCGGCGTCCCAGCAGGAACGAGACGGCGAACAACGGGACCCACACCGCCGCCGTCCACGGTGGAAGACCGGGATCCATGAAGTACGAGACGACGACCGCCGCCGCGACGCACCCCGCGAGCGCCGCCGTCCTCACCGCTTCCACCGCACCACCGCCACGCTGACGTTCATCACACTCGACACTGCCAACCACACCACAAGTGGCAGCGAATAGTGCGCCAACTGGAAGAACGTGATGTCGCGCCCGCCGTAGAGCAGTCCCAGCACCGTGGGCGACGCCAGCATCAGGCCGAGCGGCACGAACCTCAGCACCTGCCACCCCTTGGGAAACCGCCGCGGCCGTCGCAGCGCGCGAACGCACAGCCCGAGCGACAGCAACGTCAGCCCGGCCAGGACGAGGTCGATCAGCAACCGGTAGGACGACGGTTCCGGCGGGGTCCTGCCGTCGAGGACGTCCGCGATGCCGTTCTCCAACGCGTAGGTGCCCTCGTTGCCCAACGTGACACCGCTGCTGGACATGACCGCGATGCCGTAACCGGACTTCGTCAGCAGCTGACCGGCCGTGCCGGTGAACCAGATCCCGTTGTGCCGCAACCGTCCCTGCGAGTCCTCCTGCCAGCCCATCCCGTCCTGTGGCATCAGGTTCGGCTGCGCGGCCAGCCACTTCGCCATGTCCGCGGCGGTCGTGATCACCCCGTCCGACCCCGCGACGAACCGGTCCGGCTCGTCGAGCGGGACCGAGAACCCGTAGGCGTAACCGAACCCCCTGCTGTAGTCGGCCGGGAGGTCCCGTGGTGTCACGTCGATCGCGACGGTCTCGGTCATGCCGAGTGGTTCGAAGACGTGCTTTTCCAGGTAGGAGCTGAACTTCTCGCCGGACGCCAGCTCGACCAGCCGTGCGGCCAGGTGGTAGTTGGTGTTGGTGTAGCGGAACCGTCCGTCGGGTTCGGCCGCCAGCAGCGCGTCACGGGCCCGGTCGACCGCCTCCGCCGGGGAGTTCGGCTGCGCCAGGCTCTTCTCGGGCAGCGAGCGGTCGCTGATGCCGGACGTGTGGCCGAGCAGCTGACGTGGCGTGACGCGGGAGTCGAAGACCGGGCGGTCCAGGTCGATCCTGCCGCCGTCGGCGAGCTGCCGGACCGCGAGAGCGGTGAACGACTTGCTGACCGACGCGATCGCCATCTTCGTGTGCCCGGTGACCGGGGCGCCGCCCGAGTCGTGCCCGTACCCCTGGACGGCGACCACCTGGTCGTCCTTCGTGATGGCGACCGCCACTCCGGGGTAGGAGGCCGCGTCCACGTAGGACGAGACGAACAGCGCCAATGCGCTGAGAGCCATGAACATGGACAAGACGCTAGGGAGCGCACGCCGCGGAAACCCGGCCCGGAAGACAGGGCGGACCCCTGACTTTCGTCAGGGGTCCGCCCGTCGAGCAGTGCGGTCAGTGGCCCGCGGACATCTCCGCCGCCAGCCGGTCGTCGCCGCTCATCTCCTTGAGCGGCTTCTCCTTGATGAACAGCACCGCCAGCAGCGCCAGCAGCGCGAACGGCGCGCCGATCAGGAAGATCTCCGCGGTCGCGGTGGCGTAGATGTCGGCGATCACCGCCCTGACCTCCGGCGGCAGCACCGAGATGTCCGGCACCTGCTCGCCACCGGTGGTGCCGCCCATCGGGCCGAACTTCTCGGCCGCGAGCGACGAGACCTTGGTGGCCAGCACCGCGCCCAGCGCCGAGACGCCGATCGCGCCGCCCAGCGAACGGAAGAACGTCAGCGTCGACGTGGTGGCTCCGAGGTCCTTGGCCGGCACGTCGTTCTGCGCCGCCAGCACCAGGTTCTGCATCAGCAGACCGACGCCGACGCCGAGCACGAACATGTAGACGGACACCATGAACACCGTGGTCTGGGCGGTGATCGTGGACAGCAGCAGCATGCCGCCGACCATGACGATCCCGCCGGAGACCAGGAACGCCTTCCACCTGCCGAACTTCGTGATCATCTGACCGGCCACGGTCGACGAGATCAGCAGGCCGAAGATCAGCGGCAGGCCGAGCAGGCCGGCCTGCGTCGGCGTCTTGCCGAGCGCGAGCTGGAAGTACTGCGAGAGGAACACCGTGCCGCCGAACATCGCGACACCGACCAGGGAGCTCGCGATGATCGCCAGCGAGACGGTGCGGTTGCGGAAGATCGACAGCGGCACGATCGGGTCGTGCGCGGTGGCCTCGACGCGGACCGCCGCGACCAGCAGCAGGACACCCAGTGCCACCAGGCCCGCGGTCCAGCCCGACCACCAGTCGAACTTCTGGCCGGCGAGCGACGACCAGATCAGCAGCGTCGAGACACCGGACACGATGAGGAACGCGCCCAGGTAGTCGATCTTCGTGTCCTCCTTGCGCACGACCGGCAGGTGCAGGGTGCGCTGGAGCAGCCAGATGGCGGCGATGGTGAACGGGATGCCGATGAAGAAGCACCAGCGCCAGCCGAGCCACGAGGTGTCGACGAGCAGACCGCCGATGAGCGGGCCCGCGACGGTGCCGACGCCGAAGACGGCGCCGAACATGCCGGAGTACTTGCCCAGCTCGCGCGGCGGGATCATCGCGGCCATCACGATCGTGGCGAGAGCGGTGACGCCGCCGGCGCCGAGGCCCTGCACGACGCGGCTGACGATGAGCATCTCGACGTTCTGCGAGAAGCCGGCGATCAGCGAGCCCACCACGAAGAGGCTCAGCGACGCCTGGATCAGCAGCTTGCGGCTGTAGAGGTCGGCGAGCTTGCCCCACAGCGGCACGGTCGCGGTCATCGCGAGCAGCTCGGCCGTGACGATCCACGCGAAGATCGACTGCGAGCCCTTGAGCTCGGCGACGATGCGCGGCAGCGCGTTCGACACGATGGTGCTGGCCAGGATCGACACGAACATGCCGAGCATGAGGCCCCACATGGCCTGCACGACGTCGCGTCTGCTGTGTGTTGGTGTCACTTCTGCTTCGGTGCTCATGAGGTTCCCCCTTCGTCGTGGTGCGGCACGTGAGCCAGCCCGGTGCCGAACAGGTCGAGCGCGTCGCCCACCAGGTCGCCGAGCGCGAGGTTGTCGTCGAGCGCCCACCGCGTGACGGCGCAGCGGAACGCGGCGCTGCCGGCGGCGACCAGCAGCCGCGGGTACAGGTGGGACTCGGGCAGCCCCGCCCGCCGTGCCACCGCGTTCGCGAGCAGCTGCTCCGACTCCGCGCTGCTGGCGAACGCCCTGACCAGCAGGTCGGGCCGCTGGGTCAGGACCTCCTTGCGCAGCAGCCACAGGTCGCGGGCGCTGTCGAGCTCGTCGGTGATCTCGGCGAGCACCGCCTGCCTGTAGGCCTCGAACGGCGTGACCTCGTCCGGCGCGGCCAGGACGCGGCCGGCCATGCGCGGGCCCGCCTCGGGGTCCGCGCCGATCAGCGCCTCGTCCTTGCTCGCGAAGTAGTTGAAGAAGGTGCGCACCGAGACGTCGGCCTCGGCGGCGATCTCCTCCACGGTGACGTGGTCGTAGCCCCTCTCGGCGGAGAGACGCATGGTCGCCCGCTCCAGCGCCGCGCGCGTGCGGCGCTTCTTGCGGTCGCGCAGGCTCTCCCCCGGCTGGTTCACGCGGACAGCCTACGAAACTTTTTGCAGTCACTGCAACTTTGCACAGTGTGAAGTACGTCGCCTACGACCAGGGTGTTTCGGGTCGGTCCTGGAGCTCGCCGTCGAGGAAGAGGTCGACCTTCTCACTGAGGAAGCAGGCCATCCCAGCGATTTTCTGACTCTCGGGCAGCGGCGAGCGGTAGATCCACACGAGGTCGTCGTACCGCTTGCCGTTCACCTCGACCGACCAGTAGGTGGCGGTGCCCTTGTACGGGCACCGCGTCTCGGTGGCCGACGGCCTGAGCAGATCGAACCGGATGTCGCTCAACGGCAGGTAGTAGCGCGGTGGAAGGCTGGTCTCGAACAGGATGCGGGGCTGCGACGACGCCGCCAGCGTCACCCCGTCCACCGCCACCCGCACGTGCCGTGAGCTGCTCAGCACGTCGACCCGCTTGTACGGGTCGCGCGGGTGGACGTAGATCGGCTCGTCCTCCTCCAGCCACTCGTCCATCGCGGCGAACTCGAACCGCACGAGGTCCCGCAGCTCCTCGATCGGCGAGTCCGGGTACGTCAGCGCCGCCTTCTCCGCGGTTCCGCCTGCGGTGACGACGTCGTGGACCACGCCGTCGCCCCTGCTCGGCGAGTGCCGCGTCTCGCCCGACGGCTTCAGCTCCGCCCGCACGGAGGAAAGCGGGAGGTAGTAGGCAGGGTAGTGCGGGATCTCCCAGACCAGGCGCGGCGAGGTGGTGTCCGCGACCAGCTCGCCACCGGAGTACGCACGGACCCGCTTCGCCGAGTTCTCGACCCGGACGCGGCCACGCTGCTCGTTGCCCATGTCCCATGGCAACACAGGACGCGCGGGACTGCTTCCCGTCAGGCGTTGCCGTCGAACAGGCTCGTGACCGAGCCGTCCTCGAAGATCTCCTGGATCGCCCGCGCCAGCAACGGGGCGATGCTCAGCACGGTCAGGCCGGGGAACCGGCGCTCACGCGGGATCGGCAGGGTGTCGGTGAGGATCACCTCGCGGGCCTTGCAGGCGATGAGCCGGTCGTACGCGTCGGCCGACAGCACGCCGTGCGTGGCCACCAGGACGACGTCCTTCGCGCCCTGCTCCAGCAGCTGCTTCGCCGCCGACGTGCTCGTCATCGCCGTGTCGATCATGTCGTCGACCACGACGCACGTACGCCCCTCGACGTCGCCGACGACGCGATTCGCCAGAACCTCGTTGGGGCGCAACGGATCGCGAGTCTTGTGGATGAACGCGATCGGGCAGCCGCCCAGCAGGTCGGCCCACTTCTCCGCGAGCCGGGTGCGGCCGGCGTCCGGGGAGACGATCGCGAGGTCCTCTCCCTGGTAGCGCGTGCGGATGTGAGCGGTGAGCAGCCACATCGCGTGCAGGTGGTCGACGGGGCCGTCGAAGAAGCCCTGCGCCTGCGCGGTGTGCAGGTCGACGGTGACGATCCGGTCCGCGCCGGCCGTCCTGAACATGTCCGCCACCAGCCGCGCCGAGACGGGTTCACGTCCGGCGTACTTGCGGTCCTGGCGCGCGTAGGGATACGACGGCACGACGGCCGTGATGCGCTTGGCCGAGGCGCGTTTCAACGCGTCGACCATCAGCAGCTGTTCCATCAACCGGTCGTTGACGGGCGCGCTGTGGCTCTGCATGACGAACGCGTCCGCGCCGCGCACCGACTCCTCGAACCGCACGAAGATCTCGCCGCTCGCGAAGTCGTAGGCGGCCTGCGGCGTGATCGCGACACCGAGGTGCCGGGAGACCGCCTCCGCCAGCTCGGGATGCGCCCTGCCGGTCAGGAGGATGAGCTGGCGCTTGGCCACGCCCGGCTTGCCGCTGACCATCGCCACGCCTCCGGTTCGGTCGCCGTCGGGCCCGATCGTTCAGCATCGCCGCGAGGTCGTGCAAACACCACGTCCGTCCGATGGGATTCCACGTCGCTGAGCACGGTGGATTAACTCCATCGGGCACACTCACACGTAGTCCATAGCAGGTGCGGGCCCGCACGCTCGGTATAGATCAGGGGAACCCCGTTCACCTCTTGGGGTACGTCCGGCGTGATTCGCCGGCCAGGCCCCCTGAGGGGTCCGCAAACGTCCCTACGCTCTTCGCATGCCCGACAACCAGGACACACCGGGACCGGCACCGCAAGCCCCTCCCGCCGCGGGGACGCTCGTGATGGGCACGCCCATCCACGACCAGATCGCCGACACCTTGGGCGTCCGCCAGAAACACCCGCTGCCGGACTGACCCGTGCCAGTGCGGGCCGGTCGCGACTTTCGGCGGTCGACGGGCCCCGGCGAGAGCCGGTAGGAAGTACCCCCTCTGCGGAGGAGGAGGGGACTTGTCCATGCGTATCACCGTGCTGGCCGCGGCGGCCGCGCTCTTGATCACCGGCACGCCCGCCGTGCAGGCGTCCGGAGGTGCCGCGGTCCCCCGGATCGACTGGGCCGCCTGCGGACCCGACCACCCCGGCTTCGAGTGCGCCTCCGTGAAGGTGCCGCTCGACTACGACAGCCCGCGCGGCGCCACCACCACGGTGGCGTTGGCGCGCAAGCCCGCCACGGACGAGGCGCACCGCATCGGGTCGCTGTTCCTCAACCCCGGCGGCCCCGGCGGCTCCGGCGTCGACTTCGCGTTGCGCGCGGGCGACACGCTCTCGAAGAACCTGCTGGGCCGCTTCGACGTCGTCGGGTTCGACCCGCGCGGCGTCGGCAGGTCCGACCCGCTGCACTGCTTCGCGAGCGAGGCCGAACTGGACGAGTTCTTCGAAGGCGTCCCCGGCTTCCCGTACCGGGCGTCGCAGGAGAGGCCGTTCTTCGAGCGGTACCGCTCACTCGGCCCCGAGTGCCGCGACGACCAGGCCATCGCGCGGCACATGAGCACCGCGGACGTCGCGCGGGACATGGACCTGCTGCGCCGCGCCGTCGGCGACCGCAAGATCAGCTACCTCGGCTTCTCGTACGGCTCGTACCTCGGCGCCACCTACGCGAACCTGTTCCCGGGCAACATCCGCGCGCTCGTGATCGACGGCGTGCTCGACCCCGAGCTCTGGTCGAGCGGACGGCAGATCGAGTCGGACCGGATCGCGACCAAGGAGGAGTTCCGCGAGTTCCTCCGCACCTGCGACGAGGCCGCGTGCGTCTTCGGCCCGCAGCCGGAGAAGCGCTGGAACGCGTTGCTGGAGTCGGTGCGCGCCAAGCCGATCCAGCTGGGCGACCAGACCTACACCTACGACGCCGTCATCGGCGCCGCGATCGACGCCATGTACTCGCCGAGCGACTGGCCCGCCGCCGCGGAGCTGTTCGACCAGCTGTCCGACGCCGCATCCAATCCTTCATCCCTCGCGGAACCGGACTACGCCAACGGCTTCGACGCCTACAACGGCAACGTGTGCGCGGACATCGAGTTCCCGCGCACCCTCGGCGCCTACCAGGCGACTTCCCGTTATGCCGCAGCGGGTTCGGAGTTCGGCCCGGCCTGGTGGTGGAGCAACGCGGCGTGCGCGGACTGGCCGACCAACCCCGACCGCTACACCGGTCCGTGGCGCACCCGCACCCACGCCCCGGTCCTGGTGGTGGGCAACCACTTCGACGGCGTGACGGACTTCCGCGGCGCCCAGGCGGTGAACCGGCAGCTGGCGGGCAGCCGTCTGCTCGCCTACGCGGGCTGGGGCCACACGGCGTACCAGGTGAGCCAGTGCGCCACGGACCACACGAACGCCTACCTGTTGCACGGCACGCTGCCGCCGGTCGGGACGGTGTGCCCGGCGAACCCGAACCCGTTCCTTCCCACGACGGCGTCCACGGAGCCGTTGTTCCAGCCGACCAGGAGGTAGGGGCGGCGGAGTAGCGGGGGTTTCAGAGCGGGGTGGGACGCCGGTGACGGCGCCTCACCCCGCCCGGCTTCGACATGCGTGCCGTTGCGGCCCGTCCGACTTCACCTCCCCGGTGACCCCACCCCGCCCGGCGCCAGCTCCTGCGCCAGTTCCACAGCCGCCCGCGCCGGATCGTCCCCGAACCGGCTGCCGAACGCGTCGTGCACCCGCCACCCCGCGTGGCCGAGCGCACGCCAGCGAGCCAGGTGCGCCGCTGCCCCGTCCGGGTGCGGGCGCGTCTCCACCGCCACGGCCTCGTCCCTCTCCCCCACGACGAGGTCCACCCGCCACCGTCCCACCGGGTAACCAGTCCGCACGGTGAGTCCGACGGCCCTCAGCTCCCGCGCCAGACCGGCCGTCCACTCGTCCGCGGGGGCGGCGCCCTCGGTCTCCGCCGGGGCGACCTCGGCGTGTCGCAGGTAGTCGCCGGCCAGTCCTGGTGGTTGCGGTACCGAGGTGACCACGAGCACGCGGCGGCGGGCTCGGGTGGTCAGGACGGCCAGCAGGCTGCGGTCGTTCACGAAGCGCCAGGCGCCCGGTGTGGCGTCCGCGGCGAGGCTGATCACGACCTCGTCGAACTCGCCGCCCTGCACGCCGTGCACCGTGCCCACGCGGACGCCGCCGGTGGTGATCTCGTCCAGCGTCAGCTCGGTCAGCAGCGCTTCCTCCAGCGCGTCGGCCTGGGCGCGGAACGGTGTCACGACGCCGATCGACCTCACGCCCGCCGCGACCCGTTTGCGGACGTGGGCCAGCACTGCGTCGACCTCGGGCTGGTTGACGCCTCGGGCGTTCCGCGCGCCGGGGACGAGTTCGGTGTCGATGCGGTCGACGTCCGCGATCGCCGGGTGCGTCGTCAGCAGTGCCATCCTGCCGTCGTAGAAGTGGGAGGCGGCGAAGCCGATCAGGTGCGGCGCGCAGCGGTGGTGCTCGTCGAGCCAGTGCACGCCCGCGGTGGCGGCGGCCGCGTCGAACAGGCTCACCTTCGGCACGTCCAGCCGGTCGCGGAGGTCCCCGGTGCCCTCGGCGTCGACCGCCGCGCGCACGGCCTGGTCGCTCACGAACGACACGTGCCGCAGCTGCCGCGGGTCGCCGCCGATCACCGCGGAACGTCCGCGCAGCAACGCGGGCGCGGCGAGCGGCTGGTCGACGTGGCTCGCCTCGTCGATGACCACCAGGTCGAACGTGCCGGGCACCGGCGGCAGGATGTCCTGCACCTCCGACAGCGTCCCGACCCACAGCGGCAGCGCCGTCAGCAGGTCGTCGCTGTCGATCTCGGCGAGTGCGCGCCGTCGTGCTGCCCGGCCCGACCGCATGGCCGTCGCGAGCGCCGACACCGCCCTGCGCGCACCCGGGCCCCGGCGGCTCACCGCGTACTCCGCCAGCCAGGCTGCCGTGGCCTCGCGGTTCGCGGTGTCCTGCTCGGCCAGCAACGGACGCGACTCGCTGAACGTGGTTCCGCCGCTCGCCCCGATCCGGACAGCGGCCGTCGTCTGTTCCGCGGCCTCGATCGCCGCCGTCAGGTCTTCGAGGGAAACCTCGCCTGCGCCAACACGTTTCCGGGCCCGGCTCAACGCCCACCCCGTGCGCGATCCACCCAGGAATCCGGTGCGTGGCTTGAGAAGCTGTTTGAGAGCAATGAAATCCACGCCCGCGTCGAACGCCTTGGGCGCCACCGCACGATGCCCGGCCATCAACGCGTGGTGCTTCCGCGCAAGAGCCGCGAGCTCTTCGTCGTGCAACGCCTGAGCGACCGCGCGTTCGACACGCGCGACACCGGCCGTGGCGGCACTTCGTGCCTTGTCCAGCTCCTGCACCCGAGCGGCGTTGCGCGTGGCGCTGAACCCGTCGCTCAGCTCGCGCGCCATCCCCTGCCGCAGCTCGGAGTCGCCGAACAGCACGGGCGTCGGGCCGCCCGCCTGGCGCAGCGCGGCGCCCAGCACGTCGGCGGCGTTGCGCGTGCGGCTCGCGAGCAACACGGACTTTCCCGACGCAACGGCGTCCAGTGCCAACGCCGCGAGGGTGTGCGTCTTGCCCGAGCCGGGAGGTCCACCCACGACCGTGATCCGCGCACGGCGTGCGTGCTCGACCGCGAGCTGTTGGCCGTGGCTCAACGGCAACGCCGAGCTGATCGGCTCGTCGCGGTCGTCCGACGCCACTTCGGCGCCGTAGAGCGCGGCGAACGCGGTGTCCTCGATGCCGGCCATCGCGGCCCACTCGTACAGCGCCGCTCCGTGCTCGGTCGTCACCACGGGCTCCCCCGCGTGCACCCCGGCGCCCATCGCCACGACGAGCTCGCTGCCGGAGATCAACGCGGCGGGGTCGTCGTGCACGACCGGCACGTCCCCGAACCCGGCCAGCCGCAGCGTCCCGGCGATCCACTCCTCGGCCGGCGCGAGCGACGCCTCCTGTTCCGCGGCCTTCGCCCAGTCGTCGGCCAGCGGGAACAACGCCGCGTCACCGGCCACCTGGAAGGTGCAGCTCGACCCGGCGCCCTTGACCAGCCGCACGGGCCGTGAGATCAGCGGCAGGCACATCCGGCGTCGCTGCCCGCCGACCTGCGCGGGTCCCGCGAGGAACGCCCAGCCCAGCCGCAGCAGCCGGTCCTCCCTGTGCAGCGCGTCGAACGCGGCGAGCCGCGCCACCTGGTCCCGCACCCGCTTCGGAGCGCTCCACGCGACCGGCTCGGCGTCCTGTGGCGCGGTGATGGTCCGCCACGACGGCTCGTGGTCGCCCAGCCACAGCAGACCGGCCGCCTTGGTGAGGTCGAGCTGGACCTTCTGCGGCTGCTCGGCGGCGCTCAACCGGGCGAGGGTGCGCAGGACGGCCGGAACGTTCACGCGGACATGGTGCCATTCGGGCCTGTCCGGCGCGGTCACGCCGGACAGGCCCGAGCGGGGTCAGCGCTTGACCGTGAAGGTGAAGCCGCCGGAGAGCTTGCCGCCCAGCCGGACCGTCGAGATCAGGTTGCCCTCGTCGAGCAGCCTCGCGACCTCAGCCCGTGACAGGCCGAACCCCTCGGCGATCAGGCGCACCGGACGAACCGGGATCCTGGCGCCGAACCGCACCTCGACGTCGACCACCTCGTGGTCCAGGTGCCCGGACCCCTGGGTGTCGAGGTGCCAGGCGCCGTCCCAGTCGAGGCCGACGTGGTTGCGCTTCTGCAGGACGGTGTCCTGCAGGAGCTCGGCGGCGAGGCTGATGTCGTTGTGGTGCAAGCGATCCAGCAGCTCCGGCCGGACGGAGCGCACGGTGACGCGGTCCAGGACCGTGAGCTTGACGGTGTCCCCGCAGCCCGTGCAGAGCACGAGTAGCCAGGCGTCGAGGACCTTGTGGTTGGCGTTGACGCGGAATTTGCCGTTGGCGCGGAAGCGATCCGAGGCGCACACGTGACAACGACGGCGAACGAGTGGAAGTCGTGTGGGTACGACAAGCCAGGTATGGAGCACAGGAGTACACCGATCTTGGTGAGAAATCCGCAGCACGAGGAAGCGCGGCGCACAGCGACGCGCTGGAAATCAGCTCTGGGGAGGTCTCACGCGATGTACAACGGCATGTCCTGGCCTCGGCGACACGGTTCCGCAGGAAGGTAGCGGTGCACCGCGGTGCCGATCCAGTGGTTTTCCTCGCGACGCAGACGTGGCGGGCGTTCCGAAGAACACCCGCCACGCACTGACTAACTGAGTTGAAGCATCACCCGGCGAGGGCGAAGAGCTCCTCCTGCTTGCCGGAGTGCTTGAGCACCGCCAGCGACTGCTTCTCCAGCTGGCGGATCCGCTCGCGGGTCAGGCCGAGCTCCTCCGCGACCTCCTGGAGGGTGCGCTCACGCCCGTCCTCGAGGCCGAACCGCAGCCGCATGATCCGGCCCTGCCGTTCGGGGAGGACGTCCAGCAGCGACCGGACGCCGTCGACGAACTCCTGGCGTTCCACGAGGTCCGGCGCCGACACGCCGTCGGTGTCCTGGATCAGGTCGCCCAGCACCGAGTCGCCCTCGTCGCCGACCGGGGACTCCAGCGACACGCACGAGCGCGCGGCGTCGCGGAGGTCCTGGACGCGAGCGGGGGAACACTTGGCCTCGGCGGCGATCTCCTCGATCGTCGCCTCGCGACCGAACTTCGCGGAGAGCTTCTGCCCGATCTTCTTGAGCTTGTTGACCTCCTCCACGACGTGGACCGGGAGGCGGACCGTGCGGGTCTGCTCGGCGAGACCCCGTTCGATCGCCTGGCGGATCCACCACATCGCGTAGGTGGAGAACTTGTAGCCCTTGGCGTAGTCGAACTTCTCGACCGCGCGGATCAGACCGAGGTTGCCCTCCTGCACGACGTCCAGGAAGGGCAGTCCCCGGAACGAGTGCTTCTTCGCGACCGATACGACCAGGCGCAGGTTCGCGCGGATCATGTGGTCCTTGGCGCGCTCACCCTCCGCGACGACCCGTCGCAGCAGGCGCGCGTCGCGCGTCGTGTCGCCCTGGGAGAGCAGATGAGCGGCGTAGACCCCGGCCTCGATGCGCCGGGACAGGTCGACCTCCTCCGACGCGGTCAGCAGCGGCGTGCCGCCGACGTCGCGCAGGTACTGGCCGACCAGGTCCGCGTCCTGCTGCCCGGATGCGCGGTTCTTCAGATCTACAGACATGACAAATCCCCCCGTTTCCGTTTGGCAGGAGTGACAGGCCGACGCGAGTTCGCGCCGGTCAGGCGGTTGCCCCTCCGGGTCAACCGCCGCAGGCGATTCGGCGTGAAGCGGTGGCCGGATGATCGGCTACCAGGCGAACTCGCCGCCGTCTGCGGAGCAGCGGCCATCTCGGCGCTGCTTCACGTGTAACGGTTCAGATGTCCACTTCATTCCGCGGTTTTCGCTGTGACCTCAACCTCATCCGCCTGATTCCCATCCGTCTGATTCCGCCTTAACCTCACTTGAGTGATGGCGTGGTGTTCCACCGTCACGACCTCGATCCTCCAGCCGGAGACCTCCACCACGTCGCCGGGTTCCTCCGGGATGCGGCCGAGGAGTACCAGCACGAGACCGGCGATCGTCGTGTACGGACCGGGCGGCGCGTCCGGCAGCGCCACGCCGATGTCCACGAGGTCGTGCACCGGGAACGTCCCGAGCAGCTCGATCGAGCCGTCCGGATCCGCCCGCACCGCGACCACGTCCGAGTCGGTCTCGTCGTAGATCTCGCCGACGATCTCCTCGAGCAGGTCCTCCAGCGTCACGATGCCGTCGACCGCGCCGTGCTCGTCCACGACGAGGGCCATCTGCTCGTGTTCGGCCTTCATGCGCCGCAACGCGTCGGTCACGCGCACCGAGTCCGGCAGCACCATCGGCGGCCTTGCCACGTCCGCCAGTGCCACGGAGTCGTCGAGCAGATCGCGCAGCGTCGCCACGCCGATCACGTCGTCGAGGTGACCGTCCTTGGTCACCGGTGCTCGTGAGTGTCCTGACCTCGCCAAGATTTCCCGCGCCGTCGCGGTGTCCAAACCTGATTCGAGGATCGTCACCAGCCGGCGGGGCACCAGGACCTCGCGCAGCTTGCGCTCGTGGATCTCCAGGGCGCCGGTCATGATCGTGCGTTGTTCCGGGTTGAGGTGCTGCTGCACCTCGACGAGGTCGCGCAGCTCCTCCGGCGACATCTGCTCCTCCTCGGCGTCCGGGTCGCCCCCGAAGATCCGCACGACGAGGTCGGTGGACCTGCTGAGCAGCCACACCGCCGGGCGCGACACGGTCGACAGCAGGTCGAGCGGGCCGGCGATGATCTTCGACCAGCGCACCGCGTACTGCATCGCCAGGCGCTTGGGCGCCAGCTCCCCGAAGACCAGGGTGAAGAAGGTGAGCACGATCGTCACGAGCGCGATCGCCACCCCGCCCGCCGCGCTGCCGAGGAACCCCAGCAGCGGCACGATCGGCTCCGCGAGCGACACGGCCGCGGTGGCCGACGCGAGGAAACCGGACAGGGTGATGCCGATCTGGATGGTCGCGAAATACCTGTTCGGATCTCGTGCGAGCCGCACGAGGGTGTGCCTTCCTTCCCGTTCCAGAGACCGCAGCTGTCCTTCGCGCAGTGACACCAGGGCCATCTCACTGCCGGCGAACGCCGCGTTGAGCAACACGAGAACCGCGACCAGCGCGAGGTTGAAGCCGTACCCGTCCACACGTTTCAGTTAGCACGCGCAGTGGTAATTCGCACTCTGACGGTCGTCTTGAGAAGCCAGGGCGGCCTCAACCGAACGAGGTGGGGATGGAGATGGACACGCCAGAGGTGCTCAGTCCCTCCGCGAGGACCCTGCACACCTTGCCGGAGGGCGAGCCCGACCTGGCGTCGGTGCGCGCCTGGGTGGGGGCGCTGCTCAGGGACCTCCACGAGGACGTCCAGCTCGACGTCCTCCTTGTGTGCACGGAACTGGCCAGCAACGCTTACGAGCACGCCGAGGGGCCACGGGCTCTCCGAGTGCAGCGGCACATCGACTTCATCCGGGTAGAGGTCGACGACCACACACCGGCGGAGCTGCCGCGGCTCGGCGAGTCGCGTCTCGGTGACTCGAGAGGACGCGGGCTGATCCTGGTCGCCCAGCTCGCCCGGTGCTGGGGAACCCGCGAGTTCACGGGTGGCAAGACCATCTGGGCCGAGATCAACTCATAGGTCTCCTGGGCGTTTCGCACGGGGAAGTCGTGACATCGCACGGGTGAGTTCTGCGGGGAGTTCCTCCGAAGCTCAGTGCATGACGACAACTGCTTCACCGGCGGTCAGGCCGCTGGTGCGCCACGGAGCCGAGATGCTCGTGGCGATGCTCGTGGGGATGGCCCTGCTGGGGCCCCTGTGGACACCACAGGGCGTCGAGCCCGCCGCCCTGTGGATGGCCGTGTCGATGTCCGTGCCGATGGCGTTGTGGATGCGCTACCGCGGTCACGGCCGGATCCTCGAGATGTGCGCGGCGATGGCCGTGCCGTACCTCGTGCTGCTGGTGCCCTACTGGGCCGGTCTGCTCGACGGCGAGGCCGTGGAGATGGGCGGGCATCTGCTGATGCTGCCCGCGATGGCCGCGGTGCTGGTCCTCCGGCGGCACGAGCACGGCACGCCCAGCGCGAACCCGGTGGTCAGGACGCTGGGCGACCACTGGCCGGCGGTGGTCGCGCTGGCCGTGTCGTTCGGCTTCTGGCAGTCGCCGGTCGTGCCCCCGGTGTGGACGCTGCTGCTGTGCCAGGCCGCGTACCTGTTCTGGGGCCGCCGCGCGCCGGGGATGCAACTGGCGGTGTTCGGTGGATACCTGGCGCTGGCGGCCGTGGTGTTCGTGGTCTCGCCGACCGCCGGGGTGGTGCTGATCGCCCTCGGGTGGGGCGCGCACGCCGTGTGGGACGTCTGGCACCACGTTCGCGACGCTGTCGTGCCGCGGTGGTGGTCGGAGTTCTGCGGCGTGTTCGACCTGGTCATCGCGGTCACGATCCTGCTGCGGTGGTTCTAGCCTGATGGCGATGAACGATCTTCCGCACACCGCGCTGCGCGGCACCCTCCACGTGCTCTGGGTGAGCTCGCTGGTCGTGCCGCTGGTCTCGGTGCTGCGCGACCCGTCCGCGCTGCGCTGGCTCGGTGTCCTCGGGCTCCTGGTGCTGGCCGTGGCGTACGCGGTGACGTTGCGGGGCGGTCAGCTCTGGTGGCTGGTGGCCGCGACCCTGGTCTCGATCCCCCTCGTGGCGCCGGTCGGTCCCGACGAGATGGCGACGTGGGCGTGGATCGGTGGCGGCGCCGCCGGGTTCGCCCCGCTGCTGCTCACCGGCGTCTGGCGGTGGATGGCGGGCATCTGCGCGGTCGTGCTCGCGGGCCTGGTCGGGTTCTTCGTGACGCGCGACCAGACGACGTACCAGATGATCGCGATCGCCGTCGGCGCCACGATCGTCGCGATGGCGGGCCTGCCGATGTGGTTCGCCGGGCTCCTGGCCGGAGCTCGGGCCGGGCGCGAGGCCCAGGCGGAGCTGGCCGTGAGCGAGGAGCGCCTGCGGTTCGCCCGCGACGTGCACGACCTCCTGGGCCACCGGCTGACCGTCATCGCCCTGAAGTCCGAGCTGGCCGGGCGGCTGGCGTCCTCCGACCCCTCGCGGTCGGCCGCGGAGGCCTTCGAGGCGCAACGGCTGGCGTCCACGGCCCTGGAAGAGGTGCGCGACGCCGTGCACGGTTATCGCGCCGTCGACCTGCCTTCGCAGTTGGAGGCCGTGAGCAACGTTCTGCAGGAGGCGGGTATCCGTTGCACGGTGTCCGCCGTCCCGGTCCACGGCTCGACGGCCACGCAACTCGCGCTGGTGCTGCGGGAGGCGTGCACGAACGTCCTCCGCCACAGCCACGCGACGTGGTGCATGATCGACGTCGCTGACGCCGACGGGGAGGTGCGGATGACCGCGACGAACGACGGCGCCGAGAAACCCCTCGCGGAAGGCAACGGTATCCGCGGCATGGGCGAACGGCTGGCTTCGGTGGGCGGCAGGGTGTCGGTGGAGCAGTCCGACGACGTGTTCACCCTGCAGGTGGTGGTGCCCGCGTGATCCGGGTGCTGCTGGCCGACGACGAGGAGCTGATCCGCGACGCCCTCGCGGCGCTGCTCGGGCTGGAACCGGACCTGGAGGTCGTGGCGCGCGCCGGTGACGGCCGGGCCGCCGTGGAGGCCGCCCGCGCCCACCGCCCGGACGTCGCCGTGGTCGACCTGCAGATGCCGGTGCTGGACGGCCTGGAGGTCACCGAGGAGATGGCGCGCGTGCTGCCGTCGTGCGCGGTGGTCATCCTGACCGGCCGGGGCCGTCCGCCGCACCTGCAACAGGCCCTGCACGCGGGCGCGAAGGGCTTCCTGCCCAAGGGTTCGCCCGGCGGCACCCTGGCCGACGTCATCCGCCGCGTGCACTCCGGCGGGCGCTGGGTGGACCCGGCGCTGGCCGCGGACGCCCTGACCGCTCCCCCCTGCCCTCTGACGCGACGGGAGCTGGAGGTGTTGCGGTTGAGCGAGTTCGGCACGTCCGTCGCGGAGATCGCCTCGCGCACCTCGCTGTCCGCGGGGACCGTGCGCAACCACCTGTCGGCGGTGGTCGCCAAGCTCGGGGTGGCGCACCGGTCGGCGGCGTTCCAGGTCGCAGAGGAGCACGGCTGGCTCTGAGGGTCGCCCGTGGACGGTCCACCCGCGCGTGAGGCGTCAGGACCCCGGGCTCAGCAGGTCGAACGCGTGCTTGCGGTGGACGGCGAACAGCTCCAGCGCCGCCTCGGCGTTGCGCGACTTCAGCGCCGCCACCAGCATGTCGTGCTCCAGCCGGATGTGCTCCAGGTAGCCGGCGGTGCTCGTGTTCACGCGCATGATCAGGAACAGGAACACCTGGGACCGGATCGCGGCCCAGGCCTCCAGCAACCGCGAGTGCTTCGCGGCCCGGAACACCGTGTCGTGGAACTCGATGTCGCAGCGCACCATCCCGTACGGGTCCTCGGCGCGCTCCATCGCCTTCGCGGCCATCGCGATCGGGATCAGCTCGAAGTCGTTCGCGTTCTCGACCAGCCGCCGCACCGCCAGGGACTCCAGCACACCGCGCAGGCTGTCCAGCTCCGCCACGTCCTCGTCCGACAGCACGGTCACGGTCGCGCCCCGGTGCCACTCGCTGCGGACGAGGCCCTCCCGTTCCAGGATCTGCAGGGCGTCGCGGACCGGTCCCCGGCTGACCTTCAGCGCGGTGGACAGCTCGACCTCGCGCAGCGCGTCACCCGGCTGGAAGGCACCGGTGAAGATCGACCCCCGGATCATGGTCGCGACCTCGGCCCCCAGGCCTCGGCGGGGTGCGGGCGCCAACGTGACCGGCCGGTCCCTCTGACTCATGTCGCAATGTTAACAAGCGCACAACTCGCCCTCTTGTCGGAATGTTAACATTCCGACATGCCTTCGATCCCCCGCTTCCACCTGGCCATGCCCGTCGACGACCTGGACGCCGCGCGCCGCTTCTACGGCGAGACCCTCGGCCTCGAGCAGGGCCGCAGCTCCGACACCTGGGTCGACTGGAACCTGCACGGCCACCAGTTCGTCACCCACCTCGCGCCGAGGACCGAGCGCGTCAGCAACCCCGTCGACGGCCACGACGTACCGGTCCCCCACTTCGGCCTGATCCTGACCATCGACGAGTTCCAGGTGCTGGCGGAGAAGCTCGCGAACGCCGGCACGAAGTTCGTCATCGAGCCGTACGTGCGGTTCAAGGGCGAGCCCGGCGAGCAGTGGACGATGTTCTTCCTGGACCCGGCGGGCAACGCGCTGGAGTTCAAGGCGTTCGCGGACGACGCGCAGGTGTTCGCGGTCTGACGCGCCCACGGAGGGTGTCCGCCACCTAAAGACATCCTAAAAATCTTGCACGATGCGCAAGTTTCGGTAGCGTGGGGTGTGACGCCGAGCTATGGCCCGGTCACGCCGGGTCAGACAGGGAGAGGCCATGACCACGGCCGAGCGGCAGCGCAACGCGCAGGAGCTCATCCGCCCGCAGCTGCCCGCCGAACTCAGCAAGCGCGAGGGGCGGTGCCCGTTCGACCCGGCCACCGCGCTGACCGAGCTGAGCGGGCGCGGGCGGATCCACAAGATCGAGCACAACGGCGACACGGTCTGGCTCGTCACCGGGCACGACGAGGCCCGCGCGGTGCTCGCCGAGCCGAAGATGAGCGCGGACAGGATCAACAGCCCGCGGGCCAAGGCGCTGATCTCGCCCGAGCTGCACGCCGAGATGTTCCCGCCGGAGCGGCAGGCCGGGTCGTTCATCTTCATGGACGCCCCCGAGCACACCCGCTTCCGGCGGCTGCTGACCGGGCAGTTCACCGTGCGGCGCATGCGGGACCTGACGCCGCGCATCCACGAGATCGTCACCACCCACCTCGACGCGATGATCGAGAAGGGGCCACCGGCCGACCTCGTGCACGACTTCGCGCTGCCGGTGCCGTCGCTCGTGATCTGCGAGCTGCTGGGTGTCGACTACGGCGACCGCGACGAGTTCCAGCGCCGCACGGCCACGTTGCTCAGTCTCACCACGACGGTCGACGAGCAGATCAAGAACTCCGGTGAGCTGCGGCGGTTCATGCAGTCACTGGTCCGCGAGAAGAAGCGCAACCCCGGCGACGACCTGCTGTCCGGGCTCGTGCGCGACACCGACCTCACCGAGAAC
Source organism: Lentzea sp. (assembly GCF_035525475.1). Classification (GTDB taxonomy): domain Bacteria; phylum Actinomycetota; class Actinomycetes; order Mycobacteriales; family Pseudonocardiaceae; genus Lentzea. The sequence continues at coordinate 75,039 of NZ_DATLEC010000194.1, read as the reverse complement.
GAGCTCGCGGGCATCGCCAACCTGCTGCTCATCGCGGGTCACGAGACGACGGCGAACATGCTGGCGCTCGGCACGTTCGCGTTGCTGGAGCACCCCGACCAGCTCGCGAAGCTGCGGGACGACCCGGAGCTGACCGAGAACGCCGTCGAGGAGCTGCTGCGCTACCTGTCGATCATCAGCATGGGTGTGGCACGGCACGCGAAGGAGGACGTCGTGATCGGCGGCGCCACCATCCGCGCCGGTGAGACGGTCGTGGTGTCGGTTCCGGCCGTGAACCGCGACCAGGGCCAGTACGAGGACCCGCACGAGCTGCTGGTCGACCGGCCGCGCGGTCACCACGTGGCGTTCGGGCACGGCATCCACCAGTGCCTCGGCCAGCAGCTGGCGCGCGTGGAGATGACGGTCGGCTTCACGGAGCTGCTGCGCAGGCTGCCGACGTTGCGGCTCGCCGTGCCCGCGGAGGAGGTGCCGCTGCGGACCGACATGTCGATCTACGGCGTGCACAAGCTGCCCGTCACGTGGTGAACACCGTCATGTGGTGAGCACCGTCACCTGGTGAAGCCCTCGCCGAGCTGGTCGATCATGCGACCGACCAGCTCGGTGGCCGTGTACCTGTCCGAGGCCTGGGGCGTGTTCAGCCACCACTGCACGACGGCGCGCATCGACGCGAGGAACGTCGACGCCGCCACGGCCGGGTAGGGGTCTTCCAGGGGGTCGACGCCGCACCGTTCCGCGATCGCCGCCGTCAGCGCCTGCTCACGGGCGGAGTAGGCGGCGAGGACGTGCGGCAGCAGCGCCGGGTGCTCGCGCAGTTCGCGGAGCTGCCGGAGCCGGTCGAGGTCGACGTACCGCGGGTAGATCGTCTGCAGGGCCTTCTTCAACGCGACCAGCACCGGTTCGTCGAGGGGCCGTGCGGCGAACTCCTGCACGAACGCCAGCGCCGTGACCGTGTCGCCGGCGACGACTGCTTCCTCTTTGGACGGGAAGTAGTTGAAGAACGTCCGCAGCGACACCCCGGCCGCCCGTGCGATCTGCTCGACCGTCACTCCGTCCAGGCCGTGCTCGACGCACAGACTCCAGGCGGCGTCACCCAGTGCTTCCCTGGTCGCCGCCTTCTTGCGTTCACGCAGGCCCGTCATGGCGGAAAGGGTAGAACGTACCGAAAATTGGTGTAGACCTTGTCACCCGGGTGAGCACCTCACTACGGTCCGTGAGAACGCTCTCACAGACCTACGGAGGACCGGGTGCGCCTACTCGGAGTCGTTGTGCTGGCCGGTGCCCTGCTCACCACCGGCCAGGCCCAAGCCTCTCCCCCGAGATCGGCGCAGGCCCCCGCGGTCACGCTGGTCACGGGGGACCAGGTGCTCATCGGGCAACGGTCGGTCAGACCGGCGCCCGGCCGCGAGCACGTGCTGTTCACGACCTACACCGCACGGGGCCACGAGTACGTGGTGCCGAACGACGCGCTTCCGCTGATCGCGGCGGGCCGCCTCGACGAACGACTCTTCGACGTCACCGAGCTCGCCACGTACGACGGCGCCCTGCCGGTGATCGTCACCTACCCCGAGGGCACCGCCCGCGCCCTGAACACCGGCCTCCAGCTGCCGAGCATCAACGGCGTGGCGTTCGACGCGGTCAAGTCGCCGATTGTCGGAATGTCAACAAGCAGCATGTCAACATTCCTACAAGTCGAGTCCGGCATCAGGAAGATCTGGCTCGACGCCCGGCGCCGGGCGAGCCTCGACCGCAGCGTCCCGCAGATCAACGCCCCCGCCGCCCACGCCGCGGGCTTCACGGGCAAGGGCACCACGGTCGCCGTCCTCGACACCGGTGTCGACAACACCCACCCGGACCTCGCCGACCGCGAGATCGGCGAGCGCAACTTCACGACGTCACCGGACACGGCCGACCACTACGGCCACGGCACGCACGTCGCGTCGACCATCGCGGGCACCGGCGCCAAGAGCGGTGGCAAGTACCGCGGGGTGGCGCCGGACGCGAACATCCTCGACGTGAAGGTGCTGGGCGACAACGGTTCCGGCCAGGACAGCGGCATCATCGCCGGCATGGAGTGGGCTGCCGAGCAGGGTGCCCAGATCATCAACATGAGCCTCGGCGGCTACGACACGCCCGAGATCGAGCCGCTCGAGGAGGCCGTCAACCGCATCAGTGCCGAGAAGGGCACGTTGTTCGTGGTCGCGGCCGGCAACTCCGGTCCCGGTAGCAGGACCATCGGCTCCCCCGGCACCGCCGACGCCGCCCTGACCGTCGGCGCCGTCGACCACGAGGAGCGGATCGCCGAGTTCTCGAGCCGCGGCCCGACCCAGGCGGGCACGCTCAAGCCGGACCTCACCGCCCCGGGCGTCGGCATCGTCGCCGCCCTGCACTCCGACGGCAGGATCGGGCCGCCGGTCGTCGACGGCTACACCTCGCTCGACGGCACCTCGATGGCCACCCCGCACGTCGCGGGCGCGGCGGCGCTCCTGCGCCAGCAGCACCCCGGGCTCACCGGCGCGCAGCTCAAGGCACGTCTCGCCGGCAGCACCACGCCCAACGCGGAGCTGACGCCGTTCGAGCAGGGCTCGGGGCGCGTGGACGTCGCCAAGGTGATCAAGCAGAACATCACCTCGGACCCGACGAACCTCAGCTTCGGCGCCCACCGGTGGCCGCACACCGGCGAACCCGTGCTGTCGAAGGAGATCACCTACTCCAACGCGGGCTCCGAACCGGTCACGCTCGACCTCGCGGCCGAGACGAACGGCAGCGTCTTCAGCGTCTCGCCCACGAGGCTCACCGTGCCCGCGCACGGCTCGGCGACCGCCACGGTCACCGCGGACGTGGCCAAGCAGCCCGGCGGCGGTGTCGTGGGCGGCGCGATCGTCGCGAACGGCCTGCGCACCGCGGTGGTCGTCGATCTGGAGCCGGAGAGCTACGACGTGACGATCGCCGGGATCGACAGGTCCGGCGCGAAGGCGAGCTCGACGTTCGCGTTCCTCGTGAACGTCGACACCGGCGCCCGCGTCTGGCCCGACAGCGCGACGGGCGTGGCGCGTCTCGCGAAGGGCCGCTACATCCTGTCCGGCAGCGTGCTGTCGTCCGGGAGCGCGTACACCCACGACGTCATCAACTACCCGAACCTCACCGTCACCGGCGCCACGACGATCGACCTGGACGCCCGGCAGGCCAAGCCGATCAAGGTGACGCTCCCGGTCACCGCGCAGCTCTCGTTGCTGCAGACCGGTTTCGAACGAACCGTCGACGGCACCAGCTACACGATCAGCAACTTCTCCGTCGGCGGCGTGGTCGACCACCTCGGCGTCGCGAGCATCGGCCCGGACTCGGACGAGGTCACCGGCAAGACGGCGACGTTCTGGAACGCGGGCCCCGACTTCTACGGCCTCGCCTGGTACCGCAGGGGTTCCGCACCGAGCGGCCTGACGAAGACGATCGCGAAGAAGGACCTCGCCTCCGTCAAGGTCGACATGCCGGCACTCGAGGAGGGCCAGACCGCCTCCATCGGCCACACCTCCTCCCCGCAGGGCAGGGCGGCCTGGGGCTGGGGCTCGCTGGACAACCTCCAGCCGGGCCCGCGCACCGAGTACTACGGCGGCGAGGGCGGCGACTGGTCGCGCCGGTTCAACGTCTTCGACTCGACGGGCAACATCGGCGCCCTCGAAGGCCCGCTGAAGCACTACAAGCCGGGCTGCTCCTACGTGGAACCGTTCCACCGCGCGGTGTTCGGCCCGGCACTGCCCGAGTCGCGCGACATCCCGCACTCGTTCCGCACGGGTGACTTCGTCCGCGTCACCGTGCCCCTGTACGGCGACAACGCGGGCAACGCGGGCTACGGCCCGGTGACCGAGGCGAGGACCACGCTGTACCGCGACGGCAAGAAGGTCGTCGAGTCACCCGAGCCGGGCTGGGCGCTGGCCGACGTCGAACCGGGCGCAGCGAACTACCGCCTGGAGGCGACGGCGACGCGGGACAACCCGTTGAGCCGCAAGGTGTCCGGCGTCTGGACGTTCCGCGGCGACACCACGGCCGAGCAGACCGCGCTGCCGCTGTCGGTCATCCGCTTCACCCCGCAGCTGGACGACGACGGCTTCGCCCGCGCCGGCCAGATGCTCGGCGTGCCGATCTCGACCCAGTCGCAGACCGGCGCGGGCTCGGGCCTCGGCTCCGGCTGGGGCTCGGTGAAGGTCACGTCCGTCGAGGTCTCCTACGACGGCGGCACGACGTGGCGCCCCATGCCCATCACGAGCAACCGCGTGCTGCTCGCCCACCCGAGGGACGCCAAGTCCGTCTCCCTGCGCGCCAGGGCCTCCGGCAGCGGCCAGACGGTGGAGCAGACGATCATCGACGCGTACCTGCTCCACTAGCTCGGCGGGGTGGCCCGCGCACTCCCCAGGGGGCGCGCGGGCCACCCTTCCGTCACCCGGACAGGTGAATACTGTCCTGATCCGCGCCTGGCCGCGTCTGTTGGACGTCCGGAAAACATGATCGCCTTCCCGCAAGCGGAAGGGGGCGGCGGCGACACGGGTGGCACACGGAAGCGACGAGGAGGGCGCCGGTGCGAGAACTGACAGACGAGATGGCCGTCGACCACTGCCCACCACCACCCACCAAGACGCCACCCACCAAGACTCCAACGCCCGACGCGCACATCCCAGGCCGCCACGTGGCCGAGACGGCAAGACACCCCGACGGCCGGCTCGCGGTGATCACCTGGTCCGACGAGAAGATCGACCCGGGCCTGCTCCACCCGGCCCTGCACGTCGTCCACCCCGACGGCGCGGTCACCGACCTCGGCCCGGCACCGGCCGACGCCGGCAACCCGGTGTGGTGGGGCGACGAGATCGTCTACCTCGCCCTGACACCGCCGCACCTGCAGGGCGGCAACGCCGTCTTCGACCAGCGCCACCGCAACCTCACCGAGGGCATGCCCGCGTGCCCGATCAGCCTCGTCCAGGACGACGGCGACGCACCGGTCATGGTCGTCGCCACCGGTCTGGACACCGAGTTCCACCGGCTCGGCGGAGGTCTGCTCGGGCGCGTCAGGGGCTCGCACCGACGCCAGAACACACCGCCGGACGTCGGCTGGGGTACGCAGGAACGCCTCCGCTACCGGGCGCGGGACGGGCTCGAGCTCGACGGCCTCCTGGTGTTGCCGCTGGGCAGAAGTAGGCAGGACGGGCCGTTCCCGCTCGTCACGCTGGTGCACGGCGGCCCCTACGACCGCTGGGCCGACGACCTGCAGCTGCACTGGGTGCCGTCGGCGCAGTGGCTGGCGCATCAGGGCATCGCGACCTTCCTGCCCAACCCGCGCGGAGGTCTGGGCAGGGGCCACGAGTTCGCCGCCGCGGTGGCCGGGAAGGTCGGGCAGGAGGAGTGGCACGACATCGAGACCGGCATCGACCTGCTGGTCGGGCAGGGCGTGGCCGACGCGAACAGGCTCGGCATCTCCGGGTGGAGCCACGGCGGGTTCATGGCCGCCTGGGCGACGACGCGGACGGACAGGTTCAAGGCCGCGTTCGTGGGGGCCGGCATCTCCGACTGGCCGAGGCAGGTCGCGCACGGCGAGTGGGGCGCGTTCGAGGCGGCCCTCGGTAACAGTCCCGCGCACAGCCCGGTCACCTACGCCGGGCGGATCCGCACGCCGATGCTGATCGTGCACGGGGCCGACGACACCAACGTGCCGGTGGAGCAAGCCGAACTCCTGCACCGGGCGGTGGGGCACTCCGAGTTGGTCGTCTATCCGGGCGAGGGGCACTCGTTCCGGAAGCGTGAGCACAGGCTGGATCTGCTGAACCGAGCCAGAACGTTGTTCGCGACGCTGTGAGACTTGCGCAACCCTTGCGGAAGCTGCCGCAACGGCTCCGCAAGCCGCCGCAAGCGGCTGTGGGGAGATCACATCAATTTCCGCCGGACGTTCGGGCTCGAACCGGACGGGGTGGCCAGCGAGCAGCCGCTGGTGGTCGGCCTTGTGCACGCAGCGGAGCCGGTCGGACACGGGAACGGGCGCACGTCTTTCCTGGTCAAAGGTGGATGTCGCAAATTTGCGCAATCACGTCGAGATATTGCGGTAATCTGCTGGTCACTTCTACGGTGAGGCGCGCCACACCCCCTCGCGTCCCCACCGAGAAGGGCCAAGCACGCCATGTCACCGACGACACGCGCTCGCTCCCTGCTAGCCCCTGTGACAGCTTTGATCACGGCCGCGGCGACCCTGACGATCTCCCCCGCCGCCCAGGCCGCTCCCGTCAGCCTCGACCTGCAGAGGCAGACCCGCATCGACCAGGTCACGTTGTCCGCTCCCCGGAACAGCACGGAGACCTTCGCCGTGCAGACCAGCCTCGACGGCAGAGGCTGGTCGACGCTCATCGCGGAACGGCCGCACACCTTCACGGACGGCAAGGTGACGTTCCGGGTCGACCCGACGCTGGCCAAGCACGTCCGCGCCACCAGGACCACGGCCAAGCTGGAGGTCCACGAGGCCGCGGTCAGCGCTCAGCTCCAAGCCACCTACAGCGCCAGCAGCACCAACCAGAACTACGGGCCGGGCAACGCCGGTGACGGCAACCAGGCCACGTACTGGGAGAGCGCGAACAACGCGTTCCCGCAGTGGATCCAGGCCGACCTCGGCGCCGCGCTGAAGGCCGACCGGGTGGTGCTGAAGATCCCGACCGGTGGCTGGGGCGCGCGCACCCAGACGCTCGCCGTCCAGGGCAGCACGGACGGCAGCAACTTCACGGATCTGGTGGCAAGCAAGGGATACGAGTTCACCCCGACCGCGAACAACACCGTCACCATCGACTTCACCGCGGCCACCACGCGGTACGTCCGGCTGCGGATCACCGGGAACACCGGCTGGCCCGCCGGTCAGATCAGCGAGTTCGAGGTCCAGGGCCCGACGGGCGGTGACACGCAGGCCCCGTCCGCGCCGGCGAACCTCGCGTTCACGCAGCCCCAGTCCGGGCAGATCCGGCTGACCTGGAGCTCCAGCAACGACAACGTCGGTGTCACCGCCTACGACGTCTACGCCAACGGCAGCCTCCGCACGACCGTCACCGGCACCACCTACACCGACAGCCAGCCCGACGGCCTGCGGGTGACCTACCACGTGATCGCGAAGGACGCGGCGGGCAACCAGTCCCCCGCCAGCAACTCCGTGACCCGGGAGGGCGCCACCGGCACGAATCTCGCGCAGGGCAAGCCCGTCACGGCGAACCACAACGTGCACGACTTCGTCGCCGCGAACGCCAACGACGGCAACCTGACGACCTACTGGGAGTCCAACGGGCTGCCCGGCACGCTGACCGTCCAGCTGGGATCGAACGCCGACGTCAGCTCCGTCGCGGTCAAGCTCAACCCCGACTCGGCGTGGGGTGCCCGCACGCAGAACGTCGAGGTCCTCGGCCGTGAGCAGAACGCCACCGGCTTCACGAGCCTCGTCGCGGGCCGCGACTACCGCTTCGACCCGGCGAGCGGCAACAGCGTCACGATCAACGCGGGCGGTCGCGTCGCCGACGTCCAGCTGCGGTTCACGTCCAACACCGGTGCGCCCGGCGCGCAGGTGGCGGAGATCCAGGTGTTCGGCACCCCTGCCCCGAACCCCGACCTCACCGTCACCGGCACGTCGTTCTCGCCCGCGAGCCCGGTCGAGACCGACCAGATCACGTTGAACGCCACGGTCCGCAACGCGGGTTCCGCGGCCAGCACGGCGACCGACGTGACGTTCTTCCTCGGCACCACCGCCGTCGGCACCGCCCAGGTCGGCGCGCTCGCGGCCGGTGCCCAGGCGAACGTCGGCACGACGATCACCGCTCGTCCGGAAGGGTCGTACGAGTACACGGCGAAGGTCGACGAGACCAAGAAGGTGGCGGAGCAGAACGAGACCAACAACGCCCGCGTGCACCCGGACCGGCTCGTCGTGACGCCGGTGCCGAGCTCCGACCTCGTGGCCGTGCCGTCGTGGTCGCCGAGCAACCCGGCCGGTGGCCAGAGCACCACGTTCAGCGTCGCGATCAGGAACCAGGGCACCGTGGCGAGCGCGGCCGGCGCCCACGGCATCACGGTCACGATCCTGAACAGCAGCGGCCAGACCGTCCGCACGCTCACCGGCAGTCACACCGGCACGATCAACGCCGGTGCCACCACCGCCGCGGTCAACCTCGGCACGTGGCCGGCAGCCGACGGCCGCTACACCGTCCGCACGACCATCGCGAACGACGGCAACGAGATCCCTGCCAAGCAGGGCAACAACACCAGCGAGCAGTCGCTGTTCATCGGCCGCGGTGCCAGCGTTCCGTGGCAGCACGTCGAGGCCGAGGACGCCACCGCCGGCGGCGGCGCGCAGGTCCTGAGTCCGAACAGGACGATCGGCGACCTCGCCGGTGAGGCGTCCGGCCGTCGTGCCGTCACGCTGAACGGCACCGGCCAGTCGGTCGAGTTCACGACGTCCGGTCCCACCAACACCCTCGTCACCCGGTTCTCCATCCCGGACAGCTCCGGTGGCGGCGGCATCACCTCGAACCTCAACGTCTACGTCAACGGCCAGTTCCACAAGGCCATCGACCTGACGTCGAAGTACATGTGGCAGTACGGCAACGAGGCCGAGCCCGGCAACTCGCCGGGAGCGGGCGGGCCGCGCCACATCTACGACGAGGCGAACGTCGTGCTCAACCAGACGTTCCCGGCGGGCACGAGGATCAAGCTGCAGAAGGACGCGGCCAACACCACGAACTACGCGATCGACTTCGTGAACTTCGAACAGGTGACGGTCGCCGGAAACCCCGATGCGGCACGCTATGCCGTGCCCGCCGGGTTCACCCACCAGGACGTGCAGAACGCGCTCGACCGCGTCCGGATGGACACGACCGGCACCCTCATCGGCGTGTACCTGCCCGCGGGCACCTACCAGACGCAGCAGAAGTTCAACGTGTACGGCAAGGCGGTCCGGGTGGTCGGCGCCGGTCCCTGGTTCACCCGGTTCCAGGCCCCGCTCACGCAGGAGAACACCGACATCGGCTTCAGCGCGCAGTCGTCCGCGAGCGGGTCGACGTTCAGCGGGTTCGCCGTGTTCGGCAACTACACCGCGCGCATCAACGGGCCGGGCAAGGTGTTCGACTTCGCCGGCGTGCAGAACATGACCATCGAGAACATCTGGGTCGAGCACATGGTGTGCCTGTTCTGGGGCAACAACGTCGACAACAACGTGATCAGGGACAGCCGCATCCGCGACATGTACGCGGACGGCATCAACCTGACCAACGGGTCGGCGGGCAACCGGATCGCGAACATCGAGGCCCGGTCCACCGGTGACGACGCGTTCGCGTTGTTCGCCGCCACCGACAGCGGCGGCAGCGGCCAGCAGAACAACGTCTTCGAGAACCTTTCGGTGCTGACACCCTGGCGTGCGGCGGGTCTCGCGGTCTACGGCGGCAAGCTCAACACGTTCCGCAACATCTACGTCGCGGACACGCTCACCTACTCCGCCGTGACGATCAGCTCGCTCGACTTCGGCTACCCGATGGAGGACTTCGGGCCGGAGCCGACGACGTTCAGCGGCCTCACCCTGGTGCGCTCCGGGGGCCACTTCTGGGGCGCGCAGACGTTCGGCGCGATCTGGATGTTCTCGGCTTCCAAGAAGTTCACCGGGATCCGGGTGAGCGACGTCGAGATCATCGACCCGACGTACAGCGGGATCATGTTCCAGACCAAGTACAACGGCGGCCCCGAGAACATCTTCCAGGACACGGTGCTGTCCAACGTGAGCATCTCGGGTGCGCGCAAGAGCGGTGACCAGTTCGACGCCAAGTCCGGCTTCGGGCTGTGGGCCAACGAGATGCCGGAGCAGGGCCAGGGCCCCGCGGTCGGCGAGGTCACCTTCACCGGCCTGAGGTTCAGCAACAACTTCCAGGACATCAGGAACACGACGTCCACCTTCAAGATCAATATCAACTGATATCCCTGCCGCGAAGGACGAATCCATGAAAACCACGCTCGTGAAGCGTGCGGTGAGTGCTGCCGTGGTCAGCGCTCTCGCACTGTTCGGATTGACACCCACGGCGGGAGCGGCGGTCGTCAGGCTCTCTGCCAGCATGACCGCGTCGAGCACCAACGGCCCGTACGGGGCCGGAAACGCCAGTGACGGCAACCAGGCCAGCTATTGGGAGAGCTCGAACAACGCGTTCCCCCAGTGGATCCAGGCCGACCTGGGTGCCGCGAAGAGCGTCAGCAAGGTCGTGCTGCGCCTGCCCTCGAACTGGGAGCAGCGCACGCAAACGCTTGCCGTACAAGGGAGTTCCAACGGTTCGCAGTTCAGCGACATCGTCGGTTCGAGCGGCAGGGTCTTCTCCCCCGGCTCGAACAACACGGTGACGCTCGACTTCGCGGCGACCAGCGCCCGGTACGTGCGGGTCACGGTCACCGCGAACTCGGGCTGGCAGGCCGCGCAGCTCAGCGAGTTCGAGGTGCACGGCGAGTCCGGTTCCGTCGACCCGCCGCCCGGCGACAACCTCGCGGCGGGCAAGCCGGTCGAGGAGTCCGGGCACGTGCACGACTACGCGCCGGGCAACGCCGTCGACGGCAACACCGCCACGTACTGGGAGTCCAACGGCCTCCCCGGTCACCTGACGGCGAAGCTGGGCTCGAACGCGGACGTCACCTCGGTCGTCGTGAAGCTCAACCCGGACTCCGCCTGGGGCGCGCGCACGCAGAACTTCGAGGTGCTGGGCCGTGAGGCGAGCGCGACCGCGTTCGCGACCCTGAAGGCGCGGGCGGACTACCGGTTCGACCCGGCGACCGGCAACACGGTCACCATCCCGGTGTCCGGCCGGGCGTCGGACGTGCGGCTGCACTTCTACTCGAACACCGGCGCGCCCGGTGGCCAGGTCGCCGAGTTCCAGGTGTTCGGCTCCTCCGCACCGGCTCCCGACCTGACCGTCACGAACCTGACGTGGACGCCGTCCAGCCCGAGTGAGGCCGACGCGATCAGGTTCACCGCGACCGTGCGCAACGGCGGCACGGTCGCGTCCGGCGCGACGACGCTGAACGTCACCCTCGGCGGCACCGCCGCGGGGACCGCCCAGGTCGGCGCGCTCGCCGCCGGTGCCACCGCCGGCGTCACCGTGGACGCGGGACGGCGGGGTGCCGGGTCCTACGCGGCCGCGGCCACCGTCGACCCGGCCAACCAGGTCGCGGAGACCAACGAGGGCAACAACACCTTCACCTCCGGCTCTCCCCTGGTCGTCGGCCAGGCACCGGGACCGGACCTGCAGATCACCGGTGTCGCGCCGAACCCGTCATCTCCGGCGGCGGGCCAGCAGGTGACGTTCGCGGTGTCGGTCACCAACCGCGGCACGTCGGCGGCGGGCGCTTCGGTGACCCGCGTGGTCGTCGGCGGCACCACGCTCAACGCGAACACCGGCGCGATCAACGCCGGTCAGACCGTGACGGTCAACGTCGGCACGTGGACCGCGACCAACGGCGGCGCCACGGCCACCGCGACCGCGGACGCGACCGGTCAGGTCGCGGAGACCAACGAGAACAACAACACCGCTACCCAGTCCATTGTGGTCGGACGCGGCGCGGCGGTTCCGTTCACGACCTACGAGGCGGAGTCCGGCCGTTACCAGGGCCAGCTGCTGGAGGCCGACGCGAAGCGCACGTTCGGGCACACCAGCTTCGGTTCCGAGTCCTCGGGACGCAAGTCGGTGCGGCTCGACTCGCAGGGCCAGTTCGTGGAGGTCACCTCGACGGTCAGCACGAACTCGATCGTCGTGCGCAACTCGATCCCGGACGCGGCCGGTGGCGGCGGCCAGGAGGCGACGATCAGCCTGTACGCGAACGACCAGTTCGTGCAGAAGCTGACCCTGTCGTCGCGGCACAGCTGGCTCTACGGCACGTGCGACGACCCGGAGTGCCTCACGAACCGGCCGGGTGGCGACGCCCGCAGGCTGTTCGACGAGACCTCCCAGCTGCTGGCGAGCAGCTACCCGGCGGGCACGAAGTTCAAGCTGCAGCGCGACGCGGGGGACAACGCCCAGTTCTACGTCATCGACCTGATCGACCTGGAGCAGGTCGCCCCGGCCGCGCAGAAGCCCGCGGACTGCGTCTCCATCACGCAGTACGGCGCCACGGCGAACGACCAGACGGACGACGCGGACGCGATCCAGCGGGCCGTGACGGCCGACCAGAACGGCGAGATCCCGTGCGTCTGGATCCCGGAGGGCCGTTTCCGCCAGGAGAAGAAGATCCTGACCCAGTTCGGCAGCGGCGGCTACAACCAGGTCGGCATCCGCAACGTCACCATCCGCGGCGCCGGAATGTGGCGCTCGCAGCTGTTCTCGCTGACCCAGCCGCAGGACGCGGGCACGATCAACCACCCGCACGAGGGCAACTTCGGGTTCGACATCGACGACAACACGCAGATCTCGGACATCGCGATCTTCGGGTCCGGCCGGATCCGCGGCGGTGACGGCAACGCCGAGGGCGGTGTCGGCCTCAACGGCCGGTTCGGCAAGAACACGAAGATCACCAACGTGTGGATCGAGCACGCCAACGTCGGTGTCTGGGTCGGCCGCGACTACGCGAACCTGCCCGACCGCTGGAACCCCGGTGACGGCCTGCAGTTCAGCGGCATGCGCATCCGCGACACGTACGCCGACGGCATCAACTTCACCAACGGCACGCGCAACTCCACCGTCTACAACTCGTCGTTCCGCACCACGGGCGACGACGCGCTGGCGGTGTGGGCGTCGAAGTACGTGAAGGACCCGATCGCCGACCTGGGCAGCGGCAACGCGTTCCTCAACAACACGATCTCGTTGCCGTGGCGTGCCAACGGGATCGCCATCTACGGAGGTGCGAACAACCGCGCGGAGAACAACATCATCTCCGACACGGCCAACTACCCCGGCATCATGCTGGCGACCGACCACGACCCGCTGCCGTTCGGCGGCACGACGTTGCTCGCCAACAACGCCCTGTACCGCACGGGTGGCGCGTTCTGGGGTGAGGCGCAGGAGTTCGGCGCCATCACGCTGTTCTCGCAGAACCTGCCGATCCCCGGTGTGGTCATCCGCGACACCGAGATCCTGGACTCCACGTTCGACGGAATCCAGTTCAAGGGCGGCGGCAGCGGCATGCCGGACGTGCAGATCACCAACGTCCGCATCGACAGGTCGAACAACGGCTCCGGCATCCTCGCGATGGCCCAGGCGCGGGGTTCGGCGCGGCTGACGAACGTGACGATCACCAACTCGCGGGACGGCAACATCACCATCGAGCCGGGTTCGCAGTTCGTCATCAACTAGCGGCACGGCCGTAGATCACATTTGAGACCACCTCCGATCGGGTATGCCCCGGCCGGAGGTGGTTTTCATGTCTGCGGTCGTTGTCGGGTTCGACGGGTCCGATCTCGCCAGGCGAGCCGTCCTGTGGGGTGCCGAGGAGGCCACGCGCTGCGGCGCGGAGCTGGTGGTCGTGGAGGCCGTGCGCCGGCCGATGCCCGAGCCCGTGTTCACCCCGATGTCCTCGCCGGTGCCGGAGTTCGTCACCGAGGAGACGATGTCCCGCGCGGCGCAGGACCACCTCGCCGAGCTGGCCGCCGAACTGCGGCAGAGCTTCCCCGGGCTGACCGTCACCACGCACGTCCGGCTGGGCCGCCCGGCCGACGTCCTCGCCGAGGAACCCGGCGACCTGCTGGTGCTCGGCTCGTCCGGCCGCACCGGCATCGCGGAGATGTTCCTCGGCTCCACGTCCGTCGAACTGGTGTCGACCGCCGGACGCCCGGTCGTCGTGACCCGGTCCGGTCCGCTGGAAGGCCGGGTCGTCGTCGGCGTCGACGGTTCCGACACGTCTACCGACGCCATCGCGTTCGCCTTCGAGTTCGCCGCCCGCCACGGCCGGGAGCTGCTGGCGATCCACGCGTTCAACGACGCGGGCTGGGCCGAGCTGCCCGAGACCGACGTCGACCACGTCCGCGCGGACCTCGCCAAGCTGCTCGAGGAACAGCTGGCGCCGCACGCCGCCCGCCACCCCGAGGTGCACGTGGCGCAGGAGGTCGCTTTCGACGCGCCCGCCCGCGCGTTGCTCCGGGCGGGCGAAGGCGCGGCGCTGATCGCGGTCGGAAGTCACGGCCGCGGCGCCGTGACACGTGCGATCCTGGGCTCGGTGAGCCACGCTGTGCTGCACCACGCGCCGTGCCCGGTCGCGGTGGTCCATCGGAGGTGACGCGAGATGCGCGGGTTGACGGCGTTGTTGCTCTGCCTGGCCTTGGCCTCCTGCGCGGGTCAGGCACCACCCGAGGACTCGGTGACGCGCACCCAGACCGCCGGTCCCGCCTCTTCTGACACGTCCGCGCCCAGCGTTCCGGCGCCCGTGCCGCCCTCGTCCGCTCCGCTGCTCACGACGCCGTCGCGCGCCGGGGAGCCGGGCGTGACGACGGTGCGGGGCACGGTGTCGGCGGGTGTCGAGTCCGGGTGCCTGATCCTGACGACTGATGGTGAGCAGTACCTGCTGCTCGGCGCCGACCCCGCGATCGCGGTGGCCGGCGCCGTGGTGGAGGTGAGCGGGCGGGCTGATCCCGGTGCGATGACGACCTGCCAGCAGGGCACGCCGTTCCACGTCACCAGGACCCAGCGCGGCTAGTTCGCGAGAGCCTTGCGCAGGAACGCGGTCGCCTGGTTGATCGCGGCCTCGGCGGCGTGCGTGCCGCGCAACGCGTTCAGCATCACGAAGTCGTGGATCGCTCCCGCGTACCGGACGGCGGTGACGGGCACGCCGGCCTCGCGCAGCTTGTCGGCGTAGGCCTCGCCCTCGTCGCGCAGCACGTCGGCCTCGGCGGTGATCACGAGCGCCTGCGGCAGGCCCGAGAGCTGCTCGGTGGTGGCGCGCAGCGGCGAGGCGGTGATCTCGGCGCGCTCGACCGGGTTCGTCGTGTACTGGTCCCAGAACCACTGCATGCCGTCGCGGCGCAGGAAGTAGCCCTCGGCGAACTGCAGGTACGAGTCGGTGTCGAAGGACGCGTCGGTCACCGGGTAGAACAGGACCTGGGCCTTCAGCGGGACGTCGCCGCGTTCCTTGGCCTGCAAGGTCAGTGCGGCCGCCATGTTGCCGCCGACCGAGTCACCGGCGACCGCGAGGCGCGACGCGTCGAGGCCGTATTCGGTGCCGTTGCTGAGGATCCACCGCGCGGTGGCGTAGTTCTGGTTGATCGCCACCGGATAGCGGGCCTCGGGTGAGAGCGAGTACTCGGGGAAGACGACCGCGGCGCCCGCGCCGACGGCGAGCTCGCGGACCAGGCGGTCGTGGGTGTGGGCGTTGCCGAACACCCAGCCCGCGCCGTGGATGTAGAGGACGACCGGGAGGTCGCCGGAGGAGCCGGCCGGCTTGACGATGCGGACCTTGAAGCCGTCGAGCTCGACCCACTGCTCGTCGATGCCGGGCTTGTCGACGTCACCCGACTGCACCTCGTCGACGGTCTTGCGGCCCTCTTCGGGGCCGAGGTCGAACAGGAACGGCGGCGTGGCGGTGGCGGCAGCGAACTCGGCGGCGGCGGGCTCGAGGACTGGGCGCTTCATGGCTGCTCCTTCTGAGGTCGGATGCCATAAAGCTAGCGTGCGATTAAATCGTGCACAACGTAATCACGGCCTCATCGGAGCCGGGAATAGGGACGTCGTGGACCGAACCGAGGCGACGACGGCGTCGAGACAGGCACCGAAGTCCTCCCCCGTGCCCATCCAGCGTTCGAGCGCCTCCTGGAAGCAGACCGCGACCAGCCGCGACACCAGCCGGGCCTCGTCCGCCGACGCGCCGCGTTCCTCCAGCGCCTCGCCGAGGGCGGTCATGATCGCGGCAGCCTTGGTGCGTTCGCGTTCCTGCAGTTCGGGACTCGACGCGATCACCGCGCGACGTTCGGTGGTGCGGTCGACGCGGTCCACGAGCAGCGCGCCGACCTGGCGGACGGCATCCAGGGCGATGGCCGGCAAGGAGCCCTCGGCCGAGGCGCGCACCGCCTCGGCCAGAGCGGGAGGCAACTGCTCCGAACCGCCGAACAGCACCTCGCGCTTGTCCGGGAAGTAGCGGAAGTACGAGCGGCGCGTGATGCCCGCGCGCTCGGCGATCTGGGTGACGGTCACGTTGTCGTACCCGTGCTCGGCGAACAGGTCGAGCGCCGCTCGCCTGAGCCGGTCTCCGGTTCCGGGATCCCACCTGGCCACAGCACACCCTAGCAAGTGATGTCTCAGTGTGCTGTCACGCGTGCTACGGTGGTGATGACACACTGAGACATCACTTCGGGGAGACGCATGAGCATCTGGGTTCTGGGCGCCACGGGACGTGTCGGCCGTGCCGTCACCACCCGCCTGCTCGACAGGGGCGAGACCGTGGTCCTGGTGGGCAGGGAGAGCGCCCGCCTGCGGGAGAGGGCGGCGAACACCGGCCTGCGGGTCGTCGTCGCGGACACGGCGGATCGCATCGCGGCGGCGATCGAGGAGGAACGGCCGGCCGTCGTCATCAACACCATCGGCAGCTACGCCGAGACCGCGGCCACCATCGCCCGCGCCTGCGTGCGGGGAGGCGGGCACTACCTCGACCAGGCGGCCGACCTGACCGCCGTGCCTCGGCTCCTCGGGCTGCACGACGAGGCCGCGGCGGCAGGCAGCACGCTCGTCACCGGCGCCGGTTTCGGTGTCATGGCAACGGAAGCCGTCGTGGCGACGCTGTGCGAGGGTCGGCCGGCACCTGCGGACGTGCGGGTCGACGCGGTCGCCTCGGTGGCCATCGAGGAAGGCGCGCTGGGCACCGCCCTGGCGGCCTCGATCATCGACGTCCTGGTCACCGGCGGCCGCCGTTACCGCGACGGCAGGCTGACCAGCTCACGCATCGGCGCGGGTGCTCGGCGTCTGCTGCTGCCCGACGGCGAGCAGGCCACGACCTCCGAGGCGCCCTCCGCCGAACTGCTGGCCGCCCACCGCTCCGGCGGCGCACCGGCCGTCACCTCCACCACCGCGCTGATGCCGGCGTCGCCCGTGCTCCGCGCCGTCCTCCCGTTCGCGGGACGGCTGCTGGCGCTGGAACCGGTGCGCCGCTTCGCAATCCGCCGGATGGCCGCCGTCACGACGAAGGCCGCGCCGGGGCCGCGGACGCACTCCTGGGGCCACGCGGTCGTCACCTGGCCGGACGGCACGACGCGCGAGGGGTGGCTGAAGACGGGCGATGCCATGGACTTCACCGCCGGCGTGTCCGCGGAGGTCGCGGTACGGCTCGCCCGGGGCGAAGGCAAGCCCGGCGCGTACACGCCCGCGGCCGCCTTCGGCCCCGATCTCGCCATCGCGGCGGGAGGTGAGATCAGCTGACGGCGAAGCCCGCCGTGGCGCCGGTGAAACCGGTGATCCTGCCGGTCCAGCCGGACTTCTCGTCGCCGTGGTGCACGACCCGGTAGGTGCCCGCGGGCGTGTCCGCCGGGATCTGCCAGGTGATCGTGGCGTTCGAGAAGGCGATGCCGACGCGTTCCCACTTGTAGCGCGTGGACCAGTCACCGTCGTCGGCGACGCGCACCCACTGGCCGTTCACCTGCCGCTGCACCTCCAGGAAGGTGTGATTGCGGTGCAGGTTGTTCTTCGGGTGGCCGGTGACGAACACGGCCGTGACGGTGTCACCGCGCGTGTACGACGACTTCGGCGACGAGAGGACATCGCCGTACCTCTTGTCGGCGGGCTTGTCGTCGAGCACGACGCCGGTCTGCAGGTTGATCTCCGTGAACGGCGGATTACCGGGGTTCGGACCGGCGGGCAGCGCGGAACCGGTCCTCATCGACGCCGCGAGCTTGCCGAACTCCTGCTGGTACGCGGGCGTGGTGTTGCGGCCGAACAGCGTGGACCCGCCCTCGTACTGCTGCGAGTCGTACTCCTCCGGCGTGGTGACGTACTGGCTGTAGTCGTTGGCGTAGCCCTGGATCAGCACGTTCCGCACGGGCACGCCGGCTTCGGCGGCGACGGCCCTGCGGATGCGCAGGCCCGCGGTGATCGTGACCTCACCGGGCACCGCGACGAGGTGCAACTGTCCGATTCGGACGATCTGCAGCGGCACGACGTTCGGCGTGGCGCCGATCAGGCCCGTGGGCACCAGTGAGGCCTTGGGGAACTGGCAGTCCCGCAGCCACTGCGGGACCTCCATCTGCAACGGCTCGAACAGCTTCTTCCACGGCGACTGCATGCCCTCGGAGAAGCCGGGGATCGCCGGGCCGTCCTCGACGCTGCCCGCGATCGTCGACGCGCCGACGACGCCCGAGCAGGTGGTGCCGGCCTTGCCGTCGGTGGTGAAGCGGCCGTCGACCTGCACGGCCGACATGTCCACGAACCGCATGCGGTAGTCGACGCCACCGGCGACCGCGGACTGCGGGCCGCGGTAGATCTCCTGCGCCTTGCGGTTCTGGCGCTCGCCGATGATCCGGGCGTTCTCCCACTCGTTCTCGGTGGGGCCGGAACCGGGCTTGAGGTTGAGGTTCGGCGACATGTCGCCGGCGTTGGTGTTCGGGAACGCCGCCACGAAGCCCGCGGTGTCGTCCAGGTAGCGCACGCCCTCGTCGTCGTGCTCCCACTGGTAGGCCGCGTAGCCCTTGTTGTCGGGGCTGATCAGCGTGTTGGCGTTCGTGACCGACGTGTTGTGCGTGGCGAACCAGCTGATCGCGCCGACGTCCTCGCCGGACCGCCGGAACCTCAGCACGGTCATCTGCGGGTCGATCCCGCCGGGGAAGAAGCCCTTGTCGGGGTTGCGGTCGAACGCGACGCGCGACCGGTTGACCGAGGCGTTCGTGAGCTCGCCGACGCCGAGGCTGATCGAACCGGGCTCGACGTCCTCGTGCGCCTCGACGACCGACTCGGTGATGCCGTCGACCACGGCCGCGAGCGCCTGCGGCTGCATGCCGAGGATCGAGAGGTTGTAGGCGAGGTTGTGCGACTGGCCGCCGGGGCCGCTGTGCGTGTGCGTGGCGGACAGCAGCAGGTTCTCGCGGGTGTAGGTGGCGCCGTACTTGGCCTGGAGCTTGGTGAGCACGCCCTCCTGGACCGCGCGGAAGATCATCGCGAGGTCCGCGTTGACGTACGCGACGCGCTTGTTCGTGGCCCGGTCGACCACGACGTAGGCCCGCGACCGCAGCCGCTGGTGGATGCCCGTCGTCTTCTGGTCGAACTTGGAGTAGCCCATCATGCCGTTCTCGGCGGCGGGCCCGGTGACGTCGGAGATGCCCCTGCCCACCAGGTACGGCTCGGGTTCCGCCCACGCGAACGGCCCGCTGACCAGCGCCGCACCGACGAGTGCGGCGACCACCGTCACGACTTTGGTCCGCATGACCACCCCGCTAAGTGAATTGGATTCACGTTTCTGTCAGCACGGTAGGTGATCCAGACCACTTCGAGCAAGCGACGGCCAGTGCGTTGGCGGTGACCACGAGCAGGATTCCAGCCCAGTGGTGGAGCGCGAGCGACTCCCCCAGCACCACGAGCCCTGCCAGCGCCGCCAGCACCGGGTGCACGCTCATCGCCAGCCCGAACAGCCGCGCGGGCACCTTCCGCAACGCGATCACGTCGACGGCGTAGGGCACGACGCTGCAGAACACACCGGCGCCGACCGCGTACAGGACCGCCATCCCGGTCAGCTTCCCGTTCAGGACCAGCAGCACCGCGACCGGGACGTAGAGCGTCGCCGACATCGCGGTGGCGACGGCGGGCGCCTGCAGGCCGGGCAACCGCGCGCCGACGAGGCGGTTGAGCAGGATGTACGCGGCCCAGCAGCCCGCCGCGAGCAGGCCGAGCCCGACGCCGAGGTAGTCGCTGCTCGGGCCCGGCAGCACCAGCACGTACACGCCGACGGCCGCGACCAGCACGAACAGGAAGTCCTGCCGCGTGCGCGACCCGGCCAGCGCGACACCGAGCGGTCCGAGCACCTCCAGCGTGACGGCGAGACCGAGGCCGATGCGGTCGATCGCCATGTACAGGCTGAGGTTCATCGTGGCGAACACCAGGCCGAGCGCGATCGTCGGCCACCACTGCGCACGGGTGAACCTCCGCAGGTTCGGCCGCGCCATCGGGAGCAGCACCGCGGCGGCCACGAACTGGCGCACCGCCACGACACCGGCCGGGCCGATGGAGGCGAACGCGTGGGCGCCCACGGCGGCGCCGAGCTGGTTGCTGGCCGCGCTCGCGGTCATCGTCGCGAACCCGCTGATGCTCTTCATGCCGCTCAGCCTGCGGTTCCGCCGTCGTCACGGGAAATGC
Organism: Lentzea sp.; assembly: GCF_035525475.1. Classification (GTDB taxonomy): domain Bacteria; phylum Actinomycetota; class Actinomycetes; order Mycobacteriales; family Pseudonocardiaceae; genus Lentzea. The sequence goes on along the minus strand of NZ_DATLEC010000194.1, from coordinate 54,760 downwards.
GCGAGCCGCCTGACCTATACGCTGGACGCATGGATCTGCGGCACGTGCGGGCGTTCGTGGCCGTGGTGGACGCGGGCACGTTCACCGACGCGGCAAGGGAACTCGGCCTCACCCAGGCGTCGGTGTCCCGGTCGGTCGCCGCGCTGGAGGCGACGCTGGGAGTACGCCTGCTGCAACGGTCGACGCGGCACGTCACGCTCACCGCCGTCGGCACGAACGTCCTCGAAGGCGCGCGACGCGTGCTGGACGAGGTCGCGCACCTGCACCGGATCGCCGCGCGGTCGTTGACGGAGCTGAGGATCGGCTACGCGTGGGCCGCGCTGGGCAGGCACACCCGCGGCGTGCAGAAGGCCTGGGCCTCCGAGCACCCCGGGCTGCCGCTGGTGTTCGTGCAGTCGAACTCGCTGACCGCGGGCCTCGCCGAGGGCACCGCCGACGTCGCCGTGGTGAGGCGGGCGCTCGACGACCCGCGGTTCGAGACCGCGCTGCTCGGCACCGAGCGGCGGTACGGCGTGGTCGCGACGGACAACCCGTTGGCGCGCAAGCGTTCGCTCAAGCTCGCCGACCTCGCCCGGTACTCGCTGGCGGTGGACGACAGGACCGGGACGACCACGGTGGACCTGTGGCAGCCGGGCAAGGCGCCCGCCGTCGTGCGCAACACCCACAGCGTCGACGAGTGGCTGACCCTGATCGCGGCCGGGCAGGCCGTCGGCATGACGTCGGAGGCCACCGCGAACCTCAACCCGCGCCCCGGCGTCGCCTACCGGGCCGTGGCGGACGCGCCGCCGATCGCGGTCTGGCTGGCGTGGTGGAAGGACCAGCCACCGCGGCACCTCACCGATCTGATCACGCTGGCGTGCGACGCCTACCGGCCGTGAGCCGTGTGGGAAATCGCTGCCACAGCACGAGGATGAGTGGAAGTTTCTTCCCTCTCGCCCGGCCGGCAGCTCACTTAGGGTGACTTCCCATGGACGGGCTGATGCAACCTCGGCCGCTCACCATCGCGCACATCCTGGAGCGGGCCGAGCGACTCCACGCGCACAAGCAGGTCGTGACGGCCGGCGTCGAGCGGGTCACGTACGCCGACGTCGCCGTGCAGACGCGGCGCCTCGCCGGCGCGCTCGACTCGCTCGGCGTCCCGGCCGGTGCGCGCGTCGCCACGTTCGCGAGCAACACACGCCGGCACCTGGAGCTGTACCTCGCGGTGCCGGTCTCCCAGCGGGTGCTGCACTCGATCAACATCCGGCTGTCGGCGGAGCACCTCGAGTACATCGTCAACCACGCCGAGGACGACGTGGTGTTCGTCGACCGCGCCCTGCTCCCCCGGATCTGGCCGAGCGCCGATCGGATGCCGAAGGTGCGGCACTGGGTCGTGCTGCCCGACGACAGCGGCGAGGAGATCCCGGCCGACCCCCGCGTCCTGGACTACGACGAGCTGGTCGCGGCCGCCGACCCGGTCACCGGCTCGTTCGAGGACACCTTCACGCTCGCGGACGAGAACCTGGCCGCCGGGCTCTGCTACACCTCCGGCACGACCGGGCCGCCCAAGGGCGTGCTCTACAGCCACCGGTCGACGATCCTGCACTGCCTGGGCACGCTCGCGGCCGGGTTCATCGGCCTGTGCGAGAGCGACGTCGTGATGCCGATCGTGCCCATGTTCCACGCCAACGCCTGGGGCCTGCCCTACGGCGCGATGATGACGGGCGCGTCGCTGGTGCTGCCCGGCCCGTCCTCGGAGCCGGAGCACCTGCTGGAGCTGATGGAGTCCGAACGCGTGACCGTCGCCGGCGCCGTGCCGACGGTGTGGACGAGCCTGGTGCCCGGCCTGCGGTCCCACGACCTGAGCGCCACCCGGTTCCTGCTCGGCGGCGGCTCGGCGATCGCCCCGGCGCTGTCCGAGACCTACCGCGCCGCGATCGGCGTCCCCATCACGCACTCCTGGGGGATGACGGAGATCAGCCCGGTCGGGACGATCGGCGGCACCCGCTCCCGGCACCAGGACGCGACCGACGAGGAACAGGTGGCGGTGCGGGCGTCGCAGGGCCAGCCGCTGCCGCTGGTGAACCTGCGGGTCGTCGACGTCGAGACGGGCCTCGAGCTGCCGCGCGACGGCCGGTCCGTCGGTGAGCTCCAGGTCGCGGGCCCCTGGGTGGCGGGCGGGTACTTCCTCGTGGACTCTCCTGACAGCTTCAGCGACGACGGCTGGCTGCGCACCGGCGACCTCGCCACGATCGACGGCGACGGCTACCTGCGGCTCGTCGACAGGATGAAGGACCTGATCAAGTCGGGCGGCGAGTGGATCTCCTCGGTCGAGCTGGAGGCCGCGATCGTCTCGCACCCCGACGTCGTCGAGGTCGCCGTGATCGCCCGCCCGGACCCGCGGTGGGTCGAACGCCCCGTCGCCTACGTCGTGCTGCGCGACGGCGGTACCGCCACGGGTGAGGAGCTGCTGCGGCACATCACACCGCTGGTCGCCCAGTGGTGGCTGCCCGACGAGGTCGTCTTCGTGGCGGCGCTGCCCAAGACGGGCACCGGCAAGCTGTCGAAGAGCGCCCTGCGGGAGTCGTTGCGCATCGCCTAGCGGGTGCGCGTCCCCCGGACGCCGGCACATCGGCGAAAAGACGGGAACCGGCCGGCTCGTGCTTTCGACGCAAACCGGGCCGCCGGCCGCGGGCCGCGCCTCGCCGTGGCCGATGATGAGCCGGGCACCGGGCACCGACGACGGCTCCTCAGCACGGACCTGGGAGCGCGGATCGTGCCGGTCGGATCCGCGGAGGCCGCCATGTCCCCTCTCTCGCAGTCACCGGGCCGGTCCCGGCCGCTCCACCCGTGGGCCGCGCTCGGCAGCGGTGCGGTGGCGATCTGCATGCTGCTGGTGGTCCCGGCCGCGGCCGGACCCGGCTCCGGCCTGGGCCCGGTGCCCGCCCTCGGGGACGCCGCGTGGTGGACGGTCGCGGTGGTCCTGCTGGCGCAGGCCGCCGCGGTCACGTGGACCGGTCGTGCGCCGGAGGTGGTGGTGCCGGGGGTGGCGGGGATGGCGCTGGTGCTGGTCCCGATGTCACCGGGGCCCGCGTTCACGCTCACCGCCGTCGCCGTCATGGTCGCGGTGTTCCTCGCTGTCGCCGCCCGCGCCGTAAGACCGTTGCGGGGACCGCTGCTCGCAGCAGGAGTGCTGTTGGCCACGGGACAGTTCGTCACCGCGGGCACCCGCGGCGCCACCGGCACGGGCGCGGCCCTCATCGGCGCTGTGCCGCAGGCGCTGCTGGTGATCGGGCTGCCGCTGCTGGCCGGCTCGGTGGTCGCGGCACGGCGGGACGCGCACGAGGCACGACGGCTGGAGCTGGAAGCCCTGCGCCGGGAACAGGAAGCGCTGCTGCAGGCGGCGATCTCGCGGCAGCGCACGGCGATGTCACGGGAGCTGCACGACATCGCCGCCCACCACCTGTCCGGTATCGCGATGATGGCCGCGGCGGTCGCCCGGCAGATCGACACCGACCCCGCCACGGCCAAGCACTCCGTGGGTCAGATACGCCAGCAGAGCCGTGCCGTGCTCACCGACCTGCGACGGCTCGTCGGACTGCTGCGCGAGGACGCCGACGCGGACCGCCCGGTGGAGACCCTCGACGCGGTGTCCGCACTCGTGCAGGCACGCCGCGCGGCGGGCGCCGAGATCAGCCTCGTGCTGCCCGCACAGCAGGTCGAGGCCGGCCCGCTGGGCCAGCTCGTCGCCTACCGGATGGTGCAGGAGTCGCTGGCGAACGCGGCGGTGCACGCACCGGGTGCGCCCTGCGCCGTCGAGGTCGGCGAGCCCGGCGGGGGATGGCTCGCGATCAGCGTGCGCAACGGCGTGCCGCGCGGCCCGGATCCCGGTCCCGGCAGCGGTTTCGGCCTGGTCGGCATGGCCGAACGGGCCCAGCTGGTCGGGGCCGAGCTGGACTACGGCCCCACCCCGGAAGGCGGGTGGGAGGTGCGGCTGAGGTTGCCGCTCGGAGAGACGGTCGGTGCAACGCCCCACGACGCCCGTGCCCTCCGCCGCTGAACCGACCCGCGCAAGCGAGCTCGTTGCACCTGAACCGACCCGCGCGAGCGGGCTCGTTGCACCTTTCGATGGCATCGCACGGCTTCGATCCTTCGCATCTCGGCACCGGCCCGCCACGCCAGAAGGATTGCGGCATGACGATCTCGGACCACACCCCGTCGCCGGCCGAACCCGGCACCCGCACAGCGGACCCGCGCGGTTCCGGTGGACTGCTCGGACCGGTGCGACGGCATCCCCTGCTGAGCTTCTTCGTGCTCGCCAACCTGTTGAGCTGGCTGGCCTGGACTCCCTACATCGTGTCCGGCAACGGACTCGGCTGGTGGGATTACCGGTTCCCGGAGGTGCTGGGCACCAGTCAGTTCACCGGGGTGCTGCCCGGCGCCTACCTCGGCCCGATCGTCTCGGCCCTCGTGGTCACCGCGATCGCGGACGGGCGGGCCGGGCTGCGGCGCTGGGCGGGCCGGATGTGGCGCTGGCGGGTCCGGTGGCACTGGTACGCGGTCGCGCTGCTGGGGGTGCCGGTCGCGATGCTGATCACGGGGCTGGTGATCTCGGGCGGGCGGATCGCGGCGCCCTCGATGATGGCGGTGGCCGCCTACGTCCCGGCCCTCCTGCTCCAGATGGTCACCACGGGACTCGCGGAGGAACCGGGCTGGCGGGACTTCGCGCTGCCCCGGATGCAGCGCCGGTTCGGGCCGCTGACCGGAACGATGATCCTCGGTCCGATCTGGGCCTCGTGGCACCTGCCGCTGTTCCTGACCGAGTGGGGCGGCTGGCCGGACGCGGACTGGACCCGCCTGGCCGCGTTCGTGGTGTTCTGCCTCGCGTTCAACGTGGTCATGACGTGGATGTTCAACAGCACCGGGGAGAGCCTCCCGCTGGCGATGCTGCTGCACGTCAGCGTGAACAACTTCGCCTCGATCATGTGGTTGGAGATGTTCCCGGCGATCGACGGCGACCGGGCGATGCAGGCCATGGCGGCCGGCTCCGTCGTCGTCGCGGTCCTGGTCCTGCTCGGCACCCGCGGACGGCTCGGCTACCGCCCACCGGCCGGCTGAACGCCGGTCAGGAGCTCGGACCGGGGACGGCGACCACGTGGTTCTGATAGGCCCAGACGACGGCCTGCAGCCGGGAGGTCACGCCCAGCTTGGGCAGGATCCTGGCCAGGTGCGACTTCACCGTCGACACCTCCACGACCAGGCTGCGGGCGATGTCGTCGTTGGACATGCCCTGGGCGAGCAGCAGCAGGATCTCGTGCTCGCGGGGCGTGAGCAGGTCCTCGGCCCGCCGGCCCGTCACCGGCTGCAGCCGGCGGCGGTGCACGAACTCGCGCAGGATGCGGCGGGTCAGCGTCTGGTCGATCGTGCCCAGACCGGCGGCCACCTGCCGCACCGCGTGGACGATGTCGTCCGGTTCGGAGTCCTTGAGCAGGAACCCCGACACGCCCGCCTCCAGCGCCCCGAACACGTAGTCGTCGAGGTCGAAGGTCGTGAGCACGAGCACCGGTACCCGCGGGTCGGCGTCCGGTGCGCACAGCTCCCGCGCGACCTCGATGCCGCTGCGGCCGGGCATCCGGATGTCGAGGCAGGCCACGTCCGGCACGAGGTCGAGCGCCATCGCGAGCGCCTCGGCGCCGTCCGCGGCCACACCGGCCACCTCGATGCCGGGCTCGGCGGCGAGCAGCGCCGCCAGACCGGCCCGCACCAGCGGCTGGTCGTCGGCGATGAGCACGCGGATCATGTGATCTCCTCCGGGAGTCGCACGGGGGCGCCCACCCTACTGATCACCCCACCGGGTGCGGTCAGACCGCCGACCTCAGCCGGTAGAGCTGCAGTCCCAGCTGCAGCTCCAGGTCGTTCTCGGTGCGCCAGTCGACACCGAGGACCTCGCTCACCCGGTCCAGCCGCTTGAGCAGCGTGTTGACGTGCACGTGCAACGCCCTGGCGGTCGCGGCGACGTTGGCGCGGTGGCCGTAGTAGGCGCTGAGCGTCCCGACGAGGTCGGTGCCGCGTCGTTCGTCGTAGTCGACGAGCGGGCCCACGGAGGCGGCGAGGAAGCGGTCGAGCTCGCGGACCCGGTCGGCGTCGAAGATCATCGCGTACAGGGCGTACCGGCCCGTCGTGGCGCCGAGGTCGGTGTGCCCCAACGCCTTCATGACCGCGCCGCAGCGGCCTGCCAGCGAGAACGCGCGGGACCAGTCGTGGCCGACCGCCCGCTCCCCCACGACGGCGACGGGACCACCGAGCGCGCGGCGCAGGCGACGGTGGACGTCCACGACGGTCCGGTCGTCGTCATCGCTGGGCACGATCATCGTGGCGCGGCCCAGGTGCTCACCGGCCAGTCCGGCGCAGTCCCTGGCGATGTCGTGCAGGTGGCGCACGAGCTCGGTCGAGGACGACGCGGGTGAGTCCGCGACGAGGACCAGGTCCAGCCTGTCCGGGTCGATGTTGCGGGCACGGGTGCGGGCGCGCTGCGCCTGGCTGATCCCGGGACCGCCGACCATGAGCTCGGTCAGCAGCTCGCCGCTCAGCCGCTCGCTGGCCTCGGCCACGGCCCGTTCCTTGAGGATCAGCAACCCCAGGATGTGCGTGGCCCGTTCGAGGGTGCGCAGATCCATGTCGTCCGAGACACCGTGCTCCCCCACCGCTTCCCGGCTCCACGCGAGCGCGCCGAGGTGGCTGTCGCCCGCCTGGATCGGGGCGACGCTGCGGGCGATGCCGCCGTCGACCGACGTGGTGACGCGGCCGGCGGCGTCGGCCCTGTCGAGCACGGTGACGGTCCCGCCCAGCTGGTCGGCGAGCAACTGGGCGACGTCGTCCGGGGTCCCGCCCTCCAGCACCACACCGGTCAGCGCCTCGTGGATCGCCTGCGCCCGTTCGACGACGGCGACGTGCTCCTCGATCTTGCGGTACGCGACCTGCAGCTCCTGCAACGCGGTCCGGCTCTCCTCGTAGAGACGGGCGTTGTCGAGCGCCACCGCGGCGTGGTCGGCGAACGCGCTGAGCAACGCGATCTCGCCGGGGTGGAACGACCGCTCCGACCGGTCCGCGGCGAACAGCGCGCCCACCACCTCGTCCCGGATCACCAGCGGCACACCGAGGAGCGCGACGAGGTCCTCGGTGACGACCAGGCGGTCGAAGTTCGGGTCGTGGTCGATGAGGGTCGAGGCGGCGTAGTTGCGCACCCACTGCGGGCGGCGGGTGGCCAGCACCTTGCCGCCGAGCCCGACGCCCGCCGGGATGGTCGCGCTGAGGAACGCCGCCGAGATCGTGCCCTCCGCCGCCCTGGCCGACAGCCTGCCGTCCGCGACCAGCGACAGGTAGGTGAAGTCCGTGCCCATCAGGTCGTGGGCGTGCCGGACGATCGACTGCAGCACGTCGTCGAGCTCGCCGAGCGCGGTGAGCGATTTGGCCGTCGCGTACAACGACGCCAGCTCGCGCTGCCGGCGCACGAGCGCGTCGCTCGGATCGGTGGTCACCCGCGTCATTCTTCCTCAGCGGCCGGTGGAGGAAAGCCCCACCGAACCAGGGCCAGGCGTGTGTGATCCAGACCTCAACCACTGCAGGGCTCCGCCCTAGCATTGGCCGTCATCACCTGCCGGTTCATCGACGAAGGCGGCATGTATGGCAACCCCCCTGGCCCAGCCCGACGAGCAGTCCGCGCACGCCGCCTCGTCCCCCACCCGGCGCCGCGGCTTCCGCAAGCTCCTGACCGTGGGACTGATCGGGAGCTCGATCGAGTGGTACGACTTCTTCCTCTACGGCACCGCGGCCGCGCTGGTGTTCCCCAAGGTGTTCTTCCCGCAGTCCTCGGCGCTGACCGGGACGCTGCTCGCGTTCAGCACGTTCTGGGCGGGCTTCGTGGCGCGCCCGGTCGGCGGGGTGCTCGCCGGGCACTTCGGTGACAAGTACGGGCGCAAGCCGGTCGTGGTCACGTGCCTCGCGCTCATGGGTGGCGCGACGTTCCTGATCGGCTGCCTGCCGACCGCGTCGGCCGTGGGCGCGCTGGCACCGGTCCTGCTGGTGACGCTGCGGTTCCTCCAAGGCCTCGCGGCGGGTGGGCAGTGGGGCGGGATCATGTTGCTGCTCACCGAGTCCGCCGGTCCCAAGCAACGCGGGTTCGCCGGGACGTTCGGGCAGACCAGCGTTCCCGTCGCCGTGATCATCTCGAACCTGATCTTCGTGGCCGCCAGCACGTTCATGCCGAACGACGCGTTCCTCAGCTGGGGCTGGCGGATCCCGTTCCTGGTGAGCATCGTGATGTTCGGCGTCGTCCTCTACATCCAGTCCAAAGTGGAGGACACGCCGGAGTTCCGCCAGTTGCAGAAGGAGGTCGCGCGGCCCGAGCGCGCCGTGGTCAGGGCGCCGCTCGCCCAGGTCCTGCGCACCAGGTGGGCGACGATCCTGCTCGGCTGCGGAATCCTCTCCGCCACCAACAGCCTCTTCTACGTCAGCATCGCCGGACTGCTGAACTACGGCACCAACTCGTTGAAGCTCGACCGCAACGGGTTGCTCACCGTCGTGCTGCTCAGCTCCATCGCGATGCTCGCGGTCATGCCGTGGTCCGGGCACATCTCCGACCGGATCGGACGCCGCCCGCTCATCCTCATCGGCGGACTGGGCGTCGCGCTGTGGGGCTTCCCGTACTTCGGGCTCGTCAACACGGCGTCGCTGCCGCTGATCTTCGTCGCCGTGGTGGTCGGGTTCATCTTCCAGAGCCTCACCTACGGGCCGATCGCGAGCTTCCTCGGCGAACTGTTCGCGCCCAACGTCCGCTACTCCGGCGCGTCGCTGTCGTACCAGCTCTCCGCGATCATCATCAGCGGCGGCACGCCGTTCCTCATGACCGCGCTCATCGCCGAGACCGGCAGCACCATGCCGGTCGCCGCCTACATCACGCTCATGGGGCTGATCACGTTCGTCAGCGCGTGGTTCCTGCCCGAGACCAACCCCGCCGAGGTCCGCGAGGACCCGCAGGCCATCCCCGGCACGCACCTCTACCGCTGAAAGGCCCCTGCCGTGAGCACACGTCGTCTCGCCGTGCTGGCCGCCGCGGTTCTGCTGCTCGGCGCCCAGCCCGCCCTCGCCTCGACCTCGCCCAGAACCGTGCCGTCGTGCACGGCGCTGAACCAGCTGAAGATCCCGGCGTCGGTCATCAGCCTGCCCACCACCGGCGGCCGCGTCACGGCGGCGGCCGTGACGTCCGGTGTCGTGAGTGGACAGACTGTCGAGTACTGCCAGGTCGACGCCGACATCCACCCCGTCGACCCGTCCGCGCCCGCGATCAGGATGCGCCTCGCCCTGCCGCACGGCTGGAACCACAAGGGGATGATGTTCGGAGGCGGTGGCTACAACGGCACCATCCCCGCCCTGACCGGGAACGTGCCGTTCGCCGCCGCGGACGCTCTCGCTCCGCTGGCCCGCCGGTACGCGACGTTCGCCAGCGACTCCGGCCACCAGCAGGGTCCGGGCGCCGTCCCGTCGCTGGACGGGTCGTTCGGCGTGAACGACGAGGCGGTGCGGAACTTCTCCGCCGGTGACGCGCTGAAGAAGACGCACGACGCCAGCCTGTTCCTGATCCGTCGCGCCTACGGGAGCAGTCCCGCCGAGGTCTACTTCGCCGGAGGCTCGACGGGCGGCCGCGAGGCGCTCATCGTCGCCCAGCGGTGGCCGCGGGCGTTCGACGGCGTGATCTCGGGCTATCCCGCCTGGAACAACCTCGCCGAGGCCCTCGACCTGGGCTACCTGACGCAGGTCCTGTCCCGCCCCGGCGCCTTCCCCGGCCCCGAGAAGCAGACGTTGTTGTACGACAGCGTGATCACCGCGTGCGACGGGGCGGACGGGGTCGCCGACAAGGTCGTCTCGAACCCCCGGTGCAGCGTCGACCCGCGCGTGCTGCGCTGCCCCGGCGGCGCCGACACCGGACCCGGTTGCCTGTCGGACACGCAGATCGAGGCCGTGAAGGCCATGTCCACGCCGTTCCGGTGGCCGTACCGGATCGCCAGCGGCGAGACCGGGTACCCCGGCTTCCCGTTCCTGTCGGGGGCGGACATGCGGACGCCGTTCCTCGGGTTCGGCACGACCGCGCCGGCCAACCCCATGCCCGTCACGGCCGGCTACGGGATGCAGTACTGGGACCAGTGGGTGAAGTACTTCCTGACCCGCGACCCCTCGTTCAACTCCCTCGACCTCGATCCCCGGCGTCCCGGGAAGTGGCTCGACCGGATCAGCCACCTCTCGACGATCCAGGACCGCAACAACGCCGACCTCCGCCCGTTCGCGCGCTCCGGCGGCAAGCTGCTCCTGCTGCACGGTTCCGCGGACGAGCTGGTCTCGCACCGTTCGACGAACGACTACTACGAGCGCGTGCGTGACGTGGTCGGTCCGTCGACCCACCAGTTCCTGCGGTACTACCTCGTGCAGGGGGCCAACCATGCGAACTTCGGCGCCCCTGCGTTCGCCGCCGGCTGGGACTCGCTGACGGCGCTCGAACGCTGGGTCGAAAGTGGACGGTCACCGGAACGCCCGGTGGTCACCGACATCACCCACGACAACCGCACCCGCCCGTTGTGCGAGTACCCCGGCTGGCCCCGGTACCGCGGCGGCGACCAGGACAGCGCGTCGAGCTTCGTCTGCGCGCGCTGACCTCAGGTCGCCGAGGAGAACTCGCGCACCACCGCGATCAACGCCCTGGCCGCCGCGGAAGGTCCGCGGCCGGCCGGGCGCGCGAGTCCCAGCGGCCAGCACAGGTCCGCCCCGGTCACCTTCACCGTGGTGACGCCGCGCGCGTCCCCGAGGATGTAGCCGGGCAGCAACGCGATGCCGAGGCCGTGCCGCACGAAGTCGACGCCGGTGACGATGTCGGCCATCTCCAGCGTCACGCGGCGGGGCACGGCGTTCGCGGCGAACGCCCGGTCGGCCACGGCCCGGTTGCCGTAGCCCAGCGGTGAGTCGATGAAGTCCATCCCCGCGAGGTCGCCGATGGCCACCTCGTGCCGGTCGGCCAGCGGGTGGTCGTCCGGCACGACGAGGTCCATGACCGAGTGGGCCAGCTCGTCGACCACGACCCCGTCCGGCACCTCGCCCGGCAGCGACACGAAGGACAGGTCGAGCCTGCGGTCCAGCAACTGCTCGACGAGCCCGACCGACCCCGCGGTCGCCGCGCTCGTGCGCACCAGCACGCCGGGGTGGCGGCGGTGGAACTCGCCCAGGAGCGCGGGCAGGTCGATCAGGGTCATCGCGGTCAGCGTGCCCAGCCGGACGGTGCCGGTGAGCCCGCCCTCGACCTGGGCCACGGCGTCCCTCGCCTCCGCGACCGCGTCCAGGGCGGCCCTCGCCTTCGGCAGGAGCGCCTCGCCCGCGTCGGTCAGCAGGACCCGCTTCGGGTTGCGGTCGAGCAGGGTGGCGCCCAGCTCGCGTTCCAGGGCCTTGATCGCTGCCGAGACGGCGGACTGGACGACGTGCACGCGTGCGGCGGCGCGGGTGAAGCTGCCCTCTTCCGCGATCGCGACGAAGTACTCCAGCTGACGCAGGTCCACACCAGCGAGTATCTCAGAAAGTGATGATCGTCAGCTTCCACATTCGTTGGACGTGATGGCTGCGGGACCGCAGGGTGGTGGCATGTCAGTGCTCGTCGACTCACCGGTCACCCAGCCCGCCTCCAGCACGCGCCACGGCCGGGGCTTCTGGACCGTGGCCGCCACGTTCCTGCTGGCGATGGCCTACTCGACCGTCCCCGCTCCCCTCTTCCCGCTCTACGTCGCCCGCGAGGGCTTCTCCACGTTCGACATCACCGTCGTCTTCGCCGCGTTCGCGATCGGCGTCGTGGTCAGCCTCGTCCTCGCGGGCCACCTCTCCGACCGGGTGGGGCGCAAGACCGTCCTCCTCCCCGCGCTGGGCCTGGAGATCGTCTCCGCCCTGCTGTTCCTGACCGGCACCGCGCTGCCCGTGCTGGTCGTGGCGCGCGTGGTCAACGGCCTGGGCGTCGGCATGATCGCCGCGACCGCCACCGCCTACCTCCACGACCTGCACGCGCAGCACCGCCCGGGAGCCTCACCGCGCCGGTTCGAGATCGTCTCGACGGCCGCGAACATCGGCGGCCTCGGCGTCGGCGCCCTGGTGGCCGGCGTGCTCGCGCAGTATGCCCCCGCGCCGTTGAGCACCCCGTACGCCGTGCTGGCCGTGCTGCTCGTCGTCGCCGTCATCGCCGTCGCGCTCACACCGGAGACCGTCGACCGCCGGCCTGCCCCGTACCGTCCGCAGAGGATCAGCGCGGACCACGGCGACCGCCGGGGCTACCTGGCCGCGGCGACCGGCGCGGTCTCCTCGTTCGCGGTCTTCGGCGTGTTCACGTCGGTCTCCCCCGGCTTCGTGGCGGGCGAGCTGCACCACCCGTCGCGCACGCTGGCCGGGCTCGTGGTCTTCACCGTGTTCGGCGGCGCCGCGCTCGCCCAGACCGTGACGGGCTCGTTGCCGCTGCCCGTCCGGCGCGTGGTGGGCCTCGGCGGACAGGCGATCGGCGTGCTGCTGGTGGTCGCCGGGATGGACGCGACGAGCTTCCCGCTGTTCCTCGTCGGCGGCGCGATCGCCGGTGTCGGCGCCGGCGTGCAGTTCAAGGCGTCGATCGGCGCGGTCGCGGCGATGGCGGCACCCGAGAAGCGCGGGGAGGCGCTGGCGAGCCTGTTCTTCGTCGCGTACGCCGGGTTGAGCGTGCCGTCGCTGGCGATCGGGCTGGCGACCCGGTACCTCGCCCCGACGACGGTGATGACGTGGTTCGCCGGGGCCATGCTGGTGCTGCTCGCGGGAGTGGCCGCGCTCAGCCGACGTGCACGGTGACCGGGTGCCGGACGTCCCTCTCGCACGTGAGGACGTTCAGGTTGCCCTCGTCGCCGAACTCCCACTCGACGTCGTCACCGGACGGCTCGTGCGTCGCGAGCGACAACGTCTGGCGTTGCGCCGCACCGCACTCGGGGCACGTGAACTCGACCGGGTCCGACTGCCACCACGCGGTGAAGCCGCCGATCTTCGTGCCACCGGAGACCTTCGTCGCGCGCTCGGTGTAGCGGATCGGTTCGAGCACGTTGACCGTGGGCACGTAGAGCTCCTCCTGGGCCGACGGCTCGGGTTCCTCCTCGATCAGCTCGACCACCGTCGTGGAGTCGCGCCACACCAGCCGCACGTCCGGGCCGTGGGCGTGCGGGAGGTCGTGGTGGAGCGTGCACAGGAAGACCTGGAGCAGGTCGGTGCCGTCGGGGAACGGCAGCTCCGGGAAGTCACGCCGGTAGAGCTGCACGGCGCCGACGAACGGCTCGCCGCCGCTCTTCGGGTCGTGCGCCGCGCCGTCGCACCAGGGCCACGGCTCGTCGATCGGCCACGACATCGGGCCGCCGATGTGGCTGTCGGCGTCCGTCGGGTCACCTTCCAGCGGGTTCAGCAGCACCGCCGGCCGCGCCTGCTCGTCCTCGATCGACACGAGCGGAAAGCTTAGGACAGGCCTGGGCCCCAGGGGTAACGGCGGTGGGGCTGATGTAGACACGCAGGCATGAGGTTCTCGATCACAGCCGTGTTGCTCGCCGTCCTCGCGGCGGGCTGCACCTCGGAGGTCACCGGGTCCGGTTCCGGAGCGCGGACCGCGTCGTCCGCCGCCGCGACGACCGAGCAGACGCCGAGCACCACGAAGAAGAGCGGGACCACCGCCCTGGACGGGGTGCCGCCGGACCACTACGAGGGCCTGCCCGCGCAGTACTGCGACCGGCCGTTCGTCGGCGCCCTGGGCAAGCCGATGCTGGCCGTCGTGATGGAGACCCCGAAGGGGCGGCTGAACTGCGACCAGGCCGCGGCCGTGCTCTTCGACTACTACGCCGAGCGCCGGGAGCCGAAGACGGGCCTGCCGCCGGTCGAGATCGGCACGCTGTCGTGCAACCAGGCCACCGAGGCCGCCATGCCGCAGGTCGTGTGCGCCGACACGGAGAGCGTCATCTACTCGATGTGGCCGCAGACCTGACGTGGGCGGGTCGCCCCGCCCACGCCAGAAGGGTCAGTCCGGTGAGGGGTCAGTCCGTGCCCGACTCGATCGCCGCGGCGTCGAGCAGCGCGTCGGTCTCCGAGACCTCACCGCGCGAGGCGATGACCTCGGCGCCGCCGTCCGGCACGTCGCCGATCAGCCTCGTCGGCTCGACCTGGGCCGAGATGAGCGCCGACTGGCGGGTGCCGACCATGCCGAGGCCCGCGAAGAGCTCCAGCTTGGCGCGCGAGTCCGCGATGTCGAGGTTGCGCATGGTCAGCTGGCCGATGCGGTCGACCGGGCCGAACGCCGAGTCCTCCGTGCGCTCCATCGACAGCTTGTCCGGGTGGTAGCTGAACGCCGGGCCGGACGTGTCGAGGATCGAGTAGTCGTCGCCCCTGCGCAGCCGCAGCGTGACCTCACCGGTGACCGCGGAGCCGACCCAGCGCTGCAGCGCCTCGCGCAGCATCAGCGACTGCGGGTCGAGCCAGCGGCCCTCGTACAGCAGACGGCCGAGCTTGCGGCCCTCGTTGTGGTACGAGGCGACGGTGTCCTCGTTGTGGATCGCGTTCACGAGGCGGTCGTAGGCGATGTAGAGCAACGCCATGCCGGGCGCCTCGTAGATGCCGCGGCTCTTGGCCTCGATGATGCGGTTCTCGATCTGGTCGGACATGCCCAGACCGTGGCGGCCGCCGATGGCGTTCGCCTCCAGCACGAGGTCGACGGCGCTGCCGAACTCCTTGCCGTTGATGGTGACCGGGCGGCCCTGGTCGAAGCCGATGGTGACGTCCTCGGCCGCGATCTCGACCGACGGGTCCCAGAACTTGACGCCCATGATCGGCTCGACGATCTCGATGCCCTCGTTGAGCAGCTCGAGCGACTTGGCCTCGTGCGTCGCGCCCCAGATGTTCGCGTCGGTCGAGTAGGCCTTCTCGGTGCTGGCGCGGTAGGGCAGGTCACGCTCCTGCAGCCACTCGGACATCTCCTTGCGGCCACCGAGCTCGGTCACGAACTCCGCGTCGAGCCACGGCTTGTAGATCCGCAGCGACGGGTTCGCGAGCAGGCCGTAGCGGTAGAACCGCTCGATGTCGTTGCCCTTGTAGGTGGAGCCGTCGCCCCAGATCTGGACGTCGTCGTCGAGCATGGCGCGCACGAGCATGGTGCCCGTGACAGCGCGCCCGAGCGGGGTGGTGTTGAAGTACGCGCGGCCACCGGAGCGGATGTGGAACGCGCCGCACGCCAGTGCCGCGAGCCCCTCCTCGACGAGCGCGGCCCGGCAGTCCACCAGGCGGGCGATCTCGGCACCGTACGTGCCGGCGCGCCCCGGGACCGTCTCGATCTCGGGCTCGTCGTACTGGCCGATGTCCGCGGTGTACGTGCACGGCACCGCGCCCTTCTCGCGCATCCATGCGACGGCGACGGAGGTGTCGAGACCACCGGAGAAGGCGATGCCGACACGTTCGCCGGCCGGAAGTGAAGTGAGCACCTTGGACACGGTGAGAATTATGCACGACGATGTATGAGCATGCACATCGGGGTCCTGTTAGCTGCGCCTCAACGCAGTTCCTCCGGCACTTGGGCAAGTCTTCCACGCGCCGGAGCTCGCCTCGTTCGCGATGACAGACCCCGACGAGTACTTCGGCCTGCCGATGGCGACCGGGCTCGAACTCGTCATGCCGGCCGACGACCGCATCAACGTGCGCTCGCCGTTGCGCGCGATGCCCGAGGACGTCCGGCCCGACCTGCGCTGGTGCACGATCCGCGGGAACCGCCGTGCTGAAGGCGATCCAGGACCGGGCATTGTCCACTGTGGACCAGGCGTGGGTGTGCGAGAGTCGGCGCTCGCGACCCGGGGTGCGGCGGCACCTCGTGAAGGACCGCGGGGTGGACCGGAAGGCGATCATGTTCAGCGGGTACCGGAAGGTCGCTCCGCAGGATGTGACCAGGCCAGGTGAACATTCGTTGATCAGGGCCCTTGAACTCGCGGTGACGCCGGAGTGGAGCGGGCGTTGCGACTCGCGTGCTCCACGCGGCCGAACTGGGCCGATGGGAGCACCCGGCCGGCCGTGATCGATTCCGCCGCGACGGTGTGAAATTCCCGGTACGGCAAAGATTTGGCGAACCACCTAGACGTGAACGCAGTTCATGTACCACCTTCTGCCTCGCAAGGCTCTCCACTCCCTGCTGCTCCCGGAGGCCGAAGTTGAGGAAGAAGCTCCTGTCCGCGCTGGCCGGCGCGCTGCTGATCACGGCCCTGTTCCCCGGCATCGCACTCGCCGACCCGCCCGCGGCCATCCCCGCCAACCACGAGGAGGCGGACGGCAGGTGGCAGCCGGCCTTCGACTACGACGGTGACGGCTGCTACCCGACCCCGGCGATCTCGCCGGCCGGTCAGGTCGCGCCCGGACTGAACAACTCCGGCGCGTTGAACGGCAACTGCCACGACCGGTCCGACCTGGACAACACCAACTCCTACAGCCGCTCCAAGTGCAACAACGGCTGGTGCGCCTACCTGTACGACCTGTACTTCGAGAAGGACCAGGCCGTGCCGGGGTGGGACTGCTGCGGTCACCGCCACGACATCGAGCACGTGATCGTCTGGGTGCAGAACGACGTGGCCCAGTACGTCTCGACGTCGGAGCACGGCAAGTTCAAGACCCACCCGCGCGCCAACGTGCAGTGGGAAGGCACCCACCCGAAGGTCATCTACCACAAGGACGGCGCCAGCACGCACTGCTTCCGCCTCGCGGGCGCGGGTGAGGTGGCGGAGAACCACTACGGCGTCTACCAGTACCCCGACCTCGTGAGCTGGAACCGGTTCCCCGCCGGGGTGCGCGACGTCCTCGTCAACGCGAACTTCGGCAGCGCCTCGCTCGCCATCAAGGACAGTGCCTTCAACTACAACCTGGGCATCGCGAAGCCGGCCGGGATCGCGTTCGACCCCAACGCCTGATCACTTCGCGACCCTGTCGAGCCACTCGGCCAGGAGGGCCCGTTCCGCTGGAGACAGCATCCGGGGCGGGTCCTCCTCCAGCGCCGTCCTCAACGCGATCGCACGGCTCGGGATGTCCGACCGCTCGTCCGGTGAGGCGTCCGTCGTGATCGCGCTGATGACGTTCTCGCGCGTGAACGTGATCAGCCCCAGGTCGCGTTCGTCCTCCGGCGTCGCGATCAACGCCAGCACGACGCCCAGGCCCGCCGCGTGCACGAACTGCGCCGCCTGCTCGACCGGGACCGCCAGCCGGCCGGCCGACGCGATGCGGCCGATGATCTCGCGGAGCATCGCGTCCGCCTCCAGCCGCGCCTCGCGCTTGCGCGGCTCGCCGTACATCAGCAGGTAGAACGCGGGCCGTTCCAGCCCGAAGCCGATGTGCAGGTCCCACCCGCGGCGCAGGTCGTCGACCGGGTCGTCGGTCGCGCCCATCGCGTGCTTCGAGGAGAGGTAGCCGCCGAAGCCGTACGTCGCGACGGCGTCGAGCAGGCCGTCCTTGTCGCCGAACAGCCGGTAGAGCGTCGGCGCCTGCACGCCCGCGGCGGTGGCGACCGCGCGCGTGGAGACCGCTTCCTTGCCCCCCTCGACCAGCAGGTCGGCCGCGGCCTTCACCAGACGCTCCCTCGTGTCCACGTAACGACGATAACACGCCAGCGGTAGCGCTGATTCGATATCGGTGCTACGTTGATTGTGTTAACGATGGAAACAGCAGCTAGGAGCACCGACATGACTCGCGTTGCGATCGTCACCGGCGGATCGAGGGGCATCGGGCGGGCAGCCGCCGAACGTCTCGCCGCCGACGGGACCGCCGTCGTCATCGTGTACGCCGGCAACAAGACCGAGGCGGACAAGACCGTCGAGGAGATCAAGTCGGCCGGTGGCCAGGCCATCGCCGCGCAGGCCGACGTGGGCGACGAGACGGCCGTGGCCGCCGCGTTCGACCTGGCAGAGGAGACCTTCGGCGGCGTCGACGTCGTCGTGAACTCGGCGGGCATCATGCCGCTCGGCACGGTCGCGGACATGGACCTCGAAGTCTTCGACCGCATCATGCGCACCAACGCCCGCGGCACGTTCGTCGTGTCGCAGCAAGCCGCGCGCCGTCTGCGCAACGGCGGCGCCATCATCAACGTCTCGTCGTCGGTCGTGGGTCTGCGCTTCCCGCAGTACGGCGCCTACGCGATGTCGAAGGGCGGCGTCGAGGCACTGACCCTGGTCCTGGCCCGCGAGCTGCGCGGCCGCGACATCACCGTGAACACCGTCGCCCCCGGCCCCACGGCCACGGCGTTGTTCCTCGACGGCAAGGACCAGGACACGATCGACAACCTCGCGAAGCAGGCGCCGCTGGAGCGCATCGGCGAGCCCGGTGACATCGCCGAGGTCGTCTCGTTCCTCGCGGGTCCCGCCCGGTGGATCAACGGCCAGACCATCCGCGCGAACGGAGGCATCATCTGATGGGCAAGGTCATCGTCGTCACGGGCGCGTCGAGCGGTTTCGGTGCCCTGGCGGTCAGGAAGCTGGCCCTCGCGGGCCACACCGTCTACGCGGGCATGCGGCAGACCACCGGCCGCAACGCCCCTGCCGTCGCCGAGCTCGCGGACTTCGGTTCCTCCGAGCATGTCGACGTGCACGCCGTCGAGCTCGACGTGCAGTCGCAGCCGTCGGCCGACGCCGCCATCGCGTCCATCGTGGCGGAGCAGGGCCGCCTGGACGTGGTGGTGCACAACGCCGGCCACATGGTCACCGGCCCCGCGGAGGCGTTCACACCAGAGCAGTACGCGTCGCTCTACGACATCAACGTCCTGGGCACGCAACGGGTCAACCGCGCCGCACTGCCCCACCTGCGCGGCCGGCGCTCGGGACACGTCGTGTGGGTGGGTTCGAGCTCCACGCGCGGCGGCACTCCCCCGTATCTCGCCCCGTACTTCGCGGCCAAGGCGGCGATGGACGCGGTAGCGGTGTCGTACCGCGCGGAGCTGCTGCGGTTCGGCATCGAGACCACGATCGTCGTGCCGGGCGCGTTCACCCACGGCACCAACCACTTCGCGCACAGCGGCACGCCCGACGACACCGAGGTCGCGTCGGCCTACGAGGAGCTCTACCCCGGTCTCATGGACCAGGTGGGCGCCCGTCTCGCCGAGCTGGAGCCCGAATGGGCGGACGTCGGCGCGGTGGCCGACGCGATCGTGTCCGCGGTGGACGCGGAGAAGCCGCCGTTCCGCGTGCACGTCGACCCGTCGTCGGACGGCGCCGAGGTCGTGAACGCGGTGGCGGACCGGGTGCGGGCCGAGTTCCTGCGGCGGGCGGAGCTGGCGGACCTCGTCTAGGCCGTTCGCAGGAGCGCGGAGACGGTGACGAACCGGTAGCCGCGCTCCTTCAGCCCCGTGATGATCGGCCTGAGCGCCTGCCGCGTCTGGTCGCGGCTCCCGTACATGGGGTGGAGCAGGATGATCGAGCCCGGCCTCGTGTTGCTGAGCGTCTCCTGGACGATCTGCTCCGTGCCGGGAGTGCCCGCGGAGTCCGGCTCGACGTCCCACATGATCGTCTTGCGGTTGTGCTGTGCGAGGTAGTGCGGCAGTGCGAAGAGCTTCTTGCCGTTGGGCGGGCGGAAGTGGATGTCGCCCTGGTAGCCCGTCTTCCTGATCTGGGCGTCGGTGTCCTCGACCTCCTTCGCCACCGTGCTCGGCAGGACACCGATCATGCGCTGGTGGTGGTAGGTGTGGTTGCCGATCTCGTGGCCGGCTCCCGCGATGTCCCTGCCGAGACCGGGGTGCTTCTCCAGGTCGCGGCCCATGAGGAAGAACGTGGCCTTGACCTGCTGCTCGTCGAGGACGTCGAGGACCTGCCGCGCGCCTGCCGGGTCGGGGCCGTCGTCGAACGTCAGCGCCACGACCTTCTCGTCGGTGTCGACGCGGTCGACCAGCTCACCGAAGAACTGGAACGTGCGGGCGCCGGCGACGTTCCACAGGGTTGCGGCGGCGGCGAGGAACACGACGAGGACGATCGCGGTGATGATCGTCGGCTTGCGGCGCAACCACTTCATGCGCCCACTATGGCCGAAACCGCTTTCCCGGCGTACAGCACCCCGTCGTCGAGCGGCACGCACCGGACGCCGCCCTTGCCGCGCAACGCCTTGAAGGCGCCGGGAGCGATGACGGCGTCCATCCAGGCGCAGGGGCCGGCGGGCCGGTGCACCTCGAACCGCACCGGTCCGTCACCGCTGTCGGGCTGGTCGTCCGGGTCGTCGGCGTCGCACTCGACAGCACATCGAGTGCGTCTGGTTGCCGCCACGGTCGGCATCCGGCCCTGCCCGGTGACGCCGGCGGCGGGAGGCATTGACCTTCCTCCCGCCGTCAGCATCCTGTGCCGATCCTGGGTCAGGGAATGGGGGCGTACATCGTCTGGATCGTGGAGGTGGAGTAGGTGATGCCGTTGTAGGTCGCCTCGTGGGTGCAGGTCACGGTGACCGCCGCGCCCGGCGGGATGCCAGGGGTGCTGTAAGTGACCGTGGTCTTGGTGGCCTTGCCCTCGGAGTCGGACTCGCCGCCTCCGTAGTTGTCGGTGCACGTGACGCGGGTGTTGCGGGCGTCGCGGCCGTTGCCGTTGTTGCTCTCGAACCGCACGTAGCTCTGCATGCGGGCGGACTTGACCGGGCTGCCGCCGGAGAAGCCGTCCCAGCGCAGTCGCTTGGTGTAGGCCTTCACTCGGTAGCCGGTGCCGCAGTCGGGGGTGTAGGAGGTGGCCGAATCGCCGTAGACCGGCGTGCCCTGGTTCGCGCAAGTCGCCAGCACGGACACCGGGGAAGCAGCTGGTGCCGCCGCGTGGGCCGTAGCCGATGCCAGACCGCCACAGATCGCCACCGACGCCAGAACCGTCATGAGTCGTGCACTCAAAGTTGTCACGATCATGCCGTCCGTGAACTGTGTGCGGCTGTTACCCGATACTCCGATCAGCCCCGCTACGTTTGCCTATACGACGCGGTCGACGCTCGGCACTTCAAGTTGCCGGTCATCGCCACCGTCATCGCCGCGCTGGCCTCTGCCAGGCCGCCCGGATGTGACAGAGTGCGTGGCATGGGAAGAGTTCTGGGGGCCCTGGCCGTCGCGTTGTTGTCGTGTGGGGCCTGCGGTTCGTCCGATGAGCCGGTCCCGGAGCCCACGCACCAGGCCGCACCGTGCCAGGTCGAGGAGAACGTGCCGGAGCCCGTGCAGCGGTTCGCCGGCCAGCCGACCGAGGGCGGCGGCCCGGACGTCGCGCCGCACCACGTCGAGAACAACCGCTGGAAGCAGCGCGCACCGCTGGGCGTCGAGGCCACCGCGAAGGGCCGCGACGTGGTCGCCCGCGTCAGCCCCGTCCTGAAGCGGGTGTGCGAATCGGGCGACTTCTCGGCCGACACCACCGGGAAAGCGCTCGCCGAGCTGCAGCCGCAGGTGGAGCAGCCGTACCCGGACCAGCGCTTCCTCGGGTTCACGATCACCCTCGAAGGCGGGACCTGCGTGCTCGGGGACCTCAAGCCCGGCTTGGTGAGGATCTTCGTCGACGGCACGAACGGTGAAGGTGGCTGCTACACCCCGAAGACGCACTGAGCTCACACGGCCGCAGCGCCGACCAGTCTGCTTCCACCACTCACTCCCCCGCCGACCGCTCCTCACCCGAGCGACAACGACAGGAGACACCCAGCGGTGGACGTGGCGACGGGCCGCGGAGAACGACACTCGCCGGACTCCTGACCTGGACGGCTGCCACCGCAATCGCGTCGACATCGACCGCACGACGCCACGGGTGTCACAGGCGTCGTCCGACGCCGGCGTACAGGCCGTCCTGCCCGGTGTCCTGCACGTCGGATGGGCCGCTGCCGGGCCGCCAGCTCGAGGTGGTGACCAGGCCCGGCTCGACGAGCTCGTAGCCGGTGAACAGCTCCAGCACCTCCTTCCGTGTACGCGGGAACACGTTGTTGCGGGAGGACTTCATCGTGTGGACGATCTGCTCGCCGCGGATGGCGGTGAAGTCGTCGGTGAGGTGGGTAAGGGCGAGGTAGCTGCCGGGCGCCAGCACGTCGCGGTAGCGGGCGAACAGGCCCGCGGGGTCGGCTTCGGCA
Source organism: Lentzea sp. (assembly GCF_035525475.1). Lineage (GTDB taxonomy): Bacteria > Actinomycetota > Actinomycetes > Mycobacteriales > Pseudonocardiaceae > Lentzea. The sequence goes on along the minus strand of NZ_DATLEC010000194.1, from coordinate 32,632 downwards.
GGGATGTAGTGGCCGATGGTGACGGCCAGCAGTCCGACCGGCTGGTCGAGGTCGAGCAACCGGCGGGTCGATTCGGCTTCGAGCACGTCGTCCGGGCGGGTGATGTCGGCGTCCACGATGTCGGCGTTGTCGTTGCCGGCCAGCAGCAACTCGCTGTGCGCGACGGCGACCGGGTCATAGTCGACGTAGACCACCCGCACGTCCGGCGCGGCGGTCTGGGCGATCTCGTGGACGTTGCCCACGGTCGGGATGCCCGAGCCCAGGTCGAGGAACTGGCGCACCCCCGCGTCGAGCATGAACAGCACCGCCCGGCGCAGGAACGCCCGATTCTGCTGAGCGATGCGCACCACGCCCGGCTGCACGACCTTGATCTTCTCCGCCAGCTCACGATCCGCGGCGAAGTTGTGGCCTCCGCCGAGCAGGTAGTCATACGCCCTGGCCGCGCTGGGGATTTCCGGATCCACCCCGGATGGCACCTGCTCTCCCGGGGCCTCGTACCGGGCGGTCACCGGCGCAGTCCGGGAGTGAGGGCACCGGCTCTGGTCAGGTGATCGGATTCGGATGGGGTCTGCACTCGACGGGCCTGACCTTTCGACGTTGGCGAGTCAACCTGATGTCGATGATGCCACCCGATCGAGCCAGTGTTGGGCAGTGCGCCGGAATGCGAACGACGGTGCTGCCCCAGGCACGGCAACAGCCGCAGGTGCGCAACGTAGGGAGCACCGTGTTCCCGCCAGCGTCACCAGTCTTCGGGCTGCCGCGCCGGCCATGCCGAGACGTCGACGCGGATGGGGGCCGCGCACGTGCCTGCTTCCTCGGCCGTTGCCGGCGTGGACCCGTGCCACAGCCGCGGGCAGCGCGGAGACGATGACGAGGTCTGTCCTGAATGGACATCGGGCGTCGGTGCGGCCAGAATTCGCTGTCGCGTCACCTGGTGTTTGCTCACCGGCCGCGAAATCGCAATCTGGATCTGCTTGCCGTTCTGGCGTAAAGTAGTCCAGCAGAACGTCGAGCAACGCGCACTCGGCGAAACGTGCAGGCGGCGAACACCTGCGAGCGTCCGATTCGGATTCCTGACACCCGGTCCGCTGTGACTGCGGTCACGTGTCAGCGATTTGTCAGCGCCAGTTCCTAACTTGTCGACGACGGGTCGTGCGACCCGTAGTGATCATGGAACTGGGGACAGTCGATGATTCGTCTTGCTCGCACGATCCTCCTCGATGCCACGGTGGTCGCCGCCGTGGTCACGCCGCCGTTCAATGCGGCGAACCGGTCCGTCGTCCGTCTGATCGACGCCTGATTCCGTCTCTACTCCGCTCGGCGAGAGGGCGGTTCTTCGTGTTTGTCAACGTTGTCAGAAAGATCGGCGTTGCCGTCGCGCGCTGTGAGGCGCCGGCGGTCGGCCATGTGGCAGTTGAGCTTGGGGGATCACGTGCGCGGACGTAGGGCCGGCCTTGTCGGCCTCTTCTTGTTGCCCAGCGGTGTAATGAAAGTTGCCGCGGGTGGGCTTGCGGCTCTCATGGTGTTGTCGGTGACCGGTGACTCGGCGAGCGATTGGCTGAGGGACGGGGGCGCCTACGCGGGGATGCGCGGGCCTGAGCAGGTGTGGGGGTCGGCCGCCGAAGGCGCCGGTCGGCACTTCGAGGGCAGACCGGAGAACCGGACGTTGCCTGCGAGCCAGAAGAGTCGCTACCCCAGGCAGGTCTGGGACCAGAAGGCCGACCAGGTGGTCACGGAGGCGGAGGCGCCACCGGCCGAGGCCACCGGGTTCGACGAGAAGACCAGCACCGAGCAGGCTGCCAGGCGTACGGAGCACGAGCGGGTCTACGCCAACGCCGACGGCACCGAGACCACCGAGTTCTCGACCGCGAAGCTCCACTACCGCGGCAAGGACGGCACCTGGACGCCGATCGACCCGACGCTGGTGGATGATCAGGGCAAGGGGTGGCGCAACGCCGCTGACGAGGTGGGGCTGCGTTTCGCCAAGCAGGCCGACGCCGCCGACCTGGTCACGCTGGCGGTCGACGCGAACCACTCGGTGTCCTACACCCTGGCGGGTGCCGCGGCTTCCACGCCGAAGGTCGACGGCGCCACCATCGTCTATCCCGCGGTGCGGACCGGGGTGGACCTCAAGCTCGAGTCACGGCCGGGCGGGGTCAAGGAGACCCTCGTGCTGGCCGGGCCGGACGCACCGGCCAGCTTCACGTTCCCGTTGCGGCTCAAGGGGCTTTCCCCACAGCTCAGTGATGGTCAGGTCGTGTTCACCGACGAGAAGGGCGCGCGGCGTGCCGTCATCCCGCCCGGCGACATGGTGGACGCCAAGGGTGTCGTGTCGAAGGGCGTGGGCTACCGGCTGAACGGTGGCGCGCTCGAGCTGACGGTGGACACCGCCTGGCTGAAGGACCCGAGCCGGGCCTTTCCGGTCGCGGTCGACCCGACGGTGCAGCTGCCCGTCGACAGCGGTTCGGCGGATGCCAGCATGACGGCGGGCGCGGCTGGGACCGGTGAGCTCGCGATCGGGCCGAACGCCAACGCCTACATCAAGTTCGGCGACCTGGTGAACCGGCTGCAGCACCACACGATCTTCGGTGCGCAGCTGTGGATGGTGAACTTCGAGGCCGAGTCCTGCAGCCCGCGGCAGGTGAACGTCCACCCGGTCACCGAGAACTGGTCGTCGGGTTCCGGGAGCTATCCGGGGCCTGCGGTCGGTGGTGCGCTGGCCGGCAAGTCGTTCGCGCACGGCTACATCGCGTTCGGGGAGTCGTCCTCTCGCTGCCCCCGCGCGGGTGAGCTGTTCAACCTCGGTGGTGCGGGCCGGGACCTGGTGCAGCGCTGGGTGAACGGCGAGCAGCCCAACTACGGGCTGTCGATCCGCGGTTCGGGTGCCAAGAAGTTCACCGACCGCGGTACCGCGAACCCGCCGAAGCTCTACGTCACGCACAGCCCGTACAACGCGACCTACAAGCTGACCGACCCGCGGCCGAACCCGCCCGTGCTGCAGAACCAGAACGGCAAGGTCAAGATCCAGGTCACCAACAAGAGCGCCGCCGCGTGGGCTCCCGGCGACTACTACCTGGCCTACCGCGCGTACAAGGCCGACGGCTCCGCCTTCGGGCAGCAGCGTGCGGCGAACCTGACCTCGACCGTGCAGCGCAACGGGAAGGTCACGCTCGACGCGACCATCAAGGCGATGCCGCCCGGCAAGTACTTCCTCGACTTCACCATGGTCAGGAGCGGTGGCACGGTGTTCACCGATCACCAGGTGCCGCCCGGACGGATCATCCTGCAGGTCTTCGACATCCCGCCGGTGTTGCAGGAGTTGTTCCCGCCCAACGGGTACCAGGCGCCGACGCTGACCCCGCAGCTGTGGGCACGGGCGCTGGACATCGACGCGCCGCCGAGCTCGAACCTGCAGTTCAAGTTCGAGATCTGTGAACGTGACACGGCCGGCAAGCCGGTCAGCTGCACGAACTCCGGGTACGGGACCAAGACGGCGTGGACGGTCCCGGCCGGCACGCTGAGCTGGAGCAAGACCTACATGTGGCGCGCCTTCGTGAAGGACGCCACGACCGAAGTGCCCTCGCAGTACTCGGTTCTGCTGGCGAACGTGCCGCAGCCGGAGATCACCGCGCGGGTGTCGTCGTCGCCGGGTGGCCTGCAGGAACGGGACTTCGACCCGCAGACCGGCAACTACTCCACGTCCGCGGTCGACGCGGCGGTCAGCACGGCCGGGCCCGCGTTGTCGGTGACCAGGACCTACAACAGCATCGACTCACGCCGTGACGGCATGTTCGGCGCCGGCTGGACCAGCGTGTTCGACATGAAGGTCGTGTCCGACGACGACGGCTCCGGCAGCGTCGTCGTCACCTATCCGGATGGGCAGACGGTCCGGTTCGGGCGGAACGCCAACGGGACCTACGTCCCCCCGGCCGGCCGGACGGCCTCGCTCACGCCCGACGGCACCGGCTTGAAGCTGCTGGACCAGTCCGGCACGACCTACCAGTTCGCGGCGACCGGCAAGCTGGCTCGCATCACCGACGTGTCCAACCGGTCGATCGTGCTGACCTACCAGGACGGCAAGCTCCGCAAGGCGCAGGTGGCCAACAGCCAGACCAACACCGCCGGGCGGTCGCTGACCTTCACCTGGACCGGCGACCGCGTCACCAAGCTCGACACCGACCCGGTCGCGGGTGCCGCGCTGAGCTGGAACTACACCTACACAGGTGACCTGCTGACCAAGGTGTGCGGGCCGACACCCGGTTGCACGAACTACGAGTACAGCGCCGGTTCGCACTACCGCAGCGCCGTGCTCGACTCGCGGCCGGAGTCGTACTGGCGGCTGGGAGAGGACGAGGGGACCGCGGCGGCGAGCGAGGTCGCGGTGAACCTGGGCAAGGACGGCGGCACCTACAAGAGCGTCGCGCTCGACGAGGCGGGCTCGCTCGCCGGTACGACCGACACCGCCGCGTTCTTCGACGGCCGCACGTCCACTGTGGACCTGCCCAAGGGGACGGTGAAGAAGAGCCGCGACGGCGCGGTCGAGCTGTGGTTCCGCAACACCCTCACCGGCTCGGGCGGCCCGTTGCTCGGCTACCAGGACAAGGCCCTGGGCTCGGCGAGCACCACCGGGGTCCCGGTGCTGTACGTCGGTACCGACGGCAAGCTGCGCGGGCAGTTCGGCACCGGGTCGATCAACCCGATCACCTCGCCGACGCGGGTGAACGAGGGCGGGTGGCACCACGTCGTGCTGTCGTCGATGGGCTCGACCCAGACGCTCTACCTGGACGGCGTGAAGGTCGGTGAGCTGACCGGCAAGACGATCGACCACACCCTGCTGACGTTCAACCAGATCGGCGCCGCGTACGCGAGCACCCCCGGCTCGTGGCCGTCGTGGGGCACGACCGCCCAGCGGTCCTACAGCGGCACGATCGACGAGGTCGCCCTCTACTCCGGCCCGCTCGGTGCGGCGTCCGTCGCGGCCCACTACAAGGCCGCGACCGCACAGGCCGACCTGATGAGCAAGGTCACCCTGCCCAGCGGCCGGGTCGATGCCCTCGCCACCTACGACGTGGGCCGTGACCGCGTCAAGCAGTACACCGACAACAACGGTGGTGTGTGGAAGATCGGCGCACCGACGGTGTACGGCGGTGACGCGGACCTCCGCCGCAGCGTCGAGGTGCTCGACCCCGGCAACCGCACGAGCCTGTACGAGTTCGACGCGCTCAGCGGCAGGCTGCTGCGCCTCGGCCAGCCGCTCGGCATGGAGACCCGGCCGGAGGACAAACCGGGCGAGCCCGCCGAGACGCCACCGGACCCCGTGCGCCAGTGCACCCAGCCCGATCCGAACGACCCCGCGTTCTGCACCGTCATCCCCGACGACTCCGGCGGTCCTGTGTTCGTCCGATACGGCGTGGACGGGTTGAGCATCCGCACGTTCGAGTACAACGACGACGGCGCGCTGACCACGGTCCGGGACGAGAACGGCAACCCGACCACGATGACCTACGACGCCCGCGGCAACGTCACCTCGACGAAGACCTGCCGGGACACCAGCACGAACGAGTGCTACACGTCGTACAAGTCCTATGCCGCAACGGTCACGAACCTCTACGACCCGCGCAACAACCTGCCGACCGAGAGCAGGGACGCGCGTTCGGCGAACGCGACCGACAGCACCTACCGCGTCCAGTACGCCTACCACCCGAGCGGCCAGCTGGCGACGCAGACATCCCCTGACGGCACGCAGACGTCGTACAAGTACACGACCGGCAGCGAAGGGGCGGTCGGCGGCGGCACCCAGCCCGCGGGTCTCGTCGAGTCGATGACGAACGCGCGGGGCAAGACCACCAGGTACGCCTACTACGCCAACGGTGACCTGGGGAAGGTGACCGAGCCGTCGGGCCGGTCGACCGAGTACTCCTACGACCCGCTCGGCCGGATGATCAGCAAGAAGGACGTCTCGGACAGCTTCGCCGCCGGTGTGGTGACCACGTACACCTACGACGGCATGTCGCGGGTGCGCACCGCCACCCTGCCGGTGACGACCAACGCGGTCACGAACACCAAGCACCAGAAGCGGATCACCAACACCTACGACCAGGACGGCAACGTCACGGCGGTCGAGGTCGCCGACGCGCTGGGCAACGACCCCGCCCGCACCACCACGTCGACCCTCGACGACCACGGCCGCACGATCACGACGACCGATCCCGAGGGCGGCCAGATCTGGTACGAGCACGACGCCTTCGGCAACATCACGTCCACGACGGATCCGAACGGCAACCGCTACGACTACGCCTACACCGGACGCAACACGCTCGCCGAGGTCCGGTTGCGCGACTGGCGCAGCGATCCGGAAGGCGCGCCGGCCACGACTGGTGACCACCTGGTTCTCACGGCGTACAGCTACGACTTCGCCGGACGGCTCGCCAGCCAGACCGACGCGATGGGGCGGCGGACCGAGTACACGTACTTCGACGACGGCCTGCTGGCCAAGGCCGTGCTCAAGAAGTTCCGCAACCCCGACGGCACGACCCGCGACTTCGTGCTGGAGGACAACACCTACGACGGTGCCGGAAACCCGACGCGTCAGGTGAGCGCCAACGGCAAGACGGTCAAGACCAGTGCGTACGACAAGCTGGGCAGGGTCGTGACCTCGACCGCCGACCCGGCCGGGCTGATGCGCGGCACGGCGTTCACCTACGACGGCAACGGGAACGTCAAGTCCGTCACCACCACCGGGAAGCCGTCGAACGTCCCCTGGGTCACCGGCAACAACCAGGAACAGGTGACCTACGACTACGACGACGCCGACAACGTCATCCAGGAGACCATCTCCTCCGGCACCGTCTCCCGGGTCACCAAGACGCGCTACGACCAGCGCGGCCTGGCGACGTCGACGACCGACCCCCGCGGCAACGCCGCCGGAGCCGACCCGGACGCGTTCACCGCGCGGCTGGCCTACGACGAGATCGGACAGTTGGTCACCTCGACCGCGGCACCGCTGGCGGCGGAGAGCGGCGGCGGTACCGCGACCACGGTCACCCCGGCCGCGACGACCGGGTACAACACGTTCGGCGAGCTCGTCGACCACAAGGACGAGCTCGGCAACATCTCCCGCACGACCTACGACCGCAACGGCCGGGTGACGAGTTCGGCCAAGCCGTCCTACCGGGCGCCCGGTGCCGCGCAGGCCGTCACACCGACGACCTTCACCAAGTACGACGGCAACAGCAACGTCGTGGAGGTCAAGGACCCGCGCGGCAACATCACGCGCAACACCTACGACCAGCTCAACCGAATTGCGACGGTCGACGCGCCGAGGACGACCAACGACGAACGCGCCGTCACGACGTTCGGCTACACCCGCACGGGCCGAGTACTGTCCACTGTGGACCCGACGGGGGTCAGGACCGAGGCCACCTTCGACGACCTCGACCGCCAGGTGACGACCACCTCGGTCGAACGCATCCCGGTCGCGGGAGCGTTCACCGGCAAGGTGGTCTACGACGACGCGAGCAACGTGGTCACCGCGATCTCGCCGAAGCAGGCCACGACGACCAACACCTACGACTCGCTCGACCAGCTGACCGCAACCGTCGACCCGACCGGCGTGCAGGTCCAGTACGGCTACGACTTCGCCGGGCACACCGTCCGCGCCGCCGACGCGCAGGGCCGCACCTCCCAGGTGATCTATGACCCGTTCGGCCAGAAGATCGCCGACAACGCGCTGAAGGCCGACAGTTCCGTGCTGCGGAGCACGACGTACGGCTACGACCTGGCCGGAAACCTGACCACGGTCACCGATCCGGACCGGACCGTGCGCACTTACGCGTACAACTCGGCCAACCAGCTGATCAGCCAGGTCGAGCCGGTGGCGGACACCAGGTCCATCACCAGCTCGTACGGCGTGGACGCGGCCGGCAACCGGACCCGCTACACCGACGGCCGCGGCAACTCCACGATCACCACGTACAACAGCCTCGGCCTGCCCGAGTCCACGATCGACCCGGCGACGACGGCACATCCCAACGCCGCCGACCGGACGTGGACGACCGGTTACGACGAGAACGGCAACGCGGTGCAGATGACCGCGCCCGGCGGCGTCGTCACCAAACGGGAGTACGACGCGGCGAACCGGCCCAAGTCGGAGACGGGCACCGGTGCCGAGGCGCCGACCGCGACGACCACCTACGGCTACGACCTGTCCAACAGGTTGCGCACGGTCAGCGCGGTGGGCGGCAACAACACCTACACCTACGACGACCGCGGGAACCTGTTGACCACAACGGGTCCCGGTGGCGCCGCCGAGTACCGCTACGACGAGGAAGGCAGCGTCCTCAGCCGCAAGGACGCCGCCGGAACCGCGGCGTACGGCTACGACAGGGGCCGCCTCGACACCGTGGCCGACGGACTGACCGGCACGAGCCAGAAGTTCGGCTACGACAACACCGGTGCGGTCAAGACGATCGACCTCGGTGCCGGCCGCAAGCGGACCCTCGGCTACGACGACCTCGCCCGGCTGAGGTCGGACGTGCTGACCAACTCCGCCGGCACCACGGTCACGTCGACCACGTACGGGTACAACCCGACCGACACCCTCGCCAGCCGGACCACGACGGGTGTGGCGGGCGCCGGAACGACGACCTACGACTACGACAAGGGTTACCGGCTCAAGAGCAGCACGACTGGCGGCGTGACCACCGGCTACGAGTGGGACGACGCCGGCAACCGGGCGAAGATCGGTGCGAAGGCGTCCACCTTCGACGAGCGGAACAGGCTGCTGTCCGACGGAGACAGCACCTACACCTACTCACCGCGGGGAACGCTGCGGTCGAAGACGACCGGCTCGCAGACCCAGCAGTTCGGCTTCGACGCGCTCGACCGGATGATCACCGCCGGGGCGCGGACCTACGCCTACGACGGCTTCGACCGGGTCGCGACCCGCGACGGCACGACGTTCACCTACGCGGGCCAGAACGACGAGATCGTGTCCGACGGGAACGAGACGTACGCCCGCGGCCCGAGCGATGAACTGGTGGCCACCAGCCGGGGCGGCACCAAGCGACTGTCCCTTTCGGATGCTCATGGCGATGTCGTCGGCGGCTTCGACCCCGCGGACACCACGTTGGGCGCGCTGCCGGACTCGACCACGTACGACCCGTTCGGCAAGGTGACCGCGAAGACGGGCAACACCGGCGCACTGGGCTTCCAGGGCGACTGGACCGACCCGGCGTCCGGTCAGGTCGACATGGGCGCACGCTGGTACGACCCGGCTACCGGCGGGTTCGCCTCCCGCGACGACGTCGACACCAGCGGCGGCTCGGCGGTCAACGCCAACCGCTACGGCTACGGGGCCGGGAACCCGGCGACCAACACCGACCCGACCGGCCACTCCTGCCAGGTGGGCAAGGGGTACACGGTGTGCGTTCCCCGCGTGCCCGTGCACATCACGCCGCCCAAGACGTCGTGGTGGTCCAGGATCGGCAAGGGCGCCAGGTGGGGAATGGGCCGGATCTCGACCCCGCTGCGGGTCGCGTGGATGGTGCTCGAGCCGACCAAGATGCCCTACGACGGGTGCGAGCGGTGGTCCGGCGGGATGACCTGCGGTGACTACTTCATGAACGCGCGCCAGCAGCCGTCGGTGCGCGACCAGTTCTGCGACACACACGCGTGGACGCCGCAATGTGGCGGTGGTGGCAGATCGCCGTGGGAGATCGCGAACGACCCCGGCAAGCGCGACGACACCGACGGTGACGGCGACATCGACACGCAGGACGACGCCGCTGCCCGTGCCGAGGCCGCCCGCATCGCCGCCTACCTCCGGGCGAAGGCGATCTCGGACAAGGCGCGTGCGGACAACGCCGCCGCGGCGAAGAACACGCCGATCCCGGTGAGCGCGGCGGCGACCAAGCCGATCCTGCTGGAGCCCGACCAGGTGTCCTCGACACCGAAGGCCCCGGCCGGACGGGTTGGGACGCAACGGGACGTCGTCGACGACGCACGGGCCGACGCGGACAACATCTACCAGGGGGCGGTGCGGGCGGCGGGCCAGATCATGCACAACGTGTCGGCCGCGTCGCGGGCGGTCGTGGTGACGGTCCACGGTTCCGAGGAACCGCACCGGATGCTCTCCGACCAGCGGCAACGGCAGAGGCGCGACTGCCGCCAGTCGTTGCCGACGCCGAACTACATGCCGGTGGACTCCGCGCACGGCAACCGCGCCACCGGCGTCGAAGCGTGCGTCACCAGTACGCATCCCGAGAACAGGGCCGTGCGTGGACCGGGTTATCAATGGGCGCGGGACCACGTCGCGAACAACTACGGCTTGCCCGCGAGCTCGACGATCAACTCCTGCCACCTGCTCGCGGCCGTGCTCGGCGGCAGCGGCAAGAAGCACGAGAACGTGGCGACCTGCAGCCGAGCCGCGAACTACTGGGTCAGAGGTGCGGGCCGGGTCGAGGACAACATGCGCGCGTTCGAGAGTCAGGTCGCCTCCGCGGTTCGGGGTGGTCAGGTCGTCTACTACAAGGTGATTCCGAAGTACTCGGGTAATCGCACGATTCCGGTCTCCTTCGAGATGACGGCCGAGGGCGTCTACAGGGACGGCAGGCCGGGGGGCATCAACAAGCACGAGGTCGTGCCCAACTTCCTCTACAACCCACAAGGATCCGGGCCCGGCCTGGTCAACCTCGGCCTGCTTCAGGACGGCAACGGACAACCCGCGCCAACAGGTTCCACGAGATGAAGAGAGACACCGTGTTGAGAACGATGAGAGCGACACTGGCGGCCGTCCTGGTCGCGACGGTGGTGCCCCTCGCCGGGGCGCAGGCAGCGCACGCCGACGCGGCCGGCAAGGGTGGCGACTACGTTCCGGTTCCGTCGTCACCGGTGGTGCTGAACACCCTGACCGGCATCGGTGCCACCGGGGAGCGCGGCGAGGCCAGCACGACCACGTTCACGGTCACCGGCGGAGCGGTGCCCACGACCGGCGTCGGCTCGGTGGTGCTGCGCATCGGGCTGCTCAAGCCGACCGAGGCGACGTGGGCCGTGGCGTGGCCGGCCGGCCAGAACCGGCCGGGCACCACCATGGTCTCGGCGGGCGTGGGCGAGCAGATCTCGAACGTCGCCGTGGTGGAGGTCGGTGCGCAGGGCAAGGTGTCGATCTACAACGCGTCCGGCAAGACCCACATGGTGGCCGAGGTGCAGGGCTACTTCACCAGTGCCCAGGGCGTGACCGGCGGCGGCTTCGTCCCGGTCGCCCACACCAGGGTGGTCGACACCCGCTCCGGCACGGGCACCACGACCGGCACCATCCCGGCCGGCGGCAGCCGCACGGTGACGCTGACCGGTGGCGTGGTGCCCGCCGGTGCCGCCGCGGCCAAGGTGAACCTGCTGGTGCCGGGCGCACCGGCGGCCGGTTCGCTGGCCGCCGGGCCGGGGACCGCGGTCAACCGCACGGTGGTCAACTTCGAAGCGGGGGCGACCCAGTCCGCTGCGGTGCTCGCCCTGTCGGCCGACGGCAAGGTGACCTTCCGCAACAACGGTCCTGACGCGGTCAACCTGGTCATCACCGCCGAGGGCTACTTCGGCAAGGTGTCCAACCAGGGCGCCGGTCTGCGCGACCTGACCAAGCGCCTGTTCAACACCAGGACGGCGGGCAACGGCTCCCCGCTCGCGGCGAACGCCACGCTCGACGTCCAGGTCGGCGGGATCACCGGGATGGCCACCCAGGGCGTCGCGGGCGCGGCCGTCAACATCATCGTCACCCCGGAGGCCGCCGGCTACCTCAAGGCGTGGCCGCTGGGGCAGACCGAGCCCTCGGTGTCCGTGATGGACTTCAAGGCCGACCTCTGGCGCGGCAACATGACCGTGCTGAAGCCGGGCACCGACGGCAAGATCCGCATCCGCAACGGCAGCTCCAAACCCGCGCACGTGATCGTGGACCTGCAGGGGTGGTTCGCCGACCCGGTGCCGACCGTGCCGGTCGAGCAGGACTCCAAGATCTCCATGACGATGGCCGCTCCGGTGGGCGACGCACACGCGGGTCTGCTGCACCACACCTACGTGGACGACGGCGGTGACATCCGCTGGGGCAGGCAGGAACAGGTGGACGTCGAAGGTGCCGTCGACTGGACGGTGCTGTCCGACGGGCAGTCCTTCACAGGCCAGCCCGCCATCACCCAGCTGTCCACCGCCCAGATGCGCATCTTCGCCCTGCGGCCCGGCGGTGCCGTGTGGTCCCGCACCCAGACCGGGCTGGACACCACGACCTGGGAACCGTGGGTGGACCTGGGCGGGTCGATGGCCGCACCGCCGGAGGTCGCCAAGCTCGGCGACGGCACGGTCGTGCTGTTCGCGTCGGACAGCGACGGCAAGCTGTGGTCCTACGCCCACGCCGGTTCCGTGCCGTTCTGGCGCGGCCTGGGTGACCAGGACCTCGTGCCGGGCACCGTCCGCGCTGTCGCGGTCCAGGGCGGCGTGCGGATCTTCGGTGTCAACGGTGCCGGTTCGGTGCGGACCATGCAGTACTACGACGACGGTGGCGTGTCGGGCTGGACCGACCTCGGTGGTCAGGGCCTGAACGGCAAGCCCGCCGTGGTGCTGCGCCCCGGTTTCGTCCCGCAGCTGTTCGTGCGCGGTGCCGACGGCCTGATCCACACCAAGCTGCAGGACCAGGGCGGTGCCTGGCCGACCGAGTGGCAGGTGGTCGGCGCCGGTCTCACCGCGGGCCCGCCCGCGGCGGAGAAGGACCCCGGCTCGAGCCGGATCGCCGTGGCGTACCGGGGAACCGACAACGAGATCTACCGGTTCTACGAGACCGCGACCGGCAGCAACACCTGGGGCGAGCAACAGCTCATCGGCGGCGTCGGCAACTCCGACCCCGCGTCGAGCGATCCGTCCACGATGCTCTTCCTCAACTCCAACGGCCAGACCGTCATGTTCGGCTTCATCACCATCAACGGCGTTCCGCACTTCTACGCCCGCAAGTGACCAGCTGACGGCGGAAGCGGGGTCAGGCCTGGCCTGGCCCCGCTTCTTCGCGGACCTGACCCGATCGACGACGAGGCGAACATGCCCCTCCTGCGAGTTCTTCTGCCACTCCTACTCCTGATCCCCTTCGCACCTCCGCCGGCGACCGCCAGCGGTGTCAGCGTGTCCGGCGCGCACCAGGTGCTGTACCGCGGCGGCACCAACGGGTACGGCTGCTTCCGGATCCCGGTCCTCTCCCGGACCGCCTCCGGCACGCTGCTGGCGTTCGCGGAGGCCCGTCGGTCGGCCACGTGCGCGGATCGCGGTGCCATCGACCTGGTCGTGCGCCGCTCGACCAACGAAGGCCGGACCTGGGGCCCGATCCGCGTGGTCGCCCAGGGGTCGCCGACCGACCCGTTCGCGCCGTTCACCCGCGGCAACCCGGTCCCGGTGGTCGACCGGACGACCGGGAAGGTCCTGCTGGTCACCACGTCCAACGAGGCGACGCACACCGGCAAGCGGCTGCCGTGGATCCAGCAGAGCGCCGACGACGGCCTGACCTGGACGGCACCGAAACCGCTGGGCGCCAGCATGGACGGCACCAACGACGGCTGGTTCGCCACCGGCCCCGCGCACGGCATCCAGCTCGAACACGGCGCGCACGCGGGCCGTCTGGTCGTGGGCGCGCATCAGAAACCGTCGAACGGCACCGTGTACGCCGGTGTGCTCTACAGCGACGACCACGGCGAGACCTGGCAGGCCAGCAAGACCGAGAACTCCTATGTGGACGGTGTGCTGAGCCCCGGTGAGATCGTGGTGACCGAGCTGCCGGACGGCTCCGTGTACGCCGGGGCGCGCAACGAGGTCGACGACAGCGACCACCGGGCGAGGGCGGTCAGCACCGACGGCGGCACCACGATGCCGAAGTTCTCCCTGGTGCCGTCGCTGGTCACGCCGAACGTGCAGGGCTCGGTCCTGGCGCTGGAGCAGACCTACCGGAGCACCCCCGGTGACGTGCTGATCTTCTCGGGTCCCGCGGATCCCCAGGACCGCGAGCAGATGCGGGTCCGGTACTCCACCGACCGCGGCACCACCTGGGCGAGCGCGCCGAACGGGCTGGTCACCAACGACCGCGCGGGCTACTCCGACGTCGCCGAGCTGACCGGTGGCGAGATCGGCCTGCTGTACGAGGGCGGGACCACGTTCTCCTCCGACGAGATCCGCTTCACCAGGTTCACCCCGGCCCAGCTCGGCCTGCCGGGCACGACCGTCGGCACGCCGTCGAGCCAGCCCGCCCAGGCCGCCGGACCGACCACTCCGGACAGTTCCCCCGAGGCGAACGATGCCTACCTCAAGGGAAACGCGACCATCAACGACGGCCTGCTGCTCGACGGAACCGGCGACTACGCGGACGTGCCGTACTCGCGCACGATCGACCCCGGTGGTGGCGACTTCACGCTGTCCCTGCAGTTCCGTTACCAGGCAACGGCTTCGACCCGCAACCAGGTGCTGTTCTGGGGATATGGGTCAGGTTCCGGCGCCCCGCAGGTCTGGGTGCGCCTGCAACCCGGCGAGGACCAGGTCACCGCCTGGGTCGAGGGCGCCGACGGTGGCGCGACCGCGTCGGTGAAGGACGGCAGCACCGCGGTCGCGTTCGGCGACAACGCCTGGCACCAGCTGACCGTGGTGCGCACCGGCGGTCAGCTGCGGCTCACCACGGGCACGGCGTCGGCGACCGCCCAGGGCATCGAGGGCGCCGTCAGCGGCGGTGTGACCGGCATCCGGCTCGGTGGCAAGCAGGACGCGGGCGTCAGCGACGCCTTCGCCGGTAGGATCAGGAACGTCGCGCTGACCCGGGACGAGCGGGTCCTGAGCCTCGCGATGACCAAGGTCGACGGCGCGGCCGTGCCCGCCAGGACGGCGACGCCGATCACCGAGGACGTGTCCGGCAACTGCGCGACCGCGACCGTGCTCGGCGGGATCCAACCGGACCCAGGGCGCGTCCAGACCAGCAGGGCGTTGAAGATCGACTCGGCGCACCCCGGCGTGGAAGCGCCTTTCTCGCCGACGTTGGACCTCGGCTCCGGCGACTTCACCGTCGCCGCGTGGTTCAAGTACAGCGCCACGTCGGGCACTCCCAACCAGGCGCTGCTCTGGGCGTACGGCAGCACGTCGGGCAAGCGCTCGATGTGGGTGCGGGCCCAACCGGGCCAGGACCGGCTGCTCGCCTGGCTGGAGACCCCGACCGCGTCGGTGAGCGTCGCACTCCCGGACACCGTCGGCCGGACGGCGTTCGGTGACAACGCCTGGCACCTGCTCGCCCTCACCCGCACCGGCGGTCAGGTCCAGCTGAGCGTGGACGGCGGAACCCCGGCCACGGCCACCGGTCTGACCGGCTCGGTGAGCGCCGACCAGGCCGACGGCATCAGGGGCCTGCGGCTCGGGTCCAAACTGGACGGCACGGACGTGCTGCAGGGCTCGCTGGACGACTTCCGGCTGTACCACCGGGCACTGACCGCCGCCGAGCTCGGCACCGCGGCCACCGGGCGCTTCCCTGCCGATCCCGCGCTGTGGTGGACGTTCGACGGCCAGAACACCCAGGCGCACGACGTCGCGGACCCGGTGACCGGACCGCAGACCCCGGACGCCTCTGCGCACTGCGTGCACGCCAGGGTTTCCGGCACACCCGCGGTCGTCGGCGGCCGGTACGGCACCGGGCTGCAGTTCGACGGCACGGACGACGAGGTCCACCTGCCCTACCGCCCGAGCATCGCGCTGGGCGACGGCGACTTCACCGCCTCGACGTGGGTGAAGTACTCCGCCACCGCCACCTCGGCCGACCAGGTCATCTTCTGGGGTTACGGCACGGGAGCCACCGAACGGTCCATCTGGTTGCGCGCCCAGCCCGGCCAGGACCGCTTCTGCGGCTATCTCCAGACCGACACGGGCTCCTACGAGGTGTCCGTGCCCGACCCGTCGGCCTCGGTGGCGTTCGGTGACAACGCCTGGCACCTGGTCACCGTCCGGCGGTCCGGCGGCACGGTGGAGCTGATCGTGGACGGTAACCGGTCGAGCGGCCCGGTCGCCGGATCGCTGACCTACGGTGACACGTTCGCCGTGGACGGCATCCGGCTCGGGGCCAAACCCGACGGCACCAACCGGTTCAGGGGGACGATGGACGAGTTCCGGGTCCACCGCCGGGCGCTCACCGACGCCGAGCTGACCGGCGATGCCGACCTCGGTCCGGTGACCGCCGTGCACCTGCCCTTCAGCAACGCCTCGTGACCGTGCGGGGGTGAGGGCTTCGCGGCCCTCACCCCCGCACGGAGAGTCAGCCCGTGAGACTCGCGGTGAGCAGCGGCCCACACCAAAGGCAGCTGCCGCGGCACACGAGACCGGCGACCTCCAGCCGATGAATGCAGCGGGCGCGCTGGAGAATCGCACAGGTTTCACCACTGCCCGGTTACCAGTCGCCTGGTCCGACATCCTCGCCGCCCGGTTCCACCCGATCTTCGCCAGCTTCGGCATCGACGGCCTCACCCGCGCCGTCGGCAGGGCCTTGGGCCGGGTCCTCGCGCACGGCAAGCACCGGCCCCGGCGGCTCGCCTTCCCCTCAACATCTGCTCCGCCACACGAGCGCGAAGGACTGTCGTCAAGCGTTCTCACCCTTGACCTCGGGTGGCAGTTCGTCCGCCAGGGCGCATCGAACGAGCCAGGCGTGATTCGATACGCGCATTTCCGGCAGTACGATCGCGGGCGTGATCATCCCGGACGGCGTGGACGTCGTCTTCCCCGACACGGCGGCGGCGATCGACGCGCGGCGAGCCGCGCTGGTCGGGCACCGCGACGGTGGCGGGCAGACCGTCCTGCTGATCGCCGATGTCGAGACGGGCGTGCGTGAACTCCTCTTGCCCGATCCGGGCTTGTTCGACCGGGCGGCGTTGCTGGTGGGTGGCGGCGAACTGGTCGTCGCCATGAACCACGACCGGGTGCTGCGGGTGGGAGCGGACTTCGAAGAGCTGCCGGTCGATCCGGGTCCGCAAGTGCCCGCCGCGGCGCCGCCGGTGGTGGCCGGGTGGACCGCGCACAGCGCCGACGGCCGGGCGTGGCCGGTGCGCCAGCAGTTCAACCACGACGAGCCGCGCTATCTGCGGGATTTGGTCGTCGACGGGGGGACCGCGGCCTACGGCGACTTGCTCAGCCTGGTGGCAGCGGACTTCCCGGCCGCCGGCCAGGAGGACCCGGACCAACTGCCCGACCTCGGCGATGTGTGGACCGACGGCGACGAGCGCTTGGTGTTCGTCGTGGGGCGCGGGTTGTGGGCCCGCCGCAAGCACGGTGTGGACTTCCATGGCTGCTACCGGCTGGGTCCGGACGGCCGGGTCATCGACCGGATCTGGCAAGAAACGGGGTTGCACGACCAGCCCGGCAAGCACGGTGTGGACGGGCGCTTCACCCACGGCGGCGAGCACGTGATCCTCACCCCGGTCTTCGAGTCCGGTGGCCGCCAGCGCGTGCTGAACCCGGCCGACGGCACGGTGCGGACCGTCGGGCTTCCCGACACCACTCACCTCTTCGACCACGTCGACGGATTCTGGTGGGCCCGTACGGAAACAGAAGTCCTGCGCTACCCGGACGACGAAGTCTTCTGACCGCGACCCGTGCGGCCACGGGCGTGGATGCCGCTGACGCCGGACTGATCAGGTTCGGCTGTTACCCGGCACACGCGGTGCCGGGGAGGGACGCAGAGCGTGGCTCCCCCTAAGCCTTCTAGTCACACTCTGGCCACACCAGCAGTCGCCATGCTTCGTTCTGACGGTCTTCTTCGTCGACTGATGTGCCCAGCCGAATCGCGCTAACCGCGTAGAGCGATGCCGGGGGCAAGTCGATCGTGACATCACCAGGTGACCCGGTAAGGCTCGCCAGGGTCGGAGGCGTGGAACACCGCTCCCCCGCGGTCTGCGCATCCGGCCCAGTCAGCGTTGGTCGGCCGCTCGACATCGGACACACTCGCATCGCCGGAATAGTCGAACAGCACAAACTGCGAGAACTCGATCGGAATCCTGGCTTTCACCGACTTGGTCACATTCGCAGTTGATCTCGACGCTCGTGGCGATCGGCTGCGGTGCGCCAACGTTGTACCGGCATCGGCGGCGAACGCCGGCGGCGCATGTGCCGCTGCCCAAGGCGAGGCGAAGAACATCTCTTCGCAGAACTACCCGAACGATTCCCCGAGGAAGCGGAATTGTATTTATCGATGAATCACAGCACTACCACTCAGAGTATCAAAATATTTTTACGACGTGAGCGCCGTCACCCGACCAGCGGTACCGGGCTCAATCGCGATCATGTTTGCCTTGGACAAGACACCGCCTCCCGCCACAGCGCAGGAAGCGATTCATCCACCGCTATGAGCGAATGCGCAGTCGCGAAGGAGATTTCACATGTCAAAAGGAGCGCTTTTCGGGAGAATCGCCGCAGCCGGAATGGTGACGATCTCGTCGATCGTCGGCGTTGGCGCCTCGCAGGCACAAGCAGCGGTTGTCTGTCCTCAGTACGGTCGCAACGGAAACGGTGGCACGCTCCAGACCATCGGTTCCGAGCCCTACCACAACGGACCTGGACAAGATTGTCCCGTTTACAGCAACCGCTCAGGAACAGCCGACATCTTCTGCAAGAAGTTCAATGAACTCGGAAATCTCTGGTACTACGCGCGGGACCGGTCCTCCGGCACGCTCGGCTGGATTTGGAGCGGTAACGTGGCGAGCACGAGCGGGACTCGCCCCAATTGCTAGGACCGCTTCACCGAGACCAGGCCGGCGCCGGGGACGCGAGGCGATCGGCGGCGCGTGCGGTCTGCAGGGCAGAAGTCGATCCCCACCGCAGCGCTACCTCCCCCGTCTCGTAAGGCAGGGTCTCGACGCGCGCTGTGGCCGGCACAGCGGCCGATCGGATCGTGCGCGTGCCACAGCGGCCGAGGCTCGCCAAGCATGTGGGCCCTAGGCTCCGGGCTGTAGATCTTGGTCTCATCTCTCACCGGGAGTCGGGCGTGGCGGATTTGGCGGAAGCGTTGGAGTCGGTGGAGCAGCTCGTCGTGGGGTGGCGCGCCATGGTGCTGGATCGGGATGCGAACGCCGATGTGCGCGACTTGCCCGGCGTCGCGGTGCGGTGGGCGGACTGCCGGTTCCCGTTCTGGAACTGCGTCACGCTGACCGAGCCCGGAATCGGCACCGACCTGCTCGCGCGGCGCTTCGCGGAAGCCGCGGACGTCATGCGCACGAAGGAGAACGCCGGTTTCCTGTGGGTGTTCGAGGATCTGGTGGAGGGCGCCGACCTCGACCTGCTGGCCGGCCACGCCGGGTTCGAGTACGCGTTTCCCGGTACCGGGATGGCGGGAGACCTGCTGCCGATCCCGGAGCCATCACATCCGGAGCTGACGTTCGAGCGGGTGACCACCGACGAACAGTTGTCGGTGTACGCGGACATCAACTCACGCGCGTACGGGTTCGACATCGGGGACGGCCGTGACGGCATTGCCGGTTCCGCGCTGTGGAAGAGCGACGTGCACGCCTACCTGGGTCTGCGGGACGGTGTGCCGGTGACGTGTGCGGCGGCCGTGGAGACGGCCGGGCGGCTGTTCGTGGTGCTGGTGGCGACTGATCCGGAGTGGGAGCGCCGAGGCTATGGCGAGGCGGTGACCCGCAAGGCGTTGTACGAGGGATGGCGCGCGACGGGGATCACCCGTGCCACGCTGCACGCCACGGCCGCCGGAGCGCCGGTCTACCCCCGGATCGGTTTCCGGGCGAACTCACCGATGCGGTTCTACGCGCTGAAGAGCTGACCGTCCGGGCCGGCTGGATCGTGCCCCGCACATCGCCGGCGCACGTTGTAGCCGGATTGGCCGGGCAGGTACCGGAACGCGCCGGGCATTCGGACGGGCAGGAACCGCAGCCACCGGGCCTCGGAGGTGAACCCGAGCAGGGCTTGGGCCACGGCCAGGGTGACCAGTTCGGCATCGGTGAGCTTCGGCGGTCTGCCCGTCCGAGGCCTACCGGCGAGGCGGTCGTCGATCTCGACGTGGAGTGCGGTCAGAAGGGTGTTCAGGTCTGTCGTCACACATTGATCTTGAACGCCCTTTTCCCACGTCTGGAGACGGCCCGTGCCTCACGCGATCTTCACCGCACCAGTCATCTAGATGGGATGCTTGCTGTGACAGAGCCGTGGTGATCGCCTCGGTTCAATGTCGCTCGGGATGCTTCGGCGTGCCCTGGGGACAGCGGAGCCAGCCTGATGACAGTGATTCGCGGCGCCGCCATCTTCTCCCGCGTCGTTGACGCGTAGTACGCGTGACTGCTGCCACGTGCTCCGGTGTAGAACCGGTTATGGATACGTCACAACCTGACGGGGATGAACCCGGCGAGCCAGAGCGTTCTCATGAGTGAACACCGATGAGCAGAGGAGTACCACTGTGACGGAGAAGGCTGTTCTCGCGGGCGGCTGTTTCTGGGGCATGCAGGACCTGTTCCGCCGCCACCCCGGCGTCGTCTCCACTCGAGTCGGCTACACCGGCGACCCGAGCACGCCCAACGCGACCTACCGCCGCCACGGCAACCACGCCGAGGCCATCGAGATCGTGTTCGACCCCGAGAAGCTGAGCTACCGGCAGATCCTCGAGTTCTTCTTCCAGATTCACGACCCGTCGACCCGCGACCGCCAGGGCAACGACATCGGTGCCAGCTACCGCTCGGCGATCTTCTACACCGACGACGCGCAGAAGAAGGTCGCGGAGGAGACGATCGCGGACGTCGACGCCTCCGGCAAGTGGCCGGGCAAGGTCGTCACCGAGGTCACCCAGTCCTCGGACTTCTGGGAGGCCGAGCCGGAGCACCAGGACTACCTGGAGCGCTACCCCAACGGCTACACGTGCCACTACGTCAGGCCCGAGTGGCAGCTCGGCGAGAGGTAGAGATCGCGGGGTTGCACGTCTCACCCGTGCACGCCTTCGAGGGCCGTCCGTCGGACGGCCCTCGTCCCGATCCAGCGCCCGTCTCACACGGCCACGTGGTCCTCCGCGCCGGGCTCGGCATCGTCGGCGACCGCTACTTCAACCACCCCGCGCACCGCAACGCGGCCGTCACGTTCATCGCCGCCGAGTCCCTCGCCCCGTGGCCGGTGGACCCGCTGGTGGCCCGACGCAACGTCGTGGTGCGCGGGTTCGACGTGGACGCGTTGGCCCGTGGCACCGTCTTCAGCCTCGACAGCGGCGACGGACCGGTGCGGTTCGAGGTGCACCGGCCCGCCAGCCCCTGCGCCTGGATGAACACCGTCATCGCACCCGGCGCCTTCAAGGCGTTACGCGGCAAGGGCGGCGTCCGGTGCGTGCCGCTCGACGACGGGGTGCTGCGCATCGGAAAAGCGATGCTCGACCTAGTCGCCACATGAAGTGGTTGTCCGCGCAGACGATCAGCACCACGATCAACATCGTCGTCGAGATCACGGCCGCTGTCATACTTCGCACCGCGCGTAGTACATGTGATGCACCGCGCCTGCACCGTCGGCGTGGTTACGGCGTCGTTGCGCGATACAGCGGACGTGCTCGTACAGTTCATCCACATCGCGCGGAGTCGGCTCGTCCAGCCTGCGCGTGCTCCAGCACGTGACGATCGTGTTCCGGTAGGCGTGAAGGCATTCCGTGCCCAGGCCGTGTCCCGCCTGGCTGCGCAACACGAGGAGATCCTGCGCCTTCGCGCCGCGACAACCAGCCAGCCCAACGTTCGGGCACTGCCGAGCGCGTCATGATGACCTGCAGGAGGCGGATCGTGGATGACGAACGCGCCGTCGACACGCGCTGCTGCTGGCGCCGATGCTCGGTTTGCCAGGATTCGACGGGTGACCGAACGACGTGCGGACCACCAGGGCCTCTGGCCTAGTTCGGCCTTCGTGACCCCAGTCGCTGTCCAGGCCGCTGCTGGACGGCAACTGGGTTGGAGCCGGGTGGTGGTGCGCTGAGTATGCGGCGCACCCACGGGCTGTGAGCAGCTCCGGCTATCCAGAGCGCGACCGTGATGAAGAGGACTTGCTCCGGGATTCTGAACCACAGGGGCGTGGGCGGGTCGTCGCCCAGCGGCACGTCCGCGATGGCCGCGTAGACGTTGGCCGGGAACATCAGCACGAAGAGCGCGGCGAGGCTGACGCCCGCGGCCGAGCGGGTCTTGGTCAGGACGAGGCCGAGGGCGCCGAGGAGTTCCAGCACGCCGGTCGCGTAGACCATCAGGTGCGGGAAGGGCACGAACGGCGGGACCATGGCCACCAGGTCCGCGTGGTTGGGGATCATCGTGACGGTCGCTGGGGCGAAGTGCGCGGTTCCGGTGGCGATGAGCATCGTCGCCAGTCCGTGCGCCGCGCTGAATCGCCAGGTGGCGAACCGGCCGACACCCAGTGCGCCGAGCAGGCGGAATCCCAGCCAGGGGCCGAGGAGGAGCATCAGGGTCGTGAACATGACGGTCCCTTTCAGGGGGTGTTGGTGAAGAACAAGCCGGCTCCGTAGGCGTCGCGTGCGGAGACGAAGAACCCGTGTTCGGTTGGCTGGGTTGGCACGTCGCTGCTCTCGACGATCGTGCGGGCGTAGTTGACGTCGTCGACCAGGACGGTCATGGCGGCGAGATAGGACGGGGCCGGTGCGGGCTCGTCGAGCAGCACCTGTCCGACGTCGGAGGCGCGTACGATCTCCAGCCGCCCGCCCGCCAGATCCAGCACGGTACGAGGACCGTCCTGCCTGGGGGCTGCCTGCAGCAGGTGGGTGTACCGGTCGGTGATCGCGTCGAACTCGGCGTCGTCGGCCACCACGAGCACGCTGCTGAGGCCGTGGGCGCCGTTCCTGTGGTCGAGGTAGCGCGGCTGGTGCACGTGCTGACGGGTGAGGTGCTGGGCGACCCCCAGGTAGCTCTCCGGCGTGGCGCGGGGGTCGATGTGCACGGCACGGGCCCGGACGGTGCGGATGCCGTCCTCGGTGTCGACGTCGCGTTCCAGATCGAGCACCCCCGACGTGCGCAGCCCGGCACCGTCAAGTCGCCGTTTGACGGTCTCGACGTCGTCGGTGTCGAAGTTGAGCAGCCGAAACCCCTCGTACTCGTCAGCCATCGCCTTGGTGTGCCAGGGATCGGGTGCCGACTCGTCCACGATGCCGAGCAGCTCGATGTACGACCCGCCGAACAGCGCACACCGGTTTGCCGTGCACCCCGGCACCGGCGGCTCACCAGGCTGTGCGCTGAGCAGGTGCCGCGAGCGAGGACTCAGTGTGAAGCCGAACGAGGCGTACCGGCGCTCCAGCCCGTCGAGATCACGGGTCAGGATCCCGACGTGGTGAATGCCGTGGATGTCAGATGTCATGCGACCGATACTGCGTCCACAGCACGCAGCCGGCCCGAAACGACCGGCACCACGCCGCGATCCGACACCGACCTACCCTGATCAGGTGGATTCGGTCATGCTCGACACCCTCGACCTCCAACTGCTGCACGCACTCCAGCTCGACGGGCGCGCCCCGTTCAGCAAGATCGCCGATGTCCTCGACGTCGCCGACCGCACTGTGGCCCGCCGCTTCGCCCGGCTCCGCGGCACCGGCGCGGCCCGCGTGACCGGGGCGCTCAACAGCCGCCGCGCTGGCCACGCGGAGTGGCTGGTGCGGCTACGCGTCCATCCCCGACACACCGGTGCTGTGGCCCGTGCGCTCGCTCAGCGCCCGGACACCGCCTGGGTGAGCGTGCTGTCCAGCGGCGCCGAAATCGTCTGCATCGTCCGGGTGGCCGAGGGCGGCCCCGCTCCGCTGGAGACGCTGGCCCGCCATCCGCAGATCCTCCAGGTCACCGCGCAACGGCTGTTGCGCCACCTGATGGATCGCCGCTGGCTCGGCCGCACCTCAGCACTCACCACCGAACAGATCGCCGCACTTCACCCACCCGACACCAGCGACACCGCCACCGTCGGTCTCACCGACCTGGATCGTCGTCTGCTCCCCGCGCTCGCGGCCGACGGCCGGATCGCCTACCCCAGCCTCGCCCGACAGGCCGGCTGGTCGGAGTCCGCCGTCCGCCGTCGCCTAGACGAACTGCGCCGATCTCGCGTGCTCCAACTCGACGTCGAGGTCGACCCGACGCTGTTCGGCTTCTCCGTCCAGTGCCTGCTCTGGCTGACCGTCACCCCGTGCCAGCTCACCGCCGTCACCCACACCCTGGCCGCCGACCCCGAAACCGCGTTCGTCGGCGCGACCACCGGCGAACACAACCTGATCGCCATCGTGATCTGCCGAGACGCCGACACCCTCTACACCCACCTCACCGACCGGATCAGCACCCTCACCGGCATCGAACGACTGGAAACAGCGCTGATCACCTCCTACACCAAACGCGTCGCACCCACGCTGTGACCCCAACCGCCTCGGACCGCCCAGGCACAGTTCGAATCGACATCCCGACCCACATGAAGCTCCAGGTGAATCCCCTCGATCCAGCAAAACCCGGCTCGAGACACAGGGGGATCCCCTGGTGCAGACCCGTCCCCTGCCCCGCCGGCCGCGCATCCGACCGGCTCGGCGCTCGCGGACCACTCCTGGTCTTCGCCGCCGGAGTCGCCCCTTCCTTGTCTCCACCTGCTGTTCTGCATCACCGGACCCGCCATCGTGCTACTCGCGGTCGCGTTCGTCGCGGCCGGCACCGGCTGCGCCGAAACCGCCGAAACCGCCGAACACGTCGCCGTCGCCGCACTCGCCACCCCGGCAGCACGTCCGGATAGGTGGCGGTCTTGCCGGAGACGCGCGCCGGAGGCAGGTCGGCCGACCACCCGAAGCCGGCCTCGGCGTCGCCCTTCACCAGCCGCGCGACCGGCCCACCGCAGAGCCCAGGCCGCCCGCGGTGAACGACATGGTCACCGGTGCCGCTTTCGGCGCCAGCGTGCCATCGGACTGCGGCGCGAGGTCCAGGTCGACATCGGTCCAGGCACCGTTCTCATTGACCCGCACCGGATGCACGTAGTTGACCAACGTCCGGGTCCCGTCCGGATTGGCCTTCAACTCGGACGTCTCGGTCGTAGCCGACCCGATGACAATCGACTTGCCGCTCTGCTTGGTGGCCGTTTCCGAGCTTGAGTAGGTGTGAGCCTGTTGGTGCGCGGACAGGGGAACTCCTGGTGGATCGGACGTTGTCGAAGCGCCGCTCTGCCAGGAGTTCCGTTGTCATCGTGCCCGATCCCCGCAGGCGGTTCCACCGCGGGCTCCGCGTGTTGCCGCCTGGCCGTCACCCATCAGCCCGGCCTGCGGACGAGCCGGTATCCCACCGACCTCACCGACGCCCAGTGGGCCGAGCTCGATGTGCTGCTGCCCGATCCGGCGTGCCTGGGCGGTAATGGCGGGCAGTGGGAGAAGCACTGCCGCCGACTGATCGTCGACGCGATCCTGTACGTGGTCGACAACAGCATCAAGTGGCGTGCTCTACCCGCGGACTCCCCGCCCCGGCCTACCGTCTTCAAGCGCTTCACCGCCTGGGAGAAGGCAGGCACTCCAGCGGCTGCTCTACGCGGTTCTGTCTGTCTGGGGGAAGTTGGGTGTATCCGTGCGACCCCGCAGAGGTCGCACGGGAGGTCGAAAAGCCGCTGTCACGGGATCGGTCCCGGACATGGGTGTCGAAGGCGGAACAGGTCCTGCGTGCCCCGGAAACAGCCGCCCGCGAGAACAGCCTTCTCCGCCGCAGTGGTTCTCCTCTGCCCGGTCATCACTCAGGAGGACGTTCGGTCTCCACCGGATCATCCCCGCCGAGTTGTGACGTGTCCCTTACGGACCTCGCGTCGATGACCTCGCCCAGGTAGCGCATGACGACGGCCACGGCGGCGGCGACCGGCACGGAGAAGAACGCGCCCGCGATGCCGTAGAGGCTAGTGCCCGCGGTGACGACCAGCAGGACGACCGCGGCGTGCAGGCGCAGGCCGCGCGACTGCAGGATGGGCTGCAACACGTTGCCCTCGACCTGCTGCACGACGATGACGATGATCAGCATGATGATCGCCGTGGTGAGCCCGTTGCTGACGAGCGCGACCAGCACGGCCAGGGCCCCGGCGATGAACGCGCCGATGATCGGGATGAACCCGCCCAGGAACGTGAGCGCGGCCAGCGGGATCGCCAGCGGCACGCCGAGGATCAGCAGGCCCAGCCCGATGAACACCGCGTCGATCAGCGACACGATGGCCTGGCTGCGGATGAAGCTGCCGAGCGTGGCCCAGACCCGCTCCAGCACCGTCGTGAGGTGACCGCCCGCACGCTCGCCGACGACCCCGCGCAGCCACGGCGTGAACCGCATGCCGTCCTTGACGAAGAAGAACGCGAGCAACAACGCCACCAGCCCGGTCACCACACCGGACGTCACCGCGCCCGCACCCGTCAGCAGCCCGTTCGCGATCGACCCGATGCTGGACTTGACCTGTTCGACCCCCTGGTCGATCAACCGGTCGAGGTCGCTGCCCTTGAGGTTGAGCGGCGGCCCGCCCGCCCAGTCCTGCAGCTGCGTGATGGCCTTCTGCGCGCTGTCCCTGATCTCCGGCACGCCCGACGCGATCGAGCTCGAGATGGCCGCGATCACCCCGCCCAGCACACCGAGCCCGGCGAGCAGCACGATCGTCGCCGCCAGGGCCGAGTTCAGGCCCTTCGACATCATCCAGCGGGCCGGCGGCCACAGCACCGTGGTGATCAGCAGGCCGAGCAGCACGGGCATCACGACCACCCAGAGCTTCCCGACCAGCCAGAACACCATCCAGAAGCCCAGCGCCGCCAGCGCCACCCGCAGACTCCACCGCGACAGCCAGCTCACGCCGTGCCCGATGGCCTCACCCTTGTCCGCCCACCTGCGTTCCCGATCCACGCGCCCAGTCTGTCGTGATTTAGCCCTATCGGGTGGCAGGACATGCCGTTTCGTTAGCGCACCTTGTCCAGGTATGCCCGAACCGCGGCTTCGCACGGGAGTTCGGGGTCCTTGGCCGGGTCGCAGGGCGGGAGGACGGGCACGGGCACGCCGAGTTCGTCCAGGATCCGCACAGCTCTGGACAGGAGATACCTGTTGACGTACGGCTCACCGTCGGCCCACGCGAACCGGTAGGCCTCAATCGCCGGCCGCACGGCTCGCTCCCGTTCACCGGCGGCGAGCCACAGCTCGGGCAGCAGGACGTGTCCGGACGGGAGGCGTTCGATCTCGGCGCGCGGATCCGGCAGCCGCCCCTGCCGGAGGCGTGCCAGCACGAGCGCTCCCTCGTCCCACGGGCTCGGCACCCCGGTCTGGCGCGCCATGCCGATGACCGCGTCGAACTCGTCGGCGGCGGCAGCCCACTCCTCCCGCTCGAGGTGCAAGCGGCCCCGCAGCCTGCGCACCCCTCTGATGACGAACCGCCGGCCCTCGGGGTTGATCTCGTCCAGCTCACGGTCGTCGAGCAGCCCCAGGTCGAACCGGTGTTCCGCACGGGCGAGCTCGGCCGCACCCGCTCTGATGCCGTGCCGGTCCCACTTGCGCGTCAGATCAAGGCGCGACCACATGACGTCTGCTTCGTCGGTCCTGCCCATCCCGGTCAACGACCGGTACACCTGCAGGCCACTCGTGAAGCGCGTCCTCGCGTCCTTGGTGAGCCCGGAGAGCCGCCAGCCGAGTTCTGCGACGAAGTACCCGCGTGCCAAGCGGTTCTGGTTGCGCAGGGAGACGGCGACGTCCGTCAGGCTGCCCACCACGTGCACGAAGTCGTCTGCCTCCAGATGCGTCCTCACCGCGGCTGTGGACAGCTCCAGCGCCTTGTCGTGCTGCTGCAACTTGTCGAACGCGCTGCCCAGATCGGTCCACAGGTAGGCGAGCTCCTGCACCTGGAGCTGGGGGCTGGTCCAGTCGCGCCCGAAGAACGGGCGGAGCAACGACAGGACCTCGGGCGCCGCCTCGAGCTTGCACAGTGCAGCGCCCAAACCCCTGTCGTACGACCTGAACGCCGCGTGGAGCCGTCCCATCTGCAACAGGGTCCGGACCACGGTGATGTGACCGCGCAGCTCGTCGATGCCGCTGAGGTGGCCATAACTCCCGTGCGCGTCCTCGGAGAAGTGGTCGACCACGTGCTGGCCGAGAACCCGCCGTTCCTCCGCGGGCAGGTCGCCGGCCGCGACGCCGCGCACGACGGGGTGCAGGTCGTAGTCCTTCGCCTGCCAGTCGTACTGCAGCAGCCCGCGCCGCTCCAGGTCCGACACCGCCTGGCGGAGATCGTCGGCTGACAGCTGCGGGCAGATCGCGCTCAACGTGTCGTACCGCACCGCCTCGGACAGCATGGCCAGCGTGGACAGCAGCTGACGACTCCTGCCCGGCAACGCGCCCAGTGCCTCGCGCAGGATGTGGTTGCGCTTCTGGACGAGGTTCAGCTCGCCGATGTCCAGGCTGCCACCGGCATCGGCGTCTTCCGACCAGGCGTCGAAGTCGCCGCGGGCCGGGAGGTAGTCGTTGACCAGGCCCGCGACGATGCCCGTCAGCAACGGGTGGCAGTCGCAGTGGCGCTGGAGGTAGGCCCGCATCGTCGGCCCGTCCCCCATGACGCCGCAGCCGCGCATCAACGCCTCCGCGTCCGCCGGTCGCAGGCCGGGAAGGCGCTGGTGCAGGACACCCGGAATCGCTTGCGACGACTGGTTCAGCAGCACCCGCGGCACCAGTCGTGAGCTGATGAGGATCTTCGACGGCGACGCGGCGGCGAGACGGCGCAGGAGGTCCTCGTCCTCGGACCGGATGGCGGCGCACGGGTGCCGGTCGCCGATCTCGTCGGAGGAGCCCGCGTCCTCGTCGAGCAGTTGGGCCGCGTCGTAGCGGTGGTAGGCGACCAGCACGCGTTCCAGGCCGTCCAGCACCAGCAGCCACGGGCGGGATTCCAGCTGCCGCAACAACAACTCGCCCAGTTCGGCCTGGCTGCGGCCGGCGAAGGTCGCGATCGGCTGACCCGTCATGTAAGCGAGGGCGTGGTGGCAGAAGTCCGCCATCACCGCGCCGGCCTCGTAGAACGAGTACCAGAAGCGGCCCGCCCAGTCGCGGACACCGGGCGCGTAGTGGTTGATCCACTCCCAGGTCAGGATGCTCTTGCCGGTGCCGCCGATCGCCTCGAACAGCAGCACCGTCCGCGACTCCGCCTCGCTCGCCCAGTCGCTCAACGTCGTCAGCTGCTCCTGACGCCCCACGAAAGGATGTGAGCCGAGGTACCGCGGGCGGGCGTACAACGTCGGCCCGGGAGCCGCGCGAGCCGGTTCCGACTCCAGCAGCCTGCGCAGGTCGGCGACGGACTGCGTGGCGCCGGCGGTGAAGTCGGCGAGGCTCGTGAACACGCGGTAGACGCGCTGCAGTTCACCGTCCGCGAGCTTGACCTCCTCGCGGAACGCGTCCAGCTTCGCCTGCTTGGCGGGGTCGCGCTCGACGTCGGCCAGGGTGATCGGGTGGTCCGCGCCCATGATGAAGATCAGGATCGGACGGCCCAGGCGCACGGCCTCGCGGTACTCCAGGTGGGTCAGGGAAAGGCCGTCCGGGTTCCGCGGGCACACCGGTACCTGGCCGTAGCGGTGGCTGACGATCCCGACGTAGCCGGCGGCCTCCCGCACCTTGCGCAGCGACGAGTCCAGCACGGTGCCGTCGGGCAGGGCGGAGTCGAACTCCATCGCGACCGGGAACAGCTGCTGCCCCTGGATGGCGCTCATCAGGGCCGCCCGGTGGTCGCGGAGATCGGCGAAGGTCGACGAGACCATCACACCGGGATACTGTCGTGGCGCGGCCATGTAGGCATCTCGCGCCCCGAACCGAAGCCGTTACGACCCGAACGGGTCATCTGCGGTCAGCCGCCCGTGCACTACGGGTGCATCCTGCGGCTGCTCCGGCCGCGGCTCCACAGCCAAATGCCTCCTCCGACGACCACGACCGCACCCAGCCCGAGCAGTCCGTCCGGGACGCCGTCGTCCTCCTGCTGCCGCGTCGACGTGACGACCTGCTGCGGCGCGCGAGGAGGAATCGTGGGGCTGGGAGCGGCCGAGGAGGGCTGGGCGACCAGGGCCAGCGGGATCGCCTCGGTGTCGTCGAAGTCGACCATCCCGGTGGCTTCGAGCACCGTCATGTGGTCGAGCACGGTGTCCATGCAGACCTTGGCGTAGTCGCGGATCGCCGTGTTGCGGGTGCCGGTGCGCACGGTGGCGAGGAACTTGTAGACCACGCCGTGCGCCGCGCGGAGCCGGTTCGCGAACACGCGGTCGAACTCCTGGCTGCGCGCGGGCGCCGCCCGCATCTCGTCGAGCCAGCCCTGCTGCGACTCGGTGGGCTGGGTGGGCAGCGGCACGTTGAGCGTCCTGGCCAGTTCGACGGTCCGCCGGTCGAGATCGGTGTGGCCCTCGATCAGGTGCCGACCGGCCTCCTGCACGAGCGGGTTGGACGACTTCTCGAGGCCCATCCGCCCGGCGGGGCCCTCCCACAGGCCGGCGAGCGCCACCTTCTGCAGCAGGTCGCGCCCCGCCGGGCCCATCGGCCCGAACTGGGTCTGCACGTAGCCGGGTCCCAGGTCCTGCTGCGCGAACGCCGGCGGCGCACCCAACGCCAACGCCAGCAACGAAACGAGGAGTATCCGCATGCCGGGAGGTACGGACAGACCGCGGCGCCGCGACCGTTGCACAGTGCAATGGTTACCTGTTCGTTATCGAGTCCGGTCCTGCGAGACTGGACGGGTGAGCGACGTCGACGACCTGACCGACGCGGTCCTCACCGCGTCCCGCCTGCTGATCGCGGTGTCGGCGCGCTCGCTCGCCGCCGTCGAGGAGACGCTCACGCTGCCGCAGCTGCGCATGGTCGTGCTGCTCGACAGCCGCGGCCCGATGAGCCTCACCGCGCTCGCCGACCTGCTGGAGGTCAACCCGTCCACGGCGAAGCGCATGATCGACCGCCTGATCACGTCCGGCATGGCCGACCGCGAGCCGAGCCCCACGAGCAGGCGCGAGGTCGTCGTGGTGGCCAGCGCGCAGGGCCGCCGCGTCGTGAGCGAGGTGATGGCGCGCCGCCGCGCGGAGATCAGCACGATCGTGGCGCGCATGCCGGAGCACCTGCGGCACGGCCTGGTCGAGGCGCTGACCGCGTTCGCGGAGGCCGGCGGTGAGCCCCGCTGGTCAGCGCGCGACCACGCGGAGGTCGACTGACTCGGGCACGCGGCCGATCCAGAGGTCCTGGTCGCACCACCACCCGTTCGTGGCGGGCCACCCCCGAACTACTATCGGGCCGGTGACCGCCTACGACGATCTTGAACTCGACACCACGGCGCTGCCGGAACGCCAGCAGAGGATCCTCGTCGCCATCCGCGACTGGGTCGTCGAGCACGGCTACTCCCCCAGCACCCGCGAGATCGGCGAGGCGGTCGGGCTGAGGTCCTCGTCGTCGGTGTCGAAGCACCTGTCGGCGTTGGAGGACAAGGGTTTCCTCAAGCGCGGCCCCTCTGTGACGCGGCCGATGGACGTGCGGGTGTTCCTGAGCGAGACAGCGCGGTCCACACAGGACTCGATCTCCGTGCCGGTCGTCGGTGACATCGCCGCCGGCACGCCGATCTCGGCCGTGGAGCACGTGGACGACGTGCTGAGCCTGCCGCGCTCGATCGTGGGGCGCGGCAGCAACGTCTTCGCGCTGCGCGTGCGCGGTGACTCGATGATCGACGCCGCGATCTGCGACGGCGACACGGTCGTGGTGCGGCAGACGCACGAGGCGTACAGCGGGCAGATCGTCGCCGCGATGATCGAGGAGGAGGCGACGGTGAAGGTCTACCAGCGCCGCAACGGTCACGTGTTCCTGGAGCCGCGCAACGCCGAGTACCCCGTGATCGACGGCGACAGGGCCGTGATCCTCGGGATCGTCGTGTCGGTCCTGCGCAGCGTTTAGGCCAGGCCTAGAGGACTCCCCAGTCGCGTGACCTCAAGTGCTCGACGACGGCGTCGACGGCCGGGGGCTTCGCGCCGCGCGTCACCACGTACAGGGTGTTGAGCGGCGGGATCTCCGGGTGGTGCAGCAGTTCGACGGATCCGGCGTTGAGCGCGGGTTCGGCCAGGTAGCGCGGCAACGCGGACACGCCCGCCCCGGCCACCACGGCGGCCAGCACCGCGCGGAGGTCCGGGACGACGACGGACGTCGCGTTCCTTGGCCGGGCGCCGAACTCGCTGCGCCAGTAGCGGCGGATGATCGGCAGGTCGTCGGAGTAGGCGACCAGCGGCAGATGTTCCAGGGCCCGCGCGGGGTTCTCGGCGAGCAGCGCCCTGTCCACGGTCCTGGCGAGCAGCGGCGGTCCCACCAGCAGGAACTCCTCGTCCGTGACCGGCGTCGCGGTGAACCCCTGGCCGGGACGGACCGACGACAGCACGACGTCGAGCCGGCCGGACCTGAGCGCGGCCAGGAGGTCGTTCGCCAGGCCGAGGGTGATCTCGAACCGCAGGCCGCGCCGGGTCAACGGCATGAGCGCGGCCAGTCCGCGCGTGGTCATGAACTCGGCCGGCCCTCCGATCCTCACCGTGCCGCCGACCGAGTCGGCGTCGAGCGCCGACCTCAGCTGGTCGAGGTGGGACCCGACGCGGCGCGCGAGCTCGTCGGCGCGGGGCGTGGGC
>NZ_DATLEC010000186.1:0-21980 GCF_035525475.1 Lentzea sp. | reverse complement strand
GGTGACATCGAGGAGGGCGTCACCTCCGAGGCCTCGTCGCTCGCGGGCACGCAGCAGCTGGGCAACCTGGTCGTCTTCTACGACGACAACAAGATCTCCATCGAGGACGACACGACGATCGCGCTGTCCGAGGACACCGCGGCGCGCTACGAGGCCTACGGCTGGCACGTCCAGGTCGTGGAGTCCGGCGAGAACGTCAAGGGCATCCTCGAGGCCGTCGAGAAGGCCAAGGCCGTCACCGACAAGCCGTCGTTCATCCTGCTGCGCACGATCATCGGCTACCCGGCGCCGAACAAGCAGAACACCGGCGCCGCGCACGGTTCCGCGCTGGGCGTCGACGAGGTCAAGGCCACCAAGGAGATCCTCGGCTTCGACCCCGAGCAGAGCTTCGAGGTCGCCGACGAGGTGCTGGCGCACGCCCGCGAGGTCGTCAAGCGCGGCGAGCACGCCAAGGCCGAGTGGCAGAAGAGCTTCGACGCGTGGGCCTCGGCCAACGGGGAGAACAAGGCGCTGCTCGACCGCCTGGTCGCCCGCGAGCTGCCGCAGGGCTGGGACGCCGACCTGCCCGCCTACGAGGTGGGCGGCAAGGAGATCTCGACCCGCAAGGCCTCCGGTGAGGCCATCAACGGGCTGGCCAAGCACCTGCCCGAGCTGTGGGGCGGTTCCGCCGACCTCGCCGAGTCGAACCTGACCACGATCAAGGACGCCAAGTCCTTCGGCCCGGCGTCGATCTCCACGAGCATGTGGAACGCCGACCCGTACGGTCGCGTGCTGCACTTCGGTGTCCGCGAGAACGCGATGGGCATGATCCTCAACGGCATCGCGCTGCACGGCCCGACCCGCCCGTTCGGCGGCACGTTCCTCGTGTTCTCCGACTACATGCGCCCCGCGGTGCGCCTGGCGGCGATCATGCAGGCCGCCGTCACCTACGTGTGGACGCACGACTCCATCGGCCTGGGCGAGGACGGCCCGACGCACCAGCCGATCGAGCACCTCGCGGCCCTGCGCGCGATCCCGGACTTCGCGGTCGTCCGCCCCGGCGACGCCAACGAGACCGCGTACGCGTGGAAGGCCACCATCGAGCAGCTCGGCCCGGTCGGGTTCGCGCTGAGCCGGCAGAACCTCCCGATCCTGGAAGGCACCTCCGCCGAGGGCGTCAAGCGCGGTGGCTACGTGCTCTTCGGTGACGAGAACCCCGAGATCGTGATCATCGGCACAGGCTCTGAGCTGCAGGTCGCCGCCGAGGCGGGGAAGGTCCTGCAGGGCCAGGGCGTTGCAGTGCGCGTGGTCTCCATGCCGTCCGTCGAGTGGTTCGAGAAGCAGGACGCCGAGTACCGCGAGTCGGTTCTCCCCTCGTCGGTTAAGGCGCGCGTCGCGGTGGAAGCCGGTATCGCACAGCCGTGGTACCGCTACGTCGGCGACAACGGCGAGATCGTGTCGATCGAGCACTTCGGTGCCTCGGCCGACTACCAGGTTCTGTTCAAGGAGTTCGGTCTCACGACGGAGGACGTCGTCGCCGCCGCAGGCCGTTCCCTTGACCGAGTAAGGGGTACCAAGTGAGCAAGCCGCATCTCGAAGCACTGTCCGGAGCGGGCGTCTCGATCTGGCTCGACGACCTGTCCCGGGAACGGCTCACCAGCGGCAACCTGGACGAGCTGATCCGCGACTGGAACGTCGTCGGCGTGACGACGAACCCCACGATCTTCGCGGTCGCGCTGTCGAAGGGCGAGTCCTACGACGAGCAGGTGCGTGAGCTGTCGTCGCGCGGCGCCGACGTCGAGGCGACCATCCGCGAGGTCACCACGACCGACGTGCGCAACGCCTGCGACAAGTTCCGCGACATCTACAACTCGACCAGCGGTGTGGACGGCCGCGTCTCCATCGAGGTCGACCCGCGCCTGGCGTTCGACACGGACAAGACCGTCGCCGAGGCGCAGGACCTGTGGAAGACCGTGGACCGGCCGAACCTGCTGGTGAAGATCCCGGCCACCGAGGCGGGCATCCCCGCGATCACGAAGGTGATCGCCGAGGGCATCTCCGTGAACGTGACGCTGATCTTCTCGGTCGAGCGGTACGAGCTGGTCATGGAGGCCTACATCGCGGGCCTCGAGCAGGCCAAGGCGAACGGCCACGACCTGCGCACGATCCACTCCGTCGCCTCCTTCTTCGTCTCCCGCGTGGACACCGAGATCGACAAGCGCCTGGACGAGATCGGCACGGACGAGGCCAAGGCGCTGCGCGGCAAGGCCGCCCTCGCCAACGCGTGGATCGCCTACGGAGCGTTCGAGAAGACGTTCCAGGGCGAGCGCTGGGAGGCCCTCAAGGCGGACGGTGCGAACGCGCAGCGCCCCCTGTGGGCGTCGACCGGTGTGAAGGACCCGAGCTACTCCCCCACCCTCTACGTCGACCAGCTCGTCGTGAACGACGTCGTGAACACGATGCCGGAGAAGACGCTGCAGGCCGTCGCCGACGGGGGCAAGATCACCGGTGACACGGTCACCGGACGCGCCGCTGAGGGCCAGGAGGTCTTCGACAAGCTCGCCGCCGCGGGAATCGACCTCCGGGACGTGTTCATCGCCCTGGAGACCGAAGGCGTCGAGAAGTTCGAGAAGTCCTGGGAAGAGTTGCTCGAGACGGTGAAGAACCAACTGGCTCAACTGAAGGGCTGATTACCAAGTGACCTCCGTCGAAATCGTGAGGTCACCGAACGCCGACCAGGTCAGCACGATCGCTGCTGGCCTGGTCGCGGATTCGGTGCCGAGCAAGCTGACCGCGCAGGACCCGACCCTGTGGGGGCCGGAAGCCGAGTCCGAGGCGAGCATCCGCCTCTCGTGGACGACGTTGCACGAGACGTCCCGTCCGCTGCTCCCGGAGCTCAGGGCTCTGCGCGAGGAACTGCACGCCGAGGGCGTCGACCGCGTCGTGCTCGCCGGGATGGGCGGCTCGTCGCTCGCCCCCGAGGTGATCACGCGGACGCAGAACGTGCCGCTGGTCGTGCTGGACACCACCGATCCCGCCCAGGTCGCCGACGCTCTCGCCGGTGACCTCGAGCGCACGGTGATCGTGGTGTCGTCCAAGTCCGGTGGGACCGTCGAGACCGACAGCCACCGGCGCATCTTCGAGAAGGCTTTCGCCGACGCGGGCATCGACGCCGCGTCGCGCATCGTGGTGGTCACCGACCCCGGTTCGCCGTTGCAGTCCGCGTCCGAGGAGGCGGGCTACCGCAAGGTGTTCGTGGCCGACCCGCACGTCGGCGGCCGGTACTCGGCGCTGACGGCGTTCGGCCTGGTGCCGTCCTACCTCGCGGGCGCCGACGTCGAGTCGCTGCTCGACGACGCGGCCGAGGTCGCGAAGGTCGTGTCCCTGGACTCCGTCGACAACCCCGCGGTCCAGCTGGCCGCGATCTTCGGCGCCGCGCACGCGCACGGCGCCGAGAAGGTCGTGTTCGCCGACACCGGGTCCGGCATCGTCGGCTTCGGCGACTGGGCAGAGCAGCTCATCGCCGAGTCCACGGGCAAGAACGGCACCGGCCTGCTGCCGGTCGTCGTCGAGGGCCCCGGCGCTCCCGGCTTCGTGGACGCGCGCACGGACGCCACCACCGTCGCGATCGGACCGGCCACCGGGTCGGCCCACGTCGCGGTCGAGGGCAAGCTGGGCGCGCAGTTCCTGCTGTGGGAGTACGCGACCGCGCTCGTCGGCAAGGTGCTCGGGATCAACCCGTTCGACCAGCCCGACGTCGAGGCCGCGAAGAAGGCCTCCCGCGCCCTGCTCGACGCGCCCGCCGCGTCGGCGACCACGCCGTCCTTCGTGGACGGACCGGTCGAGGGCCACGGCACCGACTGGGCGCCGCGCGAGGTGAACACCGTCGCCGAGGCGCTCGCGGCACTGGTCGAAGTGGCGCCCGAGCACGGCTACATCTCGGTTCAGGCGTACTTGGACAGGATCGACGACGCGTCGTTCGCGCTGCTCCGTGCGGAGATCGCGAAGCGGACGCACCTGCAGACCACGTTCGGCTGGGGTCCCCGCTTCCTGCACTCGACCGGCCAGTACCACAAGGGCGGTCACCAGAACGGCGTGTTCATCCAGATCACCGGCGAGTCCGGCGACGACCTGGAGGTGCCCGGCCGTCCCTACACGCTGGCGCAGCTGCAGCTCGCGCAGGCGCTCGGCGACGGTCAGGTGCTCGTCGAACACGGCCGTCCGGTGCTCAGGTTGCACCTCTCCGACCGCATCGCCGGTCTGGCCCAGCTCGTCGAGGCAGTCCAGGAGGACGGCTCGTGACCACATCCGCCAAGTGGCGCAACCCGCTGCGGGACGCGCGCGACAAGCGCATGCCCCGCATCGCGGGGCCGAGCGCGCTGGTCATCTTCGGTGTCACCGGTGACCTGTCGCGCAAGAAGCTCATGCCCGCGATCTACGACCTCGCGAACCGGGGTCTGCTGCCGCCGGGCTTCGGTCTCGTCGGCTTCGCCCGCCGCGACTGGGCCGACCAGGACTTCATGAAGGTCGTGCACGACGCGGTCAAGGAGCACGCGCGGACGCCGTTCAACGAGGCGGTCTGGCAGCAGCTCGCCGAGGGCATCCGGTTCGTGCAGGGCACGTTCGACGACGACGAGTCATTCGACAACCTGGCCTCCTGCCTCTCCGCTCTGGACACCGAGCGCGGCACGGGCGGCAACCACGCGTTCTACCTGTCGATCCCGCCGGGCGCGTTCCCGACGGTGATCAACCAGCTCAAGCGCGCGGGTCTCGCCCAGACGGCTCCCGACCAGTGGCGCCGCGTCGTCATCGAGAAGCCGTTCGGCCACGACCTGGCCTCGGCCAAGGAGCTCAACCGCACGGTCAACGAGGTCTTCCCCGAGGAGTCGGTGTTCCGCATCGACCACTACCTCGGCAAGGAGACCGTGCAGAACATCCTGGCGCTGCGGTTCGCGAACCAGCTGTACGAACCCATCTGGAACTCGAACTACGTCGACCACGTGCAGATCACGATGGCCGAGGACATCGGTCTCGGTGGCCGTGCCGGCTACTACGACGGCATCGGCGCGACGCGCGACGTCATCCAGAACCACCTGCTGCAGCTGCTCGCGCTGATCGCGATGGAGGAGCCGGTCTCGTTCAAGCCGGCCGACCTCCGCGCGGAGAAGGTGAAGATCCTCTCGGCGACGCGTCCCGCGGAGCCGTTCGAGGAGACCACCTCGCGCGGGCAGTACACCGGTGGCTGGCAGGGCGGCCAGAAGGTGCCCGGCCTGCTCGAGGAGGGCGGTTTCTCGCCCGAGTCGAAGACCGAGACGTTCGGCGCGATCACCTGCGAGGTCAACACCCGCCGCTGGGCAGGGGTGCCGTTCTACCTGCGCACCGGCAAGCGCCTCGGCCGCCGCGTCACCGAGGTGGCCGTCGTGTTCAAGCGGGCGCCGCACCTGCCGTTCGACGACACCGCGACCGAGGAGCTGGGCCAGAACGCCCTGGTCGTGCGCGTGCAGCCGGACGAGGGCGTGACGATCCGGTTCGGGTCGAAGGTGCCGGGCAACACGATGGAGGTCCGCGACGTCACGATGGACTTCGGCTACGGCCACTCGTTCACCGAGTCGTCGCCGGAGGCCTACGAGCGGCTGCTGCTGGACGTGCTGCTCGGTGAGCCGTCGTTGTTCCCGAAGAACGACGAGGTCGAGCTCTCCTGGGAGATCCTCGACCCGGTGCTGGAGTTCTGGGCGCGCAAGGACGAACCCGCTCTCGAGAAGTACAAGGCCGGAACCTGGGGCCCGCCGTCGGCGGAGACGATGACCGCCAGGACCGGAAGGCAGTGGAGGCGTCCGTGATCATCGACCTGCCCTCGACCACCACCTCCCAGATCAACTCGCGGCTGGTCCGCCTGCGTGACGAAGGTGGTGCCACGACGCTCGGGCGCGTGCTGACCCTGGTCATCGTGACCGAGGACGGCCAGCGCACCGACGCCGCGATCGACGCGGCCAACGAGGCCTCGCGCGAGCACCCGTGTCGTGTGATCGTCGTGGCCCGCGGCGCTCGCCAGGCCGCCCCGCGTCTCGACGCGCAGATCCGCGTCGGTGGCGACGCGGGCGCGTCCGAGGTCGTGGTCCTGCGCCTGTACGGGGAACTGGCCAAGGAAGGCGCCTCGTGCGTCATGCCGCTGCTGCTGCCGGACACCCCGGTCGTGGCGTGGTGGCCGTTCGACGCGCCGATCTCCCCGTCGAAGGACCCGATCGGCCAGCTCGCGCAGCGCCGCATCACCGACGCCGCCGCCGAGAAGAACCCGATCAAGGCGCTGGAGTCCCGCAGGGCGCACTACGCGCCGGGCGACACGGACCTGGCGTGGACGCGTCTGACGTTGTGGCGCGCCATGCTCGCCGCGTCGCTGGACCTGCCGCCGTACGAGAAGATCACCGAGGTAGAGGTGACCGGTGAGGCCGACTCGCCGTCCACCGACCTGCTGGCCGCGTGGCTGACGGACCGCCTGAAGGTGCCCGCCAGGCGCTTCAAGGCCACCTCGGGCGAAGGCATCGTCCAGGTGCGGCTGGCCCGCGCCGGTGGCGACGTCGACCTGCACCGCCCGGACGGCAAGGTGGGCACGCTGGTCCAGCCCGGCCAGCCGTCCCGCCGCGTCGCGCTGCAGCGCCGTTCGGTGCGCGACTGCCTCGCGGAGGAGCTGCGCCGTCTCGACCCCGACGAGGTCTACGCGGCGGCGCTGAAGTCGCTGGCGAAGGTCTCGAAGGGCCGGGTGCCGACGCCGAAGCCCGAGGAGGCTCCCGCGGAGGCGGCGGCCGATCCGGCCAACGGCAAGACCCCGGCTCCGCGCAAGCCGAAGGCGAAGGCCAGCTCGTGAGCAACCCGCAGGTGGTGGTGCACCGCGACGGCGACCTCCTGGCCGCCGCCGCGGCGGCCCGCCTGGTCACCCGCATGGTCGACGCGCAGGCCGCCCGCGGCTCCGCGTCGGTCGTGCTGACCGGCGGCCGCACCGGCACCGCCGTGCTCGAACACCTGAACCGCAACGGCGCCCGTGACGCCGTGGACTGGTCCCGCGTCGACCTGTACTGGGGCGACGAGCGCTTCCTGCCGTCAGGGCACCCGGAGCGCAACGAGACCCAGGCCCGCGCCGCGCTGCTGGACCACGTGCCGCTGGACCCCTCACGTGTGCACGTGATGGAACCGTCCGACGGCAAGTTCGGCGACGACCCGGAAGCCGCGGCGTCGGCCTACGCCGACCTGCTCGCTTCCCTGGCGAGGCCGGAGGACCACGGCGACGTGCCGACGTTCGACGTGTGCATGCTGGGCGTCGGGGAGGAAGGCCACGTGGCCTCGGTGTTCCCCGACTCCCCCGCGGTGCACGAGAAGGAGCGGACCGTCGTCGCGGTGCGCAACTGCCCGAAGCCGCCGCCCACGCGCGTGTCGCTGACGTTGTCGTCGGTGCGCCGCGCGCAGGAGGTCTGGCTGATGACCACCGGTTCCGCCAAGGCCGCCGCGGTGGCGATGGCCCTGGACGGCGCGGGCGAGGTGCAGCTGCCGGCCGCGGGCGCGACCGGGCGCCGGCGGACGTTGTGGTTGCTGGACACGGCAGCCGCGTCGGCGGTGCCGGCGTTGTTCAAGCCTCCGTTGGCTTGAGGCTCTGACGGCCCCCGAGCTTCGGCTCGGGGGCCGTTCTCGTCTCGTACAGCTTGCTGATCCGCTGCGTGCACGACGGGTGCGAGGCGAGCATCCGCGCTCGGAGACCCGCCCTGGCGCGCAGGACGTCGTGCCCCTCGTTCCTCCACCGCTGCAACACTTCCAGCAGCAACGGCCCGTACCCGAGCTCGGCCGCGACCCGGTCCGCGCGCAACTCCGCACGCCTGCTCGTCAACGCCAGCAACGGCGCGATCACCGGAAGCAGCAACACCCACGGGCTGACCGCGACCGCCACGACGGCCAGCGCCGCCACCAGGACGAGGGACGTCACCATGGCCGGCCTGGTCTTGAGCGCGGCGCCGGCCTCGAGCACGCCCCACCCGAGCGCGAAGGCCAGCAGCACCGCGAGCCGCGCCGGCAGCTCGTACCACCACCGCAGCAACGACGCCCTGGTGTGCCCTGCGAGGTGGTGCCCGACCTCGTGCGCCAGCACCGCTTCGAGCTGCCTCGGGGGCAACGAGAGCGCCGCCGTCGACACCCCGACGACCCGCCCGCCGACGGCCATGGCGTTGATCTCACGGGAGTTCTGGATCCACAACCGGTACCGCCGCGGGTCCACGCTCGCCGTGTCGCACACGGACTCCAGCAACGGCACCAGCACCTGGCTCTCCGACGGTGTGGGCCTGCGCAGCCGGTGCACCAGCCAGGCCAGCGCCCCGTCCGTGACCGGCAGGAACGCGATCACCCCGGAAACCAGCCACAGCACCGGGAACAGCCACGGCGACTGGGGTGTGACGGGCTTGCCCAGCAAGGTCACGACCAGCAGGCTGCTCAGCACCGTCGGCACGGCGAGCAGCAACTCGGACACGGCGGACAGGTCGAAGCGTCGGCGTCGGGTTGCGCGCATCGTCACCACCTCGCGATGGTTCCGAGCGTCGCAGCCCGCTCCCGTTCGTGTCCAGCCGATTCGCTCGTCCCGCCCAATGTGGTTTGCTGCCAACCGAAACTTGGAGGGTCACTGCGCATCCGAGACGTGCTGGTGGACGACGCGCCGGCGATCCAGCAGATCAACCGCGAGGCACTGGGCTACGAGTTCCCGTTGGAGGACACGCGGACCCAGTTGGAGCGGATCGTCAAGGCTCCCAACGTAGTGCTGTTCGTGGCCGTCGACGCCGAGGAGGTGCTCGGGTACGTCCAGCTGGCCGACTACGAGAACACCTACCACCGGCCGTTGAAGAACCTGATCACCCTGGCCACCTCGTCGCGGCACCAGCGCCGCGGTGTGGGAAAGCGCTTGCTTCTCGCCGGGGAGGAGTGGGCACGGACCGACGGGGCGTGCGGCGTGCGGCCGGTGACCGGGACCGACCGGGTGGAGGCGCGGCGGTTCTACGCGGCCAACGGGTACGAGGTGCGCAAGGAGCAGACCAACCTCATCAAGTGGTGGTCCTGACCAGTTCCTCCATCACCGCCACCGGCAACGACGGGTTCGACGCCGCCGGCCCCGCCGTGAACTCGCTCCCCAGCAGCTCCACGATCTTCTCCACCGGCAGGTTCGGGTGCCCGGCGGCGAAGTGCCGGGCCTGCGCGTCCTCCAGGCACAGCACCAACGTCTCGCCCCGCGCCGCGGGATGCCGGGCGATCGCCCGGCAGGTCTCCGGCGTCCCGGCCTGCAAAGCCATGCGGTGCAACGACTCCGGCGGGCACGAGGGGTCGAGCACGACCTGCGGTGGCGTCCGCGGCGCGCGCGTTCCGGCCAACGACCGCGCCACCTCCGCGGGCACGGCGGTGTTGGCCGCGAGTTCGCGCAGGATCCCGGGCTCGATCTCCGAGGCCAGTTGCTCGTAGACCTCCGGAGGCAGATCCGGGCGGGAGGCCAGGAAGAACCGGGCGGCGTGATGACGGACCAGCCCGGCGGCGACGGCGGCGGGAGTCGCCGGGTTGCGGGCGAGTGACCGGGCCAGCGCGTCCTCAGCACTCAACCGAGTCAGCACCGCGGCGGGCGTGTGCGGGCTGGAGGCCACCGCCTCCCGCACCTCGAAGGACGGATGGCGGCTCAGCGAGTCGGCCAGCGAAGGCGGAAGAGCGTGGTGCAGAGCCACTTCCGCGGCCACCGAAGGATCGCCGGCCAGGAACTCCAGCACGTCCGGAGGCAGCGACCAGGCCACCGCCGGAAGCCGAAGCCGGGCAGTGGGGTGCATGGCGAGTGAACGGACCAACGCCGGGTCGCAGTCCGGATGCGTGGTCACGGCCAACAGCACGTCGGGGTTCGACGAGTGCACGTCCGACGGTGAAACACGGCCCTGCGACAACAACTCGGCCACGACGGAAGCGTCGTCCAGCGCCAGGAGAGCGCGCACGTGGTCGGCGCGGAGGTCCGGTCGTGTCGACAAGGTCCAGCCCAGCGACGGGACGGTGACCAGGCGGTCCAGCAGATGGGCCGGCAGGGCGGGGTTCGAGGCCAGGCCCTCCAGTACTGCGTTCACCGATCCCCCTGCTGACACGGCGGGCATTCCTCCCGGCAACGCGTATCATCCCGAAACGCGTTGAGTAGCGGGGGTTTTGTGGCGAACGGCAGTGCGAAGCGGCGGCCCACCATCGGGATGATCACCGCTGGCCCGCTCATCGAGCTCGCGGGTGAGCAGTGGCGCGGTGTGAGCGATGGCGCGCGGCACTTCGGGTGTGACCTCGTGTGCTTCGTGGGCAGCGAGATGAACCACCCCGATCCGCACAAGCGACGGGCGAACACGGTCTTCGACCTCATCTCGACGAACCGGATCGATGCGCTCGTCGTGTGGTCCACGCGCGTGGGCCAACTCGTCGGCGACGACCTGCCGGAGTACATGTCGCGGTACGCGCCCATGCCCATGGTGAGTGTCGAGACGACTCTTGGACAGTGGCCAACCATCGTCATGGACAACCGCCACGGCATGGAACAGGCTGTGGACCACCTTATCGAGGTGCACGGCAAACGGCGGATCGCGTTCGTCCGAGGGCCGTTATCGCACGCCGGAGCGCATGAGCGGTTCCGGGGGTACATGGACTCGTTGCGCAAGCACGGCCTTGCGATCGACCCCGAGCTCGTGACGACGCACGGCTCGTTCGTCTGGGATCCGGGTACGGCGGCGGAGGCCGTGCGCAAGATGATCGCGACCGTCGAGGAGCCGCCGGACGCCATCGCCGCCGCGAACGACGACTACGCGATCGGCGTCGTGTCCGCGTTGGAGGAGCTGGGTTTCCGCACGCCGGAGGACGTCGCGGTCGTCGGGTACGACAACCACACCAACGTCCGCACGCACGACCTCGGTTACGTGACCGGCAGCCCGGTGTCGTGGGTGCTGCGCGACGTGAACATCGACGCGGCGACACCCGCGTTCACCACGGTCAGGGCGCCCTTCCACGAGATGGGTTTCCGGGCGGCGGGGCTGGCGCTGGCGCTGGTGAGGGGCGAGCCGGTGCCTGCGCTGCAGACGATGGCGACCGAGCTGATCGTGCGGCGCTCGTGCGGGTGCCTGCCGTCGGGACTGGGCGACCACGCCCCCGCGCACGGCCGGCTGACCCTGTCCGAGTCCGCGACCGCGGCGACCGTGGCCGACCACCTGCGCGAGTCGCTCGGGCAGGCGTCCGGCGCGCTGCCGGACGGGTGGGCCGAGCAGCTGATCGTCGAGCTGATGGCGGCGGGACGCGGCGAGGTCGAGGG
This sequence comes from Lentzea sp., assembly GCF_035525475.1. Lineage (GTDB taxonomy): Bacteria > Actinomycetota > Actinomycetes > Mycobacteriales > Pseudonocardiaceae > Lentzea. The sequence goes on along the minus strand of NZ_DATLEC010000186.1, from coordinate 10,666 downwards.
CGCGGACTTCCTCAAGCTGCTGGCCGAGTACATCCGCGCGAGTGCGCGCGCCGGGTGCGAGGCGGCGCGCTGGTGGCCGCCGCTGTTCGACCTCCATCGGTTCGTGACGACGCGTATCAGTGACGCGGCGATAATCAACGACCTGTGGCTGCGCGTGCAGCTCCTCGTCGGCGATGCGTTCGCCACGGACGCACGCTTCACCTATCTCTCGCACGAGCGCCATGACCAGACGGTGCGCCAAGCAGGGCAGCGGCTCATCGCGTCACGGGACGTCGACGAACTGACGAAGGCCCTCACGCACGAACTCCCCCGTCTCGGCATCCCCGGCTGCCACGTCATGGCATACGACACGCCAGGTATGGCGCGCGCGCTCGTCCGTTACGAGAACGGCGAGCTGAAGACCGTGCCGGACACCGTGTTCCCGGCGATCAACCTCACGCCCTACTCGTTCCGGCGCGACGAGCCGTTCAGCGCGCTGGTCGCCCCGCTCTACACCGACGAGGACCACCTCGGGTACGTCCTCCTCGAGGAGGGCCCGGAGCTCGGCTGGATGTACGAGGCCGTGCAGCAGCAGCTCAGCAGCGCGCTGCGCAGCATCCGCCTGATGCAGGAGCTGAAGGACGCCCGCGCCCGCCTCGAGGAACGCGTAGGCGAGACCGAGGCCCAGCTGCGGCACGCGCAGAAGATGGAGGCCATCGGCAGGCTGACCGGTGGCATCGCGCACGACTTCAACAACATCCTCACGGTCGTCAACGGCAACAGCGAGATGCTGCTGCGGCGCACGCTCCCCGACGACCCGCGCCGCACGGCGATCGAGGACATCCGGCACGCGGGCGAACGGGCCGCGAACCTCACGCGGCAGCTGCTCGCGTTCACCCGCCAGCAGGTCCTGCACCCGGAGTCGCTCGACCTCAGGGACAACCTGACGAAGGTCCACTCGATGCTGCGCACGCTCGTCGGCGACCACATCGAGCTGGAGGTGGACCTGCCCGAGACCGTCGCACGGGTGTGGGCGGACGCGGGCCAGGTCGAGCAGATCCTGTTCAACCTCGCGGTCAACTCGCGCGACGCCATGCCCGACGGCGGCGTGCTCCGCGTCTCGATCGAGAACGCCGCGATCGGTGCCGGCGACACCGGCCGGATCGTCGGCGTGCGGCCCGGCGACTACGTGCTGCTGCGCGTCCAGGACACGGGCGCGGGCATGGCGGCGGACGTGCAGGCGCAGGTCTTCGAGCCGTTCTTCACCACCAAACCGGTCGGCAAGGGCACGGGTCTCGGCCTGTCGACGGTGTTCGGCATCGTGCAGCAGTCGGGCGGGCAGATCGACCTGACCAGCGCGCCGGGCAGGGGCACGACCGTCGAGGTCTACCTGCCGGTGCCCGTCGAACGCGACGGCACACCGGAGGCCCCGCACGCGCGCCGCCCGATCCCGCACCTCGGCGCCGGGACGGTGCTGCTCGTCGAGGACGACGCCCAGGTGCGGACCATGACCCGGCGTTCGCTGGAGACGGCGGGCTACGCGGTGATCGAGGCGGGCGACGGCCAGGAGGCGCTGCAGCTGGCCACGGCGCACCGCAGCACGATCGACCTCGTGCTCACCGACGTCGTGATGCCGAAGATGGGCGGCCCCGAACTGGTCAGGCTGCTGCGCTCGACCGGCGCCGCGCCCGCCGTGATCTACATGTCCGGCTACACGACCGACGAGGTGCTCGACGACGAGGTGCTGATCACCAAGCCGTACGCCGAGTCGGACCTGCTCGAACGCGTCCGGCAGGTGCTGAGCGCGGGTCAGGAGGCCTGAGCGCGGCGGGCCGCGGCGGCCCGCACCGCCTCGTCCAGGTTCTCGATGCGGAACGGCTTCTGCAGGTAGCCCGCGATCTCGTGCCCCGCGAACCGGCGTTCGAGCGACGTCCGGTCGTAGCCGCTGGTCAGCACCACCGGCACCGCCAAGCCCTCGCGCTCCAGCTGGGCCAGCACCTCTTCGCCGGACAGGCCGGGCATGCTGTGGTCGAGCAGCATCGCGCTGATCTCCGCGCTGCGTTCCCGCAGGATCCCGATCGCCTCGACGCCGTCGCTGGCCTGCAGGACTGCGAACCCGAGCTCCTCGAGCAGGCTCACGGTGTACCTCCGCACGGGGTCCTCGTCCTCGACCACGAGCACCAGCCCAGCTTGCGACATGCGGGCAAGTATGCCGGAAACTATTCGTTCCCTCAGCACCAGGTGCCCTGATGATTTCGGCAATTCTCCACCAGCTGCTCCATCAGGATGACATCGTCCATTTGGACCACACCATTGGTGGAGGGTCTGCGCTAACCTTCGCGGCACCGCTGCCGCTCCTCGTGAGAAAGAGGCACCAGGAAAGGCCAACTTCATGCGCAAAGCGACGGCAGCAGCCGCTCTGGCCGTGCTGTTCACATTGTCGTCCACACCCGCGCACGCCGAGACGATTCCTTCGGAACGCGTGACGGTCGACGTGGTGACGGTGAACGGTTCCGGGTGCAAGCAGGGCACCGCCGAGGTGGTCGTCTCCTCGGACAACACCTCGTTCTGGGTGATCTACAGCGACTACCTCGCCCAGGCGGGCAAAGGCGCCCCTGCAGCGGACATCCGGAAGAACTGCCAGCTCAACCTGCAGCTCGACATCCCGCAGGGCTTCACCTACGGCATCGCGGAGGCGACCTACGCCGGTTATGGGCACCTCCAGCGCGGCGCCTCCGGGTACCAGGCGGTGAATTACTACTTCCAGGGTCAATCGGAGACCAACACGTGGAAGCACAACTTCGCCGGGCCGTTCGACGACAACTGGTCGATCACTCATCGAACGGAGTTCGCGGACATCGTCTACGCACCTTGCGGAGAGAAGAAGAATCTCAACCTCAACAGCTCCCTGCGCGTTGACAAGGGAACTTCGGATGCGAACACGAACAGTTTCCTGACGATGGACTACACGCGCGGGGAAGTGCGCACCCTCTATCACTTCTCCTGGAAGCGCTGCTGATTTTCCGAGGCCGCCGCCACCTGATTCCACCGCCGCCCCACCCTGCGAGACGCGTCGGAAAGGTGCACCATGCTCAACGCGGTTGCCGCTGCCCTGCTCACCTCGATCATCATCATCCCGCCCGGCGCGCCCAGCGAGACGCCGCCGCCCGACCACATCACCATCGACATCGTCACGGTCAACGGTTCCGGCTGCCCGGCGGGCACGGCGGCCGTCGCGGTGTCCGAGGACAACAAGGCCTTCACGGTCACCTACAGCGACTACCTGGCCCAGGTCGGCGTCGGCGCGCGTCCGACCGACCTGCGGAAGAACTGCCAGCTCAACCTGCGGGTGAACGTGCCGCAGGGCTTCACCTACGGCATCGCTCAAGCCGACTACAGAGGGTTCGCGCACCTGGAGCGCGGGGCCTATGCCATCCAGAAGGCCAACTACTACTTCCAGGGCATGTCGCAGAACGACAGCGCACAGCACCGCTACAACGGTCCGCACAGCGACGACTGGCAGGCCACCGACACGACCGAGATCGCCGCGATCGTCTACAGCCCCTGCGGCGAGAAGCGGAACTTCAACATCAACACCGAGCTCCGCGTCTACCCCGGCACGTCCAACACGGCCACGACGACCAGCTTCGTCTCGATGGACTCGACCGACGGCGCCATCGACACGACGTACCAGTTCAGCTGGAAGCTCTGCCCCTGATCAGCGCCCCCAGCAGTGCCGTGACTACCGCACGCGTCCGCACGGACGTGTGCGGTAGCACATATGTGAGAGGAGCGGCGTACCGATTCGCGTGCGAGGGCGTCTTACCCCCATGACGGGGCAGGTCGGGGTAAGGGGTCAGCCAATGCCAACCGCTGCATATGCGCAGTACGGTGAGGGTCGGAAGGCGCACAGGGGAGGTCGGATCCTGACCACGACGCTGCTCCCGGCCAGACGGTCGGACGGAACCTCGGCCGGCTCGCGCTGGCCTCTGAGTGGCGACTACCGCCAGGTCCTGGCCGACCTGGCACTGATCCTCCTCGCGGTGCTCGACGTCTGGCTGTTCGGGCTGTGGATGGAAGCCGACCCGATCACGGACCTCCCGCCCGTCGAGAGCTACCAGGTGTGGCTCAACTGGGTCGCGGTCGGCGCGCTGGCGCTGCGCCGCCGGTTCCCGTTCGCCACGCTCGTGCTGACCATCCCCGGCTTCTTCGTGGGCTGGTCGCAGCTCGCCGCGATGATCGCCCTGTACTCGGTGGCCCGCCGCTACGTCGGCGGCTGGCAGACCGGCCTCGCCGCGGCACTGGTGTGGCTGTGCCGGTTCGTGGCCTGGCCTCCGCAGGAACTCATCGAACGGCCGGCGTCCGGCCACTTCCACTCGGCGATCTACGGCTTCCTCGTGGCGGGCCTGCCCATCGCGATCGGCCTGCTCGTCCACGCCCGGCAGGAGCTGTCGGACCGCATCGTCGAGCTGGCGGAGTCGCGCGAGAGAGAACAGGTGCTCCACGCGCACGCCATCCGTGCCGACGAACGGGCAAAGCTCGCCCGCGAGATGCACGACGTCGTGTCGCACCAGGTCAGCCTCATCGCCATGCAGGCCGGTGCGCTGCGCATGGCCGTGGCGGACGCCGAGCACAAGCAGGTCGCGGGCACCATCCGCATGTTGTCGACGCGCACGCTGGACGAGCTGCGTCAGCTCGTGTCGGTCCTGCGCACCACCGACGACATCCAGCCGGGCGTCGACGAGCTGCCCGAACTGGCCGCCGACGCGGGCTTCGAGGTGAAGATCCAGCTCAAGGGGCCGGTCGAGGACCTCACGGCACCGGTGTCGGGCGCGGTGTACCGGACGGTCCAGGAAGCCCTGACCAACATCCGCAAGCACGCCGTGGGGGCGAGCGCGACCGTCCTCATCGACGCCCAGTACGACGACAACGTGCAGGTCGAGGTGCGCAACACCGCGCCGTCCAGCCCGTCGTCGGCGCTGCCCAGCGGCGGGCACGGCCTCGTCGGCCTGCGCGAGCGCGCCACGTTGCTCGGTGGCGAGTTCTCGGCGGGACCGACCGAGGACGGCGGTTTCCTGGTGACGGCGTCGTTCCCGAAGGAGCGCGTGGTCGGCGCCTGACGCGTCAGGCGCGCCGGGAGGCCAGCGACGCGCTCAGCGCCGCGGCGGCACCGAGCACACCGCACGTGAGCGCGACCGGCATCGTCGGCTCGCGCGTCAGCAGCACGGACACCAGCAGCCACACGGCCAGGCCGAGCCCCAGCCCCAGCGGCACCGACGCGATCACCGCGGCCACGCCGGTCTGCCTGCGCCGCAGCGCCCGCAGGTTCGACTCCAGGTACGCCAGCGCGAAGAGCAGCAGCAACGCCGAGCCGGTGCCCATGAGGCTCAGCCACGGCGTCTGGTTCGAGACGAGCAGGAACTCCCGCCCGTCCACCGAGGCCGTCACCGCGCCACCGACGATCCACCGCGCGGCGCCCGGCAGCTCGAACCCGTCGGTGCCGCGCTGGACGTTCGCCAGTTCGATCCCGGCGAGGCTCACCACGAGCTGGTTGCCCTGCTCCCGCACCGGATCGGCCAGGTTCTGGATGACCTCGGTCACCCCCCGGCCGGAGGTCAGGAACGGCACGACGACCATCGCGACCGATGCCACCGCCGCCACCAGCCACAGCAGCCACGGCGACGACGGTGGCTTGATCACCTGCGCGGCGGGCACCAGCGTGCTGCTGCCGCTCAGGCGCGCGGCCGGCACCGGGTCGGCCAGCGTGGCGCGGATCGGCTGCTGGGTCAGCGACACCGTGTCCCGCTCGACCGGCCGCAACGACCGGCGCGTGGACGACGACGAGACCTGCGGCGCGAGGTGCACGGGCATGCCCAGGCGCACCAGCCAGTCCGGTCCGAACAGGTGGCCCGCCGCGCCCGCGAGGTCGATCGCGAACGTCTCGGCGTTGCGGTAGCGCGCCAGCGGGTCCCGCGCGATGCTGCGCATCACCACGCCCGCCAGCGGTTCCGGCACGGTCGTCAACGGCCGCGGGTCCTGGTAGACGCGCTTCTGGATCATCGCGAGCGGACCGCCGCCGCGTTCGAACGGCAGGTCGCCGGACAGCAGTTCGTAGAGCACCGTGCCGGTCGCGTAGACGTCGGCCGCGGGCGACAACGCGTTGCCCATCGCCTGCTCCGGCGCGATGTACGCGGGCGTGCCGAGCACGGCGCCGCCGTGCGTCACGAGCGTCGCGCCCTCCGAGACGACCTGGGAGATGCCGAAGTCGGCCACCTTCACCACGCCGGTGGAGGTGAAGAGCAGGTTCTTGGGCTTCACGTCGAGGTGCAGCACGCCCGCCTCGTGCGCCGCGTGCAGCCCCGACAACGCCGCCAGCACGATCCCGCACGACTGCTGCGCGGTGAGCCCGTCCCCCGCGAACCGCGACCAGACGGTGCCCCCGTCGAGGCGTTCCATCACCAGCAGGTGCTCACCTTGCTGCCGAACGTAGTCGTAGACCGGCACGATGTGCGGGTGGTCGAGCCGGGCCAGCAACCGCGCCTCGTGCTCGAAGCGCTCGCTCATCCGCGGATCTTCAGCCACCGCGTGCGGCAGCCGCTTGATGGCCACCGGCCGACCGAGCTGCCGGTGCACACCGCCGTAGACGACCCCCATGCCACCTTCGCCGATCTGCTCGCCGACGGCGTACTGCGGCAGGGCGGCGACCACACTGGACTGGTTCACCGCGGGATCCTCACGGTATCCACATCGGACAGTGACCGTCTCTCACCCGGATGGGGCGTCACGTAGCCGAGCAGCAACGCCGCCGCGGCCGCCCCGACGATGAACGGGATCTCAGCCGTGGGCGAGGGCGCCACCAGCCGCAGCACCGACAACGAGATCACCGCGACGAGCCCCGTCCCGATCCCGGCCGGCAGGAACCGCATCGCCCGCTGCCACCGGTTGGCGGGAAGACGACGACGAGCCAGCGCGAGCAACGCACCGGCCCACGACAACGCCGTCAGCACGAGCACACCCAACCCGAACGCGCCGTACACGGACCACAACGAGCCCTTGATGTCCCCGGTCGTCTCGACGGACGCGATGGTCTCGCGCTGCACGTCGACGACCTCGATCGTGACCGGCAGGAGCCCGATGGCCTGCGACCCGAGATCAGACGGATCCAGCGGGAACGACCGAGTCTCAGCCGACCGCGGCGGAACGTCGAACGGAACCGTTGTGTCGTAGGAGAAGAAGGTCAACGCCAGCGCACTGCCACTGATTCGCACGGTCTTGACGCGCTGAACGGTGTCGGTGCCGTTGCGCACCGTGATGGAAACCTTGGCGGTGTCGGTCGGGTCGAGCACCAGGTTGCCTACTCCAACCGGTCTACCGTCCACATCGGCCTCGAGCAGCACAGGCCCGCCCTGTGCGGCGGCTGTTGACGGCAGCAGCATAATTCCGCACCACAGCAGTAAACCTGCACCGGTCAAGCGACGTCTCACTAGCGCACCTTAGGTTCGATCCGGGGAGTTGGAATGCGGTCTTCAGGCTTACTCGTGGCTTTGGCGGCCGGTGTTACGGTGCTCAGCGCCACACCGGCAGCGGCCCAGCAGCCCCCGACGGTGACCGCGACCCCGGCCAGCGGCCCGGCCGGCTCCAGCACCACTTTCACCTGGTCGGCGTTCTACAGGTGCAAGGGAACCGTGCGCATCGGCTGGGCAGGAAGCGTACTGGCCACAGCCCCCTGGTCGGCTAACGGTTCGGTCACCGCGACAATCCCGGCAGGAACCAAAGAAGGCTCGTACACCTTCACAGCGACCGACGAGTGCAACCACATCGCCCGCAACACGTTCCGGGTGACGCCCCGCCCCCCGGCGACAACAACCCAGCCACCCGCCACCAACCCCCCGGCGACGAACCCGCCGGCAACCACCCCGCCGGCAACGACGCGCCCGCCGGCGGTAACGACAACCACTCCCCCAGCAACCACCACGACGACGACAAGCCCCCCGTCGTCCTCCCAGCCCTCCTCGTCATCCACCGACGCGCTGACCAACCCGGGCAGTGAGGGCGTCCTGGTACTGGACAAGGACAACATCCAACCGGGCGAAGACCTGACGGCGATGGGCACGGGCTGCCCGCAGGGCGCGAACGTCACACTGCAGTCACTGGGCCAGGACGTGGGCCGAACGACAGCAGACGACAACGGCAACTTCCGCTCACCGGTGAAGTTCGCGAACATCGAGCCAGGCCGGCACAAGGTGCGCGCGGACTGCGGCATAACCCTGGTGGGCAACATCGACGTGACGCTGTCGAGCTCATCAGGCGGCTCGACAAGCACACTGGTGGTGCTGCTGTTCTTCCTGCTGGTAGGAGCGGCAATGCTCCGCAGACAATTCGCAGGTCTAAAGCGATAGACACACGCACCGCCGCACGAGCAAGCGCCCCGGTGGTGGGGTCCCGTCACGAGTTGCACCGCAACGGAACAGAGATGATGTGGTGGCGGGATCCAACGACAACACGCGAAGGGCCCCCTCTCCGCAGTAGAGGGGGCCCTTCGCGCATTCCCAAAACCCTTACGGCACTTCGCGCTGCCGACGCAGCTTGGCGAGCGCCTCTTCGAGGATCGCCTCCCCGTCGGCATCAGACCGACGCTCCTTCACATAAGCAAGGTGCGTCTTGTACGGCTCGTTGCGCGGAGGCGCGGGTGGCGTCTGCTCATCACGGCCTGCCGGCAGGCCGCAACGCGGGCAGTCCCAGTTCTCCGGAACATCCGCTTCGACAGCGAAGGAAGGCCGGGACTCGTGACCGTTCGCGCACCAGTACGACACCCGACGGCGGGGCGCGGACTCGCCGCGCTCCGACTCACCCATCGGGCCTGCGCCGACGCGGGTACCGCGAATCGCGTTACCACCAGACATCGACCGTTACACCCCCACCAAGTGGTTACCCCAAGCCCCGGAGGGCTTCTGCCGCTGAACGGTTGATCAGGCTCCGGGGAGCTTGATCAGCAGCCCGATGCCCACGATGGCGATGATCCAGACCGCGCCGACGAAGAGCGTCAGGCGGTCGAGGTTCTTCTCGACAACGGAGGAACCGGACAGACTCGACTGCATGCCGCCGCCGAACAGCGAAGAAAGGCCGCCACCACGGCCGCGGTGCAACAGCACCAACAGCACCAGCAGCACGCTGGAGACGATCAACAGGATCTGCAGGAACAGGATCATTTCTTCCTCGCTGTCAGGCAGCCGACGCCATAGAGTACCTGTTCGACTGCCGAACGTGTGCACCAGTTGGGGTTAGGGCAAGTTAGATCGACTTAGGGTAGAGGTCCACCCGCGGCAAGCGCACACAGCTTGGTGAATTCGTCCGCCTGAAGGCTGGCACCGCCGACCAACGCGCCGTCGATGTCCTTCTGCTGGATCAGTTCGCCGATGTTCGACGACTTCACCGAACCGCCGTACAGCACCCGCACGACCGCCGCGGTCTCCTCGCCGTACTTCTCCGCCACGAACGAGCGGACCAGCGAGCACACCTCCTGCGCGTCGGCGGAGGACGCCGTGCGTCCGGTGCCGATGGCCCAGACCGGCTCGTAGGCGAACACGATCTTGGCGACCTGCTCCGCCGTGAAGCCCTTGAGGCCCTTCTCCAGCTGCTCGCGAACGAGCTCCAGGTGGCCGCCGGCCGTGCGGGTCTCGAGCTTCTCGCCGAAGCAGAAGATCGGCGTGACGTCGACCTTCAGCGCCGCCTTGAGCTTCGCGTTGACCAGCGCGTCCGTCTCGCCGTGGTACTCGCGGCGCTCGGAGTGCCCGACGACCACGTAGTGGCAGCCGAGCTTCGCGAGCATCGGGCCGGAGACCTCACCGGTGTAGGCACCGGAGTCGTGCTGCGAGATGTCCTGCGCGCCGTACTTGAGCAGCAGCTTGTCGCCGTCGACCAGCGTCTGGATGCTGCGGATGTCGACGAACGGCGGGAGAACGGCCACCTCGACCTTGGCGAAGTACTTCTCCGGCAGGGAGAAGGCGATCTTCTGCACCAGGCCGATCGCTTCGAGGTGGTTGAGGTTCATCTTCCAGTTGCCCGCGATGAGCGGGAGCCGGGCTGCCATCAGGACTCCAAAACGCTGATACCGGGGAGTTCCTTGCCCTCGAGGAACTCGAGGGAGGCGCCGCCACCGGTGGAGATGTGCGAGAAACCGTCCTCGGGCAGACCCAGCGCGCGCACGGCGGCGGCCGAGTCGCCACCACCGACGACGGTGAACGCGTCCGACTTCACGAGCGCCTCGGCGACGGCACGGGTGCCACCGGCGTAGGTCTCGATCTCGAACACCCCCATCGGGCCGTTCCAGAACACGGTCTTGGCGTCCTCGAGCTTCGACGCGAACAGCTCACGCGACTTCGGGCCGATGTCGAGGCCCATCTTGTCGGCGGGGATCGAGTCGGTGCCGACGACGTCGTGCTCGACGTTGCCGAACTCGGCCGTGACCAGCACGTCGACCGGCAGCACGAGCTCGACGCCGCGCTTCTCGGCCTCGGCGAGGAAGCCGCGGACCTGGTCCAGCTGGTCCTCCTGCAGCAGCGACGTGCCGACCTCGTGGCCCTGGGCCTTGAGGAACGTGTACGCCATACCGCCGCCGACGAGCAGCTTGTCGACCTTGCTGAGCAGGTTCGCGATGACGCCGAGCTTGTCGGACACCTTCGCGCCG
>NZ_DATLEC010000168.1:0-13706 GCF_035525475.1 Lentzea sp. | reverse complement strand
GCGGCCACCCGCGGCCGCCGGGACCCGGGGTGTGCTCGGCGTTGGGGCGGAACTCGTCGGACCCCTCCGCGCGCAGCCAGCCGAGGATCGCGCAGCGCGGCACGCCCAGGTGCGCGAAGGCTTCCAGGTCCCACTCGGGGTTGACGATCGAGAGGCCGGGGCCGGGGTTCCCGCGCGGCACTCCCCGCTTCCACGGCGATGGCGGACCGGCGGCAACGTACGCGCGCGGCTCGCCCCCGTCGTCCGGCACCTCGACCGCGGGCAGCGGGACGAGGACGTCGTCGATCGCGTCGTAGGGCACGTGCCACTGGCCGCGGACCAGCACCACGTCGTCGGTGAGGATCCGCAGGCCCTCGGAGGCGGAACCGTGCGTGCGCACGATCCAGTCCCAGGCCTTCCGGATCACTTCCTCGCGGTTCATCGGGTCCCTTCGAGTGCGGCGTCCAGCCTCCGGCCGAGCCAGGCCCTGAACGCCGGGTAGTCGGCCTTGACGCTGAGCCGGACGAGGTTCCCGTCCGGCGCGGTGGTCATCCGGCCGATGTCGTCGAGCACCACGCGTTCCCGGCGCAACGCGACGAACGGCAGTTGCAGCGCGGCGGCCAGCGCGAGCGCGTCGTGCTGGATCGTGCCGGGGTGGAAGCGGTCGAACCACTGCGCCATGTGCGAGGCGACGAGCCTGGCCCACGCGGGCGCTTCCGGTGCGGAGAGCTTGCGCCAGTCCGCGGAGTCCTTGGTGATCTCGATCGCCGGCGTGAAGGTGGTGTCCGACAGCACCAGCTTGGGCAGCTTCCCCCTGGTGATCAGGGTGTTCGCCGCCGCCGGGTCGAGCCGGAAGTTGTGTTCGGCGCGCTCCGGGTCGCGGTAGTTCAGCGCGCCGCCCATCTGCGTGACGACCAGCCGTTCCGCCAGAGCCGGGTTCTCGGTGAGGAGCGCCGCGAGGTTCGTCGCGGGACCCAGGCCCGCCCACCGCACCGGGCCGCTCGCCTTGGCCACGACGTCGTCCACCGCTGTGGCGACGTCGGTTGCCTGTGGTGCCACGGAATCCGGTACCAGCCCGGCGATGCAGTCCATCCTGGTGTCGCCGAGGTCGGCACCGGCCACCACCGGCACGTCCTCGCGGCCGAGCAGGTCCAGCAGGTGCCGGACGAACCGGGCCCTGCGCCCGCCGAGTTCGTCCACAGTGGACACCAGGGCGAGTGACGGTTCGGCGGCGGCGATGACGAGCGCGATGGCGTCGTCCGGGTCGCCACCCGCGTCCGTGTCGATGATCAGGGGCGCGCCCTCCTGCGACGGCGGAAAAGCCTCCCCCGACACCGTCTGCGGCAGCCCGAACCGCTGCGCCAGGCCGGCCAGCTCCGCACGCTCCCGGTTCAGCTCCTCACTCATGACTTCCCCTCCCGCAGGCGGCGCGCGTACTCGTCGCGTTCCTGAATGCCCGGCAACGCGGCGAACTCCGTCCACACCCGGCGTTGCTCGTCGGGCGGGAGGTCGCGCACAGCGTCCTCGACGGCGGCGACCGCGCCCTTGTCACCGCGGCGCACCAACGAGTCCATCACCTCCCGGAACCTCGGGTCGGTGCCCGAATCCTCGGCCACCCACGACCGCACCTGGTCACGGCCGTGTTCGGCCCGCGCGGCCAGTTCGTCCCGCCACGCGCCGCCGTCGGCCCTGAGCTCGGCCATCTCCCGTGCGACGTCCACGACCGCGCGCAGGCTCATCGCCTTGGCCCCCTCGCGCACCGCGGGATCGGAGAACGGCTCGGCGATCTTCATCGGGTTGATGCCCCTGGTGAGGTCGTCCTCGAACCGCTGCGGCTGCTGCACCGGTCCGTCGTCGTCGATCCTGCGCGGACTGGACATGGTGCCGTGCAACGTCTCCTCGATGACACCGATCGCGTCCTGGTGCGCGAACGTGCGGCCCGGGTCGTCGGACAGCTCCCGCAGTGGTTTGCCGCCACCGTCCTCCGGTTCGAGGTCGACCAGGTACCCCTTCTTCGCGTCCGGGTGCGGGTCGCCGGGCGACTGGCCGTGGAAGGCGTAGTGCCCCTGGAACTCCGGGTCCGGGTACGCCGCCGTCAGCATCTCCTGCACGGTGCCCTTGTAGCTGGTGTCGACGAGGCTGATGCCGCCGCCGGAGTGGATCGGCACGCCCGCCGCGTCGAGGTAGTCGGACAGCCGGTCGTACGCGCCCGGCACGTCGGACTCCGCGACCTTCTTGTGCAACCGGAACTCGTCGATGGCGCTGAAGTCGCGACCCGGGTCGTTGCGCTCGACGTCCCGCAGCGCCGCCTCCACGACCGCCCGCGACAGCACGACCTCACTGGCGTGCCGGTCGAAGAACACCGGGTCGAGCTCCCTGCTCGCGAGCGCGAGACTGTGCCCGTCCCTGCCGAGGAACACCACCCGGTGGTCCGGATCGCCGTCCGTGATCGCCTCGAGGTCGTCGTGGATGCGCGCGGCGACGTCCACGATGATCGGCGCCGTGTACTCCCGTGCCACGTCATAGGTGTCCGCGAGCGCCTGCCGCTGCTCCGGGTCCGTGACGCCGAGGGCGTCGGCGACCTGGTCGACCGCCTCGTCGCGCTGTTCCTCCGGCGTCGCACCGTAACCGCCATCGTCCTCGACGTGCGTGTGCACCGTGTCGTCCGTGTAGTCCTCCGAGAGGAGACGCACGTCGGTCGCGTTGTCCGGCAGCTCCGCGAGCCTGCCGGTCTGCGGATCGGCGTACGCGACCCCGTCCGGCGTGTTGACGACTCGCACGACGTGACCCTGCGTGCGGCCGTCCTCGTCGGTGTACCTGTAAGCGACGGCGCCCCGCGAGTTCTCCGGTGTGCCCGCCATCGCCTTCGTGACGCCGTCGAAGTCCTGGTGACTGGTCCACTCGCCGCCCAGGGCCTCCCGGACCCGGCTCAGCCTGCCCTGCTCCGGCACGTCCTCCGGTTTCGTCGGCCGCGCCTCGACCTGCTCACCGTGGTAACGCCGTTCGTCGGCGATCATCGCCTCGACGCAGTTGGTGCCGTGGCCGTCCTTGTACAGGTTGTGCGCGTTGACCTGCTCGATGCCGGGGAACCGCTCCTGCACCACCCGCTGCTGGCTCGCCTCGTCGCCGTGGCCCGCGTGCAACGCCTTCGGCACCGGCGGCTCGTAGGGCTCGCCCGCCAGCCGCGACGCGATCTGCGCGGAGGTAGGCAGGGGCTGTTCGGGCTTTCTCGGCTGTTCGACGGGCTTGGGCTCGTGCGGCGCCGCCGCTTCCGCGGTCTCCGCGTCGCGCACCCATGAGGGCCGCATGTCGATCGGCGGTTCGTGCGGCGGCTTGTGCTGGAACTCGTCCGGGACCTTCGGCGCCGTCTCCCGCGGCCCGCCGACGAAGTCCGGGTTCGGCACGAACTCGCCCAGCTTCTTGTCGCCGTTCGGCTCGACGACGACCTTGTGCCAGCCTTCGACGTACCGCCAGTCGATGCCCCCGGCGTGCAGCGTCTCGCTCTCCCTGTGCCGGACCCCCTGGTCGCCCATCCGGTTCTGGGTGTGCTCGGAGAGGATGCCGCCGGGCGCCTTGACCCGGTAGACGTAGGAGCCCTTGCTCTCGTCCTTCGGCCTGGCCGCGGGCGGAGTGCTGGTGTCCGTCGGCTTGCCGCCGGTGAACGTCATGGCCACGTCGAGGTCGCTCGTGGTGCTGACGAACCTGTTGGTGCGCCCGTGGATGTGCCGGAGGATGTCCGGCGGGTCGTGCGGCCGCGGCGGGGTGAACCCGCCCGCTTGCCTGACCTGGTCGGGATCCTGCCCGGTACCCCGGAAGAGCACGTTGTCGTCCGACAGGAAGTCGTCCACGTGCCGGCGGACGATCTGCCCCTGGTCGTAGTGGGACAGGTCGACCTGCTGGATCGCCACGGGAGGCCGGCCGTCGGGCGTGTGCTCCTGCGGGTCCGGGTTGTGGGTGTTCTGGTCCGGCCGCTCCTGCACCGGCCTGTCCTGCGCCGGCCTCTCGCCGGGACGGCCGGGCGTCCGGTCCGCCAGGTGGTCGGCAGGCCGGTGCATGGGCACGCCGCGATCAGGCGTGCCGTGCGGACGGACAGGCGTCTGGCCGGGCTGCCGGTTCTGCGGCGGGGTGCCCCGGTCGTGAGGGGCGGGAGGCATCCCGTTCCCAGGTCTGCGGGGAACACCACCAGGTGCCTCGCCCGGCATCGGACCCCGCTGGCCAGGACCCCGCTGATGCGGTCCGGGCGCATGTTGCGGCGCGCCGTGCTGCGGGGCGCCGTGCTGCGGGGCCCACCCGCGCGGCGGCGCGGCCCGCGGGTGAGCGGCCTGCGGGTGAGCGGCCTGCGGGTGAGCGGCCTGCGGGTGAGCGGCCTGCGGCCCGACCGGCCCGCGAGGAGCCCCACCCGGCACCGGTCCACCGGGAGGCGTGCCCGTCGGGCCGAAGCCCTGCGTCCTGTGCGGCGCACCGCCGTCGGGCGACGGTCCCCGTGGCACCATGCCCGGACCTCGCTGCGGCGCACCGGCACCCTGGGTTCCTGTGGCACCCGGCCCGTTGCCGAACGGCGTGCTGCCACGCGGTGGCACGCCGGGACCGCCGGTGCCAGGTCCTCCGTGCTGTCCGCCGGGAGGACGTGCCGGTCCGCCGTTGCCAGGACCACCGGGACGCATCGGCGCGTTCTGCGGTGCGGGGTGCCCGCCCTGCGGTCCGAAGGATCCCGCCGGCCCTGGTCCCGCCGTGCGCGGACCAGATGAGGCACCACCCGGCACCGGCCCGCCCGCGCTGGAAGACGTCATCGGCGCACCAGCCGGCCGCGGCCCGCCGGCCGCAGGTCCACCGGAAGCGGGTGGCCTGCCTGCCGGAGGTCCACCGGTGCCGCCGGGCGCGGTGGCACCACCCTGCGGTCGGCCACCGCCCGGGACGGGACCGCCTGCCGGGGGCATCCCCGCGGGAGGCCTGCCCTGGCCACCGGGTCCCCCGTTCGAGGCGATACCCGTCTGCGACCTTCCACCCGGAGGTCCGCCCGCCGGTGCCGGACCCGTCGGCGCCCGACCGGCGTCAGGAGGCCCGCCCGCCGGAGAAGTGCCGCCCCGCGCCAGGTCCGGCGTGCGGGAGACCGGCCCACCGGACGCGGCGGGAACGGCCGGCCGCGGCGGCCCGGACGGCGCACCGGGCAGCGTGGGCGGAGCCGAAGGGCGTCCGGTCGACGAGGTCGACGGCGTGCTGCTCGAGGAGTTGCCCAGGGTCTGGACAGGCGCCTTCGGCTGGATGCGGTTCATCGACGACGCGACCGACTGGTCGGTGTTGCGCGCGGTGTGAGCGGTTTCCCTGGTCTTGGTCCCCGCGTGATCTGCCGCCGCGGCCGCCTTCTCGGCGCCACCGCGTGCGGTCTGGATCGCCTTGTCGGCGTGCTGCATCGCCACCTGGCCGAACACGCCGGCGCTGCCCGCGGTGGCGTTGATGTTCAGCCTGCTCGCGACGCTGGAGCGGACCTGGTCGCCACGGTTGGTGATCCTGCCGCCGAGCGACTCGACGGCATCCGGGTCCATGCGGGTGCCACGGCCACCGACACCACCGGGCGAAGGCGACGGCGACGTGGAGTGGCCGGTGGTGGTGTGCGAGCTACCGCCGTGATGAGAGGAGGACCCCCGAGTCCGACCGGTCATCAGACGGTGGCAGGCGGCATGTCGTAGGGCTTCACCGCGTCGTAGGCGGACTTCGCGTACCCGCCGTACTCCGCGAACCGCTCCAGCCCCTTGACCAGGCCCTCCATCTTCTGGGCCAGCTTGGCCATGCGGCCGCCGAAGCGCGCCATCGCGGACGCCAGCTTCGACAGCCTGCCCGCGATCTTGGTCGCCATCATGGCGGCGCGCGTGCCCGCGTACCCGGCGAACGCGGCGACGGAGCCGCCCAGCGTGACCACGGCGGACGCGGCGGCGATCAGCGCGCTCGCGATCAGCTCACCGATCAGGTCCGAGATCCAGCCGAACACCAGCGACCGCAGCTCGCAGACCAACGCGCCGGACAACGCGTAGATCGCCGCAGTGCCGTCCATCGTCTTGCCGAGCGCCTCGTACTCGGCGGCCATCTGCTCCATCTCGCGCCTGAACGCGTCTCCCGACGCGCCCTCCCAGTCCGACACGCCGCGCAGGTCCTCGCGGTGCTCCAGGGCGATCGTCTTCATCTCCAGCGCGGCCTGCTTGAGCTGGTCGGTGTTCGCGTTGATCTCGTCCGGATCGCCCAGCAACGCGTCCAGCGGCTCGCGCAGGAAGTCGACGTGCTCCAGCAGCCAGCCGACACCGGCGGACGCGAGCATGCCCAGCGGGTTCGCCATGGTGCCGACCAGGTCCACCACCACACCGGCACCGCCGAGCGCGACGTCGATGACGTCCGGTCCTTCACCCTCGGACTCCGACGTCAGCGAGTCGACGAAGCCCGCGACGCTGTCCACGACACCGGCGCCGGTCGACCACGTGGTCGTGCTGTTCTCCTCCGTCATCGTTCCCCCAGACGGTCAGTACTTCTTGAAGATCGAGCCGTCGCCGAAGTCCTCGTCCTCATCGGTGTTCGGACGCGGCGCGGGACGACGGGCGGGCGGCGGCGCGGAGGTCGCGGCGCGCTCCTCGTACTCCTCGTTGAACGCGTAGCCCGGCGCCTTCGGCTGCTCTTCCTCCTCGGGCGGCGGCAGGTACTCGGTGATCATGCGATAGGTCTCGGAGCCCTCACCCTCGACCGCGCCGAACGTCTCGGCGACCTTCACCGCCGCACCGCGCTGCGCCTTGCGCGCGATCTCGAGGATCTCGCCGGAGAGCTGGCCGTGCGACTTCCGCATGGCGTCCGCCGTCAGCTCGAGACCGGTCAGCGCGCCGTTGGGCGCGACGGTCACCGTGATCGCCCCGTCGTTCGAGGAGGCCGAACCGCCCGCCCGCGCCAGCCCCTCCTGGACCGCGGCGGCCTTCGCCTGCGCATCGGCGATCTTCGCCTCGAAGTCCCGCATCCACTCTTCGGGCGTCTTCACCCTGCACTCCACCCCAGCGCTCGTCCGTACGGCCCAAAGGATTCCACACCCGAGGTGAGCGCGTTGCCCGAACGACCGGATGGAAGCGCGACACGATCTGGTCGTCCTGATGGCCGCCGGCAAGTGCCACCCGGACGACGTATGGACACCAGCTACGGTGACACAGGTGACGACGTTCCCACCGGTGCCCGCGGACCTGTTCCGCTTCACCACGACCGACCACGCGGAGCTGCACACAGCAGTGCTGCGCGCGTTCGGCGTGGCGAACGCGCGCCTGGAGACGGCCCTCACCCTCGACGACGTGCAGCAACGGCTCCGGGAAGCCGGCTGGTCCGAGCAGGTGACCGACGACGAGCTGACCACCTCGCTGACCGCACTCCGTCAGTGGGGCTTGATCGACAGCACGCAGCACCGCTACGGCCTGACGAAGCTCGGCGAGGCGGCGTTCGCGGGCGTGCAGCACGCCCTGAAGACCCTCACGAGCAGCGGCTCCCTGCAGACCGCCGTCCTCGACGCGATCGCGGACCGCCTCGACGAGCTCCGGACCACGCAGGACGACCGCCGCGTGTTCACGGCGTTGATGGAGCTCGAAGGGCACTTCGACGCCCTCCGGACCGGCACCACGCGGTTCAACGCGGACCTTCAGCGGATCCTCAAGGACGAGCAGGCAGACCTCGCCACGTTCCAGGAGGTCAAGCGCACCACGATCACCTACCTGCGCGACTTCATCGGTGAGCTGGACGCGCGCAAGCAGCAGATCCGCGACGGGATCGGCGCCATCGACGCCGTCAAGACCCGCGAACGCGCGCGCAACGGCGCCGACCTCCACCAGGGCGACGAGCTGTGGCTGCAGCAGCGGGCCGCGCACTGGAAGGACCTCCAGGCGTGGTTCACCAGGGCCGACGAGCTGCAGGACGTGGCGCGCAAGGCGATCGTGCAGCTGTTGAGGGTCCTCGACCGCATCAGCGAGCAGCGCAAGAAGCCGACCAACACCGCGGCCGACTTCCGGGCGCTCGCCCGGTGGTTCGCGAGGACCGAGACCGAGGACGAGGCGCACGAGCTGTTCAACGCCGCGTTCGGGCTGTGGCCCGCGCGGCACGCCCACCTCGCGCACGCCGACGGTGAGCTGCTGCCGAGCGGCGAGCCGTGGCACAACACGCCGCCGGTGCCGGTGTCGCCGCAGCTGCGCGCGACCGGCAAGCAGGAGCACATCGGCAGCACCGGCAAGGTCCGCGACGTCGAGGAGGTCCGCCGCAACCGGCGCGAGCAGGCGGAGAGGGAACGCCGCGAGCTCGAACACGCCTGGTCGCAGATCCAGACCGACGGCGCGGTCCGGATCTCCACGCTCACCAGCCTCGACCACGACACGTTCCACCGCCTGATCGACCTCGTCGGCAGGGCCCTCGGCAGCGACCCGGACAGCACCGGCACGCGCACGGCCGGCACCACGGACGGCAGGATGCAGATCAACCTGCGCAACGCCCGCGGGTGGGCGACGATCACCACCCAGAAGGGCACGCTGAGCGGGCCCGACTACGTGATCGACGTGCAGAGCCGATGAGCAGGACCGGGAACCAGCTGGCACGGCTGGAGAGCGAGGAGGTGGCGCGTGGCGTACGACTGCTGCTCGCCCGTCCGCTGCTCACGGCCGTGTACGACCACGACGGCTTCGACCTCGTCAGAAGGCGCCGCGAGCCGATTGTGAAGTGGTTCGACTACTACTGCGGCTGGCGTGTGCTCGTCGAGCCACGGGCCGGATACGCGCGTTTGTTCAAGACGACGCAACGGCCCGACCGCACGCGTCCCCTGTTCGACCGGCGGCGGTACATGTTGCTGTGTCTGGTGTGTGCGGAACTGCTGACCACTCCGACGACGACGGTGGACGCCCTGACGACACGCACGAGGCAAGCGGCCGCGGCCGAGGGGTTGCCGTCGTTCGACCTGGACCGGCGCAGCGACAGGACCGCGCTGGCCGACGTGCTGACGTTTCTCGAGGAGCACGGCGCCCTCGAAAGCGACGAGGTGCAGGTGCGCGCGGATCCGATGCTCATCACCCGCCTGCTCGCCGCGCCGAACCCGCCGTCCGCGGTGGACGGCATCGCGGACCTCACCCACGAGTCGCGGTACGAGAGCGCGCACCGCAGCCTGTGGCAACGGCACTCCGTGATGCGCCGGCTGATCGACGATCCCGTGGTGTACAAGGAGGAGCTGACCGCCGGCCAGCTCGCGTTCCTCGCGTCCCCGGCCGGCCGCAAGGTCGTCCAGACGGGCGTCGGGCTCGCCGGGTGCACGCTGGAGGAACGCGCCGAGGGTTTTCTCGTGGTCGACGCCGACGCGATCGCCACGGACATGAGATTTCCGGACGACGACAGCAGCGCGAAGGTCGCGGCGTTGTTGTTGCTCGACCGGTTGGCACCAGGTCCCGCACGGTTCGAGGACCTGGTCGAAGAAGCACGGGAGCTGCTCGCCAAGTTCCGCAACTGGGCGAAGGCCTACCAGTCGGACGGCGGTGCGGGCAGGCTGGCGGCGGACGGGCTCGCGCTGCTCGAGGCGTTCGGCCTCGCGCGCACGGACAACGGCACCGTTCGCAGGCTGCCCGCGGCAGCCAGGTACGCGGTCGAGGAGCAACATGGCTGACCGGTGGCAACCCAGCCGCGCCGGGATCATCAACGTCTGGCGCTACTACGACGAGATCTTCTCGTTCTACCAGGGCAGACTGCTGCTCAGGGGTCCCAACGGCACGGGCAAGTCGAAGGCCCTCGAACTGCTGCTGCCGTACCTGTTCGACGCGAACCTGCGCCCGCACCGGCTGTCGACGTTCGGCAGCGCGGACCGCACGATGCACTGGAACCTCATGGGCGAGGGCAACCAGGGCAGCACGCGCGTGGGGTACGTGTGGCTGGAGTTCCAGCAGGGCGACGAGTGGTTCACGTGCGGTGCGCGGCTCCAGGCCACCACCAACACGTCCAACGTCATGGCCACGTACTTCACGACGTCGTTGCGGATCGGCGATCTGAACCTGGTGAACGAGGCCGGGCGGCCGTTGACCAAGGCGGATCTCGTCGCGGCGATGGGCGACCACGGCGTCGTGCACGCCTCACCGGCCGACTACCGGTACACGGTGCGCACGACGTTGTTCCCCGGTGTGACCGAGCAGCGGTACGACTCGTTGATCACGGCGCTGCTGCAGCTGCGCACGCCGAAGCTGTCCGAGCGGCTCGACCCGAGCGTGCTGTCGTCGTTGCTGTCCAAGGCTTTGCCGCCGTTGGACCAGTCCGACCTGACGGAGATCGCCGAGGGGTTCGAGCGGCTCGACCGCCAGCGCGAGGAGCTGCGGCGGCTCGACGAGGAGATCGTCACCGCCGCGAAGCTCGCGGACGTCCAACGCACCTATGCGCAACGTGTGCTGGGTGCGGCGGCCTTTGCGTTGTCGACTTCTTCTGAGCACCTCGAAGACACGACGCGTGCCGCACGGATGAGCGAGCGGCGTTTCCAGCGCCAGGTCACCCTGACGGACGAGGCCTTCGAGCAGCTCGCGGCGCTCGGACGGGAAGCGAGCGCGGTCGACGCGGAGATCTCCGGCATCTCCGACCTGCCCGCGTACCAGGAGGGCAAGCAGCTCGACCTGTTGCGGCAGCAGCTCTTCGCGGCGACTTCGCGCGCCTCGGAGGCCGCCTCGCACGCCGCGAAACTCCGCGCGCGTGCCGTTGCGGACGAGGAACACGCGTCGCAGGCGAAAGCCGACGCTGCTGCCCGCGCGGACGACTTGCGGCGTTCGGCTGCGGAAGCGCGTGCGGCCGCCGAGCTCGCGGGCATGCCGTCGGTCTTCGAGGAGATCAACGCGACCGCGGACGCGCGTACGAGCCGTGAGCTGCTCACGGCCGCTGTGGACTCTCGTGTCGCCGAGATCAGCTCTCTCATGAGTGCCGTGACTGCGCACGAGAGAGCTGTCGACGCACGGGATGCCGCGCGCCGACGGCTGGAGGAAACCCGCGAGGAACTCGACCTCGCCGCGGAAGCCGAGATCGCAGCGCAGTACACGTTCGAGCAGGCGTTTGCGAAGTTCGGCGCGGACTTCGAGACGTGGGCGCACGGCTGCTCCGAGCTGAGGGTGTCCGACCACGGCGAGATCGTGGAGGCCGCTGCCCTCGCCCGCGAGGAGTTCAGCGCCATCGAGGCACGGCTGCACGAGACGCGCACGTCGTTGCACGGTCAGCTCTCGCAGTACAACTCCATCCGCGAGAAGCTCGCCAACCAGGTCGACGTGCCGCCACCCGCGCCGTACACGCGTGATGCCGACTACCGCGCATACGCCACGGGGGCCCCTCTGTGGCGCCTGGTCAACTTCCGCCAAGGCACGCCACCGGCCGTGTGCGCCGCGGTCGAGGCAGCCCTGGAAGCCTCGGGCCTGCTGGACGCGTGGATCACGCCGGGCAACTCGTTCGGCCTCTCCGACCAGGACCGCTTCGCCGAACCGCTGCTCGCGAGCCCCGCTCTCGGCCGCTCGCTGCTGGACGTGCTCGTCACCGAGGACGAGCGCTGCTACCAGTTCCTCGAGACCATCGCGTTCGGGGAGACGGCCACCGGCCACGTCGCCGCCATCGGCACGGACGGAACGTGGCGCGTGGGCAACGTCCACGGCCGCTGGCTCAAGGAGGCGCCCACCTACATCGGCGAGGTCGCGCGCCAACGCGCCCGCGCGGGCCGGATCGCCGAGCTCACCGGCCTGATCGAACAGCTGGCCACCGACCTGTCCGGTGTGGACGCGGCGCTGTCCCAGATCGCCGTGCGCCGCGCGACCCTGGCGGGCGAGCTGGCGCGGCAACCGTCGACGGAGCCGATCGAGGTCGCCGAGGAGCAGCGCACGAAGGCGCAGCTGCGGTGCGCGGCGAGGAAAGACGCCGTGGCGGCCGCCGCTCGCCGCGTGGCGGAAGCCGAGGCGGCGTTCTCCGTCCACAACGTCACGGACGTGCCCGACATGGACGCCGTGGTGGCGTTCCGCGCCGTGGCCCATCGTTGGCTGGACGACCGCCACGACGCGTTGGCCGCGGAAGCGTTGTCCGTCGAGGCGGGCAGCCGTGCGTCCGTGAGCAGCTCTCTGGCCGACGAAGCCGAGGAAACCACGGCCGCCCGTCAGCAAGAAGCCGCCGACCTGGCCATCACGCTGGACACCGTCGAACGCTCCGCGGGCTCCGAGTTCCACGCTCTCGACCAGCAGCTCATCACGTTGCGCACCAAGGCACTGGCCCTGGCCGAGCAACGGGAACTGCTGCAAGACAAGCAAACCGGCCTAGCGCGCACCCTCGGCACGTTGGAGGAGAAGCGCAAGAACGACACGGCACGCGCCGCAGAGGCCACCATCGCCTACGAACTGGCCGACGCCCGCTACCGCCACCTCACGTCCGCCCACCTGCCCGTGGACGCCGGCGAGGTCCCGGACGGCCCCGTGGACCCGCGCCTGATCCGCGACGCCGAGTCCCGCCTGGGCCTGGCAGTGCACGAGGCCCAGCACCAGCTGGCAGGCCGGATCGACCTGTCACTGGACCCCGACGACGACGTGACGGTGCTGACCGCATCCCTGGACGGCGCGCGCATGGGCGCACACGCCCTACTTGAAGCCCTGCAAGTCGAACGCGACCGCGTGCGCACACACATCACCGACGCCGAACGCGACCTCTTCGACCAGACCCTTACCGGCGACACCCGAAGGCACCTGGCCCAACGGATCCAGGGCGCCGCCGAGCTCGTCGACACCATGAACCAGCACCTGGAGCGCGTCCAAACCGCCTCGGGCATCCGCGTGCAGCTCGACTGGCAGGTAGACCCCCAACTACCACCGGGCACAAGAGAAGCCCGCGACCTACTGCTGCGCACGAACCTGGACGCCTCAGAACGCGCCATGCTGCACCAGTTCTTCCGCGAGCGCGTAGAAGAAGCACGCGCCCACGACACCGCAACGGGCTGGGAACAACAACTGGCCCAAGTGCTCGACTACACGACGTGGCACCAGTTCGTCGTGAAGGTCGACCGCGGCGAGGGCTGGGTGCCAGTGACCAAACGCGTCCACGGCGCGCTGTCCGGCGGCGAAAAGGCCATCGTGCTGCACCTCCCCCTCTTCGCAGCGGCAGCAGCTCACTACCACGCCACCCCGACCGCACCACGCCTGATCCTGCTGGACGAGGTCTTCGTGGGCGTCGACGCCACCAACCGCGGCCAACTGCTGGAACTGCTGGTCAACTTCGACCTGGACCTGGTCCTCACCTCGGACCACGAGTGGTGCGACTACCAGGAGCTGACCGGCATCGCGATCCACCAGCTGACCACGGGCACCGACGGCGACGACGCGGTCACCACGGTCCGCTTCACGTGGGACGGCCACAGCCTGCAGGCCGACGACTAGGGCCTGTATCGAGGTCTCGTTCGATGAGAGTCGCGCCTGAGGTGGTTCCGGCCGTGCCCCCAGGGGCCGCCTCAGGCCCGGCTATCGCGAACACGGACTTCGATACAGGCCCTAGCTCCCGAACAACGCCAGGAGCTCCCGCTGCTCCTCGGTGAGCACGAAGGACGGGTTGCGCCGCGGGTAGATCTCCGCGGCCTCCCACAACTCCTCGCGCACGCTGGACGCCACGCCGATCTTGCGCCCACGCGCGCGTAGCTCACCCACGACTGCGGCGGCATCGAACAGGTACACGGCGTCGATGACCATCGGGCTCGC
>NZ_DATLEC010000163.1:0-17238 GCF_035525475.1 Lentzea sp. | reverse complement strand
GCGTTCCGCGGGTTATGCTCGCCGCAAAACGCTCAAACGAACAGGCAGGCGCCCATGCGTGAGTCCAGCGAGGTGCGGCGGCAGCGGATCCTGGCCGTCGTCGCGTCGCGGGGCACGGTCAAGGTGAGCGATCTGGCCGGCGAGCTCGACGTGTCGATCGTGACGATCAGGCGTGACGTCGAGGAGTTGGCCCAGCTCGGGAAACTGCGGCGCGGGCACGGGGTCGTGCGGTCGTTGACGCCGGTCGAGCAGCCTTCGCCCAGGAACGCGGTCAACGGGTCGGTCGCGCTGGTCGTGCCGGAGCGCCACACGTACCTGTACGAGACGATGAACGGTGCACGCAAAGCACTCGAAGACGCGGGCATGCGGGTCGTGCTGCACATCGCGCCGCAGGTCGAAGGCGCGGAGAAACCGATCGTCGAACGCGCGCTCAGCGAACCGGTCCAAGGTCTTCTCATCGCGCCGCGGTGGCGCACGCACGACGAGGAGGCCGCCGACGACTGGCTGGCCGATACCGGGGTGCCGACCGTGCTCATGGAGCGCCGGCCGGGCGGGCGGCTGCGGGCGATGAACTCGGTGTGCTCGGACCACTGGTACGGCATGCACCTCGCCGTGAAGCACCTGACAGACCTCGGTCACCGCCGGATCGTGCTGGCCGCGCGCGACGACAGCCCGACGGCCAGGGCGCTGCGCAAGGCCTTCAAGGAGATCTCCGCGGACCTCGAGGACGCCATCACGGTCAGGAGCTCACCCGACACCGGGCTCGTCAGCGTCCTGAGGGCGCACCGCGCGACGGCGACGATCCTGCACGGCGACGTGGACGCGTTGATGCTGGTCCAGCAGCTGACGGACGCGGGGATCAAGGTGCCGCAGCGGTGTTCGGTCGTGGCGTACGACGACGTGGTCGCGGCTCTCGGCAGCATCCCGCTCACGGCGGTCGCGCCGCCGAAGACCGAGGTCGGCAAGGTGGCCGCGGAACTGCTCCTGCGGCAGCTCAGCAGCGGCACGACCACGGCCGAACGGGTCGAGCTGCTGCCGGAGTTGAAGGTCCGCTCATCGACTGAGCGTTTGAACGTTTCTTGACGACAAAGCGATCAGGCGATCAGGATGCGAGCCATGCGCCTGAGTCGTCGCACGCTCCTCGCGGCGGGCCTCACGGCACCACTGGCGGCCTGCTCCACTCCGCAACGCCGCGGTGCCGGAGGTCCGGTAGAGATCACGTTCTGGTCGGCCCTGCGCGGTAGCCAGCAGGTCGTCGACGCGTTCAACTCCTCGCAGAACCGCATCAGGGTGGTCTTCCAGCAGATCCCCTCCGGTGGGCAGGGCGGCTACGCCAAGCTCAGCAACGCGGCTCGTGCGGGCAACGCCCCCGATGTCGCCACCATCGAGTACCCGCAGGTCCCGGGGTACGCGATCGACGGCGTCGCCCGCGACATCACCGACCTCGTGACCGACCGCGTGAAGCAGAAGCTCCTGCCCCAGGCGCTGCGGCTCACGACGTTCGACAACCGCGTGTTCAGCGTCCCGCTCGACGTCGAGCCGATGGTCCTGCACTACCGCGCGGACCTGTTCGCGGCCAGCGGTTTCGAGATCCCCACGACCTGGGACGAGTTCTCGGACCTCGCGCACACCGTGAAGCAGCGGTTCCCGGACAAGCGGCTCGCGTTGTTCCCCACCGACGGCGCCACGCAGTTCGCGTGCTTCGCCTGGCAGGCCGGCGCGCAGTGGTTCGACACCAGCGGCGGTACGTGGCGGGTGTCCATGACCGATGACCCCACGCGGAAGGTCGCCGCCTACTGGCAGCGGCTGATCGACGAGGACGTCGTCTTCCGCAACGCCGCCGACAGCAAGCAGCACGACGCGCAGCTCGGCCAGGACCGCATCCTCACCCGGCTGAGCGGCGCGTGGGACGCGGGCGCGCAGATGCGGGCGAGGCCCGCGCAGAAGGGCAGGTGGCGCATCGCCCCCATGCCGATCTGGGACCGGCCCGTCGTCGGCACGCACGGCGGCTCCACGTTCGCCGTCACCAAGGACTCGCGGCAGCCAGAGGCGGCGATGGAGTTCATCGAGTGGCAGTGCACCCACCCGGACGCGCTCACCGCCCGCCTCAAGAGCGGCACCAGCAGCCAGTACCCGGTCGCGCCCGCACTCGTGGAGGCCGGTGGCAAGGCGTTCCCCGGCGAGTACTACGGCGGCCAGGACATCTACCGGCTCTTCAAGCAGGAGGCGGACAAGATCCGCGACGGCTGGGTGTGGGGACCGCGGATGTCCGCCACCCAGCGGGTCATGCAGGACGGGTTCGCGCGGGCGGGCGCCGGTGAGGGCACGCTGGCCGACGCGGTCGCGGAAGCCCAGAGCGGCACGATGCCCGACCTCAAAGCCCTCGGTCTGTCCATCGAGGAGGGTGGGCGGTGAAGGGCAGGCTCGCGTGCGCCGTCCTGATGGCGCCGTTCTTCGTGCTGCTCGTCGCGGTCTTCCTGGTCCCGACCGGCACCGCGGTCTGGCTCAGCTTCTTCGCCGCCGACCAGCCGGGGCTCGGCTTCGGCCAGGAGAGCACGGTCTTCGTCGGCCTGCGCAGCTACGCGGCCGTGCTGAGCGACCCGACGTTCCTCAACGGCCTCGGCACCGTGGTGCTGTACTGCCTCCTCTACATCCCCCTGATGGTCGTGGCCGCGCTCACCCTCGCGCTGCTGCTCGACTCCGGCGTGGCCAAGCTGCGGAGCTGGGCGCAGATGAGCCTGTACCTGCCGCACGCCGTGCCGGGCATCATCGCGGCCCTGATCTGGCTCTACCTCTACACACCGGGTCTGAGCCCGATCGTCGACCTGTTCGCCCGGGCCGACGTCCAGATCAACTTCCTCGGCATCCACACCGTGCTGCCGTCGATCGTGAACATCGCCCTGTGGAGCAACCTCGGCTACAACATGGTGATCTTCTACGCGGCTCTGCAGGCCGTGCCGCGGGAAGTCCTGGAAGCGTCCGTCGTGGACGGGGCCGGTCCGGTCAAGCAGGCCGTCCGCATCAAGACACCGCTGGTGCGCGGCGCGATCGTCACGGTCGGCATCTTCACGCTCATCTGGGCACTGCAGCTGTTCACCGAACCCGTGCTGCTCAGCCAGTCCACGCCGATGATCAGCGCGCGGTTCTCGCCGAGCATGTACATCTACGACGCCGCCTTCACCCGCAACAACTACGGCCTCGCCGCGGCCGCCTCGGTGATCCTGCTGGCCTTCACGGTCGCGCTGTCGTTCGCCGTCACCCGCTGGACGAACAGGAAGGCCGCCTGATGACCCTCCTCGGCCGGACCGCGGTCAACGTCGTCGTCGGCATCGCGGTCCTCTACACCCTGCTCCCGGTGCTGTGGCTGCTGCTCGCCGCCACGAAGAACGTCGACGCGCTGTTCCAGAGCGACCTGTTGTCGCTGAGCGACTTCTCGTTCGTGGAGAACGTCAAAGCGCTCTTCTCGATGGACAAAGGTCTTTACGGGCGCTGGTACCTCAACAGCCTGCTGTACGCGGTGATCGGCGCGGCGACGAGCGCGTTCATCTCGATCGCGGCGGGCTATGCGTTCGACAAGTACTCGTTCCGCCACAAGGAGAAGCTCTTCGGGCTCGTGCTCGCCGCCGTGATGGTGCCGCAGACCGTGCTCGCACTGCCGCTGTACCTGATGGCGTCCGGGACGGGCCTGGTCAACACGTTCTGGGCGGTGTTCATCCCGGCTTTGTTCAACCCGTTCGGCGTGTACCTCGGCCGGATCTTCTCCCAGGGCTACGTGCCGGACGAGGTGCTGGAGGCCGCGCGCATCGACGGCGCGGGCGACCTCGGCACGTACTTCAAGGTCGCGCTGCGCATGCTGGGACCCGGCGTCGTCACGCTGTTCCTGTTCCAGCTCACCACGATCTGGAACAACTTCTTCCTGCCGATGGTCATGCTGTCCGACCAGAAGCTGTACCCGGTGAGCCTCGGCCTCTACCAGTGGAACAGCTCGGCCACGGTGTCGCCAGAGTACTACCCGGTGGTGATCATGGGATCGTTGTTCGCCGTTCTGCCGCTCATCCTCGCCTTCATGCTGCTGCAACGGTTCTG
Source organism: Lentzea sp. (assembly GCF_035525475.1). Lineage (GTDB taxonomy): Bacteria > Actinomycetota > Actinomycetes > Mycobacteriales > Pseudonocardiaceae > Lentzea. Next base: position 13,152 of record NZ_DATLEC010000163.1, on the reverse strand, counting down.
GCGGGCGGGCATGACCGCGGGAGCCGTCAAGTGAGGGCCGCGGGCGTGATGTCGGCGGACGCCGCTGCCGCCGTCCTCACGCCCGTGCTCGACGACCTCGGGGCGCTCTGCGAGTTCGGGCCCGTCACCTCGGGCTTCGCCGGTGTGCCGGACGTCGACCTGCTCGTCACGGGCTGGGGCTGCCCGCCGATCACCGCCGAGGTGCTCGCGACGCTGCCCAGCCTCAGGGCGATCGTGCACACCGCCGGGTCGGTCAAGGGGTTCGTCACCGACGCCTGCTGGGAGCGCGGCATCGTGGTCTCCTCGGCCGCGCAGGCCAACGCGCTGCCGGTCGCCGAGTACACGGTCGCGATGATCCTGCTCAGCGGCAAACGCGTCCTCGAACGCGCCCGCGAGTACCGGGAGGAGAAGCGGATCTCGGTGTACGAGGTTCCCGCGACCGTCGGCAACTTCGGCGCCACCGTCGGGATCCTGTCCGCGTCGCTGATCGGCCGACGGGTGATCGAGCTGCTGCGGCCGTACGACTTCCACGTCCTGGTGCACGACCCGTTCGTGACCGAAGTGGACGGTGCCGAGTCCGTGGGCATCAGCGAGCTGTTCCGGCGCAGCGACGTGGTGAGCGTGCACACGCCGCTGCTGCCGGAGACCAGGGGACTGGTGAGCGGCGAGCTGCTGGGGCTGCTGCGCGACGACGCCGTGCTGATCAACACCGCCCGCGGCGCCGTCGTCGACCAGGACGCGCTCGCGGCCGAGGCCGGCCGGATCCGGGCGGTGCTCGACGTGACCGATCCGGAGGTCCTGCCGGAGGACCACCCGTTGTGGCGCAACGACAACGTGCTGATCACACCTCACCTCGCCGGATCGCAGGGCAACGAGTGGGGCCGCCTCGCCCGCCACGCCGTGGAGGAGGTCGGCCGGTGGGTCGCGGGAAAGCCGTTCGCGACCCCGGTGCCCGCGGATCGAAGGGAACGCATCGCGTGAAGCTGCCCGGACCGGACCACGTCCTCAGCCCCCGCACCGGCCTGACCCGCGAGCACTGGGTGGCCGCCGCCGACGGCCTGCTCGACGCCGCGTGGCGCTACGCCTCACCCGACCGGGCACTCCTCGACCTGCCGGGCAGGCCGTCCCGCAGCGGCGTGCGGTCGGACGGCCTGGAGGGCTACGCGCGCACGTTCCTCGCGGCCGCGTTCCGCACCGCGCACGGCGACGACCCGCACAACTGGCTGGAGCGCTACGCCGCCGGTCTGGCGGCGGGAACGGCGGGGGAGTGGCCCGCGATCACCGACGTCGGCCAGCCGATGGTCGAGTCCGCGTCGGTCGCGCTCGGCCTGCGCCTCACCAAGCCGTGGCTGTGGGACGGGCTCCCCGAGGACGTCCAGGACCGCGCCGAGGCCTGGCTGCGCGAGTCGCTGCGGCATGTCCCGGCGGCCAACAACTGGTACTTCTTCCCGTACACCGTCGCGTCCTTCCTGGAGGCGGCCGGTCGTGGCGACGACGAGACCCGGCAGGCCGGGCAGCGGGCGGTGGAGCTGCTCGAAGGCTGGTACGTCGGCGACGGCTGGTACTCCGACGGCGACGGCCGCGCGTTCGACCACTACAACGGCTGGGCGCTGCACCTCTACCCGGCACTGGACGCGCACCTCGACGGCCGGCCCGTCACCACCCACCTGCGCGAGCACCTGGAGAGCTTCGCCCTGCTCTTCGGCGCGGACGGGGCCCCGCTCTACTTCGGACGGTCGCTGACCTACCGGTTCGCCGCGTCCGCCGCGGTCGCGCTGGGCGCGGTCACCGGTGAGACGCCGTTGAGCCCAGGCCACTCCCGCTTCCTCATGAGCAACGCGCTGAAGTACTTCCTCGACCGCGGCTCGCTCACCGACGGCCTGCTCAGCCTCGGCTGGCACGGCCCGCACGAGGCGAGCCTCCAGCCCTACTCCGGACCCGCCTCGCCCTACTGGGCCTCGAAGGCGTTCGTCTGCCTGCTCGCGGGGCCGGACCATCCACTGTGGACCGCTACCGAGGAGGACCCGGACGGCGACCGCGCGCTGGCGTTGCCAGGACCGGGTCTGCTCGTCCAGCGGCACAACGGTGTCACCAGGCTGCACAACCACGGCAGCGACCACGTCAGGCCGTTCGAGGGCGAGTACGCGGCCGATGACGACCCGCTCTACAGCCGGTTCGCCTACTCGACGGCCACCGGCCCGACGTCGAAGCACAACACCGCGGACAACCACCTCACCCTGGTCGTCCGGGGCGACCGCAGCGTGCGCAGGCGCATCCACCCGCTGGGCGCGCGGGACAACTGGGCCGCCTCCTGGCACCGGCCGGTGTTCGACGCGAACCAGGTGATGGTGCCGGGGCTGCGCGTCGAGAGCGTCACGGCCGTGTGGGACGACCAGGAGCTGAGGATCCACCGCGTGATCGGCGCACCGCCCGGCACGAGGGCCGAGCTCACCGGGTGGGCGACGGACCTGCCGTCCGCGCTGGCCGGGATCCGGGGCTGGACGGGGGAGAAGAGCCGGACCGCACCCCAGGGCACGGCGTTCACCACGACCGCGAGCGTCCCGGTCCTGACCGCCGAGGTCGAGGGCACCGTGACGCTGGCGGCGGTGGCGGTCCTGGGCGGCACGGTCGCGGAGGTCGACTGGGACGCGCGCGTCGACGAGATCCTTCGGCTGACGCTCGACAGCGCCTGAACGGGGTAACGCGGCGGCGGCAGGCTCGATGTAGGGATGTGCGCATCACCCTCCTCGCCGCCGCGTTCCTGCTCGCCGCCTGCACCTCTGCCCCGCAGGCGGCGCCCGAGACGACGCAGCAGACCCCGACGACCGTGGAGCAGCCCGCCGGCACCGGCCCGACCTGCGCCAACGCCAACTCGTCCGTCGTGGGCAAGGCGCTCGGACTGCGGCTGCAGGGCCAGCGGGAGACCGTCGACAAGGCCGTCACCACGTGCACGTACGTCGGCTCCGGCATGCCCGTCGAGGTGCTGTTCACGACGAACACGACGGCCGCGGCGTTCGCCAAGGCCAAGCCCGAGGGCGCCAAGGTGATCGAGGGCTTCCAGGACGAGGCCTACGAGACGACGGCGGGCGGGTCGGAGACGACCCAGCACAAGGTGACCGCGCGCAAGGGCAGGACGCAGGTCGAGGTGCGTTCACCCGCGGGCGTCGAGCCGTCGAAGAAGCTGATCACCGAACTGTTGAGCCGCGTCTAAACCGGTACGTCGAAGAACGACAGCACGCGCCCTCCCGGCGCCAGCCACGGCTGGACCAGCGAACGCGCGCGGTCGGGGTCGCGGTGGAACAGCCCGACCCGCACGGCGAACACCAGGTCGAACCGGCGGTCGCCGAGGTTCACGTCCTCCAGCGACGCGATGAGGAACTCCGCCTTGCCCGACGCGACGTGCTCGGCGTTGCGGCGGGTCGCGGCCTCGACCATCTTCACGGAACGGTCGATCGCCGTGAGCGTTCCGGTGGTCAGCAACCGGCACACCATCGCCGCGGCCACGCCCCGACCGCAGCCGATCTCCAGCACCCGGTCGCCGGGGCGGATCGCGAGTTGGCCGACCACACCTCGCAGACGCTCGCTCATGGTCCACATGATGCGTCACCACGGCGGACGGGGCCACCGCCGTGACCCCGTCCGCAAGGTCAGCCCAGGCCGCCCAGGTTGACCATCCAGCTCACGCCGAACCTGTCGGTGAGGTCGCCGTACTCGTCGCCCCACATCTGCTTCTCCAGCGGTGTACCGACCTCGCCGCCCTCGGCGAGCTTGGCGAAGTACTCGCGCAGCACCTCGTCGTCGCCCGACAGCGACACCGTGATGCTCGAACCCGCCCTGACCTCCGCACCGGGAGGCGTGTCGGCGGCCATGATCGTGTAGCCGGCGTCGGTCTCCAGCTGGGCGTGCATGATCTGGTCGGCCTGCGGCGTGTCCTGCATGCCGAACTCGCCGAACGTGTTCATCCTCAGCTCTCCGCCGAAGACGGACTGGTAGAACCCCATCGCCTGACGGGCCTGGCCGTCGAAGCTGATGTACGGGTTGAGACGAGTGGCCACCGGGATCACTCCTCGGGTAGAGGCGGGCCCGCATCCTCGCAAACCCCTGGCAGACCTACAACCTGAACTTGTTCAGTGACCCTGGGGTCACCCTGAGCGACCTCGCAGGCGCGTTCGAGCGGTGAGCGCCCGAAGAACGACCGTCCACCCAGGACTTCCATCGCCAGGCCGACGAGCCGCACGGCCTCCACGTCGACCGCACGGCCACGTCCCGGGCGCCGGACGCGATGCCGAAGTACCGCGCGGCGGGCGTGCGATAGGTTGCCGGCCATGACCGAGCTCGGATCCGTCGCCTGGCCACCTGCTCCGATCAGGACTGAGCGGCTCGTGCTCCGTGAGTCCGAGGCCCGGGATCGTGCGGCGCTCATCGATCTGTTCGCCTCGCCGGAGGTGGGCACCTACATCGGTGGTCCTCAACCGCGCGATGAGCTCGAGCGGGCGGTGCCCGAGGTGCCCGGACGACGCCCTGGCTTCCTCGTGGTCGATCTCGGCGGAGCGATGATCGGCATGATCACGTTCGACCGGCGCGACGCGGAGCGTCCGGGTCCCGTCCGTCCGGATGCCGGGGAGGCATGGCTCGGCTACCTGTTCCTGCCGGAGGCGTGGGGGCGCGGGTACGCCGCCGAGGCGTGCACGGCGGCACTCGGCTGGTTCGCCGACGCGCTTCCCGGCAAGCCGGTGGTGCTCGCCACCCAGACCGCCAACGACCGCGCGATGCGCCTCGCGGCGAAGCTGGGGTTCGCCGAGGTGGAGAGGTTCGAGGCGTACGGCGCCGAACAGTGGTTCGGCGAGTGGTCCTCGGCCACGCCGTCCGGTTGAGCTCGTGCCCGGCAGCGCGGCTCGCGTCGAGGCCTGACCTGCGCCGACAAGATTGTGAAGATTTTCTGGGCCGTGGTGTCGATCCGGGCCGGTGCCCGTTCGACGTGTCAGTGGAAGGACACGACAGCCCAGGAGGAACCCGAAATGACCGCGACCGTCACCACCGCAGCCGCCCCGGCCGGCCTCACCCGCAAGTCCGCTTTCGCCCGCCACGCCACGCTCGTGACCCGCGTGCTGACCGGCCTGCTGTTCACCGTGACCGGCTTGAACGGGTTCCTGAACTTCATGCCCGCACCGGATCCGAGCACGATGGCCCCCGCCGGCGTCGCGTTCACCACGGCCCTCTACGCCACCGGCTACATGCTCCAGCTGGTCGCCGGCGTCCAGGTCGTCGCCGGGGTGCTGCTGCTCGTCGGCCGGTTCGTGCCGCTGGCACTCGCGATCCTGGCGCCGATGGTCGTGAACATCTTCCTGATCCACGTGTTCCTGGAGCCGTCCGGCCTCGTCATCGCGATCCTCGTGGTGCTCGCCGAGATCGGGCTGGCGTGGGCCTACCGCGACAAGTTCCGCCCGATGCTGCAGGCCCGCTAGGCACCGCGAGCGAGATCCCCCGCAGGCCACGTGCCGGTGGGGGATTCTCCTTGCCGGGGAACGCTACCTGGCCATGAACGTCGCCAGCAGTGCCTGCACCTCGTAGACGTCGACGCCCTTGCCGAACTGCTTGGAGATCGGCACGTCGCTGCTGGAGACCCAGATCTTCAGCTCGGCGTCCATGTCGAAGTGACCGGCCGTCTCGACCGAGAACTGCGTGATCGCCTTGTAGGGCACCGAGTGGTACTCGACCTTCTTGCCCGTCATGCCCTGCTTGTCGACCAGGATGAGCCGCCGGTCGGTGAACAGGAACGAGTCGCGCAGCAGCTGGTAGGCCGCGTGCACCGGTTCCCCCTGGGCCAGCAGCCGGCCGTACTCCTGTGCGGCCGCCCGAGGGTCGAGCTTCGACGCGTTCCCCATCATTCCGCTGAGAAGTCCCATGCGTCCACGTTTACCAGGCTTTCCGCAAGCTTGTCCTGACGCTGGCCGGCGGCTGTCCCGGCGTTTCCCCGGCTGACCCGACAGTGGATCCCGACCACCACGTGATCGGGGAGGGCGAAACGATGCGCAAGCGCCTTGCGGCCGCCGTAGGGGCAACGGCACTTCTGGCCGGTTGCTCCAGTGCGCCGGCACAGACCGCTTCCGGTGAAAAGCCGACCACGGACGAGATCAAGGCGTTGTTCGCGGGCTGGAACGCGGCTCTCGCGACGGGTGACGCCCAGAAGGTGGCCGACCGGTACGCCCCGGCCGCGGTCCTGCTGCCCACCATGTCGAACCAGGTGCGGTCCACGCGGGCCGAGATCGTCGACTACTTCGAGCACTTCCTGCGGGGCAGGCCGGCGGGGGAGATCCTCGACTCGCACGTCGCCGTCCTCGACGCCGACGACGCGATCGACGCGGGCACCTACCGGTTCGCGCTCACCAAGGACGGCAAACCCTCCACTGTGGACGCTCGCTACACGTTCGTCTACGAGAAGGCGGGCGGGCGGTGGCTCATCGTGAACCACCACTCGTCGGCGATGCCGGAGCAAGCCTGATCCGCACGCACAGCCCGCCGCCGGACGCCTCCTCCAGCGCCACGGTGCCGCCGTCGTCGGTGACGAGCTGCTTCACGATCGCGAGGCCGAGTCCCGACCCGCCCCTGCCGGTCAGGCCGTGGCCGCGCCAGAACCTGTCGAAGGCCCGCGCGCGGTCGGCCTCCGGCAGGCCCGGTCCGGAGTCCATGACCTCCAGCCGGCCGGGCCGGGTGGTGCGGACGAGCACCGCGGCGCCGGCGGGGGACACCTGCAACGCGTTGGACAGGACGTTGTCCAGCACCTGTTCGAGGTGTCCCGGCGTCGCGAGCACGCGGATGTCGAAGCCCTCGCTGACGAGCGAGACCGAGCGTTCGTCGGCGACGGCGCGCCAGGCGGTGAACCGTTCGGCGACGACGTCGAGCACGTGCACGGGTTCCGGGTGTGCGACGTCGGCCTCGGCGCGTGCCAGCGTCAGCAACCCGTTGACCAGCCTCGACATCCGCACCACCTCGGCCGTCGCCATCTCGACGTCCTCGCGGACCAGCGGGTCCTCGACCCCGTCGGCCACGTTGTCCAGGGACAGCCGCAACGCGGTCAGCGGAGTGCGCAGCTGGTGCGAGGCGTCGCCGATGAACGCCCGTTGCGAGCCGACCAGCGTGCCGATCATCTCGGCGGCGGTGTTCAACGTCCGCGCCAGCGTGCGGGTCTCGGGCGGGCCGGTCTCCTCGGCCCGCGCGGACAGGTCGCCGTCGCGCAGCCGTCCGGCCATCGCGTTCAGCTCGCGCAGCGGCCGGGTGACCCGCCGGGCCAGCCACGATCCCAGCAACGCCGCCACGACCAGCACGCCGACGCCGAGCGCGGCCCGGAAACCCCAGATCTGCCAGAGCCGGTCGGTGATCGGGCCGTCCGGGTAGGTCAGGCGGATGGCGCCGACGACGGTGCCGTCCGGTGTGCGGGCGGGCACCGTCAGCCTCAGTCCCTCGTCGGCCCAGACCGTCGACTCCGGTTCCGGCCCGAGCACGTCCATCCGGCCGGGCGTCTGGCGTTCGTAGGCGTCCACCAACGCGTTCAGCGACCGCGTGTCGCCGGACGCCAGCAGCAACGCGGCGGTGTCGGCCTCACGGCGCGCGGTGTTCTCGGCGTCGCCGTAGAGCTGGTTGTTCAGCGTGAACGCCACCGGCACCGTGAACGCCGCGATCGCCACCGCGACCAGCAGCACGTAGCTCCAGACGAGCTGCCGGATCACGTGAGCACCAGCCGGAACCCCACGCCCCGCACGGTCTCCAGCGAGGCCGCGTCACCGAGCTTGCGGCGCAGCACCCCCACGTGCACGTCGAGGGTCTTGGTGGGGCCGAACCAGTTCTCGTCCCACACCGCCTCCATGATCCGCTCGCGGGTGAACACCGCGCCCGGCTCCGCGGCGAGGAACACCAGCAGGTCGAACTCCTTCGGTGTCAGCTCCACCTCGGCCCCGTCGAGGTGCACGCGCCTCGCGCGCCGGTCGATCCGCACCCGCCCCTGCACCGTCGTCTCCTGCCGGGGCTGCGCACGCCGCAGCACCGCGCGCATCCGCGCGACGACCTCCCGCACCCCGAACGGTTTGGTGACGTAGTCGTCCGCGCCGATCTCCAGCCCGACCACCCGGTCGACCTCGTCGGACCGCGCGCTGATCACGATGATCGGCACGTCACCGCGGGCCCGCAGCTCCCGGCACACGTCCAGCCCGTCCACGTCGGGCAGCCCGAGATCGACCAGCACCAGCGCGAAGCCGTCCGCCGCCAGCGCCTCGGTGCCCGTGCGCACCCACCTGACCTCGAAGCCGTAGCGGGACAGGCCCCTGACCAGCGACTCCGCGATCGGCTCGTCGTCCTCGACCAGCAGCACCCGCACGGGCCCGGTCATCCCACCGACCTGGGCAGGGCGTTGCGCAACCTGATGCCGCTCCAGCCCGGGGAGCTCCGCACGACCTCGTCCCAGAAGGGCCACAGCCCCGGCAGCACCCGCAACGCGATCCCCGCCTCCTCGTGCAGCTCGAACAGGTCGCCGACGCGGTCCGCGGGACCCAGCGGCACCACCGGTTCCGTCGCCACCACCGCGGCCCCGTCCTCCTCGAACGGCCGGAACGCCGCCGCGTCGAACCGGTACGCGTGCAGCTCCACGGTCCGCATGCGTTCCAGCCACCCGTACTCGACGGCGTGCACCCGTGTTCCGCAGCCGGGTCCGATGATCCGGTCGCGGTCCTCGTCCGACGACTCCGGTGTCGTCCACGCCATCGCGCGCGGGCACTGCCGGGGAAACCAGTTGCCGGGGGACCGGTCCGCGTCCACCGCCCACACGTACTCGCCGGACTGCCGCGCTGTCACCGCCAGGTGCGGGACGAACCGCGGGATCGACGGATCTTCCGAGAAGTGCAACACCTGACCGGATTCGGGCCGCATGTGGTCATACTGGCGCGCATGCGGAGGCTGACGCTCGCGGTTTTACTGGTCCTCACCGGCTGCTCCTCAGGCGGCGCGGACGACGCCGCCGGCTTCACCCCCGTCGACCTGACGGCGACGCCGGAGGCGTTGGCCACGCACGGCGACATGCTGCTGATCGGCACACGCCCGTCCGACCACCCGGAACTGGTCACGCGCAGCAAGGACGGCACGCTGGCCAACGCCCGGCTGACCCCGACGAGCCCGTACGGCAAGGAAGCGCACTGGTACGGGATCACCTCCGACGGCACGACGATCACCGGTGTCGGTGGCGAACGCGGCGGCGCGCACGGCAACGTCCGGTGGAGCGCCTGGACCGGGGACGTGCGGCAGATCGTCGAGAAGCCGCAGGCCTTCAGCACGTTCGGCGGGTACGGCGCGGGCGAGCTGATCGGGCCGGTGCGGACCAGGCAGGGTCCGCTGGTCATCGGCACCTGGCAGAGCGCCAAGGCCGGTCTCGACATCGCCGTGTGGACCTACGCCGCCGACACGTGGGGCCGCCAGCCGTCCGAGGGCACCGTGCTGGAGAGCTCGCAGGACCTGCTGCGCTTCCCGCTCGCGGTCGCGCCCGAGGGCGACGGCGCGATCGTCGTCGGCTGGCAGATCGCCAAGGGCACCGTGAGCGCCGCGGTCTGGCGGTTCGACGGCAGGACCTGGACCACGGCGACGCTCCCGGACGGTGACGCGGCGCTGGCCGTCCGGTGCTGGGACGGCACGTGCCACGTCGTGGGCCGCAGCAAGGGGAAGCTCGCGTGGTGGTCGGGGCCCGACTGGAAGAAGCTGGCCACCCCGGACGTCCCCGTCGACGACAACCAGGACCTCGCCGCACCCGTGCCCGTCAACGGTGTCCCGACGCTGGTCGTCGACCACGGCGGCGTGAAGCTCGTGTCCGGCGGGGGCGAACGGCCGGTGGACGGGCCCAGCGGCGCGGTCGTGGCCGCCGAGGAGGTCGGCGGTCAGGTGTTCGTGATCGCCGGCGGCCGGCTCTGGCGGCTCAGCTAGTGCTCCGGGCGTTGTGACGCGCTTCACGACGTTCGGGCCAGCCGCCGATCCGCCGCTCGGACGACCGCCCTGGTCCGCGTCGATGCAGTAACAGCGGCGACATGAAGCGCTCCACAGCGTGATGTCCTGATTCAGATCACATTGCGCTGCTTGTCCCACTACTTCCGGACATTGCATTCACCCGGATGCGTCACGCGCATCCGCGTCTCAACAGAACTTGCCGGTGAATACGGCGATCAGGACGCACAATGGTCACGCTTGGACACACAATTGCCCAGAGTCAACTGTTGATGTGGCTGTTCGCCCGACCTTTCCACCACGCATGGGTGACTATGGCCCGGTCAGTGGGCCCCTGCCGCAATGGTGGGGGTGGGCAGCGGTCCGCCGGATCGGCGGTTAATCTCTTGCAACTCGTCCACTGCAATCCAGTGCGCCGACGTCGCAACCACCGGGGAGAGGACTGAACACGGGTGGCCGGATTTCTGTTGCGGCGGTTGGTCAACTACGTGGTGCTCGCCCTCGTGGCGACGTTCCTCGCGTTCACGTTGGCCTCCGCCACCTTTGACCCGATCGGGGTGTTGCAGCAACGCAACCCGCCGCCGCCCGCGGCGTCGATCGAGGCGAAGAAACGAGACCTCCACCTCGACCAGCCGATCCCGCAGCGGTTCGTCACGTGGATGGGTGGTGTGGTGCAGGGCGACTTCGGTCGCACGATCACCGACCGCCCGATCACCGACGAGCTCGGCCGGCGGATCGGCGTGAGTCTGAGGTTGTTCCTGCTCGGCATCACGATCGGCATCGTCTTCGGCGTGCTGCTCGGCGTCGTGAGCGCGATCAGGCAGTACAAGTTCAGCGACTACTTCGCGACCCTGTTCAGCTTCGTACTGCTGTCCACGCCGGTGTTCGTGCTGGGCACGCTGCTGAAGATGGGCGCGCAGGGGGTCAACGACTCGATCGGCTCGAACGTCCTGATCTTCGTCGGCGAGACCACCCCCGGTTTCCAGGGCAACTGGTTCGAGCACCTCGGCGACCGGCTGCAGCACCTCGTCGTGCCGACGCTCGCGATCGCCCTCGGCCAGATCGCCTACTACAGCCGCTACCAGCGCTCGTCGATGCTCGACGTGCTCGGCAGCGACTTCCTGCGCACCGCCCAGGCCAAGGGGCTGACGCGCCGCAAGGCGCTGTTCAAGCACGGCCTGCGCACCGCGCTGATCCCGATGGCGACCCTGTTCGCGTTCGGTTTCGGCCTGCTCGTCGTCGGTGGCACGTTCACCGAGCGGATCTTCGGCTGGTTCGGCATGGGTGACTGGCTCGTCACCGGCATCTCGGCGCAGGACACGAACATCACCGCCACGGTGACGCTCTTCGTCGCGGTGTGCGTGCTGTTCTCCGGCTGGCTCGCCGACGTGCTGTACGCCGCGCTCGACCCCCGAATCCGCGTGAACTAGGCAAGGTGACGACGACGTGACCGTGATCCTCAACGAGGGCGACTCCGCGGGAACCACCGGCGCCGCCTCCGGCAGCCCCGTCGACGCGGCGCCCGAACCGGGCAAGGCGATGACGCGCGGCAGGCTCGTGCTGATCCGCTTCATGCGGAACAAGCTGGCGCTGGTCGGCCTGGTGATCATCCTCGGGATGTACCTGATGGCGTTCGTGGGCCCGCTGCTGTCGAAGTGGTCCTACGACCAGCAGGACTACTCGGCGTTCCTCGAGCCCCCCTACGCCGACCACATCTTCGGCACCGACAAGATCGGTACCGACATGTTCGCGCTGACCATGCGCGGACTGCAGAAGTCGTTGATCATCGGCCTGCTCGTGGCGCTGATCTCGACCACCGTCGCGGCGATCGTCGGCGCGGCGGCCGGCTACTTCCTCGGTGTCGCCGACAAGACGCTCATGTGGCTGGTCGACCTGCTGCTCGTGCTGCCGTCGTTCCTGATCATCGCGATCCTGAGCCCGTGGTTCCGCGGCAAGTCGTGGTTCCTGCTGGTGCTCATGCTCGCGGCGTTCCAGTGGATGATCACCGCCCGCATCGTGCGCGGCATGACGCTGACGCTGAAGGAGCGCGAGTTCGTCAAGGCGGCCAAGTTCATGGGCCAGCCCGCGCGCAAGATCATCGCCAAGCACATCGTGCCGAACATGGCGTCGCTGCTCATCATCGACGCGACCATCAACGTCGGCTCCGCCGTGCTCGCCGAGACGGGCCTGAGCTACTTCGGGTTCGGCGTCCAGTCGCCCGACGTCTCGCTCGGCACCCTGATCGGCGGCAACGCCGAGTCCGCGACGACCTTCCCCTGGCTGTTCCTGTTCCCGGCGGGCTTCCTCGTCGTGTTCGTGCTGGCGGTGAACTGGGTCGGCGACGGGCTCCGTGACGCGCTCGACCCCACCTCCACGCGCGTGCGCCGCAAGGAGAAGAAGGACACCAAGGAGAAGGCCGCCTGATGACCACCTCGGAGCTCCAGTTCGACACGCCGGCAGACCGTGTCGTCGAGGGACCGGTTCTGCAGGTCGAAGACCTCCACGTGTCCTTCCCCAGCGAGTCCGGCCGCGTGCGGGCCGTACGCGGCCTGAGCTACCAGGTCTCGCCCGGCGAGGTCCTCGGCATCGTCGGCGAGTCCGGTTCCGGCAAGTCCGTGTCGTCGCTCGCCGTCATGGGCCTGCTGCCGTCCTCGGCGCGCATCACCGGTTCCATCAAGTTCCAGGGCCGTGAGCTCATCGGCCAGAACGACGCGGAGCTGTCGAAGATCCGCGGCCGCCGCATCTCGATGGTGTTCCAGGACCCGCTGTCCGCGCTGACGCCGGTCTTCACCGTCGGCGACCAGATCGCCGAAGCCGTCCTGGTGCACCGCAAGGTGTCCAGGCAGGCCGCGGCGAAGCGCGCCGTGGAACTGCTCGACCTCGTCGGCATCCCGAACGCCGCCGACCGCGCCAAGGCGTTCCCGCACGAGTTCTCCGGCGGCATGCGGCAGCGCGCGGTGATCGCGATGGCGATCGCCAACGACCCGGACCTGATCATCGCCGACGAGCCGACCACCGCGCTCGACGTGACGGTGCAGGCCCAGGTGCTGCAGCTGCTCGAGACCGCGCAGGAGGTCACCGGCGCGGGCATCGTGATCATCACCCACGACCTCGGCGTCGTCGCCGGGTTCGCGGACCGGCTGATGGTCATGTACGCGGGCCGCGCCGTCGAGA
>NZ_DATLEC010000042.1:0-7831 GCF_035525475.1 Lentzea sp. | reverse complement strand
TCCGAACAACCCCAGAAGGCCCACAGGCCTGCCGGGCATTGTCCACCAAATTGGCGAGCACCTGGGCCAACCGCTGCCCATCCCCCAGAACAACAACCGACACCCCAGAAGCAGCGATGTCGAAATCAGGCGCAACATACCGAGTCCGAGCCACTTCGGCCTGCGCCAAAGCCAGCAAATCCACAGACTCCCGCTGCATCTCGTACCCGGCGTCCAGCTGGGCTAGCGCCAGCAGGTCGTCCACCAACCGCCCGGCCCGCCGCGCCTCCCGCACCAGCAGGAACGACATCTGATCCCGGTCGGGCGAGTCGACAGGCGCCTGCACCAGCGCCTCGGCCACGGCCTGGACCCCGGTGATCGGCGTGCGCAGCTCATGAGCGGCATCGGCGACGAACCGCCGGGTCCGCTGCTCCGACCCCTCCAGCGAGTCCAGCATCCCGTCGAACGCCGCCGCGGTGCGCCCGAGCTCGGTGTCGGTGCGGGACGGGTTCAGCCGCCCGCCCCTGTGCCCGGCCGCTATGGCCTGGGCGAGCGAGGTCATGGCGTCCAGCGGCGCCAGCGCCCGCCGCACCACCACGATCATCAGCAGCCCGGTGACGACGATCGCCCCGAGGCCCAGCAGCACGAGCAGCTTCCGCAACCGCAGCTGGGCCTGCGAGATGGCCTCGGTGTCCGCGTAGAACACGAACTTGTTGCCGTTGATGTTGCGGGCCTTGCGCTGGTACTGCCCGTCCTCTGGCGCGTCGCCGACGAGCGACCCGTTGGGCAGCTCCACGGTGACCCGGATGTTCCGCTTGGACAGCTGCCGCACGACCTCGCGCGGCGGCGTTCCCCGCACCAGCGACGTGACCGCGCGGGTCTCGGCGTCCCGCAACACCGCGTCGACGTCCCGGGAGGACTGGGTGGCGAACGTCCGGTCGACGGCGATCACCAGGGTCACGAGCACGAGGAACAACACGAGCAGCACCGAAACGGCGACCCGGCGGCGCAACGAGACGGTGCGGAGGTTCATTCCTCGGCCCGCAACACGTACCCAAGCCCGCGCACGGTGTGCACGAGCCGTGGCCCGTGTTCCTCGATCTTGCGCCGCACAGCGCTGATGTGGACCTCGACCAGGTTGGGGTCGTAGTCCTCGTACCCCCACACAGCGGTGAGGATCTGCGTCTTGGACACGACGCGCCCGCGCTGGGCCGCCAGGTAGACGAGCAGCCGCAGCTCCGTGGCGGTCAGCTCGATCGCCTGGTCGGCGCGCATGACGACGCCGGCGTCCGCGTCGACGACCAGGTCACCGACCTGCACGGTCGACGGTGTGCGGCCGAGCCGGCGCAGCACCGCTGACACCCGTGCCACGAGTTCGGCCAGCACGAACGGCTTGCCGACGTAGTCGTCGGCACCGCCGGACAGCCCGCGCAAGCGGTCGGGCACGCCGTCGCGCGCGGTCAGCATGACCACCCCGGCGCCGGACGACCGCCGGATCACCTCGAGCAGCTGGAACCCGTCACGGCCGGGCAGCATCACGTCGAGGACGACCAGGTCCGGCCGGAAGCGGCCGAGGTCGGCCTCCAGCTGGCGCCCGTCCAGGCGGTGCTGCACGTCGTAGCCGGACTCGCGCAACGCGGACGACACCGCGGCGCCGATCGCCTCGGCGTCCTCGATCACCAACACCCTGGCGGACACCTCACCATTCTGCTGATCATCCGGGTTCCGGGCGACTCGCCTTCAGCTCGTCCTCAGGCTGCGGGCGCACCATGGGGCGCATGTCGAAGAAATCAGCGTGGGCAGGCGCCATCGTCGCGGCCGTCGGTCTCACCGTCGGCGGCATCGCGGTCGCGACCGCGGCCGAGGGCCCCGACGGGCCGGCAGCGGCGTTCGCCGAGCGCCACCCCGGAGGCGGCCCCGGCAAGCCGGGCCGTCCGGACAAGGCGAAGGCCAAGGACGGCACCCTCGTCGTCGGACGCGTGAAGTCGGTCGAGTCCGGCAAGCTCACGGTCACCAAGGACGACGGCAGCGAGGTGTCGTTGACCACGGACGGCTCCACGAAGCTGCGCGGCGGCGACCTCGCCGGGCTCAAGGCCGACCAGCGCGTGACCGTGCGCGTGAAGGACGGCAAGGCGCTGAACGTGGCCCTGGCCAAGGCGAACGCGCGCGGCACGATCAAGGACGTCAACGGCAACAACGCCACGTTGGTGCAGGTCGACGGACTGCAGACGCCGCTCGACCTGGCGTCGGTGAGCGAGAAGCCGAAGAACGGTGACCTCGTCGCCGTGACGGGGACGGTCTCGGACGGCAAGACCGTCAAGGTCGAGCAGCTCCGCCAGTTGCCCAAGTAAAACCTGGGCTCCACGCGGGCCGCCGCGTCTGCGAACATCGCAGTGTGGCGGTTCCGCGAAGCCCGGACAGATGGGTGTTCATCCTGCTGGTCGTCGGACTGGTCGGGATCGGGGTCGCGATCGCGCTCTTGGTGCCCTCCAGGGTGCTCGGCGCCGCCGACCCTCCCAGACCCGTGGCCGCCACCGTCGTCGAGACCGGGTCGTGCGGTCAGGGCATGGACACCGTCGAGTGGGACGCGGGCGGCGAGAAGAAACAGGCCACGCTGGACGGCTGCGGTCACCGCGAGGGCGAGACCGTCGAGATCGTCACCACCGGCTCCGGCATGGTGTCCTCCGCCGCGTCCGTCCCTGCCGGACCGCCGGTGTCGAGCCGCCTCACCGCGCTGCTGCTGTGCATGGCAGCGCTGGCGGGCGGCTTCTACGCGTTCCTCTTCCGCTACGCGCCGCTGCGCGCCCCGGCCGTGATGCCCGGCCCCCGGCGGGGATGACCTTCGCCGGTCATCAGACGCTCGTGTAGCCGCCGTCGATGAACCACTCGGCGCCGGTGACGTACGTGGCGGTGTCCGAGGCCAGGAGCAGAGCAGCCGACGCGACCTCCTCGACGTCGCCGAGCCGCCCCGCCGGCAGCACGGTCTCGAACATCTTCACGAAGTCGTCCTGCTGGTCCTCGGAGACGACGCCGAGCAGGCCGGGGGTCCTGACCGGCCCCGGGCTCAGCACGTTGACCCGGAACCCGTTCTCCCGCGCGTTGAGCGTCCAGCTGCGGGCGAAGTTGCGCAGCGCCGCCTTGGTCGCGCCGTAGACCTCCATGCCCCGGTCGGGACGCGTGGACGTGCTCGACCCGATGAGGATCACCGAAGCCCCCTTCGACAGGAGGGGCATCGCCTTCTGCACCCCGAACACCGCGCCCTTCACGTTCGTGGCGAACATGCTGTCGAACTGCTCCTCGGTGATCTCCCCGAGGACGGCGGGCACCGCACCGCCCGCGTTGGCCACCAGGACGTCGATCCGGCCCGCCCGCCGCGTGACGACCTCGTAGAGGGCGTCGAGCTCCGCCAGGTTCCCCACGTCGCACCGCACCGCGACCGCCTGCGGCCCGAGCTCCGCGGCCGCCGCGTCGATCTGGGCCTGACGGCGGCCGGTGACGAAGACCTGCGCCCCCTCGGCGACGAACCGCCGGGCGATGGCCAGCCCGATCCCGCTCGTCCCACCGGTGACCACGGCCACCTTGCCGTCCAGAAGTGCGCTCATCGCCTGATCACTCGCTCTCGTCAATTCTTGACTGAATCGTCCACAACGTAGGGGTTTGTGGACGACCCAGTCAAGAACGCTTAGACTGCGGGAGTGCCGAGGCCGAGGGAGTTCGACGAGGAGACCGTGCTGACCGCGGCACGCGACCAGTTCTGGACGACGGGTTTCGCCGGGACCAGCATGGACGCGATCGCGGCGGCCACCGGTCTGGGCAAGGGGAGCCTGTACGGGGCGTTCGGCGGCAAGCGCGAGCTGTTCCACCGGGTGTTCGACGACCACTGCACCGCGGCGATCCGCTCGGCGAGCCGCCAGCTGGACGGCGCCGACGAGCAGGCCCTCGCGCGGCTCACCGCCTACTTCCTGAACCACGCGACCGCCTGTGCCGAGCCCAGCCGCCGCGGTTGCCTGCTGGCCAAGGGCACGGCGGAACTGTCCGAGCACGACGAGGTGGTCTCCGCTCGTTCGCTGAAGACCCTCGAGAGCATCCAGCAGGCCATCACGGCCGACCTCGGGGCGTGCCAGCGCAACGGCGACATCGACCCCGCCGCCGACGCGCGGCAGCTCGCCGCCCTGCTGCTCACCGTTCATCGCGGCATCGAGGCCCTCGGCAAGGCCGGGACCGACGAGAGCACCCTGAGGGGCGTCGTGGAGACGGCCCTGGCCGGCCTTCCGCGTCCGCCCCGGTAGCGCGAGCACACCACCGGGGCGATGCGGCGCTACTCCCCGGCGGGAGTCACCTTTTTGACGTAGAGCAGCCGGTCGCCCGGCTCGATCGCGTCCGCCTCGGGGGCGTCCACCCGGAACAGCTTCCCGCCCCGCACCACGCCGAGCACTATGTCGGACAGGTGCCGCGGCGACCCGCCCACCTCGGTCGCCTCGACGTCCCGCTCCGCGATCGCGAGACCGGCGTCGGGCGTGAGGAGGTCCTCGACCATCGCGACCACCGTCGGCGTCGCGGTGGCCATGCCGAGCAGCCGTCCCGCCGTCTCCGACGACACGACCACCGAGTCGGCGCCGGACTGCCTGAGCAGGTGCTCGTTCTCCCGTTCCCGCACCGACGCCACGATCTGCGCCTTGGGTGCGAGCTCACGGGCGGTGAGCGTGATCAGCACCGCCGTGTCGTCCCGGTTCGGGGCGACGACGATCGCGCGCGCTCGGGCCGCACCGGCGACCCTCAGCACGTCGTTGCGCGTTCCGGATCCGTGGACGGTCACGAGTCCGATGGCGGACGCGGCGTCGAGGGACTCCTGCACGGTGTCCACGACGACGATGGAACCGGGTTCGGCACCGTCGCCGAGCAGCGCCGCGACCGCGGACCGCCCCTTGGTGCCGTAACCCACGACCACAACGTGGTCCCGCACGACCCGCCTCCACTTCTGAATGCGCAACGCCTGACGGGAGCGCTCGGTGAGAACTTCGAGTGTCGTGCCGACCAGCACGATCAGGAACAGCACCCGCAACGGCGTGATGACCAGGACGTTGATCAGCCGCGCCGACGACGACGCGGGCGTGATGTCGCCGTAGCCGGTCGTCGAGAGCGACACCGTCGCGTAGTAGAACGAGTCGAGCAGCGAGACGCCGTCCTCGTTGACGTCGCGGTAGCCGTCGCGGTCCAGGTAGACGATCAGCACCGCGAGCAGGAGGGCGGCCATCGCGCCGATGACACGTTTCAGGATGGCTCGGACCGGGCTCTGCACCTGGTCCGGCATCCTGATCACGCCGACGAGCGAGTGCGACGCTTCGTCAGAGAGACTCATCGGTCAACCTCTTCGCGATCTCCGCTTGGGCGAGCATGCGCCACAGGTGAGCGGCAGCCTCCGCGCCTTTGAGGAGCAACGGCACCACCACGCGCTCGTTCGGCGCGTGGACGCGATCATCCGGCAAGGTCGCGCCGAGGTAGACGAGGGGCACCCCGAGCAACGCCTGCAGCACCGCCGCGGGCCCCGACCCGCCGGCCCGCGCGAACCGCACGGGCTGGTCGAACGCGAGCTCCATCGCCTCCCTGACCGTGGCGTTGGCCGGGTGGTCGGGGCTGATCG
Source organism: Lentzea sp. (assembly GCF_035525475.1). GTDB lineage: Bacteria > Actinomycetota > Actinomycetes > Mycobacteriales > Pseudonocardiaceae > Lentzea. The sequence continues at coordinate 2,211 of NZ_DATLEC010000042.1, read as the reverse complement.
CGTACGGCGGCACGCCCGTGCCGCGGAAGCTGACCTCCGCCCGGATCCCGTCCGGCGTGTGCTTCGCGACGAACTCCTCGAGCTGCGCCCGGACCTTCTCCGGCCGCTGGTCGGGGACGAGCCGGAAGCTGATCTTCGCCGTGGCGGACGCCGGGATGATCGTCTTGAGGCCGGGACCGGTGTAGCCGCTGTGCAGGCCGTTGACCTCGGCGGTGGGCCGGACCCAGATCCGTTCGAGCGTCGAGTAGCCGGGCTCGCCGTGCGCCTTCTGGGCGCCGCCACCGTTGTTGGCCAGCCAGCTCCGCTCGTCGAACGGCAGCGCGGCGTAGTCCTCGCGTTCCCGAGCGGTCGGTTCCTTCACGTCGTCGTAGAAGCCGTCGATCCGGATGCGGCCGTCGTCGTCGTGCAGCGCGGCGACCAGTTTCGCGAGCGCCGTGGCGGGGTTGGGAATCGCGCCGCCGGCCCGTCCGGAATGGACGTCGTCGGTGCCGCCGAAGAACACGACCTCACCGCCGAGAACACCTCGCTGCCCGGTGTTGACCGTCGGGGCGTCGCGTTCGTGCAACGAGGTGTCGGTGAACACCACAAGATCGCACGCGAGCGCATTCCCGTGGTCCTCGAGCAGCTTTCGCAGATGCGGCGACCCCGATTCCTCCTCACCTTCGATGAAGAGCTTCAACGTCACACTCGGAGCATTTTGTCCGGTTGCTGCCAAATGCGCTTTCAGCGCGAGCAGGTGCATCGCCACCTGCCCCTTGTCGTCGCTGGCACCACGCCCGAGCAGCTCGTCGCCGCGGACCACGGGCTCGAACGGCGGGTGGTGCCACCGTTCGACGGGATCGACCGGCTGCACGTCGTGGTGTCCGTAGACGAGGACGGTCGGCGCCTGAGGATCGTCCGCCGGCCAGCACGCGAACACGGCGGGAAGCGCCGGCCCGTCGTCCCAGATCTCGACCTCCGGCCAGCCGTCCAGGCGAAGCCGGCTCTTCAGCCACTCGGCGGATCTCCGCACGTCACCGTGGTGACCGGGGTCGACACCGATGCTCGGGATCCTGATCCACTCGAGGAGCCCGGCCACGAAGGATTCGCTCAGCGCGGCGACAGCGGCGCGTTCGGAATGACGAGAATCACCTGCCACGCTCGTGGACAATAGGCCAGCCCGATCTCGCCTACGCCGCGTAGGCATGACAGGGTGGCCGCATGGAACCGAACCGTTCCCGAACGCGGTCGGCGCTGGCGCTCGCCGCCCTGCTCGGCCTGGCGGGAGCAACCCACTTCCGCAGGCCGAAGTACTACGACGCGATCGTCCCGCGAGCCCTGCCCGGCACCCCCAGGCAATGGACCTACGCGTCGGGCGCGGCGGAACTGGGCGTGGCTCTTGCCGTAGCCGTCCCCCGAACCCGCCGCCTGGGCGGCCTGGCCGCCACCGCGCTGTTCATCGCGGTGTTCCCGGCAAACGTGAAAATGGCTCTGGACTTTCGCCAGAAGTCGCCCAAGGCCCGCGCCCTGGCGTATGGCCGCCTGCCGCTGCAGATCCCCCTGGTGGCCTGGGCCTGGAAAGTAGCCGAAGCCGCCCGGTGACAACGTCGGGCAATCCTTCACCAAGTATCCTGCAAACGCTGTCATTCTCCGCGCGAGGAACCCTAGGATGCGCTCTGTGCACACGCTTCTTCAGCGCGCCGCAACCGCGCTCGGCTGGGACGGCGTCGTAGTTCCCGACGTGGCCGTCCTGGGCCAGCAGGTGTCCGCGGTGGTGCGGCTGCTCCCCGAAGTGCACGAGTGGAGAACGGCGAACGGCTGGCCCCCGCGAGCGGACCCGTCGTGGTTCCGCTCCTGGTTCGAGCCGGAGGTCCACGACCGCCTCCCGGTAGCGGCGGTGGAGCTGGTGGGCGTCCTGGTCAGCGAGTCGACCACGGACCGCGCGCTCCAGTCGTGCGGCACCCTGCTGACCCTCGCGCCGTGCGCGGTGATGCTGCCCCGGTCCGACGAGTCGCAGGCCTGGTCCTACATCGAGCTCGACTACTACGGGATCGGCGTGGTGGTGGGCGACGACACGACGGCCGACCTGATGGTGCCGCCGGAGGACCGGTCGCCGGAGTTCGGGCCTTCGCTGTTCGGGCGGTGGCTGCTCGAGGTGCTGTACGAGCGGGTGCTGAAGGCTTCGCACGCGCCTGCCGGGGCTTGATCTCCGTCTGGGCTGCGCCACACCTG
>NZ_DATLEC010000144.1:0-20526 GCF_035525475.1 Lentzea sp. | reverse complement strand
AACTCCTCCCAGGTGAAGTCGGTGTCCTGGTTCTCGGGACCCGCGACGGAGATGAAGTACCGCAGCGCGTCCGGCCCGAACTCCTTGAGGAAGTCGCCGACGTAGATCACGGTGCCGCGCGAGGTGGAGAACTTCGAGCCGCTCATCGTCAGGTACTCCGACGACACGACCTCGGTCGGCAGGTTCAGCGTGCCGAACCGGCCGGGCTCGCCGCCCTTGTCGCCCGCGCCGTTCTGCCCGAGCAGCAGCGACGGCCAGATCAGCGAGTGGAAGACGATGTTGTCCTTGCCCATGAAGTAGTAGCCCTGGGCGTCACCGGTCCAGAACTCCTTCCAGGCGTCGTCGTTCCCGGACCGGCGGGCCCACTCCACGGACGCCGACAGGTACCCGATCACGGCGTCGAACCACACGTAGAACCGCTTCATCGGCTGGTTGCTCCACCCGTCGAGCGGGATGGGAACGCCCCAGTCGAGGTCGCGGGTGATCGCGCGCGGCCGCAGGTCGGAGATCAGGTTCTGCGAGAACTTGAGGACGTTCGGGCGCCACTCGGTCCGCGCGCCCATCCACGAGCCCAGCGACTCGATGAACGACGGCAGGTCGAGGAACAGGTGCTCGGTCTCGACGAACTTCGGCGTCTCGCCGTTGATCCGCGAGCGCGGGTTCTTCAGGTCGATCGGGTCGAGCTGGTTGCCGCAGTTGTCGCACTGGTCGCCGCGCGCGCCGTCGTAGCCGCAGATCGGGCAGGTGCCCTCGATGAAGCGGTCGGGCAGCGTCCTGCCGGTCGACGGGCTGATGGCGCCCATCTCGACCTTCGGGATCACGTAGCCGTTCTTCCACAGCGCGGAGAACAGGTCCTGCACCACCTGGTAGTGGTTGCCGGTCGTCGTGCGGGTGAACAGGTCGTAGGACAGTCCGAGGCCCTGCAGGTCGGACGCGATCACGCGGTTGTACTTGTCGGCGAGCTCACGAGCCGTGAGCCCTTCCTTCTCGGCCTGCACCTGGATGGGCGTGCCGTGCTCGTCCGTGCCGCTGACCATGAGCACCCGGTGTCCGGACATTCGCATGTAGCGGGAGAAGACGTCGGACGGGACACCGAAACCGGAGACGTGACCGATGTGCCTGGGGCCGTTGGCATATGGCCAGGCCACCGCGGTCAGTACGGAGGCACTCATGCACATAGCCTACGGAGGCGGTGCCAGGCGGTTTTCACCGAGTGGGAGGTCTGTTGTCCGCGACGAGGATGTTGGTGCTCGGCGTCGTCAAGCTCGTCGGCGAGGCGCACGGGTACGTGGTGCGCCGCGAGCTGAAGTCGTGGTCGGCGGACAGCTGGGCGAACGTGCAGCCCGGCTCGATCTACCACGCGCTGAAGTCGCTGGCCAAGGACGGCCTGCTCGAACCGGTGGGCACCGAGTCCGCGGAAGGTCCCGCGAGGACCACCTACAAGATCACCGCGGCCGGTGAGCGCGAACTGGGGAACATGCTCTCCCACTCGCTGGCCGACGCGACAGCCGGCAACGACGAGGTCTCCGCGGGCGTGGCGATGCTCAACCTCGTCCCCCGCGGGCAGGCGGTCGTGATGCTCGAGAACCGCCTGGCTGGCCTCGAAGGCCAGCTCGCACCGACCAGGCACGGCATCTCCTCGATGCCGGCGATGGGCAAGCCCGCGCACGTCAGCGAGCTCTTTCGACTGTGGCTCGTCCACCTCGAAGGCCAGGTGCGCTGGACTCGGGAGCTGATCGACCGGCTCGAGGCGGGCGAGTACGACCTTCGGGACTAGTCAAATTTGATTAGCTCGCGCTAGCCTCTGGTCAAACTTGACTAGAGGGGGATCAGTCATGATCAAGGCACGCGGCCTCGCGCGCCGGTTCGCGACGAAGACCGGTCCGGTGGACGCGGTGCGCGGGGTGGACGTCGACGTCGCCGAGGGCGAGCTCGTCGGGTTCCTCGGGCCCAACGGCGCCGGCAAGTCCACGACGTTGCGCATGCTCACCACGCTGCTGCGGCCGTCGGCGGGCGAAGCGGTCATCGCCGGACACGACCTGCTGACCGACCCCGCGGGCGTAAGGCGCAACATCGGGTACGTCGGGCAGAAGAACGGCGCCGGCGCGGAACAGCGCGTCGCCGAGGAGCTGGAGTTCCAGGCGCGCTTCTACGGCCTGTCCAAGCACGACGCCCGGAAGAAGGTCGCCGACCTGCTCGAACGGTTCGACCTGACCGGTCTGGAGAAGCGCGGCGTCATCACGCTCTCCGGCGGCCAGCAGCGCAGGCTCGACATCGCGATGGGCATGCTGCACGACTCGCGGCTGCTGTTCCTGGACGAACCGTCGACCGCCCTCGACCCGCAGAGCCGCCGCAACCTGTGGGAGCACATCAGGCAGCTCAAGGCCGACGGCGTCACCGTCTTCCTGACCACGCACTACCTCGACGAGGCCGACTTCCTCAGCGACCGGTTGCTGGTGATCGACCACGGCGCGATCGTCGGCGAGGGCTCGCCGGACGAGCTGAAGGACCAGGTCTCCGGCGACCTGGTCGTGCTCGGCACCCCGCAGGCGTCGCTGGTGTCGGAGAAGTTCGAGAACGCCGTCGTGGACGGCGAGCAGGTCAGCTTCCGCATCCCGAACGGCGACCGCGCGTTGCCGGGACTGCTGCGCGACCTGGACAACATCGGCGTCGAGCTGCACTCGGTGCAGGTGCACCGGCCGACGCTCGACGACGTGTTCCTGACCATGACCGGCCGTTCCCTGAGGGAGGAAGCCAATGCTGCCTAGGAACGTTTTGCGTGACACCTGGCTCGTCTTCGCCCGCGTGATGCTGCCGGTGGTGCGCAACCCGGCCTTCGTCGTGTTCGGGCTCGCCCAGCCGTTGCTCTACCTGGGGCTGTTCGGGCCGCTGCTCGGCGACACCGGCTGGCAGTGGTTCGTGCCGGGCCTGCTGGTGCAGATGGCGTTGTTCGGCACGGCCTACGCGGGCTTCTCGCTGCTGCCCGAGGTGCGGACGGGCGTGATGGAACGGCTGCGGGTGACGCCGGTCAGCCGGGTCGCGCTGCTCGTCGGCAGGGTCGGCAAGGACGTGGTGCTGCTGGTCGTGCAGAGCCTGCTGATCGTGCTCGCGGCGACGCTGTTCGGGTTCAGGGCGTCACCGGGCGAGGTCCTGCTCGGCCTCGGGCTGGTGGCGTTGCTGGGCGTCGCCATCGGCGCCATGTCGTACGCGATCGCGTTGAAGGTGAAGCTGGAGTACGTCTTCGCGTCGGTGCTGTCGGCGACGATCGTGCCGGTGATGCTGCTCTCGGGCGTGCTGCTGCCGATGTCGAACGGCCCGAAGTGGCTCTACTGGCTGTCGCGGGTCAACCCGCTCGCGCACGTCGTCGACGCCGAGCGGTCGATCTTCAACACCGGTTCGGTGCTGTTCGGGCTGATCGCGGTGGCGGCGCTGGTGCTGGCCGGCGTGTTCTACGGCGTCCGCACGTTCCACCGCGAGTCAGCTTGACCTGACCGCGGCGTCGTAGAGGGTCTTCTTGCTGACCCCGGCCGCCTCCGCGACCTCGGCGGCGGCCGACTTCATCCGCTCCCCGTCGGCGACGCGCTGCTTCACCTCGGCGACGAGCACGTCGAGGTCCGGCTTGTCCTCGACGGGGGCCGGGCCGAGAACCACGGTGATCTCGCCGCGTGCGCCCTCCACGGCCCACTCGGCGAGTTCCGCCAACGTCCCGCGCACGACCTCTTCGTACTTCTTCGTCAGCTCACGGCACACGGCGGCGCGCCGGTCCGGTCCGAGAACCTCGACCGCGTCCGCGAGGGTCGCCGCGAGCCGGTGAGGTGCCTCGAAGAAGACGACCGTGCGTTGTTCCGTGGCGAGCGGCGCGAACCAGCGCTTGCGTTCGCCGGACTTGCGCGGTGGGAAGCCGTCGAACGCGAACCTGTCGCTCGGCAGGCCTGACAGGGCGAGCGCGGTCGTCACCGCCGACGGTCCCGGCAGGCACGTGACCTTGAGGTCCTGCTCGACGCACGCGGCGACGAGCCGGTAGCCGGGGTCGGACACGCTCGGCATGCCGGCGTCCGTCACGAGCAGCACGGTCTCGCCGTTGCGCAGCGACTCCAGCAGGCCGGGAAGGCGCGAGGTCTCGACCTGGTCGTAGAAGCTGATCACCCGCCCCGACGGCTTGACCTGCAGCGCGGCGGCCAGGCTGTGCAGCCTGCGGGTGTCCTCCGCCGCGATCACGTCGGCGGTCTCGAGTGCCTCGACCAGGCGCGCCGAAGCGTCGCGGATGTCGCCGAGCGGGGTGGCTGCCAGAACCAGACGGCCTGAACCGGATACAGGACTCACAGGCTTCACCCTACGATCGGCGGCGTGACAGTCCTCGTGCAGCCAGGAGAGGCGCCCGTCGTCGTCGAGGAGCCACGCACGGACCGTGCGGCGACACTCGACCCGCCGCCGTCCGGAGACCGCCTGCGCGGCTGGCTCGTCACCATCGCCGTGACGCTCGTCGGTGCCCTCGTCCGGTTCTGGAACCTCGGCTACCCCACCGACAAGGGCACGCCGATCTTCGACGAGAAGCACTACGTGCCGCAGTCGGCGCAGGTGCTGCGCAACGGCGGCTACGAGGACAACCCGGGCTACGAGCTGATCGTCCACCCGCCGCTCGCCAAGCAGCTCATGGCGATCGGCCAGGGCCTCTTCGGCTACGACGGCATCGGCTGGCGGTTCGCCTCCGCGCTCGCGGGCGCGATCACGATCCTGCTGATCGTCCGCATCGCTCGTCGGCTGACCCGGTCGGACCTGCTGGGCGCTCTCGCCGGGATCCTGCTCATCGCGGACGGCGTCTCGCACGTCCAGTCGCGGATGGGCATGCTCGACATCTTCCTGGCGCTGTTCGTCGTCGCCGCGTTCGGTTGTCTGGTCGTCGACCGCGAGCAGATGCGGGAACGGCTGGCGGTCGCCGTGCGCGAGGGGTTCGTCAACAACTCCGCTTTCGGCCCGTGGATCGGCTTCCGCTGGTGGCGCTTCGGTGCGGGCGTGTCGCTCGGTCTCGCGTGCGGCATCAAGTGGTCGGGCATCTGGTACATCGCCGCGTTCGGCCTCCTGACCGTCGTCTGGAGCGCGCTGGCGCGGCGGGCGGCCGGTGTCGAGGAGCCCTGGCGCGGCGCTCTCGCGAAGGACGTGCTGCCGTCGCTGGGCGGTCTGGTCGCGATCCCGGTGCTGGTCTACGTCGCGACGTGGTTCCCGTGGATGGCCAGCGAGACCGGCATCGACCGGCACGTGGTCGGCGGCAAGGTCAAGGACGTCTCGTACGTCCCGGACGTCCTGCAGTCGCTCTGGTACAACGCGAAGAACGTCTACAAGTTCCACGTCGAGCTGGTCACCTCGGAGACCAACCGCCACCCGTGGGAGTCGAAGCCGTGGACATGGCCGATGGGCCTGCGCCCGATGCTCTACTACTACGACAACTCCGTCACCGGCTGCGGCGCGGCGTCGTGCCTCGGCGCGATCATGCTCATCGGCACGCCCGCGATGTGGTGGCTCGCGTTCCCGGTGATCGGCTGGGCGGTCTTCCGCACCGTCGGCCGGATGGACTGGCGCTACGCCGGCGTCCTGGTGGCGTACGCGGCGGGCCTGCTGCCGTGGTTTTTGAACCTCGACCGGCAGATGTACTTCTTCTACGTCACGCCGATGGCGCCGTTCCTGGTGCTGCTGATCGTGCTGGCGCTGGGCGAGATCCTGGGCCGCAGGACCGCGGGGCCCGAGCGGCGCGGCACGGGACTGCTGGTCGTGGCCCTGTACACCGGCATCGTGGTCGCGAACTTCGTGTGGCTGTGGCCGATCCTGAACGGCAACCCGATCACCCCGGAGATGTGGCAGCAGCAGCTCTGGCTGCCCAGCTGGCGGTGACCCTCGCCTCACCGGATCGGGCCGCCCGGCCGTCTCGCTCCAGTTACGATCCCCCCGGGCTGACAGGGGGATCGGGCGAGGCATGAGCACTACCGTCCAGGCACGCGTCGCGCAGGCCAGAAAGCTGTGGGGCGCGAGCAGCCGGACGCCCGCATCGCCCGGATTCCGCACCGATGTCCAGGCCCTGCGCGCGATCGCAGTGCTCGCCGTCGTGGTCAACCACTTCTGGCCGGCCGCGCTCACCGGCGGTTACATCGGTGTCGACGTCTTCTTCGTCATCTCCGGCTACCTGATCACCTCGCACCTGGGCCGCGAGATCGCCCGCACCGGCAAGGTCCGGTTCGGCACGTTCTACGCGCGCCGCATCCGGCGGCTGCTGCCCGCGGCGTTGCTCGTGCTGGCCGTCACGGTCCTGCTGGCGGGCGCGCTGCTGCCGTACCCGCGCTGGACCGCGACGGCGTGGGAGACCTTCGCCTCCGCCTTCTACTGGGAGAACTGGCTCCTCGCGGCGAAGTCGGTGAACTACTCCGCGGCGAACGAGGCCGCGAGCGTCGTGCAGCACTACTGGTCGCTCTCGGTCGAGGAGCAGTTCTACCTGTTCTGGCCGCTGCTGCTGGTCGGCCTGGTCATGCTCGGCGGCAACCGGCGGTGGCTCGTGCCCGGCGTCGCGGGGCTCGGCGTGATCTCGCTGGTCTTCAGCGTCGTCTACACGTCCATGTCCCCCAACGAGGCCTACTTCAACACCCTGGCCAGGGTGTGGGAGTTCGCGCTGGGGGCGTTCGTCGCGCTGACGGCGTCGAAGCTGGTGCTGCCGCGCGTCGCCGCCGAGGTGGCGTCGGGCCTGGGCCTCGCGATGATCATCGTTCCGGCGTTCGCCTACGACCACACCTCGCCGTTCCCCGGCTCCCTCGCGCTGATGCCCACGGTCGGCACCGCGCTGGTGATCGCCTCCGGTCTGCGGCCGGGAACGCAGTGGCACACGCCCGTCACGGCGTCGCGGCCCGTGCAGTTCGTCGGCGACATCAGCTACTCGCTGTACCTGTGGCACTGGCCCCTCCTGATCCTCGCGCCGTTCGCGCTGGGTGGCGCGCTGGACAAGGGCGAGCTCACGACGGCGTGGCTGCTGTGGCTGCTGGCGCTGTCGTTCGCGCTGGCGTGGCTGACGAAGGTGCTGGTCGAGGACCGCGCCCGCACGTTCCCCGCGCTGGTCCGCGACACGAGGCTGACATTCGCGACCATGATCGCCGGCCTGCTCGTGGTCGAGGTCATGGCGGGCGTGCTGCAGGCCAACTACCACCAGCAGGCCGCCGCCGCCGAGCGGAACGTCCAGACGGGCAAGGGCGACGCGTGCCACGGCGCCGCCGCGATGATCGCGTCGAACGGCTGCCCCGACCCGTTCGGCCCCGCGCGCGTCCCGGAGATGGGTCCGGTGAACGAGTACTGGCGGCTCGCGCCGGAGTGCGTGGAGACCGACTACTTCAAGGTCGACGACAAGTCCACGGTGAAGGTCTGCGACTTCAGCGGTGACGGCGAGCCGACTCAGACCGTGTGGCTGCTCGGCGACTCGCACGCCGAGCAGTGGCAGACGCCCGTGTTCGAGGTGGCGCGCAAGGAGAGGTGGCTGCTCAAGATCGGCATCCTGGGCGGGTGCCCGTTCGCCGACGTCCAGTTCACCGGCTACCGCAGCGCCGCGGGCCCGCGCGACATCCTGCGCTGCCGCGACTGGACGGCGCAGATGTTCCCCGCGATCACCAACGACAAGCCGTCGATGGTGCTGATGTCGTTCTTCTCGCGCCAGGAGTTCGTGGACGACGGCAGCGGCCGCAGCCAGACCGAGCAGTACCGCGAGGGCATCGAACCGTGGTGGTCGGCGTGGACCGCGACCGGCACGCGCGTGTTCGTGTTCGCGGACCCGCCGTACAACAGGGACGTCCGGTCGACCAGCTGCGTGCTGCTGAACCGGTCGAACCCGAAGACGTGCGCGATCCCCCGCGAACGCGCCCAGCCGCCAGAGCCGTTGGGCGAGGTCGCGAAGTCGAGCAGCAACCCTCGGGTGTCGCTGGTCGACCTGACCGACTACTTCTGCGACCAGCGGCTTTGCTACGGCGTGATCGGGAACGTGGCGGTCTACTACGACGGCGACCACGTCAACAGCGAGTACAGCCGCACGTTGACACCGATGCTCGAGAAGGCGCTCAGCTCCCGCTGATCCCGTCCCGTCGCTCGAAGATGAGTGGTGAGGCGATCGGCGGAAACCGCCTCACCACTCTTCGCGGGGCATCCTCGTGCGATGCCCGAACTCGTGGGTGGACCACGGCTTAGGTCGTTGAACGATGAACCACCGTTACGGACCGGTACAACGTTCACCCGGATCGCCTAGAGGTGTGCCATGGATGTGCTCTCACCAGGTGCGATGGGTTAGCATCCCTGCTCGCAAACCCGATCGAGCGACCTCGAAGGACGTACTGCCCTTGTCCCGGGGTCGTCGTGCGGGGTTCTGACCTGGGGGGATCAGCGCAGGATGAGCACCACCGTCGAGTCACCTCCGGAGCACGGCAGCCGAAGACCCGAGGACAAGCCGAAGGCGCCAGGGTTCCGCACCGACATCCAGGCCCTGCGGGCGATCGCCGTGCTCGCCGTCGTGGTCAACCACTTCTGGCCGAACGCGCTGACCGGCGGCTACATCGGTGTCGACGTCTTCTTCGTCATCTCCGGCTTCCTGATCACCTCGCACCTCGACCGCGAGATCATCCGCACCGGCCGGGTGCGACTCGGCAAGTTCTACGCGCGGCGCGTCCGCAGACTGCTGCCCGCGGCGTTCCTGGTCCTCGTCCTCAGCGTCGTCCTGGCGTACTTCCTGCTCCCGTACCCGCGCTGGACCGCCAACGCGTGGGAGTCCTTCGCCGCCGCCTCCTACTGGGAGAACTGGCTGCTCGCGGGCAAGTCGGTGAACTACTCGGCGCAGAACGAGGCCGCGAGCCTGGTCCAGCACTACTGGTCGCTGTCGGTGGAGGAGCAGTTCTACCTGTTCTGGCCGCTGCTGCTGATGGGCATGTTCAAGATCGGCAGGCGCCGCTGGGTGGTGGCCGGCGTCCTGGTGCTCGGCGCGTTGTCCCTCGGCCTGAGCGTCTACTACACGACCGTCTCGCCGAGCGCGGCGTACTTCATCACGCCGGTCCGCGTGTGGGAGTTCGCGATCGGCGCCGGCGTGGCACTGGCCGCCACGCGCCTGGTGCTCCCCCGTCTCCTCGCCGAACTGGCGGCGTTCGCCGGCCTGGCGATGATCATCGCGACGGCGTTCGCCTACGACCACCACACGCCGTTCCCCGGGTACCTCGCCCTCGTCCCCGCCGTCGGCACCGGTCTGGTGATCGTCTCGGGCCTGCGTCCCGGCCGTCAGTGGCACACCGCGGTGACCGCCTCCCGGCCCGTGCAGTTCGTCGGCGACGTCAGCTACTCGCTCTACCTCTGGCACTGGCCGGTGGTGCTGCTCGCGCCGTTCGCGCTGAGCGGCCTGCTGGACAAGGGCGAGCTCAGCGCGCCGTGGCTGCTGGGCCTGCTCGCGCTGTCCCTGGCGCTCGCCTGGCTGTCGAAGGTCGTCGTCGAGGACCGCGGCATGTCGTGGGGCCCGCTGACCCGCAGCAGCGGCCTGACGTTCGCGGGCATGGCGGCCGGCATCGCCGTGGTGGCCGTGCTCGCCACGGGCCTGCAGTGGACCTACGACCGCCACGTGGCGCAGGCAGAACGGGACGTGGCCGCGGGCCTGAGCAGCCCGTGCCACGGCGCCGGCGCCATGATCGGCACCAACGGCTGCCCCACCCCGTTCGGCCCGGCCAGGGTGGCCGCGATGGGCCCGGCCAACGAGTACTGGCGCCTCGCCCCCGAGTGCAGGCAGATCCAGGACTACAACGCCGAGGACAAGCACACGACGTCGATCTGCGACTTCTCCGGCGGCTCCCCCGCCGCCGAGAAGGTCTGGCTGGTCGGCGACTCCCACGCGCAGCAGTGGCAGGCGTCGCTCTTCGAGGTGGCCCGCGAACGCAAGTGGCACTTCAAGATCGCGTTCCTGGGCGGCTGCCCGTTCGCCGACGTCCGCGTCTCGGAGTTCCGCGGCAAGGCCCCCACCCAGAAGGAGGTCGACCGCTGCGCGGCCTGGACCAGGCGGATGACCGACGTGATCGCGGCCGACCGCCCGTCGAAGGTGCTGACGTCGTTCTTCGCCCGCAAGGAGACCCTGGCAGGCGGCAACCAGACCGAGCAGTACCGCGCGGGCCTGGAGCCCAGGTGGCGCAAGTGGACCGACGCGGGCGCACAGGTGGTCGTCCTGGCCGACCCGCCCTACAACGGCGAGGTCCGCTCCCCCGACTGCGTGACCCTGAACCCGGCGAACCCCCTGGCGTGCGCCGTCCCGCGCGCGGAGGCCCACCCGGTCGACCCGCTGGTGGAGGTGGCCCGCACGACCAAGGTGCCCGGGGTGTCGCTGATCGACCTGAGCGAGTACTTCTGCGACGACGCGCAGTGCTACTCGGTGATCGGGAACGTGGTCGTCTACTTCGACGCGGACCACGTGAACGGCGAGTACAGCCGCAGCCTGGCACCGGTGATCGCGAAGGCGCTGGACTAGACCGCTGGGTGGGGTGAGGCCCGTTCAGGCCTCACCCCGCCTACATCGGCATGTGCCTCGTCGGGGGCGGCGTCGGCTTGCTGATCATCTTCGTCACCGGCCCCTCCTTGCTCATCCCCTGCTGGTCCAGGAACTGCGAGAGCTGACCCCGCACCTGCGCCAGCGTCGGGCGGCGCGCCGGTTCCGGGTCCATCGCCGCGAGCAGCAGGCGAGCGTGCGCGCTGTTCTGCGGCAGCTTCGTGATCGGTTCGCCCTGGGCCGCGGCCATCAGCGAGGAGATCGGGTTCTCGCGGGAACCGCGCGGCGGGTGGCCGGTCAGGGCGTAGGAGACCGTTGCGGCCAGCTGCCACGAGTCGGACGCCGGGGAGGCCGTCTCGCCCCTCGCGGTTTCCGGGGCCAGGAAGTCCGGCGTGCCGACCATCATGCCGGTGGCGGTGAGGGTGCTGTCGCCCTTGGAGCGGGCGATGCCGAAGTCGATCAGGTGCGCGGTGCCCTGGCCGTCGACGATCACGTTCGACGGCTTCACGTCGCGGTGCAGGACGCCTCGGTCGTGGGCCGCGGCCAGCGCGTCGGCCATGTTCAGCCAGAGGCGGGCGGCCAGCTTGTCGTCGATCAGGCCGTTCTTCAGGACCGTCTCGGACAGCGAGGCGCCCTCGATGTACTCCATGACGAGGGCGAGGCCGTCCGGGTCCTGGACGATGTCGAACACCCGCACGCAGTTGGGGTGCCTGACCGCGGCCAGCGCGCGGGCCTCGCGGAGCATGCGCGCCTCGGTCTCGTTGTCCGGGGCGTGCGCGAGCTTCACCGCCACCGTGCGGTCGAGCTGCTCGTCGACGGCCAGCCAGACCGTGCCGAAGCCGCCGGAACCGAGCTGGCGGACGCGGCGGAACCTGCCGTTGCCGGGGTTCCAGACCTTGCCCGACTTCTGCACCGGCGCGGGCGAGTCGGCGTTCGCGGCACCCGGCCCGAACGGCAGCGGGCCCGGCGTGTCGGCGAGGACCGCGGGCTGGGACGGCTGCGGGGGCTTGGGCTGGGGCAGCACCTCGGCGACGCGCGTCGGCGGGTACTGCGGCGGCGGCTGGTTCACCGGGCGCATCGGCCGGTTCATCGGCGCCGGCTGGTACTTCGGCACCTGCGCCGGCTGGTACGGCGGCGGGTTCTGCGGCGGCTGGTGCTGGGCCGCCGTGATCGGCTTGGTCGGCGCCTTCTTCTGCGGGTTCTGCGGCAGCTGGGGCTGCGGTGTGCGCGCCACCGGCTGCGGTGGCGGCGGGTTCTGCGAGTTCCGGTCCTGGGACCGGTCGCGGCCGGGGCGGTTGAGCATGGCGGTAGTCAACCCGAAAATCCGCACGACGATTGAGCCGATTACCGCAATCGGCAGAAAGCCCAGCAGCACATGGCCCACCAGGGTCACCGGGAGTGCCGACGTGGCTGCGAGGAGCACCAGGAACGGCGGCCAGAACACGCGGCGCGGCCAGTTCGGCCCGAGGCGGAACGCCGAGCCCGCCTGCAGCATCACGAAGAGCAGGCACAGCAGCGCCAGCACGACGGTGATGCCGGCGGCGACCAGGAACACCGGGGCCGCGGTCGGCCGCTGGGCGATGCCGATGATCGACGGCGTGCCGTCGACGAGGTAGCGGCCCTGCGAGAACTGGTCGAAGCAGGTGAGGTCGTCCAGCGAACCGGAGCCGGCGACGGTGCGCTTGCCCAGCCCCTGCACGGTTCCGCGCATGATCAGCCACGGCAGCACGAGACAGCTGGCGACGCCGAGCACGGCGAAGATCGCGCCCGTCACGGCGCCGTAGGAGTTGCCGACGATGCGGCGCACCACGATGGACAGCAGCGCCCCGACCGTGGGGAACAACCCGAGCACCGCACCGAGCGCTGTGGTGGTCCACACCCAGTCACCGGGGCAGACACTCCCGCCCACGAAGCCGTGCAGCCACGTGAGCAAGGACTCCGCGAGCCCCACGACTCACACCACCCCTTCCGCGATCACCCCCAGCCTAGGCGCCTGGACAGCCTACGGTGCGTGATCGGTCTGCGGTCGACACCACAGCAACCCTTTCCTTGATCACCGCGTTGTACCCACCCGATCGCCGTAGGCCGAGCGCCTTCACCTCTACAACGCGACAGAGCCCCGTCCCGTTGACCACCTCCGCCAACGCGGGTAGCGCGCGGTGATCGCGAGCGTCGTCAAAACCGTCTCGACGTGCGGTTTCGCCAGGAAGTCCTCCGCGCGCGACAGCACCGGAAGCGGCACCGGCTCCACCGCGGACCGGCTCGCAGCAGGCTCCCCGACACTTGCCGGGACGGGTCCGGGGTCGCGCAGCTCGGACCGCACGTGTCTCAGCTCGTCGGTCGCGTCGCCGACCGCGCGCACCGCGAGGTGCTCCTCCTCGGCGAGCTGCCGCCAGAGCCGGTCCGCCTGCTCCTGGTCGGCGTGCTGGACGAGGCGGCTCACCTCGATGTGCGTGTAGAGATAGGTCTCCACGGCGTCATGGGCGATCTCGAACGCGTCGGACACGTCGAGCCAACGCTTCCTGGCGCGGTAGCGGTACTCGTCGAACCTCGTGCTCGCGACTCCGGTCCACCCGGTGGCCGTCGCCTTGGCATGGGCGAACGCCACGGATGCGCACTCGTCACGCATCCGCTTCAACCACTCCTGGACGCTCCGGAGGGAGTGGAAGTCGCTGGAGAGGCTCACGCGGGAAAGACGTCCACGTGTTCGTAATGGCGGGCTGTGTCGATGAGGCGGTCTGCTGTGCCTTCAACGTCGCGCACCAGTTCCGCTGTCGCGTGGTCGGAGGCGTCCCGGAACCGGGCGAGCGCGGCGAACAGTCCGCCCCGGGAGGGATCCGGCTGACCGTCCGGGTGGCGGGCGAGGGAGGTGACGTCCTCGGCGGCCTGCGACAGGGGGCGGGCGAGTGCCCTCAGTTCTGCCGGGTCGACGCTGAACCCGCTCACGGCACCTCCCGACGGTGGAAGTTTGGTCGTGAACGATATCCGAACGTCAGCCGATCAGCCCCCGGATTTCGGCGGCCGACACGAACAAGACTTCTTCGCGCGACGCTCCCGCGTCGACCACGACCCCCACGCCGAGCGGCGCCACCAACGGCAGCAGCTCGGCGCCTTCCACCTCCAGCCACCGGTCGTCCCAGGAGAAGCCCTTGAGCCGGCGGTAGGCGGCGAGCCGGTCGAGCCCGGTGAAGGCGAGCACGGCGCGTTCGTGCCCGGTGACGTCGGCCGCGACCAGTCCCGGCAGGCCGGGGTCCGGCAGGTAGACGGTGGTGTTGAGCAGCTCGGCGACGACCTCGGGATCGCCGGCCCGCGCCAGCTCCCGCAGCCGCGGCACGGGCGTGGAGTACATCGGCCGCCAGGACAGCTGGTGTTCCAGGTCCACAGCGGACGCGGGATCGTCCGGGTCGACCACGTAGTGCGGCACGCAGGTCAGCGACAGCGGGATGTCGTCGAGGCTCGCGCCGGGCAGCACGACGACGATCACCTTGCGCTGGAACAGCTCCGGCTGCCGCATGAGCAACCCGCGCAGGTGCTTGAGCTCGTACTCCACGCCGCGGCTGTCCGGGTTGCGGCCGCTGAACGCGAGCGCCCAGCCCGGCGACACCGCCACCGCGATCCGGTCCGCGTCCTCCATGCGCTGCAGGCAGAACGTCGGCCAGTCGACGGGCTCGTGCTGGTGGTAGAGGTCGATCTCGGGCTTCGCCCCGATGCGGTGCAGCAGTTCCGCGAACCTGCGCAGGGTGTCCCGCCACGCCCTGGTGCGCGCGGTGTCCCACCCGGGACTCGTGTGTGCCCAGACCACGAACACCTCGGGACGCATCGGCGCATCATGCCGCAAGGGGCCAGTTCAGCCGTCGTAGACCTCGTGGTCGGCCCGCACCCACGAGCCGCTCCGCCCGCCGGACTGCCTCACCGCCGACTCGGGCGCCTCCGGCAGCTCACCGAGGCCCGCGACGAGCTCGACGGTCCACAGGTGCCGGGCGGCGGGGTTGGCGTCCTCGACCTCGGTGCCGAGGCCGTAGGTGGAGTCCTGCGTCTCCACGGTGACCCACGAGCTGAGACGGCCGTTCTCACCGGGTCCGCAGACCAGTTCCAGACGGGTGCGGACCCACTGCGGCGCAACGGCCGGGTCCGCCTCGATCTCCGAGGAGACCGCGGCGCAGGAGGTGCCGTGGACGCGAGCGACGAGCGCGGCGCGGAAGACGACGAGCTCACCGGCCGTGCAGCCGGTGAGAACGCGCGCTTCGACGGCTGTCTCCGTGCCGGAGACGACAGCGGGGGCGGCCGCGCACCTCGCGGCGGGAGCGTCGGCCGAGGCCGTCGCTCCCACGGAGATGACGGCCACGAGTAATAACGCGGCGACCACAGAACTCATGCGGGACAACCTATTCGCGGTCGCCGCGCTTCCGTCCGAACTTCACCCCACAGATGGGTGAGCACGACAAATGTTGCGGTCCAACGTCAGTCGTGGTCGTGGTCGTGCTCGGGCGCGAACGGCTGGTAGATGTAGAACATCGTGACCGGCTCGTCGCCCGCGACGGTCTCGTGGTCCACACCGGGCGGCACGAACGCGTAGGAACCCGCGCCGGCCTCCACTCCGCCGATGCTCACCTTGCCGTCGACGACCCACGTGTGCTGCGTGGCCGACGGGTGGTTGTGCCCGGCGTCGCGCGCACCCGGCGCCATCTGGATCAGGCCGACGATCGTGTCCCCGTCGGGGGACTTCCACAGGAGCTTGTTCTGCAGCCCTTCGTCGCCGTGGAGGGGGAACGACTTCATCTGCGCCAGGACGTCCGGCGGGATGACGGTGACTCTGTCGGGCAACGGTCCGTTCATGTGGGCTGCCTCTCAACTCGCTCGCGGGATGCGGGGAAGGCTACCTGGGCCCGCACCGGACCAGAGGCCTTCACCTGCGAGGAGATCCCACCCCGCCGCGAGCGTCATTCACACGCGACGCCGTCCTTGTCGCGGTCGAGCGCCGCCCGGTAACCGGGCTGTCCCGCGTAGAGCGGTGCCGCACCGGCCGCACGAGCCGCGTCGCAGTTCGCGTAGTACGCGGACGCCGGGGGCGCGGGAGCAGGCGGTGCGGGAGCGGGCGGCGGCTGCGGCGCAACGGTTCGCTGCTGCGGCACGACAGGCTGCGGTTGGGGCGCAACGGGTTGCGGCGCGGGCTTCACGTCCAGCCCGCCGCACGACGGACCCCAGAAGCCGAGGCCGGCCTGCTTCGCGATCGCCGCAGCCTGCGCGATGGCGGCCTCCGCACCGTCCACGGCGCGCGCAACGCCCTGGCCGGCCGCGAGCACCGCGTAGTCAGCGCCATCAGCCAGCACCAGCTGCGAGCCCACAACCCGGACGGGCTTGCCCACCAACGTCTTGGTGGCGAACTCCACCGCCGACGTCGCCCAGCACTCACCGGGCGCGGCCAGCCCCTGGATCACCACCTTGGCACCGTTCGACAGCGCCACGGTACGACCGTCCACGACGGACTCCACGGTCACCGGCGGCGGAGTCGTGGTGGTCGTGGTGGTGGTCGTTGTCGTTGTGGTGGAGGAGATCGAGCTCGAGGAGGTCGCGAGGCCGGTGGACGGCTGGCCGCAGCCCGCGACGATCGCCAGCGGCACCACCGCCGAGATTCCGAGTGCGGTGCGGCGGACGTTCGTCGGCAGTTGTCGCCAGAATGCGGTCATGAGCACCACATCGCGAAGTCGGCCGTGTGGTGTTACCCGCGTCACTCAAACGGGCTACTAACGTCCACAACGGACAAGCCGCCGACCAAATGGTCAACCTGCGGGGGTACGAGGGCTTGCTCCCGGAACGAGTGGACCTGACTACACAGCAGAGGAACTCTGTAGTGGCTGCTCAGGGGCCCGAGCTGGCCATCGAGGCCGTTGGACCCCGTGGAGGTAGCTAGACCCGCCAGACCGTACCGGTGAGGCCCGGCACCCCCTGACCTCACCGGTGGTCAGCAGAGCCCCCTTGGCCGGACTAGCGGCTCAGCTCCGAGAGCAGGCGCTTCGCCGCGACCTTGGCGGGTCCGAGGAACGGGGTGACCATGTTGCGATTGTCGGCGATGCGGATCGCGTTGGCGCAGTGGAGTAGCTGCGAGAGCTTGCCTGATCGGGTCTGCAAGTCAGCGGCGAACTCCTCCTGGACGCGTTCTGCCAGGGCCGCGTTCGGCAGGGACGACTGCCACAACGTGGCCGCGTGGTGGCCACGCGGTGCCAAGCCCCAGTCCTGCCAGTCGATCAACATGCCGTCGGTCGTGACGTTGCCCCAGTGCAGGTCAGCGTGCGCTGTGGTCCACTCCTCCACCATCGTGTCCACCCCGTCGAACACCTGACCGATTCGCTTGGACAGATGGCTCTGACTCATGCCCACGCGCTGAGCAGCGTGAGCGGCAAGGGCTGTCAACGAACGTCGTAGGTCGACCCACCACTGGTCAGGCAGGTTGAGAGCGACGTCAAGGCCGCCTTCCGACCGGATGGAGCCAGCCGAGACGAACTCCATCTCATCGGCCCGCCAGGCAAGGCCACGTGGATCATCGGCCCAGGTCGCCGATTGGAACCATTGCGGCTTGGGGACGTGCTCGATCACGGAGGAGGCTTCCAAGCCGACCCACGCAGCGCTGCTGATCCGCCACGCCACCCGTTGTTCGATCCTCACCCACGTTTCGCGATCTGTGCGGAAGCCCTCGGTGATGCCATCAACGCCATGCACCACCGACGCGCGGTCGAGCTTGAGTTCGAACAGTCGCTCGACCCGCGTCAGGACGTCCTCATGTGGTGTGGATCTTGTGTCGAGCACGGTGAAGCGCTTCGACTCGTGCAGGGGCGTGAAGACCTGTCCGGG
Organism: Lentzea sp.; assembly: GCF_035525475.1. Classification (GTDB taxonomy): domain Bacteria; phylum Actinomycetota; class Actinomycetes; order Mycobacteriales; family Pseudonocardiaceae; genus Lentzea. The sequence goes on along the minus strand of NZ_DATLEC010000144.1, from coordinate 3,149 downwards.
CTTCAGGAAGGCGGACAGGTCGATCCGTCGCCCAGACCGGATCACTCGTGCTCCCGCCGAAGGGACTCATGCCCCACAGACGATCACTACCAACGGCGAAGGCCGCAGCCAGTTCGTCGACAGCGTTGAGCTGCACTCCATCCAACGTGAGCCCTGCTCGCACCATCAACACCCCGCCGTCAAGGGCAACAACATCTCCTACTGCTCGGTGAAGGTCCAGGAGGGCATCGTCCCCGGCTTCACCGGGTTCGTGGACCGCAACGCCACCATCGGCGACTGGCGCGTCGGCTCGTTCGTGCTCGACGGCGCACCCGCCCCGGCACCGACCCCACAGCCCGCGCCGCCGTCCGCGCCCTCGGGCTGGATGAACTACACGATCCGCCCCGGTGACACCCTCTCCGTGCTGGCCGCGCGCACCGGCACCACCGTGGCCGAACTCGCCTCCCGCAACGGGATCGCCAACCCGGACCGGATCTACGCGGGCAACACCATCCAGGTCCCCGGCACCGGGTGGTGGTGGGCGCTACCAGATCCGCCCCGGCGACACCCTCTCCGCGCTGGCCGCGCGCTGGGGCACCACCGTGGCGGCCATCGCCGCGCGCAACGGCATCGCCGAGCCCAACCGGATCTACGCCGGGAACTGGCTGATCCGCCCATGACCCACGAGTCGACCGCCGCCGGCCTCGAACCCGGCGGCGGCTCGCTCGTGCTCTCCCTCGCGCTGCTGCTCTGGCTACTCGGCAAAGCGTGCCCGCGCTTCGTCCTGTGGTTCGAGCGGCACGAGGGCAACCACCCCAACCACGCTCAGGAGGAACCCTTCGTGTCCGATCCCCGCCCCCGCCCGCTGCGCGTCGCGGGCTCCATCGTCGGCGGCCTCACCGGCCTGGTCGGCTCCGGCCTGCTCACCCCCGGCCAAGGCGACGGCATCACCGGCCTGATCACCGCAGTCCTCGTCCTGCTCGGCACCTTCGGTGTCGTGGTCAGCACCGAGCACCGCGTCACTCCGCTCGTCGACCCGCGCGACGCCCACGGCCGCGCCCTGGTCCCGACCGACACCGACTGACGACAGGAGCGCTCCACCACATCCGCCACAACGCGGCGCAGGCTCGAACATCTGATCACCAGAATTCGAGCCTGCGCCGGTTCGACATTCACAAATCCCTGCTACCGCAGCTACGGATCCCGTCGAGCAGCAGTACGCCCGTCGGGGCTGCCGGCCACTGCGCACGTCGTGCGGCGTTCCCGATTCGGAGCCGGGGGACCGCACGATGTCCTCACGCCTGCTGGGGTGCCCGAGCGGGAGCGGTCTGCTGGGCGGGGACCGCATCGTCGGGAGCCGACTGGAGCGCGGCCAGCTCGACGGGATCGGTGATGTGGGCGACGCCGCTGCCCGCGGGGTACTCGCCGGTGATGTAGGAGTCCACGGAGAAGGCCAGGGTGGCACCGATGAGGCTGCCGTCGCGGCGGATGGGCACCAGTTCGTGGGCCTCGACCCACATGCACCCCGCCGCGTGGGGAGGCACGTTGAGCCCCTGGGTCTTGCTGTCGCGCTGGAACCGGGTCACCGCGGTACGGCGTTCGTAGCCCATCTCCAGCGACACGCTGACCGAGGTCTTGGCCGAGAACACGTCCAGGGCCACCCCTGCCTCGACGGTGACCGTGACCCCGGTCTTGACGCTGAACGCCTCGCTGTCCTCCCTCGACACCCCGGTCTCGATGGTCTGGGAGATCGGCGCGGTTCCGCTTCCGTTGCGGTTGTCGCGGTGCATCACCACCTCGAAGGATCGCTTGCGCTGCAGCGTGTAGAACGGGGTGTTGGCCGCCCGCCACGCCTCGTCGCGGCCGGGGTCGACCAGCAGCGTGTAGGGCACCACGGTGGTGCGGTCGATGATCTGTGTGGTCGAGGGCGGCCTGTCATACGACGTCATCACCGGGATCGGCGGCTCGTCGGACTCGGTGACCACCGCGGGCAGGTCCAGCACGTTGACCACCGGCGTGGTGGAGGGCTTGTCGTAGAAAGGGAAGGCGGTGAACAGGTCTCCCGGCAGCAGCAGCCGCTTCTCGGCGTCCGCAGGGTAAGGCGGAGGGATGATCGACCACACCGATACGTCCTGGTCGGCGCCGGAGTCGGCATCGCTCCAGATCCACTTGCCGACCTCGGCCTGGCGCACGTAGCGGCGCCCCGCGTGCTCGACCTTCACGCACGCCACCGCGTCCAGCGGCGGGGTTCCGTGCCCGCGCCAGCACAGGTCGCCCAACGCGGCGTACCCCGGGGGTGGGATCGGCCGCCAGATCGCGCCGTCCAGTTCCGCGCCGCTGCCGGTGTCCTTCCAGATCCGCTCGTAGCGCACCGGGGACTTGAGCATCTGCGTACCCGATTCCGCCTCGCGCACCACCAGACCGCCCGCCGTGCCGTTGAGGTTGCCGTAGTGGCCACGGGCCACCCCACCCAGCACCCGCCATCCAGACGGCGGGCGCGGAAGCCAGAACTGACCGTCGTTGGTGCCACCGGAATCGCGATCGTTCCACTTCATCTCGAAGCTCGTCGTGAAGCCCAACTCCAGCGCCCCGTACCGCTGCGTGTACACGCAATCGCTCCTTCCACACCGATCGACTCGACACCACCACCTTTCGCGCCGATTTCGTACCTGCACCAGGGCACTCACTCCGCAGAACCCAGGACTACACCACCGGGCGACCCGAGTCGCAACGTCTTGCGCATGACCATCGCCGCTGCCCGCCCGCCTGACTCAAGCCCTCACCCAGCAGAGCCGGGGTTCCCGGCCTGACACCTCGGGGGAACGACCGTGAACGCGGCCGAACCGCACACCGTCGCCTGGACCGTCGATCACATCGAGACCGAACCGCTTGCCGACGACGACCGCGACGCCAGCGTGAACACTCGCGAACCATAAAGACACACCCCTGCCAAATGGACCGGAAATGGTAAATTGAAGACATGCAAGAACCAATTTCCGGACAGGGCAGAGCCATGCCGGATCCAGCGCGCGAAGTATTCCATTCCAACGATTCAGGGGGAACTTTCTCGATGGAAAACGCCATGCCGCAGCACCGGGGAGACGCCCGTGGGTAGACGATCCACGGTCGCCAAGGTCCGCAAGGCCGCGTCGCTGGAAGACCTCGACCTG
>NZ_DATLEC010000141.1:0-12348 GCF_035525475.1 Lentzea sp. | reverse complement strand
AGGACATTGCCAAAGCCAAAGAGAAACGTCAGCCCTACGACCGCCGACATGATCACGGTGACCGCCCGGGATACGTCCTGCAACATCCCCGAATGCGAGCCCGGGACGGGCCCGAGCGCATTGACCTGCGGCGACACTGGCCGACATCGATCAACAGGCTGAAGCTCCACATCGTGGACCTGAAGTGCAGAAACGGCACTCGGCGACATCACACGACACCACCACCGAGGCTCACCCGAGGACTCTTAATCAGCGGGTCCGGGGTTCGAGTCCCTGGCGGCGTACACCGGAGAAGCAGGTCGAGATTCGTCTCGGCCTGCTTTTTCGCTTTTGCCGCACTTGCCGCTGCTCCGGTCTCCGGCGCAGGACGGCGAGGAGCCGGTGAAGCCGGCCACGATCATCACAGATCAGCTCGCTGCGCCGGCGCACCCCACGCGCTGCCGCAACCAACTGTCCAACGAGGACGGCTTCACCGAGCGGTCCGGTCGCGAGGTTCAGTCACCCCCGGCCGAGCCGGATGATCGACTCGTGGGAGGATCTCTCCAACACATCATCTGGAGGACCTTGCTGTGATGCCCGCAACGATCAACTTTTACTTGACCCACGCGGCCGAGTTCTGGTGCCAGTGGATTGGCTACAGCTACTAGTCATCGTCCAACTCGGCAGGTCTTGTCGTTGATGGACGGTCCTACCTGGACCGTCCTTTCTCACAGCTCTTCACACCAGAGGACGCGTGGCGGTGCCCGCGGTTCCCTCGAGGTTCTTCCCTGATCATCAGGGCCTCGAGACCTGCGAGGAGCCAGCGCCGACACCATCACAAGGCGCGGGGAACGCTGGCGCGACATGCGGCGCCCGCTTCGGCCATGGCGTCGTTCTCCGCTCCAACGGTGTGGAGTTCCGGCGCGCAGCCGGTGATCATATTCGACGACCGATCACCGGCCGCGCTGCCCGTTCACTATTTCGGGTGAGCGCACCCCGATGACGGTTAGCACGATAGCTGAGCAGCGAACTTCAGCCGCCTCGATCAGCGTTAATACAATGACATTGCGCTTAACTATTACCTCATCGGGTGATACGCGCCTTTCTAAAACGCGTTTGCTATCGTCGCCGCCACAAAGGCTCTGTTCACTCTTCCATTCGTCATGCCGGGTCAGGCCGACTGCGACCGTTCGGCACAGCGGGGGTCGAGCCGGCTCCAAGATCGAGTAACGGAATGGCGCATGCGAACGACTTCTTTTCACGCGGAGTGTGACCGGCAACATGGGGGAGTCATGCCAGCGGACAAGGAATTGTCAGGCCAGCAAGGCGGAACCGCTGAACCGGTCGGCGAACTCGCCGCCTACAGACCGGCACTCGGTCAGCGACTGACCGAGCTGCGGGAGAAGTGCGGCTATTCACGCGAGGAGGCCGCCGGACTGATCGGCGTAACCTCCGACACCCTGCGGCTCTACGAAGAAGCGACCTGGCGGCCGTCCATGCGGCGCCTGGTGCGGATTTTCACCCTGTACAAGGCAGATCCGCTGAAGATTCTCCAAGACATCGCCCAGGGCGTGCGCTCGAGAAAGGAGCGGCTGTTTCCGCCGGAAGTCGAGGCATTGCTCTACTTTTGTGGCGTAACACCGGAGCAGTTCGTCGACCGCGCGGATCCCGCCGTGGAACCCGAACCTGATCCAATGCTTGACGAAGCACCACTCGGCGAGGTGTTGAAGTATCGGAGGGATGACGATCCGATGCGTGTCCAGGGGGGCCTGATGCTGAGGCGGGAGTACGAGGCAGGTGCCAGCATCCGCGCGTTGAGCAGCAAGCACCAACTGTCGTTCGGAACCATACGGACACTGCTGGTCGAGGCCAACACCCGGTTGCGCGGACCCGGCAGTCCTCATCACGGGACAGCCTGAGCCGTGGCGGACCAGGCCGGAGCGATCAGGAACCAGGTGTCGGGGTCGATCACCGGCACGAGCGTCCAGGCCGGAGTCGTCCAGGGCGGGGTGCACATCCACCAGGGCGACGTCACGCCGGTCCCGCGCCAGCTGCCCTCTCCGCCGCGGAGCTTCACCGGGCGGAATGCCGAGCTCGAACTGCTGCAGGCGATTCCGCACACCGGGCAGTCCGCGAAGGTCGTCGTCCTCAGCGGGCCTGGAGGTGTCGGCAAGACCGCTCTGTCGCTGCGGTGGGCCGCGTCGCTGCGGGAGGACTTCCCGGACGGACAGCTCTTCGTGGACCTGAACGGTTTCAGCTCCACAGCTCCCACAGATCCCGGCGAAGCTCTCGGGTCGTTCCTTCGCGCACTGGGCACCGCCCCCGAGCGGGTACCGGTGCACCTGGCCGAGCAGATCTCGCTCTACCGGTCGCTCACCGCGGGCAAGGCGCTGCTCGTCGTGCTCGACAACGCGTTGTCCGCCGCGCAGGCGCGCGTGCTCGTCCCACCGTCGCCGTCGAGCCTCGTGGTCGTCACCAGCAGGAGCAAACTGGTCGGTCTTGTCGGCGACGGTGCGCATCTGGTCGAGGTGGGCCCGCTGTCGGCGGCCTCCGCGTACAAGATGTTCGCCGGTGCCGTCGGTGACGAACGCGTGGCGAGAGAACGGGATCACGCGAAGAACCTCGTGGCGCTCTGCGACGGGCTGCCCATAGCCATCCGCGTCGCGGCGGCACGGTTGCTGCTGCGCTCCAGGTGGTCCGTGCGCCGCATCCACGACGAGCTCCTCGACGAGCGGTCGAGGCTCGTGAACCTGTCACCCTCGGGAGAGCTGTCGGTGAAAGCCACCTTCGACTTGTCGTACCGCATGCTGGACCCCGCGGCGGCCACCGCGTACCGGCGGCTGAGCCTGCACCCCGGCGGCGACTTCGGCCCAGAGCTCGTGTCCGCAGTGCTGGCCGACTCGTCGCGAACGGATTCGCTGCTGGAGTTCCTGGTGGACGCGAACCTGCTGGAAGAGCACGCGGAGGACAGATATCGCTATCTCGACCTCCTGCGCTTGCACGCGGCACAGCGGTTCGAATCCGACGACCCCCGGGAGGAACGCCTCGCCGCGCTCCAGCGCATCGCCGAGTGGTACCTGGCTGCGGCGATGCACGCCGACGAGGTGCTGACGCCCTACCGCAGGAGACTTCCGTACGCGTTCTCGTCCTCACCCCTCTCGGTGCCGTCGTTCGGCGACAGGGACGACGCTCTCGGGTGGTTGGAGCGCGAGCGCGTGAACCTCGTCGGTGCGGGACGTGCGGCGTTCGAGCACGGCTTCGCCGAACTCGCCTGGCACCTGTCCGACGTCCTGTGGCCGCTGTTCCTGCTTCGAAAGCACTACCGGGACCGGATGGAGGTCGACGAACGGGGTGTGGCCGCCGCGCGTCAGTGGGGCGACGAGTTCGCTCTGGCCGACATGCTCAAGCGGCTTGGACGGGCGTCCACCATCGCACGCGACTTCGAAGCGGCCGAACGACACCTGGCCGAGTCGATGGAGCTGTGGACGCGCATGGGCGACGAGCGCGGCGTCTGCGATGCCAGGGAGTACCTCGCCCTGCTGTACCGGGAGACCGGGCGCGAGGAAGAGGCCTTGGCCCAGTTCGAACTCCTCGTCGAAGCCACGACCGCGATGGGGATGACAAGGGCGGCCGGCCTCAACCTGATCAACCTCGGCCGGGTTCTGGTGGACCTCGATCGCGCGGCGGAGGCTGTGCCGCGCCTCGTCCTCGCCGAGGGGATCTTCCGCGAGCTCGGAGCGACAGATCCGTACAACCACGCACGCGCTGTCGTCGCTCTTGCTGCCGCGGAGCACCGCACCGGTGCTCTCGCGGCCGCTGACGAACGTGCGAGGAAGGGACTCGGCCTCATGGAGGCGCTCGGTTCGGACCACGGACGAGCCGAGGCGCTCCACGTGCTCGGCGAGGTGGCGTACGGGTTGAACCGTGCCACGGAGGCGCGTGAACACCTCCTTGCGGCAGAGGGGATATTCCGGTCACTCGGTTCTCCCCAGGCTCAGGCCGTCCGTGAACGGCTGGCCGAGTTGGAATGACCGGGGCAGCGGGACGCGTGGACGGGTGACCCACCACAGGTAGACGTCCTCGACCAGGTGCGGCCTTCGTGCGGCCGTGAACAGGTACCGCTCCCGCGTCACGAATGCGATCTGGTCGGGCGGAAGAGCCACCGCGACCATCGTCAGACCGGGCAACGCGGAGAGGAGGTCGCTCGCACCGGCGAGTCCGGCGTCAGCGGTCGTGGCGGACGTGCGAATCACGTCCGCCACCGAACAGGCGCAGGGCAGGGCGGCGCCGCGCACGGTCACCACCAGGGGATCGAGTTTCACGATCGGCACCAGTTCTGGGGAACGGAAACGGCGGCGAGCGCGCGATGCGCGCCCGGTTCGGCGAGGCCGAGCAACCGGTAGCAGGACTGACGCAAGTTACCGGCCGCACGCCCCGGACGCGAGGTGACGATCGGGGCCACCTCACCGGCGATGTCGAAGCGCCCGGTCAGCTGTTCGGCGAGTGGGAGATCGGTGCGCAGCCTCGGCGCGAGGTCTCGCAACCGGGCGTGCGGCGCGTTCCCGGCGATCGCCGACAGCAGCGGTGTCTCCACCAGCAGCACTGACTTGCCGATGGCCGCCGCGTAGGCCGTCGTGGAGCCGAGGTCGCCGATGACGTGGTCCGCTGCCACGAGCGCCGCCCTCCAGTCGAGCTCAGGGGCGAACAGCCTGAGTCCCGCGTCGACGCAGTCCGCGAGCCAGGCCTTGACCTGCCGCGGTCCGTGACCGAACCAGACGCCGGGATGCGCGAGTGCGGCCAGCTGGAACCTGTCGGCGGGAAGCTCGTCGAGCAACCGGGGAACGAGGTCGAGGTGCGTCCCGAAGAGAGAGCCGGCGCCCCAGGTCGACGTCACCACCACCAGTTCCTGCTCGGGCGCCACATCGAGCGCTTCGCGATAGGCAGCTCGGGCCGGCAGGCTGGCGACCAGGCGGTCGTAGCAGAGGTCGCCGATCACCTCGGCCACGTCGACCGCCTCAGGGCACTGCTCACGCAGCAGGTCGAGCTGGTTGTCGTGGGACAGCACGACCATGCTCACGGTCGGTTTCCCGTTGTGCAGCAGGCGTTGGGTGTCGAGCCCGTACGGTCTCAACTCGCCGGTCGCACTTCGATGGCCCTTCGCGTACCCGGCTCCGTGCGGCATGACGACGACTGGTGCGTGCACCCGGTGCAGCGAGCCGAACGCGGCCGCGAGCGCCAGGTCGAACCGCTCCCGCGTCGCCTGCTCCCACGGCAGGACCACACCTCCGACAGCGCGCAGGAGGTCCTCCACCCCGTTGCCGAACACGTCCGGCGCCTGGGTGAAGACCACCTGCACCCGATGGTCGTTCTCCAGCAGCTCCACCGCCTCCAGCACCCTCTCGCAACTCGTGACCGTGTGAGCGACGGCGAGCACGGTGCGGCAGCCGCGCCGGGTCACCCACTGGTGAGCATCGATGCCCACAGGAACGTCAAGCCATCCGGATGCGCTCATGAACCGACCCACTTTCCAATACGACGGGAAAAGTGACAGGATCGTTCGAGCATCCGGGTGCACTTTGCCAATGGACTTGCAGTTCGCTTGCAAAATGGTCACTGGGAGCTGCCGGCCAACGTTACGGTGACACACAGGGAGGGGTGGCCCTGTGAAACTCACGATCCTGGGAGAGACGACGCTGCGAGTGGGGACGGCGTTCATACCGCTGGGCGCCAGGAAACAACGCGCGATGCTGGCACTGTTGCTGCTGAACGTGAAGCGGCCTGTGCCGGTGGACACTTTGATCCAGGTGTTGTGGCCAGGCAAGGCTCGTGACCAGGTGCGCGGCACCATGCAGGCTCAGGTGAGCCGAATCAGGAGAGTTTTCAAGGAATCCGGAATCAAGCGCAACATCGTCATCAAAGACGGTGATGCGTACCGGCTCGATCTCGACCATGACCTGGTCGACTACCACCATTTCCGCAGAATCGCGGATTCCGGCCGGGCCGCGAGTGCCATTGGTGATCATTCCACCGCCAAGGCCCGCCTGACCGAGGCGATCGATCTCTGGTCAGGAGTTCCGCTCGCGGACGTCGAAGGTGATTGGGCCGAACACCGGCGCGACTCCATGGAGAGCAACGACCTGCTGCACGCATACCAGGCGCTGTTCCAAGCAGGAATCCATCTGCGCGAGTACGGCGAGGTCCTGCGAGAGCTGGTACCGCTCATGGAGAGGTACCCGCTGGACGGCACGCTCGCCCTGCAGCGGATGAAAGCGCTTGACGGACTGGGCGACCGGCACGGGGCAACGGCGTTCTACTCGCAGTACCGCCAGGAGCACAGCCGTGAGTTCGGCTTGGAGCCCTCGGCCGAGATCACCCAGTTCTACCTGGGTCTACTCGACCAACGGGCCGGCACCGCGCGGCCCGCACCCGATGTCCTCCCGCTCGTGCACACCTTCCCGCGAGCCTCGTACGGCCGCTTCGCCGGCCGGGGCGACCTGATCGCCAGGCTCGACGGGTTCCTCAGGCTGCGGGAACACGGCAGCACACCGGTGGTCGCGTTGCACGGGATGCCCGGCGTGGGGAAGACCCAGCTCGCGATCCACTGGGCACACCGGCACCGGGCGGCTTTCCCCGACGGGAGGGTGCTGCTGGACATGCGGGGCTACGGCCGGGAGGAACCGCTGACCGCCGACAACGCGATCTCCCTGCTGCTCGACCAGCTGGGCGTGCCCACGGAGCAGATCCCCGCGGAACCGGAGCGCAGGCCCATGCTGCTCAGCCGCGTACTGGTTGGTCGCGACGTGCTGCTGGTGATCGACAACGTGCGCGACTCCGAACAGGTGCGCCCGCTGGTCGCCGCCATCCCCGACTCCTTCGTCCTGCTCACCAGCCGCGACCGCCTGCGCGGCCTCGCGATCAGGGAAGGTGTTTACCCGGTCGCCGTACCGGAGCTGACCTCGTCCGAGTCCGTCGAGCTGCTGCGTTCGACGATCGACGACGCGCGGGCATCCGACGACGAGTCGGGACTGCTGGGAATCGCCGCGCTGTCCGGGGGGCTCCCGCTGGCCCTGAAGATCATCGGCCAGCACGTGGCGGACCGGCCGATGGAGACGCTGGGAGAGCTCACCGAGCAGCTCATGGCACAGCGCGACCTCTTCGCGGTGCACGACGAGGACGACGAGCTGCTCAGCCTGCCCGCGGTGTTCTCGTGGAGCTACCAGGCGCTGGCACCGGACACAGCACGGGTGTTCCGCTTCCTCGGCCTGCATCCCGGTACGCGCGTGAGCAGCCACACCACCGCGGCGCTCGCGAACATCACGCCCGAGGAGGCGACCAAGCACCTCAACCTGCTGGTCAGGGTGCACCTGCTCGACCCGGACGTGGCGAACCGCTACCGGCTGCACGACCTGCTGCACGAGTACGCCGGCGACTGCGTCCGCCAGGCCGACCTCTCGGCGGACCGGCGGGACGCGATCGAGCGGCTGCTGACGTGGTACGTCGAAACCAGCTGTGCGGCGAGCATGCGGTTGTCTCCGCAGAGCTCCCCGGTTCCTCCGCTGGAGAACACCGGTGTCCTGCGCCCGCTGTCCTTCACGACGGACAAGGCCGCGCTCGACTGGTGCGTGTACGAGCGCGGAAACCTGGTGGCCGCGACGAGGCTGGCCGCGACGACGAGGGGTATGCACGAGCACGCCTGGAGGCTCCCCGCTGCTCTGCGGGAGGTCTTCGAGAGATCGGCGTACCGCCCCGAGAGGACGGGGTTCCGCGACGAGAAGTCCGGATACCGCGACGACATGGTGACTTGCCACGAACTCGTGCTCGAGTCCGCGGCGAAGAGCGCACTGCCGGAAGCGGAGATGGGGACGCGGAACAACCTCGGTCTGATGTACCTCAGCGTCGGCCGGCTCGACGACGCGTACCGGCAGTTCCGGGCCAGCCTGGACAGGTCGCGGGAAGTCGGGCACGAACCCTGCGAGGCCGCTGTGCTGCACAACCTCGGCACCATCCACTTCGAACGCGGCAACGACCACGAGGCGTTGCGCCACCACCAGGGGTCTCTGGCGATCAACAGACGGCTCGGTGCACGCGAAGGTGAGGCATTCGCCTTCCACCGGATCGGCATGGCACACCACAGGCTGGGCAACCTCGACGATGCCAGGTCCGCGTACCTGGAGGCCCTGCGGATACGGCTGGACATCAACCACGTGCGTGGTCGGGGCTCGACGTTGACGGCTCTCGCGGCTCTGCACCAGGAACTGGGCGAACCCGACACCGCACTGGGGTTCTGCCTGCAGGCCCTGCGAGCGCATGAGACTTCCGGTGATCAGGTGGAGACGTGCCACGCACTCGCCGTGCGCGCCGCAATCGAGTTCGACCTCGGTGAGTTCGAGGCGGCGCGCGAGCACGCCGAGCAGGCCATGTCACTGGCCGACGAAGTGCGTGACGCGCTCACTCAAGTGAAGGCCAGGCATCTGCTGGGGCATCTGCACATCGTGGCCGGACAACCCCGGGACGCGGTCGCGTTGTGGCGACAGGCGCTTGCCGTCGTTCCCCAGCCCGATGGTCTGCTCGCGGCCACCATTCGCGCTCATCTGGACAGTTCCGACGTGCGGTGAAATCCAGCGGACAACGAGCCGCGTTCACTTGCCGCACACGGTTCCCGCGATTTCGGGCTGATCGCCGTTCCCCGGTCGTCCGCTGAGGCCGACACCGTTTCCAGTGGCCGATGGCCCAGCGCTACACTCGGCCGCAACAGCGTCGATCCGGCCATCACCGGGGAGCTTCCGGAAGAACGGGCGGTCACCCGCCTCAGTAGAACCGGACGGTGCCGCACGTCACGCGGTGTGAATGAGTGGTGCCCGGTTCCTCGGGCGCAAGCGGGGTGGTACCGCGGAGTCCGGACCGGTGTCCGGGCCTTCGTCCCCGCGAGCGGCTACGCCGCACTTCACAGTGCGATGGAACGAGGAGCACATGGCGGAGACCATGTCCCAGCACCCGCTCGGCCGTTCCCCCTTCGCCACCTTGCCCGGCAAGGTGGACTTCGGGGCCCTGGACCGGCGCATCACGGCGTGGTGGCAGGAGAAGGACGTTTTCGCGCGGAGTCTGGAACAGACCGCGCAGGGGCCGGCGTGGGTGTTCTACGAGGGTCCGCCCACCGCGAACGGCCATCCGGGGACGCACCACGTCGAGGCGCGGGTGTTCAAGGACGTGTTCCCCCGCTACCGCACGATGAAGGGGTACTCGGTTCCCCGGCGCGCGGGCTGGGACTGCCACGGCCTGCCGGTCGAGCTCGCGGTGGAGAAGGAGCTCGGGATCACCGGCAAGCCGGAGATCGAGAAGTTCGGGGTCGCCGAGTTCAACGCCCGGTGCCGGGAGTCCGTGCTGCGCCACGTCGGCGAGTTCGCAGAGCTCACGGAGCGCATGGGCTACTGGATCGACCTGGAGAACCCCTACGAGACGATGTCGCCGGAGTACGTCGACAGCGTGTGGTGGTCGCTCAAGCGCATCCACGAGGGCGGCCGGCTGGTCGAGGACTTCCGGGTCGCGCCGTACTGCCCCCGTGACGGCACGACCCTGTCCGACCACGAGGTCGCGCAGGGCTACGAGACGGTGACCGACCCGTCGGTGTACGTGCGCATGCCGCTGGTCGAGCCGCTGGCGGGTCACTCCGGCGTCGACCTGCTCGTGTGGACGACGACGCCGTGGACGCTCGTCTCCAACACGGCGGTCGCGGTGAACCCCGAGGTCACCTACGTGGTGGCGCGGACGGACGAGGGCACCTTCGTCGTCGCCGAGCCGCTGCTGGGCGCCGTTCTCGGCGAGAACGCCGAGGTGCTGGCCTCGCTGCGGGGCACGGAGCTGGCGACGCTGCGGTACCGCCGTCCGTTCGACCTGGTCGAGATCCCCGACGCCCACTTCGTCGTGCTGGCCGACTACGTGACCGTCGCCGACGGCACGGGCCTGGTGCACCAGGCGCCCGCGTTCGGCGCGGAGGACCTCGCGGTGTGCAGGGCGAACGGGCTGCCGCTGGTCAACCCCGTCGGGCCGGACGGCCGCTTCCTGGAAGACGTGCCGATGGTCGGCGGCGTCTTCTTCAAGGACGCCGACCCCGTCCTGGTCGAGGACCTGACCGCGCGCGGGCTGCTGTTCCGCTACCAGCGCTTCGAGCACTCCTACCCGCACTGCTGGCGGTGCCACACGCCGCTGATGTACTACGCGCAGCCGTCCTGGTACATCCGCACGACCGCGGTGCGCGACGAGCTGATGCGGGAGAACGAGAAGACCAACTGGTTCCCCGAGCACATCAAGCACGGCCGGTACGGCGACTGGCTGAACAACAACGTCGACTGGGCGTTGTCGCGCTCCCGCTACTGGGGCACTCCGCTGCCGCTGTGGCGTTGCGCGGACGGGCACGTGACGGCCATCGGCTCCCGCAAGGAGCTGGGCGAGCTCGCCGGGGCGGACCTGTCCGGCCTCGACCCGCACCGCCCGTACATCGACGCCATCACGTTCGCCTGCCCCGACTGCGGCAAGACCTCGTCGAGGGTGCCGGAGGTGATCGACGCCTGGTACGACTCGGGCGCGATGCCGTTCGCCGCGCTCGGGTACCCGCACGTGCCCGGCAGCGAGGAGGCCTTCGCGGCCACGTTCCCCGCGCAGTACATCTGCGAGGCGATCGACCAGACCCGCGGCTGGTTCTACACGCTGATGGCCGTGAACACCCTGGTGTTCGACCAGTCGCCGTACGAGAACGTGGTGTGCCTCGGCCACATCATGGCCGAGGACGGCCGCAAGATGAGCAAGCACCTCGGCAACATCCTGGCGCCCATCCCGCTGATGGACGCCCACGGTGCCGACGCGCTCCGCTGGTTCATGGCGTGCTCGGGCTCGCCCTGGGCGCCGCGCCGGATCGGCCCCGGCCCGCTCGACGAGATCGTCCGGAAGGTCCTGCTGACCTACTGGAACACCGCGTCGTTCTTCGCCCTCTACGCCGCCCAGCAGGAATGGCGCCCGGAGGCCGCGCAGCCCGCGGCCGAGCGCCCCGTGCTGGACCGCTGGGTCCTGAGCGAGCTGAACGCGCTGGTCGCCGCCGTCGACGAGCGCATGGAGAACTACGACACCGCGAAGGCCGGCCGGCTGCTCGCCGACTTCGTGGACGACCTGTCCAACTGGTACGTCCGCCGGTCCCGCACCCGGTTCTGGCAGGGCGAGCCGAACGCCCTCGTGACGCTGTACGAGTGCCTCGAGGTGCTGACCAGGCTGCTGGCGCCGCTCATGCCGTTCGTCACGGAGGAGGTGTGGCAGCTGGTCGTCCGCCCCGGCAACCCGGACGCGACCGAGTCGGTGCACCTGGCGACGTGGCCGGTGGCCGACACCGCGCTGATCGACGCCAAGCTGGCCGCCGAGGTGAGCACGGCTCGTGCGCTCGCCGAGGCCGGCCGTGCCGCGCGCAAGGCCAGCAAGGTGCGCATCCGGCAGCCGTTGCAGCGGGCGCTCGTCGGTCTGCCGGCCGGGGAGACCCTGTCGCAGGACCTGCTCGACGACATCGCCGACGAGCTGAACCTCAAGGCGCTGCAGCCGTTCGACGCCGACAGCCACGTGATCGACGTGGTCGTGAAGCCGAACTTCCGCGAGCTGGGCAAGCGCTTCGCGAAGCAGACCCCGCTGGTGGCCAAGGCGATCACCGCCGAGGACCCCAGGAAGGTCGTGGAGTCGCTGCGGGAGAAGGGATCCGCGACGGTGGCGCTGGCCGACGGCGAGGCGACCATCGGACCGGACGACGTGGTCGTCTCCGAGGTCCCGCGCAGCGGCTGGGTCGTCGAGTCCCAGCGGGGCGTGACGATCGCGCTCGACGTCGAGGTCTCCCCCGAGCTGGCGTCGGAGGGCACCGCGCGCGACCTGGTCCGCGTGGTGCAGGTGGCACGCCGCGACGCCGGCTTCGAGATCTCCGACCGGATCGACCTGGTGATCGCCGCGGGCCCGGAGGTGCGGGCGAGCGTGGCCGAGCACGAGGCCTTCATCGCGCAGGAGACCCTGGCGGTGTCGGTCGCGCTGGCCGACTCGCTGCCGGACGGCTCCGCCGGGACCGCCGGTGACGGCTGGGACGTCGCGGTGCGGGTCACCAAGGCCTGACCCGCACGAGAAAGGCGGGGCTGACCTGGGTCAGCCCCGCCTTTCGTGATCACCGCAAAGGAATTCCGAACATCTGTTTCTTCACGGCTGTCGACGTCAGGCAGGCATCAGCACCGAGTCGATCAGGTACACGGTGGCGTTGGCGGTCTTCACGCCGCCGCAGATGACGTTGGCGTCGTTGACCTTCAGCGCGTTGCCGGAGCCGCTCACCTTGACCACGCCGGTCTCGACGGACTT
>NZ_DATLEC010000266.1:0-7161 GCF_035525475.1 Lentzea sp. | reverse complement strand
CGCCGACGGTGCAGGTCGCCGGGGAAGAGAACCGGGAAGAAGGCGCAACATCGATCACCGGCACCCACGCGTTGGTCATGCCCAGGTAAACCAGTCGGAGCAGCATGGCCGGTCATCATGCCGCGTCAGCCGAGGGCGCTGTGTTCCGCACCGGGTTTGATGGAGACATTGGTGTGCCCTGGGTTCTCTGGAGGTAGATTCTTGGATTCTTGTGCCATTCGATCTTGAGAGGATGGCATGGGACGACGTGGGTACCCGCCGGAGTTCCGGCGGAAGGTGCTGGACCTGATCGAGGCGGGCCGCAAGGTCGCTGACGTGGCCAGGGACCTGGAGATCAGCGACCAGACGATCTACACCTGGCGACGACAGGATCGCATCGACCGCGGACTCGAGCAGGGGCTGACCAGCGGCGAGAAGGCCGAGCTGACCGCGGCGAAACGCCGGATCACTGAGCTGGAGACCGAGCTGCGAGCGACGCGCCGGGCGATCGAGCTGGTGCGAGAGGTGGTGCCCCCAAAAGGAGATTCGAGGCGGTCAAGGTGATGGCCGCCGAGGAGATCCCGGTCGAGGTCGCCTGCCGGGTGGTGGACGTGTCGGTCTCCGGCTACTACGACTGGCTGTCTCGGCCGCCGTCGGCGCGGTCGATCCGGCACGCCTGGCTGACCGATCTGATCACCGAGGTGCACCAGGCGTCCCGTGGGATCTACGGGTCCCGCCGGGTCCATGCGGAGCTCCGGCTGGGGCGGGGCATCGTGGTCGGCCACGGCGCGGTGGAACTGCTGATGCGCCGCGCCGGAATCGCCGGCGTGATGGGCCGGCCGAAGTGGCGGCGGGCCAAGCCTGATCTGATCGCCAAGGATCTGGTCAATCGCGACTTCACCGCCACGGAGCCGAATCGCAAGTGGCTCACCGACATCACCGAGCATCACACCCGCGAGGGCAAGGTGTACTGCGCGGTCGTGCTCGACGTCTACTCCCGCCGCGTGGTGGGGTGGTCGATCGACTCCTCACCGACCGCGGCGTTGGTGACCAACGCGCTCGGCATGGCCATCGACAGCCGCCGTCCCGACGAGGGGACGATTATCCACTCCGATCAGGGAGTGCAATACGGATCTTGGGCGTTTACCAAGCGCGCCAAGGATTTCGGCCTCATCCCGTCCATGGGCAGCGTCGGCGACTGCTACGACAACGCGATGATGGAGTCGTTCTGGTCACGCATGCAGGTCGAGCTGCTTGATCGCCAGCGCTGGCGCACCCGCATCGAGTTGGCGAACGCGATCTTCGACTACATCGAGATCTTCCACAACCGGCAACGCCGCCACAGCAGGCTCGGCATGCTGACCCCGATAGAGTACGAGAACACGTTCATCGTGGCATGAGATCCAGTAACGCGACTCCGCGAAACCCAGGGAACACCAATGTCTCCATCAAACCCGGTGCGGAACAAACACCTCAACGTAGAGCGACAGGACCATCTCGGCGGGGTCATCCACGAGTACCGCCATGCTGCTTAACCTGCGCGGATGTAGTTTTCGGCACGCACAGCGCGCCGGAAGGCACCACCCGCGAGGACGTGGACTGGTGGGATCCGGACAACCCGGAGCACTGGGACTGGGACGCTGACGCGAACCAGCGGTGGTGGATCGACCGGATCAAGGACAGGGTTGACACCTGGGAGGCGTTCAGCAACTCGCCGCCGTGGTTCCAGACGGTCAGCGGGTACGTGTCGGGCGGGTTCGACCCCAGCGCCGACCAGATCCGCGCCGACCGGGTGGACGACTTCGCCAGACCCTGACAACCGTTCGGCCACACGAACCCCCTTCTCCGCTCAGGGGGACGTTGCGCGGGGTCCTCCGGTTCCGACGTCGAGGTAATCCTTGAACTGTACGGTGACCGCGTGCGCGTCCGACGGCCGGTTCGGCACCGCGATCGTGCGCGACCCGCCACCGGTGCCGCGCGCCGTCTGGGTGACCCGGATCGTGCCCTCCGGCCGCGTCGGCAGGTAGGCGTCCACGCCCGTCAGGAACGGCAGCGCGGCGAACGGCGGCAGCGCGGCACCCGGCGTCGAGGCCAGGTCGCAGTTGTCGTCGAACGCGAACGCGGCGATCACCTGGCGCAGCCGCGGCGAGACATCGGCGGTGAGGACGTTGACCCCGTTGAGCTCCAGCCGGTCGCTGTCGGGCTGGTCGGACCACCACTCGCGGTTGCGGATGACGGTGAGCGCGCTGTGCGTCGGACACCGGTCGATGTGGTCGGTGATGCCGCCGGGACGCGACACCTGCAACCGCACGAACCGGTCGCTGCGCTCGAACGGCTCGAAGTAGAAGTGGTGCGGCACCTGACCCTCGCGCAGCACCACCAGCTCGTGGTGCGCGCGGCCGTTGACGGGCAGCGGGCCGAACGAGCCGTCCGCGCCGGTCCGGGCGCTGTGCCGCGGTTCGCCGCGCCGCGCGCCGGTGAGCGGGTCGAGCTCCCACACCTGGAGCAGTCCGGCCAGTCCCTCGTTCTGCGGGTAGTACGTCGCCCGGCCCGCGATCCGGACCAGGCCGGGCGGTTCGGGCAGCACCCAGGTCGTCAACGCGGGCCGACCGCGCAGGAACCGGTGCATGTGGGCGAAACCGTCGGCCGACGTGGTGGTCTCGGTGTGGCCCAGCGTCGTCAGGTGGACGTTGGTCGCGCCGCCGATGGACCCGTTGGGCTGCAGGCTGCCCCACAGCGCCAACGTCGGCACGCCGCCCGGCGGTGCGGCGCTGGAGCGCCCATCGACGTTGACGTACTTGCGCACCGACGCGGCCCGTTCGGGCGACGACAGGTAGCTGTGCATGACCGTCGTGCCGCGCGAGTGAGCGATCACGTCCACCTTGGCCGCCCGCGTTCGGGCGCGGACGGCGGCGATGAACGCTTCGAGGTCGGCGACGGCGCGGTCGTTGGTCGGGATGCTCGTGTCGTACTCGTAGGCGTGCAGCAGCGCGTCCGGGTAGCCGTTGCCGGAGAACCGCTTGGCGTTGGACTGCCACTGCTGCGCCGACCCCTGCTGGCCGTGCACGAAGACGATCGGGGTGAGCGGTTCGGCGCCGGCGGGCACGGCCGCGACCGTGGACGCGAGGGCCACGACGAGCGCGAGCAACGGGACCTTCATCGCCGACCTCCAACGGCCAGGGCGTCGGCGAGGTTCTGCCGCGCGTCGGCCGGCAGCAGGTAGCCCGCGTGCACGTTGGCGACGTCGGCGGTCACCACCTGGTGCAGGTAGTCCCCGCGGTGCGGGTAGAGCCGGGCCAACGTCGCCGCGTCGAACGGCACGTGCGTGCCGAACAGGCGGCAGAACGTCTCACCGGTGTTGTCGCCGGTGTTCAGCGCCCTGGGTGCGGTCACCTGCGACAACCGGATGCCGCCCAGCGCGAGGCCCAGCGCGTCGCGCTTCTTGGTGACGCCGTCCGGCTCGAACTCCAACGGGCGCGCGGTCGGCGGCGGCGTGCCCCGCTCGACCCATCGGCGCAGGTGGTCGTAGGCCGCGGCGGTGACGTGGTGCATCGGCACCCGGCTGAACGGCGGCCGGTCGCAGTCGTACTGCGGTGCGCCGCCGAGGTCGCGTTCGGAGATCGGCACGCGGTAGGCCTGGCCCTCGTAGCCGGAGTGGGCCGCGCCAGCGACCTCCCAGCGGCGGAACCGGTCGGTGTCGGCGGGACGGGTCGCGCTGCGCACGTCGGTCTCCGACTGCACCTGGAAGACGGGTTCCGCGCCGGCCCGCGTCGGCGCCGTGCCGACGACGAAGCCGTAACCGTCGAACACCGGCTGCTGCTGCGGCAGGACCCGGTCGTACAGCACGGTCATCCGGGCCGCCGACTGCGAGGCGCCGATGGCCAGCACGGTCCGGGGCCGCAGGCCGCCCGTGACCGCACCCGACTCGACGGCGCGGCCGGCCTGGGTGAACACGTCGTAGGACAGCTCGTCGGCGGTGAACCGACCGCCGCCGGTCACGTCCAGCCCGCCGTAGCGCGCGGGGCTCCACGCGCGGAGCTGGTCCACCCCGACCCGTTGCGCCGACACACCGACCCAGGCGTAGCCCGCGCGGACGACGGACTCGGCGTTCCACAACGCGTCCAGGTCGTACCCGGCGGTGACGTTCTGCCACTCGACCAGGGCGGTTCCGTTGAAGTCGCGGGCGTGCGCGGGCCGCCGCACGACGACCCGGGTCGCGTACGGCACACCGGTGGCGACCTTCGTGCCGTTGCCGACCCAGCCGTCGGCCGCGCCGGAGACGTGGAATTCCTGCTCGACGTAACCGGCGGCGGCGAGGTCGTCGGGCGCGGAGAAGAACGGGTAGGTGTCCTCGATCCGGTCGGCCAGCCGGTCACCCGGCACGGTCCCAGGCAACGGGCCGACGACCCGCGGCGCCGGATCGGCGGGCGCGGAGGCGGAGGCGGGGGCGGACGTCGGGACCAGCAGGCCGAGCACGGCCGCGACCAGACCGAGGCGACGCCAGGGGGAAGGGGACATACCGGCTCCCACAGCGATGGGGGATGGGTGCGGAACCGACCGTAGCCAGGCCCGGACGACCGGCACCAGAACGCGGCGCCATCGTGAGACCGCCGTCGCAGCACGCTGCGGTGGTCGGGTCAGCGGTGCTGCAGCAGCACCGTGCGGGCGGCGGTTTCGGCCAGGGCCGGGTCGAGCGGCGCGCCGCTGAGCAGTTCGGCGTAGAGGGCGGACTCCACGATCCGCACGTACAGGAACGCGACCTGGTCCAGTGCCGCCGCCGACCATGGCCCGCCGTCCACTTCGAGCAGGATCTCCTTCTGTGCCGACACCGCTCGCCGGTGCACCCCGCCGGCGGTGTTGAACAGCACCCGGGTGGCCGTGTCGGGCTCGCTGCGCAGGAACGCCCGGAACGGGCCGGCCGCGCGCAGGTCGGCCACGAACCGCCGGGTGACCTCCAGGACGCCCTCGACGCCGACGTTCGTGCGCTCCTGCCGGGCACGGGCCAGCAGCCGGTCCGCGAGCACCCACAGCACGTCGGCGAGCAGCCCGTCGCGGCTGTGCACGACCCGGTAGAGCGTCGCCCGGCTGATGGCCAGGCTCGCCGCCAGCGCGTCCATCTCGACCCGGCCGTGCCGCAGGAAGAACCGGCACGCACCGCGCAGCACCTGGTCCTGGCTCACCACCCGCCGGGCGCCGATCGACCCCACTCGCAGCCCCTCGCCTCCGCCGGCCCGCCCGTCCGGCCACCCGCATCATCGTCGCCCTGCGGGTCTGCCCGCGAGACCCGGACCGGTGCCGCCGGGGTGTGCGTCACGTCACTTCCCGAGTGCCGGGCTGGCCTGGGTGCGCGGTGGCGGCGCCGTGGCGATCGAAGGTGACCGCCGCATGCCGCTCTCGACGTTCGTCGACTCTGCTCGCGCCTGGTGCTGTGACCAACGCGTTCGCGCAGCATTCAGCGTAGGAATTGTCTACTCTGTAGTTTCAGTGTTGACTAAAGTCAACCACAACCGTCGCATGCGGCGGTGGTCACCACCGAAGTTCAAAACCCGCCACGGCACTACGTCGGGTCTGCAGCACTATTAGGTGACATCTCTGAGTTGGCTTGCCGTGACCGTGAGGTGGCCCGATGTCTGGTGTGGCTCGCTCTTGGTCTGTTCGGGTGGAGATGGGCAGGATGTCGTCACGATGTCTTTGGCAGCTGGGTCTCGGTTTTGACCGAGGGAGCTGACTGTGGCCACGTTGACGAATGCCGAGCTGGTTGCCGCGTTGAGGGGACGTCGTCGTCCAGTGGCGCCGTCTGAGGTGCCTGGCGTGCGTTTTGCGTTCTACGGCCGGATGTCGACGAACGCGTTCCAGGATGTGCAGACGTCGCGTGCATGGCAGCGCGCCGTGTCGGTTGAGTTGATCGAGGGTGTCGGCTCTGTCGTCGCGGAGTTCTTCGATGTGGGTGTGTCGCGGCGGTGGCCGTGGCTGGACCGTCCGGAGGCTGCGGCGTTGCTGGCCGCTGCCGCGGATCCTGGTCGTGACTTCGATGCGGTCGTGGTGGGCGAGTACGAGCGGGCGTTTTACGGCGATCAGTTCCGTGAGGTTGTGTCTGCGCTGAATGCGCTGGGTGTTGCGGTGTGGTTGCCGGAGGCTGGTGGTCCGGTGGAACTCGGGAGCCCGGTGCACGAGGCGCTGATGGTGCTGCTGGGCGCGCAAGCACAACGTGAGGTGGCGCGAGCACGGCAGCGGGTGCTGGCGGCGATGCGGACGCAGACGCGTGTCCAGGGCCGGTTTTTGGGTGGTCGTCCGCCGTATGGGTATCGGTTGGTTGATGGTGGTCGGCATCCGAATCCGGTGCATGGGCGGTGGGGTCGGCGGGTGCAGGTGTTGGCGCCGGATCCGGTGACGGCGCCGTGGGTGCGGTGGATGTTCTCCGAACGTGCTCGTGGGCGGACGGTGGCGTCGTTGGCGCGCGAGCTCAATGACCGTGGCGTGATGTGTCCGTCGGGTGCGGATCCGGAGCGGAACGCGCATAGGTCGGGGGAGCGGTGGATCGTCCGGACGGTGGCGATGATCTTGGTGAATCCGCGCTACACCGGTCGGCAGGTGTGGAACCGGTGCAGCACGACCGGCCACGGGCCGGGCGGACGTGCCGGTGGCCGCGGTTCAGGAGCGCTGCGGTGGAACCCGGTCAGCGAGTGGGAGGTGTCCGAGCGGATCGCCCACCAGCCTCTCGTGGATGACGAGACGTTCGTTGCGGTGCAGGGGATGCGGGTGGCGAAGCCTGCCAAGGGCGGCGAGGTCCGAAGCTATCTGCTTGCGGGGCTCGTCGTGTGCGGGCTTTGTGGCCGGCGGATGGACGGGCACTGGGTACATGG
The DNA here is from genome assembly GCF_035525475.1 of Lentzea sp. GTDB lineage: Bacteria > Actinomycetota > Actinomycetes > Mycobacteriales > Pseudonocardiaceae > Lentzea. Next base: position 319 of record NZ_DATLEC010000266.1, on the reverse strand, counting down.
GCGAGCGGGCTATCGGTGCAGGCATGGCTTCACCAGCGTCAAGCGGCGTTCCGACGGCGCACCGCGGAACCTCTACGTCCGAGAAGACCACCTGTTCGAGGCACTACCACATTTACTCGCGCGGACCGCTGGACACGTGCAAGAAGGTGTAGGCGAGGAGCTAGTCAATCAAGTCCGCGAGCAACGCCTGCAGATCCACTATGACGACCAGCGTGTTGAAATTCGACCCGCGCCACTAAAGTCGAAAACCGTGGAACCTGCTCGTCATCCAGTTCAGCCGCCGCTCGCATTGAATTGGTGTAATGACATGAAAGCGGCC
>NZ_DATLEC010000264.1:0-6069 GCF_035525475.1 Lentzea sp. | reverse complement strand
GGCCGCCCCAAGAGCACGGCGAAGAAGACCCGCACGGTGGAGCTCACCCTCACGGTGACGGGCACCGCCGAAGGCGAGTGGCAGGCCGACCTGGTCCACGGCACGCAGCGCGTGGTGTCGGGCCTGGTGATCCCGGCCATCGCCGTGGCCAAGGCAGCCAAGGAGCTGCACGCGGACATCGCGGAGGGCATCGAGTCCGTGCTGGAGGCGGCGCGCGACCAGCACCGCACCCGCATGGAGGAGCTCGAGGCAGAGCTGGCCAGGGTGAAGGCCCAGCTGGCAGAGCTCTCCGACGAGTAGGCAGCATCAAGCAGAAAGGGCGGCCCGCACAACAAGCGGGCCGCCCTTTCGCGCACAAGGGTCCGGGGCAGAGCCCCGCACAGCGAACTACCGAGAAGGATCCAGAACCAGCTTCCCCGCGGTACGACGAGCCCGAAGATCCTCATGGGCCTGCCGGATCTCCGACATCCCGTACTCCCCACCGGGAACAGCCTTCAAAGACCCGTCCACGACAAGCGCGAACAACTCAGCCATGGCCCGATGCGCCAAAGTCCCGTGCTCAGCATCCCGAACCTTCAGGGCGTGAGGCAGCCACATACCCGCAACGGTCGTGGAGTGCACCAGCAACGCCCCGAGGTCAACCGGCTTCGGCCTTTCCCGCGAGGCCATGCCATAAAACGCAAGCCGCCCAAACGGAGCCAGCGCGACCAACGACTGATCAGTGGTAGCCCCTCCAGTCATGTCCAGCACGACGTCGACCCGCCGCCCACCGTTGGCCTCGATCAAGGCAGCGGTCATGTCCGAAGAACGAGAATCAACAGCGACATCAGCACCGAGGTCGAGAGCCAGCTTCCGCTTCTCCTCAGAAGAAGCCGTGGCGATCACACGACCGGCACCCCACAACTTGGCCAGCTGAACAGCGATCGTCCCCACACCACCAGCGGCGGCGTGAACGACAACCGACTCCCCAGGCTCCATGTGGGTCGATTTGCGCAACAACAACCAGGCGGTAGCACCCTGGACGACCATCGACAACGCAGTCAGGTCGTCCACACCGTCAGGAACGCCGAAGGTGGTCAGAGCAGGCGCGACAGCCTTCTCCGCATACCCGCCGGAGTTCTTGGTGAGCGCGACGACCCGACGCCCGTCAGCGGTGGTCCCGGCGACCTCACCGCCGGGAACCAGCGGCAGCGTCATCCGAGCCAGGTAGGAGTTCTCCGCCTGGTGCGTGTCCGCGTAGTTCAGCCCGGCGCGCGAGACGGTGATCAGCACCTCGCCCTCGCCGGCGACGGGGTCGGGCAGCTCCACCTGCTGGAGCACCTCGGGCCCGCCGAACTCGGTGATCTGGATGGCACGCACGTCAGCTCTCCTTGAGCGCGAGGGAAACGGGGTCCTTGCGAGCGCCTTCGACCCGCGAGCCATCGGCGGCACGCGGTCCGGGCGGGTTCCGGAAGCCGAACGGCTCGGACTCACGGCCGGCCTGCACGAACCAGGCCTCACCGGTGCCGGAACCTTCCACAATGGACATGAAGGTGTCCACCACAGCGGACACGGGCAGGATCGGCATGCCGATCTCGTCCAGCGTGGCGCGCAACGGCGTGATGATGTTCGTGTCGGCGAACGCGGGGCACAGCGCGTTGATGCGCACGTCCGGATAGGCGCCACCGAGCGACCGGACCAGTCCGACGACGGCGGCCTTGTTGGCGCCGTAGACAGGATCGCCAGGCATCGGCATGAGGCCGGCCATGGACGCGGTGGCGATGATCTGCCCACCGCGAGAACGAACCGCCGGCAACGCGTGGTGCGCGCCGTAGACAACGCCGTCGAGGTTGATGGCCATCGCACGCCGGTAGGTCTCGACGTCGAAGTCGTCGCCCAGCGAACACCCGGTGCCGATGCCGGCGTTCAGGAAGGCGATGTCCAACCCGCCGAACTCGCGCACGGCCACCTCGACCGCGGCGGCCGAGTCCTCTGGCCGGGTCACGTCGCAGCGCACGAAGACGCCGCCGACCTCGCCGGCGACGACCCTGCCCTGCTCCTCGTCCACGTCGGCGACCACGACCGAGACGCCGAGAGGAGCCAGGCGACGGGCCGCGCCGGCGCCGATGCCGTTGGATCCGCCGGTGATGAGCGCGACCTTGCCGCTGAGTTCCACGGGCACCTGCCTCCTTGCAGCTGGAGCAACTTCCGGGCAACATTCCGACCAGTCGGTATGGTCGTCCGCACGACGCTGGACGTCAAGCGGACTGATAGGTACGTTACTAAGCGCTTGCTTAGCTCACCATCCCCCAACGAAGGAGGACCCGTGGCCGACAGGGTTGCGATCGTCACCGGCGCGGCGCGCGGCATCGGTGCCGCGGTCGCGCAGCGTCTCGCCGCGGACGGCCTGGCCGTCGCGTTGTTCGACCTCGACGAGCAGGGTGTGCGCGACGGCGCCGACAAGATCGCCGCGGGCGGTGGGCGCGCTCTCGGCCTGAAGGTCGACGTGGCCGACGAGGAGCAGGTCGACGCCGCGGTCGCGAAGGTCGCCGAGGAGCTCGGCGCGCCGACCGTGCTGATCAACAACGCCGGTGTGCTGCGGGACAACCTGCTGTTCAAGATGTCCGCGAGCGACTGGGACACGGTCATGAACGTGCACCTGCGCGGCGCCTTCCTGATGAGCAAGGCCGTGCAGGCGTTCCAGACGAAGGAAGGCTTCGGCCGGATCGTCAACCTGTCGAGCACGAGCGCGCTCGGCAACCGCGGCCAGGCCAACTACTCCGCCGCCAAGGCCGGTCTGCAGGGCTTCACGAAGACCCTCGCGATCGAGCTGGGCAAGTTCGGCGTCACGGTCAACGCGATCGCGCCCGGTTTCATCGCCACCGAGATGACCAAGGCGACCGCCGAGCGCATGAAGATCTCGTTCGAGGACCTCGTCAACGGTGCCGCGCAGGCCATCCCGGTCGCGCGCGTCGGCCAGCCGGAGGACATCGCGCACACCGCGTCGTTCCTGGTGAGCGAGGGTGCCGGGTTCGTGTCCGGCCAGGTCATCTACGTCGCCGGCGGACCGAAGGACTGACGACCATGCGCACGTTCGAGAACATCGACGAGTTGGTCGCCGCGAAGGGCGAGCACCTCGGGTTCGGCGAGTGGCACGAGATCACGCAGGAGCAGGTCGACCTGTTCGCCGACGCGACGCTCGACCACCAGTGGATCCACATCGACGTCGAGAAGGCGAAGCAGGGCCCGTTCGGCGGGCCCGTCGCGCACGGCTACCTGACGTTGTCGCTGGTCCCGTACCTGGTGCGGGACGTCTACACCGTCAAGAACATCAAGATGGGCGTCAACTACGGCAGCAACAAGGTGCGCTTCCCGCAGCCGGTGCTCGTGGGCTCCAGGGTGCGCGGCGGTGTCGAGCTGCTGGACGTCTCGGACATCGCGCTGGGCAAGCAGCTCGTGACCAAGGTCGTCATCGAGATCGAGGGCAGCTCCAAGCCCGCGTGCGTCGCCGAGATCGTCAGCGTGATCGTTCCGTGAGGCTGTGGATCAGCAGGTCCGCGTAGTACTCCGCGAGCCGTCCGGCGGGGATGTCCCCGTCCGGGCGGTACCACGTGCCGAGCTGGTGCAGCGACCCGAAGAAGTAGTACGTGGCGACGTCGGCGGGCACGTCGGCGCGGAAGGTGCCGTCCTGCTGCCCCTCCTCGACCAGGCCGCGGAACTTCTCGTGGAAACGCCGCCGTTCCGCCCGCACCTCCCGCTGCTTCTCCGCGGAGAGGTGGTTCATCGAGCGGAAGAACACCTTGGCGGCGTCGAAGTCGTCGACGCTGGTGACGATCACGTCGATCGCGGCCTCGCGCAGCCGCTTGGCGACCGGCCCGTCCGCCGCGGCGATCTTCTCCAGGTGCTCGGTCTGCAAGCGCAGCAACCGCCCGTAGATCTCGTGCAGCAGGTCGTCCTTCGACCCGAAGTAGTGGTACATAGCGCCTTTGGTGACACCGGCGCTCTCCACGATCTCCTGCACGGCGACCCGCTCGTAGCCCTTTTCCGCGAACAGGCGGGTGGCGGCGTCGATCAGTCTTTCAGGCACGGTCACGACCGGAGCGTACCTCCCGACCGAGGAGAATCCAGGCAATGATCAGTCGCTGGACCGTCGTCGCCGACCGCGAGGACCTCACCGAAACCGAAGTCCTGCACGACGAACTGCCCGAGCTGTCCGACTGCGAGGTGCTCCTCCGCGTGCACCGCGTCGGCCTCACCGCCAACAACGTCACCTATGGTGTGATCGGCGACCGGTTCGGCTACTGGGACTTCTTCCCCGCCGGCGGCCCAGGCCAGGGAGTGATCCCGCTGTGGGGCTTCGCCGACGTCATCGACTCCACATTGGACGCCCTGCCCGCCGGTACCCGCGTCTACGGCTACCTGCCGATGTCGAGCCACCTGATCGTGCGCGCGAGGCTGACCTCGGCCGGTTTCGTCGACACGGCCGACCACCGCGCCGACCTGCCCGCCGTCTACAACAGCTACCTGGTCACCACGCGAGACCCCGCCTACGACGAGCAGCTCGAAGACCTCCAGGTCCTCTACCGGCCGCTGTTCCTCACGTCGTTCCTGCTGGCGGACCGGCTGGCCGACAACGACTTCCACGGCGCCCGCACGGTCGTCATCTCCTCGGCGTCCAGCAAGACGGCGTTCGGCACCGCCCACTGCCTGCGCTCCCAGGGCGTCCGGCTCGTGGGCCTGACCTCGCCCCGCAACGTGGAGTTCACCGCCGGTCTGGGCCTCTACGACACCGTGCTGCCCTACGACGCCGCCGTGGACGTCGAGCCTTCGGTGTACCTGGACTTCAGCGGTTCGGCCGACGTGCGTTCGGCCCTGCACGACCGCCTTGGCCCCGACCTGGTGAAGGACGTCTCGATCGGCCTCACCCACCAGACCGCCTCGCGGGACACGCGGTCGGAGTTCTTCTTCGCGCCGGACCAGCTGCGCAAGCGCACCTCCGACTGGGGCTCCGACGGCTTCGCTGAGCGGTTCGGCACCGCCTGGCGCTCGTTCACCGCTCAGGCCGGTGACTGGGTCTCCGTCGTGCACCACAGCGGCCCGGACGAGCTGGTCGACGTCTGGCGGGCCGTGGTCGCCGGGAAAGCGGACCCGGCCAGGACCGACGTCATCACCTTCTGAACGGGCCGAACTCGCCGTCCTTGACGGTCGCGAGGAACGCACCCCAGGCGGGCGCCGCGACGGTGGCGTCCGCCCGGCCCTTCGAGTCGCGGATGCGGGCTGCGAAGCCGTCCAGGGCGATCTCCACGCAGGCGCCGTTCGCGCCATTGTTGCTGCGGCTGCTCTTGCGCCACACAGCAGACACGTCGATCCCTACCTCTCGGCAGCCAGCCTCCCGATCCACTCGGCTGACTCGTCCGGAGTCAAGGCCAGTTTCGAGAGGTGCTTGTAGACGAGTCTACTGGCCTTCACCCTCTCGACCTCCTCGATGTGGGCGGCGCCCGCGGCGTGCTCGACGTACAGCACGGTCATCTCACCTGGGTACGCGAAGTCCAGCAGGATGAACGACCCGTTCTGCCCGTCGTGCATGCCGGCCGACCGCGAGAGGATCTGCACCGTCACGTTCGGCAGCCGACTCATGTGTTCGACGTGCATCAACTGATCGCGGTCCGCTTGCCGGAGGGCGGCCTCGTCGATGATCGCGTGATACTCGAGCGGCTCATCACCGACCAGGCGTTGTTGCCGCTGCATTCGGACTGCCACCTGGTTCTGGATCCACCTTCGCGAGTGCTGTGCCCTGGCACTCGCGAACGACTCGCGCATGTAGTGCTCGGTTTGCAGCAGACCGGGGACATAGCCGAGTTGGAACTCGCACACCTTGATCGCGTCGTGTTCCAGGCTGATGTAGCCCTGATCATCGAGGCCGTAAGGGTGCCACCAGCCCTTCTCGCCGGCTCGTTCCCACATCTCGATGAACGGCGCCTCCTCCGAGACGAGCACGCCGTAGAGGTCGAGCATCGCGCGCAGGCCGTGGTACTCCGGCAGCTGGCCGTTCTCGATGCGGCTCAGCTTCTGGTAGTTGTAGCGCAGCCG
>NZ_DATLEC010000261.1:0-102118 GCF_035525475.1 Lentzea sp. | reverse complement strand
CGGGGCAGGATATGCCGATCAAGGTTTGAGCAGCACTTTGACCATGCCGTCGTTCTTCTTCTGGAACGTCTCGTACGCCTGGGGCGCCTCCTCGAGCGGCAACCGGTGCGTGGCGAAGTCCTGCGTGCCCAGCGGGTCCTCGTCGGTGAGCAGCGGCAGGATCTCCGGGACCCAGCGCCACACGTTCGCCTGGCCCATCCGCAGCTGGACCTGCTTGTCGAACAGGGTCAGCATCGGCATCGGGTCCGCCATGCCGCCGTAGACGCCGACGATCGAGATCGTGCCGCCCCTGCGGACCATGTCGATGGCGCTGTAGAGGGCCTTGAGCCGGTCGACGCCCGCCTCCTTCATGAGCTTCTGGGCCATCGTGTCCGGCAGCAGCCCCGTGAGCTGCTGGGCGATCTTCCCGACCGGGGCGCCGTGGGCCTCCATGCCGACCGCGTCGATCACCGCGTCGGGCCCGCGCCCGTTCGTGAGGTCGAGGACGACCTCGGTGAGGCGCTTGCCGGCCCCGCGCAGGTCGATCGTCTCGACACCGCGCGCCTTGGCCCGCGCGAGCCGTTCCGGGACGAGGTCGATGCCGATGACCCGCGCGTTCCTCTGCAGGGCGACCCGGCAGGCCATGTCCCCGATGGGCCCGAGGCCGAGGACGGCGACGGTGCCGCCCTCCTTGACGTCCGCGTACTCGACGGCCTGCCACGCGGTGGGCAGCACGTCGCTGAGGTAGACGAACCTGTCGTCCGGCGGGCCGTCCGGGACCTTGATCGGCAGCGAGTTGCCGAACGGGACCCGCAGGTACTCGGCCTGCCCGCCCGGCACCTGACCGTAGAGCTTCGTGTACCCGAACAGCGCCGCGCCCGACCCGTGCTCCCTGACCTGGGTGGTCTCGCACTGGCTCTGCAGGCCCTGCTCGCACATGAAGCAGTGGTTGCAGGAGACGTTGAACGGGATCACCACCCTGTCGCCCGGTGTGAGGTTCGTGACCTGCGAGCCGACCTCCTCGACGACGCCCATCGGCTCGTGCCCGAGGATGTCGCCTTCGGTGAGGAACGGCCCGAGCACCTCGTACAGGTGCAGGTCCGATCCGCAGATGCCGCTCGACGTGACCTTCACGATCACGTCTTCCGGCTCTTTCAGGACGGGGTCGGGCACCGTGTCGACCCGGACGTCGCGTTTGCCGTGCCAAGTGACTGCCTTCATGCCCAGGGCGTTCCCCGAGGTCGTGCATTGATAACCTGGGAGGACTTTCTTTCCCCGGTTTTGGAGACCCTCAGCGATGCTCGACCGTGCCGTCGTCGACGCCCTGTTCCCCTCGGACCTGCCCGAGCCGTCGTTCTGGGAGGAGCAGTACCCGCCTCGCGGCCTGGGCGAAGGCGCGAAGGTCACCCGTCTGGGGCCGTCGCCGACCGGTTTCCTGCACATCGGCGGCCTCTACGTCGGCATGATCGACCGCGACATCGCCACCCACTCGGGCGGCTCGTACATCGTGCGCGTCGAGGACACCGACCAGGCGCGCGAGGTGGAGGGCGCGGTCGAGCAGTTCACCAGGGCGTTTACCTACTTCGGCATCGAACCCGACGAGGCCGCCGAGGTGGGCTCGTACGGCCCGTACCACCAGTCGCAGCGCGAGCAGATCTACCTGACCTACGTGCGCGAGCTGCTGCGCTCCGGCGCCGCGTACCTGTGCTTCGCCACGAAGGACGAGCTCGCGGACATCACCGCCCGCCAGCAGGCCACGAAGCTCCCCACCGGCTACTACGGCCGCTGGGCGATCTGGCGCGACAAGACCGCGGAAGAGGTCCAGGAGGCCCTGGACGCCGGCCGCCCGTACGTCGTCCGCTTCCGCTCGCCGGGCAAGGCGGGGGAGCGCACGAAGTTCACCGACGCGATCCGCGGCGAGCTGGAGCACGAGGCCAACCGCAACGACGTGGTGATCCTCAAGGCCTCCGACCAGAGCCCGCGCCTGCCCACGTACCACTTCGCGCACGCCGTCGACGACCACTTGATGCGCGTGAACCTGGTGATCCGCGGCGAGGAGTGGATCTCTTCGGTCCCGACCCACCTCCAGCTCTTCGACGCCCTGGGCTTCGAGCGAGTCGAGTACGCCCACATCGCGCCGCTGATGAAGCAGCAGGGCGGCTCCCGCCGCAAGCTCTCGAAGCGCAAGGACCCAGAAGCGTCCGTGGAGTTCTTCATCGAGGCGGGCTTCCCGGCCGAGGCCGTCCAGTACTACATGCGAGGCCTGGTGAACGCCCGCCTGGCCGAGCTCCCCCTGGCCGAGGCCCTGGCCGCACCGATCTCCCTCGCGGAGTGCGGCGTGGCAGGCCCCCTGGTCGACCTCGTGAAGCTGGACGACATCTGCGCCGACTACGTCGCCACCCTGTCGGGCGAGGAGATCATCGAGCGGGTCTCCACCTGGGCAGCGACCTACGACCCGGAACTGGTGGCGGTCCTGTCCGCCTCGCGCGCCGAGGCGCTGGCCGCTCTGGAGGTGGAGCGCGGCCCGGAGGTCGCCAACCCGCGCAAGGACCTCCGCAAGTGGTCCGACTTCCGCACGGCCTACGGCTTCTTCTTCCCGTCGCTCTTCCCCCTGGTCTCCGACCGCGCGGACGAGCGCCTCGGCGGCCTCAACCCGGAGCTGATCGCCGCGTTCGCGGCGGACTTCGCCGACGGCTACGCCGACCTGGAGGACGGCCAGGAGTGGTTCGGCCAGATCCGGGAGCTCGCGACGAAGCACGGCTTCGCCCCGAACCCCAAGGAGTACAAGAAGAACCCGGACGCCTACCCCGGCTCCATCCGCGAGGCGGCCCAGCTGATCCGAGTCGCGCTGACCGGCTCGAAGGCCAGCCCGGACCTGCACGCGGTGGCCCGCACGCTGGGCACGGGCGAGGTGCTGCGCCGCGTGCGCGCCCTGGCAGGCTGACCCCAACCGTCTGACGCAACGGCCTCCGGTTCCTGTGGAACCGGAGGCCGTTGCGTTGAGTCAGCCGCAGCGGTGTTCCGCCCACCGCCGCGCCGCCTTGGTGGTGTCGGTGTCGGCGAACTTCCGCTCCCACAGGCACACCAGCGACGCGGCGAACGCGGTGATCGCTTTGGAGGGTGCTTCCCGGAACCCGTCGAACTGCGCCGCCCATTCCTCGGCGTGTGAGGGCTGGTGACCTTCCGCCACGAGCCGCACGACGACGAATGCAGGGTCGATCCAGGCCGCGCCGGTCCGCCACCACGCCCAGTCGACGACATGTGCCGCATCGGCGACCAGGATGTTCAACGGGTTGAGGTCGGAATGGACCAACGTCGAACCGCACATGTACTGCGGTGCTCGTTCTGCCCATTCACTCGTGGCTCCGTTGCCGAGCGCCGTCTGCCAATGATCGGCAATCGCCCGCTGCGGCACCGGAGGAGGCGTGATATCGCTGATCTTCTTGATGGCAGCCGCCACCAGCGGAAGGTCAGGAGAACCAGGAGACAGATCCGCGTGTCTCCCGGCAACGTACTGGAAGCCGAGCAACAGCCAGCCGTCCTGCTCGACGCGCCACAACAGGTGCGGGGCTAGTTCTTCTGGCAGAAACGGGTTCACCGCAGCTTCGTTGCGGTGCATGACCGCCTGTGGCCCGTCGCTTCTGCCGCCTTTGCAGAACACCAGCCCGTCCTGGGTGGTCAGCGTTGCGGCGAAAGCGGAGTTGCGGCCGACTGAGGCGCTTTCCGCCCCGATCACAGGCCCGGCGTGGTCCTGGACGGCGGCACGCACGTCCATGGGCAGGTCCTGCCAATCGAGGCGGATGCTCATCTGTTCCCTCGGTTCGGGTCCTCGCCGCCTTGGCCGCAGTTGGTGCAACCCGAGTGGCATTGCGAACAACGTCCTGCGCCGCTCAGCCACAGCTCGTCGTGGAAGGGCAGGCCGGAGACCTTGATCGCCTCCACGGTAGAGGCGAGCGCGTCTGCTGTCGCGCGACGCTCCGGTGCCACGAACTCCTCCGGCACGTGGTGGATGAAGCGTCCGGCGACTCGACCGCAGAAGTCCGCGTAGTCGTGGGTGTTGAGGATGAACTGGTGCCAGCCGAGGTCGACCTGCCTGCTCGGCCGGAACTGCTCCTCCGGGTTCGCTGCGCAGACAGCGAGGAAGCTGATCGTGTCGGTGACGATCCGGTCGGCGTCGGTGATGCTGATCGAGTGTTCGGCTGCAAGCTGGAGGCGCAGCCGGTGCCGGAGTTCGGTCGAGATCTTCGGGGCGGACTTGAGGGTTGATGTCACGGTCGTCTCCTCGGCAGCGAGTGGTGAACACGTCATCGGATGTGTTGGCGGCGGCCTCTGGGCGATGAGCGGAAGCAACAAGGTCGGGCTGGTCTTCTTGTTGTCCTTCACGTTCACGCCGTCCCAGTGGAGGTGCTGTCACCTGTTGAGAAGCCTGGTCATGTTCGGATTGCCGAGGAACGAACAGGTGTGGCACTTCCGTGGCACTTGTGCCGCAGGTGTTCCTTTGCGAGTGGTTGCATAGGTGCGGGAGGAGGTCCGATGGGGTCATTGGCTCACTGGACGGGCAGGGAAGCGCGTGCGTTGCGACGCGCTCTGCGCCTCAGCGTGCGCGGCTTCGCGGACCGTCTGGGCGTTGGCGCTCGAACTATCACCAAATGGGAGTCGCTCGGATCCCGGACGACACCGCGTCCGTTCACGCAGTCGATTTTGGACACTGCTCTGGCTGCTGCGGACGCCGAGGCGAAGCAGCGGTTCGAGCTGTTGCTCCGGCAGGAGGGCGAGAAGCCCGTGCTCGACTACTACCGAAGCGGTCCCCGCGAGTGGGACTACGAGACCTGGGCCGACGACCTGGGACGCGCCGCCGCGTGCCTGGCTCGGCAGGACTTCAAGTTCGCCGGGAGCCTCATCGACCGCTGGCTCCGGCGCTTCACGCCGTCGGAACTCGACAACCACGGTCTGCACCTCCACTCCCGGTCACTCGTGTTGCTCGGCGACCTCCAGCGGGATCAAGGCGACATCTCAGGGCTCCTGTCTGCGCCGCACACCTATCGTTGTGCGCATCAGTTCTTCCGGGAGTTGGGTGTGCCGCGACGAGCGGCGCAGGTCGAGCTGTCCCTGGCAGTCGTCGAAGAGATGAACGGGCGACTCGAACTGGCTGCCAGCAGGTACGAGGCCCTTGCAGCCGACTCACGTCTCAGCGCGCGTGATCGCACACGAGCACTGCTGTGGGTGGGTACCGCCCTCAGCAAGAAGGGAGCGAATGAGCATGCGATGACGGTCATGGCCGAGGCCATCCGCCGATTCGAGAAACTAGAAGAGCCCGACGACTGGTCGGTCGCACATCAAAAGCTGGCGCTCGCGCACCGCGGCGCGGGCGAACTCGGCGCCGCCCTGCGCTACATCGACGTCGCGCTCGCCAACCGCTCGGCCGACTCCCCGATGCACCGAGTGCGGCTCCAGACCGCGCATGCCCACATCCTTCTGTCCGATCGCAGAACCTCAGAAGGCGGCCTTCAACTGCTCGACGGTGCGGCCACCACGTCCCGTAGGTTCGGCATGTCCCACCAACTCGCCAGCATCGAGGCCATCCGCAGTGCCTTCGAGCGTGTGAACTAGGAGCGCACCAACCGTGATCGAGCAGATCAGCGACGAGCAGTGGCGTGACGCCCAATCAATCTGGGACTACCACCAGATGGGCCACGAGCGGCGCCCGGCCGACGTCGCGATCGGCCTGGGCAGCCACGACCTGGGCGTGGCGACGTTCGCGGCTGAGCTGTACCACGCAGGCCTGTTCCCGCTGCTGGTGTTCACCGGCGGCACCAGCCCGACCACCGCCGCCCGCTTCCCGCGCGGCGAAGCCGTGCACTACCGCGAACACGCCCTGGCGCTGGGCGTGCCGGACAACGCCATCCTGGTAGAACCGCACGCGGGCAACACGGGCCAGAACATCACCCTCTCTCGCGCACTCCTCGCCGAGCACGGCCACGATCCCCGCTCGGTACTGCTGATCTCCAAGCCCTACATGGAGCGCCGCGCGTACGCCACGTGCAGCAAGGCGTGGCCGGAGGCCGACACCACCTGCGCGTCCGAACCGCTCAAGCTCGACGACTACGTCCGCGCGATCGGAGACGAGAAGCTCGTCATCGACATGCTCGTCGGGGACCTGCAACGCATCATCGAGTACCCGAAGATGGGCTTCGCGACAGAACAGCACGTCCCGCAGGGCGTACTGGCCGCCTATGACCGCCTGGTACAGGCGGGCTTCACCAGCCGCCTGCTCTGAGCTCGTCGAGACGCCCCCGGTGGCGATGCCAAGCGAGCCGGACAGCCCTGTGGACCGCTGGGTAGCAGTAGAGCCCCAACGCGTCGAAACTGCCCGAGCAACCACCCATGCAAGGCAACCTGATGCACGGCCGGTGACCCCTCCGCTGGAACCGCAACCAGCGCAAGCACACCGATCCCTCAACCAACACAGCCGCACAAACCACCACACCACCCAACACGAGCCCGATAAGCGTCTTTCGTCCCGAAAGTTTCCGGAACAAAGTCGTGAGAGCGTTCCCATTGACGTGGACGTAACACGCCGTTGAGGATCGCGGCATGCATTGGAGAAGCACTCTCGCCGCGGTGCTGGGGCTGACGCTCGCGGCCGGCGCTACAACGGCCGCGACATCCGTCGCGGCCGCACAGGAAGAGCGGCACGGGCCGAAGCAGACGGTGATCGGGCAGCCCAAGACCGAGCACGGGTGCGCCCGCATCGAGAAGTCCCTGCCCACCCTCAAGGACTGGCCGAAGGTCGACAGCCAGCTCGACGGTGACCGCAGGGACGAGGCCCGCATCAAGGCCATCCTCAAGGACATGACGCTGGCCGAGAAGGTCGGCCAGATGACGCAGCCCGAGATCGGGCAGATCACGCCCGCCGACGTGACGACGTACGGGTTCGGCTCCGTGCTCAACGGTGGCGGCAGCTTCCCCGGCGGCAACAAGCACGCCGCGCCGCAGGACTGGCTGACGCTGGCCGACGCCTACTGGGAGGCCTCGAAGGCCTCGCGCACCAAGATCCCCGTCATCTGGGGCATCGACGCGGTGCACGGCAACAACAACGTCTTCGGCGCGACGGTGTTCCCCCACAACATCGGTCTCGGCGCCGCGCACGACCCCTGCCTCGTCCGCGACATCCACGAGGCCACGGCCGAGCAGATCCGCGCCACCGGTCAGGACTGGGCGTTCGCTCCCACGCTCGCCGTGGTGCAGGACGACCGCTGGGGCCGGACCTACGAGGGCTACTCCGAGGACCCGCGGATCACGCGCGCCTACGGGTACGAGGCCGTCAGGGGCTTGCAGGACAACGCGAAGAAGCGCATCGGCGAGGACGGCGTGATCGCCACCGCCAAGCACTTCATCGGTGACGGCGGCACGACCGGTGGCAAGGACCAGGGCATCACGGCCGCCACCGAGCAGCAGATGATCAACCTCCACGGGCAGGGCTACTACGGGGCTCTCGCCGCGGGTGCGCAGACCGTGATGATCTCGTTCAACAGCTGGACGAACGACGTCATCAACGAGGGCAAGGTGCACGGCAGCAAGTACGTGCAGACCGGCATCCTCAAGGAGAAGATGGGCTTCGACGGCCTGCTCGTCTCCGACTGGAACGGCATCGGCCAGGTCACCGGCTGCACCAACTCCAGCTGCCCGCAGGCCATCAACGCCGGCATGGACATCATCATGGTGCCCGGCGAGTGGAAGGCGTTCATCACCACCACGGTCGCCCAGGTCGAGTCCGGCCAGATCCCGATGGCCCGCATCGACGACGCGGTCACCCGCATCCTGCGCGTCAAGCTGCGCGCCGGCACGTTCGACGCCCCCAAGCCGTCGCAGCGCGACCACGCCGGTGAGCAGAAGGCATTGCTGCACAAGGAACTCGCCCGCAAGGCCGTGCGCGAGTCCGCCGTGCTGCTGAAGAACGACAAGCGCGTGCTGCCGCTCTCCAACCGCAGCAAGGTCCTCGTCGTCGGCAAGAGCGCGGACAACATCTCGAACCAGACCGGCGGCTGGACGCTGTCCTGGCAGGGCACCGGCAACACCAACGCCGACTTCCCCAACGCCACCAGCATCCTCAAGGGCATCCAGGACACCCTGGGCGCCGCGAACGTCACGTTCGCCGAGACCGCGGACGGCGTCGACCCGGCGCAGTTCGACGCCGTCATCGCCGTCATCGGTGAGACTCCGTACGCGGAGGGCGTGGGCGACCTCGGCAAGCGCTCGTTCGAGACCGCTCGCCTGTACCCGCAGGACCTCGCCGTGCTGGACAAGGTGTCCGGCAAGGGCAAGCCGGTCATCACCGTCTACGTCGGTGGCCGCGCCATGTACATGAACAAGGAGATCAACCGCTCCGACGCGTTCGTGTCCGCCTGGCTGCCGGGCAGCGAGGGCCAGGGCATCGCGGACCTGCTGATCAAGGGCCGCCACAACGGGTTCACCGGCAAGCTGTCCTACTCGTGGCCTGGCGAGGCCTGCCCCGCGCTGCCGGGTGAGCCCGCCAAGACGCCGCTGTTCAAGTTCGGCTACGGCCTGCGCGACTGGCAGACCGGCACCGTCGGCAAGCTCGACGAGACGAGCCCCGGTGGCACCTGCTCCGGCGGTGGCGGCGGCACGGCGACCGAGGACCTCGAGGTCTTCAACCGCACGGACGTCGCGCCGTACAAGAGCATGATCGGCTCCGCGGAGAACTGGGGCGGTACCGAGATCGGTCCCGACGGCCAGGCCTCGCACGCCGAGATCAACGTCGTGCAGTCCGACGTCAACGTCCAGCAGGACGCGCTCAAGACGACGTGGACCGGCACCGGCCCCGGCCAGGTGTACCTGCAGAGCCCGACCGGCAGCGACCTGCGCGGCTACGGCAACGCCAACGCGGCCATCGAGTTCGACGTGATCGTGCACCAGGCCCCGGCCAACCGCACGGTCGTCAGCGCGCACTGCATGTACCCGTGCATGGCGGAGATCGATGCCACGCAGGCGTTCCGGAACATCCCCATCGGGCAGAAGGCGACCGTGAAGATCTCGGTCAACTGCTTCTCCGACAAGGGACTGGACCTGGAGAACGTCAACACGCCGTTCCTGGTCTACACGGACGGCCCGTTCCAGGCGTCGTTCGCGAACGTGCGGTGGGTGCCCAAGGCGGGCGCTGACCCGGACGTGATTCCCTGCACGTAGGCACCACGACGTGGCGCGCTTCCCCCATCACCACCGGGGAGGCGCGCCACGGGCGTTTTCAGCGGTCTTCGATCTTCAGGCCGCCCTTCACCACCGTGCGGATGTGGTCACCGGTGAGCAGGGTGTGCGGGTAGCCGAGCTCGGTCGCGCTGGCCGCGTCGAGCCGGGCCAGCTGGTCGTCGGTGAGGTCCACCTCCAGGGCGTCCAGGTTCCCCAGCAGCTGCTCGGGGGTGCGGGCACCGACGACGGGCGCCGTCACGCCGGGCTGCCGCAGGTTCCAGGCCAGCGCGACCTGCGCCGGCGTGCACCCCACCTCCGCGGAGACCTCCCGCACGACGTCCGCGATGTCGAGCGTGCGTTCGGTGACCATGCCCAGGTTGGCGTTGAACTTCCTGCGCGAGCTCTCGGCGGTGTCGGGGGAGGTCAGGTCGGCGCGGGTGTACTTGCCGGACAGCACGCCGCCGCCCAGCGGGGAGTACGGCGTCACGCCCAGCCCCACCGCCCGCGCCATCGGGATCAGGTCGCGTTCCGCGTCCCGGTTGATGAGGCTGTACTCGACCTGCAACGCGACCAGCGGCGACCACCCGCGCAGGTCGGCGATCGCCTGCATGCGCGAGACCTGCCACGCCGGGGCGTTCGACATCGCCACGTACAGGACCTTGCCCTGCCTGACGAGGTCGTCGAGGCCGCGCAGCACCTCCTCGACCGGGGTCGAGAAGTCCCACACGTGCACGTACAGCAGGTCGAGGTAGTCGGTGCCCAGCTGCCGCAGGCTGTTCTCCACCGACGAGAACAGGCTCTTGCGGTGCGCGCCCCCGGAGTTCGGGTCGCCGGGCGTGCGCAGCGTCGAGTACTTCGTCGCCAGCACGAGGCTCTCACGGCGGCCGCGGACGAACTCGCCCAGAATGCGTTCGGACTCGCCGTAGGCGGCGGCGGTGTCGAGGAAGTTGCCGCCGCGGTCGACGTAGACGTCGAACAGCTTCCTGGCCTCCTCCTGCTCCGCGCCCCAGCCGAGACTGGTGCCGAAGGTGGCCGTGCCCAGCGCCAGCGGGGAGACCCGCAGCCCGGACCGGCCGAGCAGCCGGTAGGTGTCGAGGGTGACCGACATCAGGTCCTCCTGTGTTCGTGATCGTCTTCCGGCACCAGCCTCTGCCGGTCGCGAGCCGGGGGTAAGGGAGGGCACTTCCTGGGAACAGCCGTCCTACCCTCGCTGTTGGACCGGGGGTGATCACCAGCACCGTGGACGTGCCGGAGCAGCTGGCCGCGTTCCTGCGGGCCCGGCGCGAGCGCCTCGACCCGCGCGACTTCGGCCTGCCCTCGCGCCGCCAGTCGCGGCGGACCCCCGGACTGCGCAGGGAGGAGGTCGCCGAACTGGCCGGGATCAGCGTCGACTACGTGGTGCGGCTCGAACAGGCCCGCGGGCTGCGGCCCTCGGCGGACGTGGTGGAAGCGCTGGCCAGGGCCCTGCGCCTGGAACCGGACGAACGCAGCTACCTCTACGGCCTGGCCCGGCAGCGGCCCCGCGACGACGACAAGCCCGCCACCACCGCCGAGAGCTCACTGGCCAGGTTGGTCGACGACCTGTCCCCACGCCCGGCCATGCTGATGAACCACCGCTACGACGTCCTCGCCTGGAACGACGAGATGGCGCGGCTGTTCCTCGACTTCGGCACCCTGCCGCCGTCGAGGCGCAACGCGATGTGGGTGTGCCTGATGCACCCGGACATGCGCGAGCGCTACGTCGACCGCGACCGCGTGGTGCGGGAGGGCGTCGCCCACCTGCGCACCGCCTGGGCGGCGCACCCGGACGACCAGGTGCTGAGCGACCTCATCGCCGAGTGCGTGTCGCTCGACGCGGAGTTCGCGCGCCTGTGGGCCGCGCAGGACGTCAAGGTCAACGCCCGCGGGCGGAAGTCGCTGCGGCACCCGGACGCCGGCGTGATCGAGGTCCAGTTCGAGACGCTCAGGCCGCTGCAGGACCCCGACCAGCTCCTGGTGATCCACCGCGCCGCGGACGACGAGAGCCAGGCCGCGCTGGACGCCCTGCTCGCCTAAGGGCCTCGGCCGCGACTATCGCGGATGAGGCTCACGGGACAAGCCCTAACGATCGAGATCCACGGGCTCGCCCCTGATCGCCGCGACCGCGCCCCCGGTCTGCGCGGCGAGCCACACCTCGAACGCCTCCGGGTCCTTGGTGTGCACGGTGAACGTGACGTCGTGGCCGTACTCGGTGTCCGCGACGTGGTATCCGGCCGCGCGCAACGCGTTCTCGAGCTTTCCCGCCTGGTCGTGGTCCACGGCCAGCAGCACGGTCTCGTGCCGTTCACGGGTCAGGGTGCCGAGAGAGTCGATGGCCTCCGACACAGCCCGTCCGTACGCCCGGACCAGGCCACCGGCGCCGAGCTTGATCCCGCCGTAGTAGCGGGTGACGACCACGGCGGTGTCGACGAGGTCCCTGCGCGTCAGCACCTCCAGCATCGGGACGCCGGCGGTGCCCGCGGGTTCGCCGTCGTCGGAGGAGCGCTGGGTGTCCGCGGTCCGGAACGCCGTGCAGTTGTGCGTGGCCTGCCAGTGCTCCTTGCGGACCCGCGCGAAGAACTCCGCCGCCTCCTGCTCGGAGGCGACGCGGGCGACGTGGCACAGGAACCGCGACCGCTGGATCTCGATCTCGTGCGTGCCGTCCCGCCTGATCACCTTCACCGTTCGATTGTCCGACGGCGCTCCGCTTCGCCGAACAGCGCGTCCAGCTCGGCCGGCGGGACCTCCTCCAGCTGCTCGTAGGTGCACTCCGAAGGCTCTTTGTCGAAGCGGAACCGCACGAGCCGCGCGGTGTGCCGGAACCGCCCGCCCTGCACGTGCTCGTAGCGCACCTCGGCGACCCGCGTCGGCTCCAGCAGCACCACCTGGAGCTGCTTCTCGGGGTTCCAGCGGCTGTTCATGCCGGGCCCCTCGTAGGTCGCCCACGCGGCCCACGGGTGCTCGGCCGGGTTCAGCAACGGCTTCAGCTCGTCGACCAGCTCACGCCGCCGGGCCGCGGTGAAGCTGCTCGCCACGCCCACGTTGCGCAGCTCGCCGTCCTGGTAGAGCCCGAGCACCAGCGACCCGACGCTCTCGCCGTCCTTGTGCAGGCGGTAGCCCGCGACCACGCAGTCGGCCGTCCGCTCGTGCTTGACCTTGAACATCACGCGCTTGTCCGGCTCGTAGACGCCGTCCAGGTGCTTGACCATCACGCCGTCGAAGCCCGCGCCCTCGAACCGCGTGAACCAGTCCTGCGCGACGTCGGGGTCCGCCGTGGACGGTGTCAGGTAGAAGCCCGGCACCTCGGAGACGACCTCTTCCAGCCTCTTCCGCCGTTCGCCCTGCGGCAGGCCGGTGAGGTCGTCGTCACCGCACGCCAGCAGGTCGAACGCGACGAAGCTCGCCGGCGTCTCGACCGAGAGCTTCGTGACCCGCGACGCGGCCGGGTGCAGCCGCAGCTGGAGCGTGTCGAAGCTCAACCCGTCGGGCGTGACCAGCACGATCTCGCCGTCGACCACGCACCGCGGCGGCAGCGCGTCCTTGAGCAGCTCGACGACCTCGGGGAAGTACCGGGTGAGCGGCTTGTCGTTGCGCGAGCCCAGCTCGACCTCGTCGCCGTCGCGGAACACGATGCAGCGGAAGCCGTCCCACTTGGGCTCGTAGGCGAGCCCGTCCCCGCGCGGTAGCCCGGGCACGGACTTCGCGAGCATCGGCTTCACCGGCGGCATCACGGGCAGGTCCACATCGGGACCATAAGCTCAGCGCAGGGATGCCGCGAGCTTTCTACGAGCAGGCGCCGACGGCGCGCAGGAGGTCCAGCTTGTCGGCGTCCTCCGATCCCGGTGCCGCCGTGTAGACGATGAGCCGCAGGTCGGTGTCGTGCGTGGTGAGGATGTCGCAGTCCAGCGTCACGGCTCCGACGCCGGGGACGGGGATCTGCTTGGGCCGCGAGGATTGCCGCGTGACGTCCCACTCGCGCCACACGGTGTCGAAATCGGCACTCACCTGGCGCAGATCGGCGATGAGCGACGCCAGGCGGGGGTCCCCGGGGTAGGCGCTCAAGGCCGTGTGCAGGTCCGCCGCGAGATCCCGCCGGAAGGCTCCCTCTTCACCCTCTGCCCAGGCGACGGGGATGTCCGCCGCGGTGAACGCCCGCCACGCGAGGTTGGCTTCTCGCCCCGTCCGTCCCTTCTCGCCGGCGAAGAGCGCGTCCCACAGGGCGTTGGACTGCACGAAGTCCCACGCCGCCGTGTACACGGCGACCGGCGTGTCCCGGAGCCGGTCCAGGATGCGGTGGACGCCGGGGCTCACGTGCGTCGAGATGGTGCCGGCCGGCGGCGGCGCCACTCCCGCGGCGCGGAACAGGACGTCGCGTTCCGCCGCGTTGACCCGGAGCGCTCGCGCGAGGGCGGCCAGCACCTGGGGGGAGGGGTTGCGGGCGCGCCCCTGCTCCAGGCGGACGAGGTAGTCGACGGAGATGCCCGCGAGCTCCGCGAGCTCTTCCCGGCGCAGTCCCGGACTGCGCCGGTCGGTCCCCGCCGGCAGGCCCACGGCCGCGGGCGTGATCCTGTCGCGCCACGTCCGCAGGGCGACAGCCAGATCGTTCATGGCTCCCAGGTTCTCACGTCCCGCGAGCGGACTGGGTGGTACTGAGGGTCTCTGGTGGGCGTCGTCCCCACCGCGCAAGCTCAGCCGCATGACGATCTCACTCCTGATCAAGCCCGGTGACCGCACGGTTCCGATCACCGTCCAGCAGCGCACCTGGACCTCACCCGAACACGCGTTCCGCGTCATCGCGCCGATCGACCTGCCCAGCGTCTTCCACAAGGTGGGCCCCTTCCCCGGCGTGAAGTCCGTCGCCAACCAGACAGAGGCGTGGGACCACGCCGGTCCGACTCGCAACCCGCAGTTCGAGGACGGGTCCCAGGCGGACGAACAACTCACCGAGTACGTCGAAGGCGTGTCGTTCGCCTACCAGCTCAGCGGGTTCACGAACGTCCTCGCACGTCTCGCTGCCGGGGTCCGGGGCGAGTGGAACTTCAACCCGGACGGCGACGGCACGCTCATCAGGTGGACCTACGAGTTCCTGCCGCTGCCGGGCCGGCGGTGGATCCTCTCCGGACCGTTCGCTCCGCTGTGGCGGCGGTACATGGTGGCCGCGCTCGAGGAGTGCGTCCGCGTCGCCGAAGCAGAGGCGTCACGTTCTCGTTGACCTGCTCAGCGCAACGAAGCCGCGAGCTTTTCCAGCTCCCGCACGTCCGCGTCCATGCCGTCGTCCTCCGGCACGGCCAGCGCGATCGGCCGCCGCAGCGTCACCGTGCCCGACCTGCGCGTCTCCAGCCCGGCGCGCAGCCGTTCGGACAGCGGCAGCTCCTCGGGCGTCTCGGCGACGTACGGGCTGATCCGCACCAGGCCGTCCCGGCACTCGATCACCCGCCGGTAGTACCGCCGGTGCACGCCGCGCAACGACAGCGCGTCGCGCCGCGACGGCACCCGGTGCAGGGCGTCCTCGGGGAACGACTGGTGCAGCAGCGTCCACAACGGAGCCAGCCGGTGGTACGCGCGCAGGTGCCGCAGCCACAGCTTCGAAGCGGCGACCCGCATCGCGACGACCGGGTAGACGACCCCGACGACGCACAGCAGCACGCCCGGCAGCAGGAAGAACACGGCCAGCGTCAGCAACCAGCGGGGGAGCGGTTCGCCGAAGTAGCGGGAGATGTTGGACGACACGAAGATCGCGTCGGCCGGCACCAGCAGCGCGAGACCCGTCGAGGTGATCAGCAGACCCCGGCGCAGCCGCGGTTCGGCGCCGCGGGCGTAGCGGCGGGCCCACACGAACATCGCCGCGAAGCCGTAGAGCAGGTAGCCGTTGCCCAGCGAGTAGAAGACCGTGATGGCGAGGACGCCCGTGGGGCCGCCGCCGAGCGAGTTGGGCACGCGCGCGGCCGCCACCCGCAGGTCGTCGGGGATCGACAGCACGGCCCACGTCATGACGCCGACGCACAGCGCCAGCGGCACGAGCTGGAGCAACGCCTGGCGCCTCGCGCGGGCGTCGTCGAGCGCGGAGAAGAGGAAGAAGCAGATCAGGCCGTACACGCCGACCTGCAGCATCGAGTGCTGGATCAGCTGGCACACCATCGGGTCGAGCCCGAGGAACCACCTGCCGCCGGCGGCCGCCCTGCCGAACGGGTAGCCGACCGCCCAGCCCGCCACCAGTGCCGTCACCGAACGCAGGCGCGGGTCGTGCGGCCTGCGGACCAGCAGGTACAGCATCACCGCGAGCGCCGAGAACGCGACGACTCCCTGCGTCTCCTTCAGGTACTCCACGTCAGAGCCACCCCAGCCGGTCGGCGAGCGAGGACGACATGCGCCGCGCCGGGCCCTCGGACGCCCGCGGCGCGACCTTGTCCAGCACCGACGCCCACTCGAGGATGATCGTCGCGACCGTCTCGGCCTCACGCTCGTGCTCGGTGTCGTAGGAGGTGCGCCTCAACGCCCGCCGCACCGCGTCCGGTTCGAGGTCCGGGTACAGGCCCGCGAGCAGGTCGTCGTCCTGCTCGTCGCTGCTGTGACCGGCCAGCAGGTGGCCCAGCTCGTGCAGGATGATGTGGTTCTGGTGCGCCTTCGACGTCTCCTGCTGGTACAGGATGTAGTCGGCCCTGGCGGTGGCGATCCACACGCCGTACGGGCCGGGCACCGGGATCGGGTGCGCGATCAGCCGGATGGGCCTGCCGCGCTGCTCACCGACGCGGCGGCAGAGCTCCGAGACGTCGAGCGGCGGCTGGATGTCCAGCTCGTTCAGCAGGCGGCGGCACCGCTTGCGCAGATCACGTTCGGCCACGGGTCATCCCTCGCCGCGTTCGGCCTGTTCCTGCCGGTAGACGACGTCGAGCAGCTCCATGACGAGACGGCGGCGGTCCGGCGAGAGCTCGCCCGCGCGCATCGCCATCAGCTGCGCGTCGCTGCCGGAGGCGATCTCGTCGAGCCTGCTCTGCTGGTCCTGCAACGACTTCAGCTGCTCGTCGACGCGGTCGGTGACCTCGTCGTCGAAGAAGTAGCTCACGGGCACACCGAAGAAGCCTGCCAGTGCCTGCAGGTGCTTGAACGTCGGGTTGTCCTTCTTGCCCTTGCGCAGCTGCCAGATGTAGCTCTGGGAGATCGTGACGCCGGTGTCCGCGATGGCCGCCGCGACGTGCTCGTTGCTGTACTCCTGCCCCGACCGGGCCGTGTACAGGGCGAAGAGCTGGTTGAGCCTGTCAGCCAGGGACCGTTCCCCCGCCATCACCAGGCCCCCTGCGCCAGTCGTCGTCTCCACCCACGGAAATGCTCTCCGGGGTGCCGGGATTTTCGCCAGTTGAAACCCCGCCTTTGCCCAACATAGACTCCCACCGTGCCTGTCTCAACAGCGGAGGGCGTCCGCGCGACCGGGGACAGTCACGTCAGTCCACCCGTCCACCACCTCGCGGAGGATCTGGGACATGGCGCTGGCTGAACGACAGGGTGCCTTCCACCGGGCCGTGATCGACGTCGTCTACGAGACCATGGACCAGCTCGCGCGACCGGACTCGCCGCCCCACGAGGTCGTCGAGCTGCGTGAGCGGCTGCGCGACGCCCTGCCGTGGTGGCGGGGGTTGCTGCGGGTGCACGAGCCGAACGAGCGGCACCGGTGCAAGTCGTGCCGCACCTGGTACGGGCACCACCGCGCGTGGCCCTGCCCGGTGTGGCGGGACGCGGTGCAGGCGTTGCACCAGCTCAACGACATGTACGGCTTCCTGGCCACGTCCCACCCGGCCTCCACGAGCAGGAGACCGGGGGAACGCGTGACCGTGACCTGGCCTCAGCCCAGCCGGAACGACTGAGCCGCCGAGCCGGTGCAGGTCGCCTGGACCAGCTGCACGCCGTCAGCCGACCCGGCGGGCGCGCTCAGGCACTTGCCCGAGTGGCGTGCCGTCAGGGTCGAGTAGCCGTCGGACCCGGTGGTGACGCGCCACTGCTGGTTGGTGCCGCCCACGTAGTCCCACAGGTGGATGCCGGCACCGTCCGCCGTGGACACGTCACTCACGTCCAGCACCTTCAGCGGGTCGTTGCGGTACTCGAGGCGCGAGTAGCCGTCAGTCGTCGCCACCGCGCGGAAGTTCTGCGCCGTGGTCCCGTTGCAGGTGTACTGCTGGATGACGGTGCCGTTGGCGACACCCGCGGCCTTGGCGTCGACGCACTTGCCGTTGCCGCGGTTGGTGACCGCCTTCCACTCGCCCTGCGGCGGGGGAGTGCCGCCACCGCCGAGCCAGAGCAGGCTGTCGATGAGGAACGTGTTCTGCGTCGCGCTCGCGAAGGTCGACGACAACGGCTTGTTGGCCGCGTAGTCCATCGCGTTGTGGCCGAAGTTCGCGTAGACCATCTTGAAGTTCCTGTTGGTCCACATGATCGGGTAGTACCCGCTGCGCCACTGCTGGTTCGGGTCGGTGCCGAGCGGGAAGCTCGACGGGTCGACGCTCGCCAGCACCTGGATGCTCGGGTTCTGCCGCAGGTCGCGGTCCCAGCTGTACCACTCGCTCACCGCGGAGGTGAACTTCTCGGGCAGCCGTGCGGTCGACGGGTGGTCACGGGTCTCCACCTTCAGCACCGCCGTGGTCGGTCCCCACGTGTTGCTGACGAAGTTCCCCTTGGCCAGGAACGTGTTGTGGTACCAGGACCACTCGTTCGCGTTCTGGGTGAACGCGCTCACGTGGAAGCCGAAGAACCCGCCGCCTGCCTCCATGTACCGCTGGAAGCCCGTGCGTGCGGCGGCCCCGGTGGGAGCGTCGTCGAGGAAGACCACGACCTGCGCCTGTGCGGGGGTGAGGGTGTTGAGGCGGTTCCAGTCCGTCGTCGCCTCGTAGGTGAAGCCGTTCTCCTGGCCGGCACGGGTCAGCCAGGGGTTGGCCTCCTTGACGAACGCGATGTGCGCCGCGTCCCACGTGCCGTTGTAGAAGGCCAGAACCTTGAAGGGAGCGGCCTGCGCCGGTGCCGGGACACCGACCGGGACGAGCGTTGCGGCGACCAAAGCCAGCAATGCCAACAGTTTACGAGCCATTCAGGCACACCTTCGTTTCGCTGGGTTGCGCGCCCGAAGATCATCGTAAGGGTGGTCTAGACCTGATGGGGACCGGGACGTTCACAGAATTCTTCTGCGCCACAACACGATCCCGCCCAGCGCGATCAGGCCGCCCAGAGCTCCGACGACGGCCGCCATGCCGAACCTCGTCGTGGTGGAGGGAGGCTGTTCGGCGCTCGACGCGACGGGAACGGGTCGCGGGATGCTCGACGCCGGTGCGGAGGGTTTCTGGGAAGCGGTTTCCGCGGCCGGTGTGCGTGTTTGAGGTGGTGCCGGTGCTTGCGCCGCGGCTGGTGCCGCGATCTCCACGTCCGTGCACGAGTAGTAGGTGTCGGGGGTGTCCGTGTTCTGCCAGACCGTGTAGATCAGGTGCCGCCCGGTCCGGTCCTTCGGCAGCTGCACCTTGAACTCGTAGGCGCCGTTGACGAGCGGGGGAGACGGCACGGTCAGGAACTGCTCCAGATCGGCCCACCGCAGCGGTCGAGCCGGCGAGTAGCCCGCGCGGGTCGCGTAGAAGCGGAACGAGCCCTGGTGCGGGATCGTCGCCCGGTAGGTGAAGGCGGTGCTCTTGAGCTTCGTCGCCGGCCACTGCGCCGAGGGCAGGTCGAGACCGGCGTACCCGGGGATCCCGGCGCTGCACAGCTTGCCGTCGGGAACCCGCGCCGCGTCCCTGCCCGCCACGTCCGCCAGCCGGATGTTGTCCCACTCCTTGGACGGCAACCCCGCCGAGATGGCGCCGCGGCAGGGCGGGGATGATGCTGTGGGCTGACCTGGCGAACACAGATAAGCCCTGCTCGCGGGGTCGCTGGGCGCGCCGTGGGCGTGCGCGGGGACCACGGAGAACATCATGAGCAGCACTATCACGCCCACAAGGCGAAACACAGGCACCTCCCCTGTCCTTTAGGGGTACGCGTGCCAGACCCGAGTCGTTCACGGAAGATGTATTGACATGTCCTTCGCTGATGAGGTGTCCGCCGCCGCAGCCCGGCTGGGCGGAGTCGCGCGCACGACGCCGCTCGAGGTGAACCAGCGGCTGTCCGAGCGGACCGGCGCCCGCGTGTGGCTCAAGCGCGAGGACCTCCAGGTGGGCCGCTCGTACAAGCTGCGCGGGGCGTTCAACCTGCTCTGCCAGACCGAGTTCGCCTTCGGCGGCGCCGTCTGCGCCTCGGCCGGCAACCACGGCCAGGGCATGGCCTACGCCTGCCGCCGCCTGGGCATCGAGGGCCGCGTGCACGTCCCCCGCACCACCCCGCGCCAGAAACGCGACCGCATCCACGCCCTCGGCCAGGGCATGGTGCAGCTGGTCGTCGACGGCGACACCTACGACGACGCCGCGGCGCTGGCGAAGGAGTACGCGCAGACCACGGGCGCGACCCTCGTCCCGGCCTTCGACGACCCGCGCACGGTCGCGGGCCAGGGCACGGTGGGCCTGGAGATCGTCCAGCAGCTCGGCGGCGCGCCCGACGTGGTCGTGGTGCCCGTCGGAGGCGGCGGCCTGCTCTCCGGCGTCGGCACGTGGTTCAGGGAACGCTTCCCGCGCACCCGCATCATCGGCGTCGAACCGGCCGGCGCGGCCAGCATGATCGCCGCCATGCAGGCGGGCGGCCCGGTGACGCTGCCCGAGGTCGACTCGTTCGTCGACGGCGCCGCGGTCCGCCGCGCGGGCGAGTTCACGTACCCGATGGTGCGCGACAGCGGCGCGGAGCTGCTGACCGTGTCGGAGGGCGCCGTCTGCACCGAGATGCTGGAGCTGTACCAGATCGACGGCATCATCGCGGAGCCCGCGGGCGCGCTGGCCTCGGCCGCGCTGCTGGAGGAGATCTCCGTGTCGCCGGACTCGACGGTCGTGTGCCTGCTCTCGGGCGGCAACAACGACGTCTCCCGCTACGCCGAGATCGTCGAGCGCTCGATGATCCACCGCGGCCTGAAGCACTGGTTCCTGGTGGAGTTCCCGCAGGAGCCGGGCGCGCTGCGGCGGTTCCTCGACGACGTGCTCGGCAAGGACGACGACATCGTGCAGTTCGAGTACATGAAGCGGGACAACCGGGAGACCGGCGCCGCGCTGGTGTGCATCGAGATGGGGCGGCGCGAGGACTACGACCTGCTGTGGGGCCGGATGAAGGAGTCCCCGCTCAAGATCCAGCACGTGGAGCCGGGGTCGACGGCGTACCGGTTCCTGATCTGACCGGTCTCCCAGCGCGAAGGGCGTGCCGGGCACCCCGTGAGCGGAATGCCCGGCACCTGGCCGGTACTACGGCTTGGACGTGCAGACCTTCCACGCGAAGTGGTAGGTCGTCTCGATCGACCCGTCCGTCGAGTCCATCGCGATGAAGCTGGTCAGCTTCTTCGGGTCCGACGTGCCCGCGCTGACGCGCAGCTCCGTGTTGATGTTGAAGTTCCGCTTCTCGCCGCACGGGTGGTAGACGATCGCGGCCACGTCGGTCGTGTCGGTCGCCTGCCAGTCGTCGCTGAACGGGCCCTTGTAGTTGTGCTGCTTGTACTCCGTCTGCGACATGCCCTGGAAGTAGTAGTTCGCCTTCTCCAGGGCCGTGGCGCCGCGTTCGAGGTGCGCGAAGCCGCGGTAGTCGGTCGACGAGATGCCGTAGGTGAAGCCGGACGGCACGTTGACGCGGAGGTTCAGCTGGCAGTTCTTGCGGAAGTCGGTGGGCAGGGCCTGGGGGCCGACCTGCGCCATGAACTGGCTGTAGGTGACGGTGAACGCCTTGTTGTCCGGACTCACGGCGACGGCGGCCGTTCCCGCGGGGCAGCCGGAGCCGTTGACCGTCACGACGTCGATGGTGATGTGGTCCGGCGGGGGAACGTCGCCGGGGGCGCCTCCTGGCGGGATGATGATCGTCGACATCGCGAGCGCGGCAGCGGCCAGGGTGGTGAGCATGGGGCACCTTTCCGTCTGGGGATCAACGATGAACAGGCGGCGGTAGAGGGTGCCGAGGTGTCAGCAGCGCTTCCAGGAGAACTGGTACTTGGTGCTCACGCTGCCGTCCGTGGAATCCATCGTCATGAAGCTGTTCAGCTTCGACGCGGTTCCCGCGTTCACGCGAAGTTCGGTGTTGACGTTCAGGTGCCTGATTTCCCCGCACGGGGCGTAGATGATTTCCGACACCTGGCTGCGGTCGGTCGCCTGCCAGTTGTCGCTCTTCGGCCCGGAGAAGTTGTGGGTGCGGCTCGCCGTTTGGGACATGCCCTGGAAGTAGTAGTTGCCCTTTTCTGTTCCGGTGGCTCCGGCCTGCAGGTTCGCGAAGCCGCGGTAGTCGGCCTGGGCGATGCCGAACGTGAAGCCCTGCGGGTAGCTCACTCTGATGTTGAGCTGGCAGTTCTTGCGGAAGTCTGTGGGTGCCGCACCCTGACCTGCCTGGGCGAGGTACTGGCTGTACGTGACCGTGAACGCCGTGCGGTCGTCGGCGGCCGCGACCGCCGCGGTGCCGGCGGGACAGCCTGAACCGTTCACCGTGACGACGTCGATCGTCACGAAATCGGGAACATCAGCAGCTGCCTGCGCTGCCGGCGCGGCCAGGACCGCGGACAGCACGAGGGCAGCAGCCGCTACCGTTTTCAGCATGACCAGCCTTTCTGTTCTGCACACCCGGTAGCGGCGGCGGAATTGAGACGATATCGGAAACCCTCCGTGGTGACGGGCCGCCGATTGGGTGACTGAAATAGTCGGTAGTGCTCACGTGAATCCACGACGAAGTGCACGCCAGAAGTTTCGTGGCGTGCGCGAACCAATGCTCGTCCACGACGAGATGAATTGACCTGACGTTTGTCTGACGATCGGTGCGGCCCAGTGGCGCGGGGCACAGCGGCACCCTGGGAAGAAGTGCCACCCACCGGGCGTTGACACTGATGACCTTCGACCGACCTCGATGAGGAGAGCGCCTGATGGCTCCCGACCAGCTGACCGTCTACTCGACCTCGTGGTGCGGCTACTGCCGGATCCTGAAGAGCTCGCTCGACCGCGAGGGCATCGAGTACGTCGAGATCAACATCGAGGAGACGCCCGGTGCGGCGGACTTCGTGATGAGCGTGAACGGCGGCAACCGCACGGTGCCCACGGTCCACTTCCCGAACGGCGCGGCGCTCACCAACCCGTCGCTCGCCCAGGTGAAGGAACAGCTCGCGGCCTAGAACTCGTACAGGGTCGCCGTGGTCGACTGACCGTCCAGCGTCTCCCGGAGGATGTCGGCGTGGCCCGCGTGCTGCGCGGTCTCCCGGATCAGGTGGAGCACGATCCGCCGGATGGACATCGGTTCCGGAGCCGGATCCCACGGCGCGGGCGGCAGCGCCACCAGTTCATCGAGCGAAGCGGTGCGCACGGCCTCGTCGGTCGCGCGCACCGCTTCGTCGTAGGACTCGAGCAACTGCCCGAAGTCGTTGCCGTTCCACACGTACTGGCTGCCGTCGAGCCACCCTCGCGGACGGCCCGGCTGCGAGGTCAGGACGTGGGTCCAGGCCCGCTCACACCAGGTGAGGTGCTTGAGCAACCCACCCAGCGTGAGCTCGCTGACGGTCGTGCGCTTCACCGCGTCCGCGGTGGTCAGACCCCGCATGGTGACGCGGAAGGTCCTGCGCTGATCGTTCAGCTCGTGCAGCAGGTCGTTGAGCTCCATGGTCCCGCAGTGAAACCGATGCCGGACCAGGACAGCTCAAGTCCCGGCAGGGCCACTAGCAGGACAGGTTCCCACCGGGCGTGACGCCGATGGCTCCCGTGATCTGCTGGTACTTCGAGACGCGGCTCTGCACCTGACCGGGGTTGCCACCGTTGCACTCCAGCGATCCGTTGATGCTGCGGATCGTCTCGCCGAACCCGCGCGAGTTGACCATCGCGTCGTGCGGCGTCATGGTGCCGGGGCCGCGCTGCGTCATCCAGTACCAGATCGCCGTCCGCCACGCGGTCGTGGAGTTCTGCGCCACCTGCCACGGGTTGCCCAGCAGGTCGAGACCCAGGTAGTCACCCGCGGCCTTGTAGTTGAAGTTCCACGACAGCTGGATCGGACCACGGCCGTAGTAGGCGTAGGTGCCGGCGGGGCAGCCGTACCACTGGCTCTCATCGCAGAGGTCGTTGTTCTTGTTGATCTCTTCGATGTAGACGAAGCCACCGGTCTCGTGCGACGCGTTCGCGAGGAACGCCGCGACTTCCTGCTTCTTCACCGTGTCGCTGCCGGTCGTGCCGAACGCGGGGATCGTGCGTGCCGCCTCGACGAAGCCCTGGTAGCTGTAGAAGCTGTTGCGGCCCTGGAACAGCTGGTTGAACTGGGCCTCGCTGATGGGGAAGCTCCCGTTGCCGGGATCGCCACCACCGCAGTTGTGCGGTTCCCAGAACCAGGTGGAGACCGTCGGGTCGTAACCGGGGTTGTCGTGCTCGGCGATGTAGTAGGAACCGTTGTACCGCACGATGTTGCCGGTGTAGTACTGCCGTCCGGCAACCCAGTCGGTGGCGCTGCCGCAGGTGCCGCCGCCGCCACCTCCGCCGCCACCGTCACAGCTCGTCGGCTCCCAGTACCAGGTGGAGACCGTCGGGCTGTAGCCCGGGTTGTCGTGCTCGGCGATGTAGTAGTTGCCTTCGAATCTCACGATCGAGCCGGTGGTGTACCACTGACCCTGAACCCAGTCCGTGAAGGTGCAGGCCTGCGCGGACACTTCTGCCTGTGAGGACGCGGTCGGCGCGATGACGGCCAGGGAAGCCGCCACCACACCTGCCGCGAGAGACGCCAAGATGCGTTTTTTCAGCAAGGTCACCCACTCCTGGAGTCTTGTCTCATCCGAGGAATCCTGGATGTGAAACAGTGCTGAGGTTGGCATCGGTGGTCCAGACCAGTCAAGGGTCTAGACCTGTTCTGCCGAGTGTCGGCGTCCGCTTGGTGGTATCGCTCTCACCTTCGCGGCGTTGGTGTTGGCGTCTCCCGCTGTCCGGGCGCGGTGCTCGCCGTCAAGCTTCCGAGCCTGAGCCGTACGGGCGCGTGATGATCTCCAGTGCGTGGCCGTCCGGGTCGTTCCAGTACACGCCTCGGCCGCCGTCGTGGGTGTTGATCTGCTGCGGCTTCGACTTGTACGGGTCTGCCCAGTGATCGATTCCCTGTTCCTTGATGCGGTTGAAGATCTGGTCGAACTCCTCCTCCGTCACCAGGAACGCGTAGTGCTGGCCGGTGATCGGGCCGCTCACCGTCATGTAGTCGAGGGAGACGCCGTTCGCCACTTCCACCACGGTGAACGGGCCGAAGCGGGTTGCGTCCGGCAGGCCCAGGAGGGTGGTCAGGAAGCGGGCTGAGCGCTCTTGGTCGGTCGCGTGGACGATGGTGTGGTTGAGCTGTACGGGCATGTCTCCTGCTTACTCCAGGAGCCGTGCCCTTGTCCTGGGGTCGGCGGCTTATCGAGACGACCGACACCGGTGCGCGCGTTGCCGACCACTGAAGGGGGTGTCGGGACGGCGGTGTTCCGGCGATACTGCCCCCTATGCGGACACTGGTTGTAGTCGGACTGTTACTAGGGTTGACAGTCCCTGCGCAAGGGGCTCAGGCGGCTCCGGCGGGGGAGGAACCTTCTTCCCTGGTGAACCCCTTCGTGGGGACGCAGAACTTCGGCAACACCTTTCCCGGTGCCTCGGTGCCGTTCGGAATGGTGCAGGTCAGCCCTGATACGGGAGGTCAGGGCGGGTACGACTACAAGGCCACCTCCATCTACGGGTTCTCGCAGACGCACCTGTCGGGCGTGGGCTGCGGCGTCATGGGCGAGCTGCCGGTCATGCCGACAGTCGGGTCCGTTGACAACGTTGACATCAACGCTTACAAGTCCGAGTTCAGCCATTCGGACGAAACCGCGCAGCCCGGGTACTACCGGGTCGGGCTGTCGAAGTACGGGGTGAACGCCGAGGTCACCGCCACGCAGCGGACCGGGTGGCAGCGGTACACGTTCCCGTCTTCGGGCGCGGCCAACGTCCTGTTCAACACCGGGCGGTCCAACCAGACGGTGCTGGACTCGGAGATCCACGTCGTCGGTGACCGGACCATCGAGGGGCGGGTGCGCAACGGCCGGTTCTGCGCGGGCAAGGACGAGCACACCGTCTACTTCACGGCGTCGTTCGACCGGCCCTTCGCGTCGTTCGGGTCGTGGCGGGGGAGCGCTCCCACGCCGGGGAGCCGGGATGCTGCCGGTACGGGTGGGAACGGTGCCTGGGTCACGTTCGACGCTTCGGCCGACCGCGATGTCGTGCTGAAGGTCGGCCTGTCCTACACCGGGCTCGACGGTGCGCGGAAGAACCTCGCGGCGGAGGCTCCCTCCTACGACTTCGACTCGGTCACGGCGGCCGCGAAGGACGTGTGGAAGAAGCAGCTGGACGCCGTGAAGGTGGCCGGTGGGCCTCGGGAACGGCAGGTCGCGTTCTACACCGCGCTCTACCACTCGGTGCTGCACCCGAACCTCGCCGGTGACGTCGACGGCAAGTACATGGGCTTCGACAACAAGGTGCGCACGGCCTCTGGCTACACGCCGTACCAGAACTTCTCGCTCTGGGACACGTACAGGCCGCAGAACCAGCTGTTGCAGATCCTCGAACCCAAGGTCGCCCGTGACGTCGCACTGTCCGTCGTGGCCAGTGGACGGGACGGCGGGTGGCTGCCGCGCTGGGCGCTGGCCTCCTCCGAGACCAACATCATGACCGGTGACCCGGTGACGCCGTTCCTCGTCGAGGCCTGGTCGAAGGGGCTGCTGAAGGGGTTCGAGGAGGAGACGTACCAGCTCCTGCGCACCAACGCCACGTCGTTGCCTCCCGCCGACTCGCCGTACAACGGGCGGTCCGGTGTCACCTACTACCAGGACCGCGGCTACATCCCGTCCGGCCTGGAGCTGGGCGAGGACTGCGCGCACAAGGGCGGCGACAACGACTGCGTGCACCCGGCCTCGGCCACGCTGGAGTACTCGGCGGCCGACGCCTCGCTCGCGTTGATGGCCAAGGGACTGGGCAAGCGGGCCGACGCCCGCATGTTCGCCGACCGCGGCCAGTGGTACCGCAACCTCTGGGACTCGTCGATCGGCCAGTTCCGGCCGCGCACCGCCGCCGGCACCTGGCTGACGCCGTACAACCCCGTCGACGCCTCGCACCAGTTCCACGAGGGCGGCGCCTACCAGTACCAGTGGCTCGTGCCGCAGGACCCGGCCGGCCTGGTGTCGCTGATGGGCGGCCGCAAGGAGACGGAGAAGCGCCTCGACTCGTTCTTCGCCTACGACAAGCTGCTCGTCGACCCCGCCGGCACCGCCCGGCAGGACTGGATCACCGAGCCGTACGACTACTACGGCAAGCCGACCTACAACCCGAACAACGAGCCCGACCTGCTCGCGCCGTACATGTACCTGTGGTCGGGCACGCCGTCGAAGACCGCGACGGTCGTGCGGGCGGCGATGACGTTGTTCACCACGGGACCGGACGGCATGACCGGCAACGACGACCTGGGCACGATGTCGGCCTGGTACGTCTTCTCGTCGCTGGGCCTGTACCCGACGTTCAACGGCGCGGACTTCCTCGCGTTGTCCTCGCCGCAGTTCGAGTCCGCCACTGTCCGGATCGGACAGTACGGCTCCCAGGGCGGCACGCTGACCGTGTCGGCGAAGGGCGTGTCGGACACCAACCGGTACATCAAGAACGTGTCCTTCGGCGGTCGTGACGTCCGCAAGACCTACCTGACCTGGACCTCGTTGCAACGCGGCGGAAAGCTCACCCACGAGGTGTCCTCGAAGCCGTCGTCGTGGGGCACCGGCCGTTCGGACGAGCCGCCGTCGCTGAACGACGGCAACGCGGACTCGCGCCGGGCGCTCTCCGCGTCGTTGCGCAACTCCGAGATAGTGGTGCCGGCCTCGGACACCGCGCAGTCGTTCACGCTGCAGATGGACGTGCTGGCCCAGTCGCCCGGTGCGACGACCGTGCGGCCCGAGGTGTCCGCTCCCGCGGGCTGGAAGGTGAGCGGCGCCAAGCCGATCACCATCGTGTCGCGGCACCTGCCGACGCAGAAGACCGTGCCTCTCACGGTGTCGATGCCCGCCGGAGTGGCGCCGGGCTCGTACGAGGTCTCGGTGAAGGTCGAGTCGGTTCGGCTCAAGGCGGTGGTCGAGGTCAAACCGGCCGCGTTGTGCGCGTTCTCGACGTGTTCGGTGGACGTGACGCCGGAGCTCAACCACGACGGCACGGCCACGGTCGCGGACTCCGCGTCCGGCGACTTCGACGGCGGCGGCTGGAGCTACGACGCCGCGCTGCTGCCGGCCAAGGGACCCGTGACGTGGGGCGGCATCACCTACCAGGCGCCGGACCCGACCGGCACGGCGCCGAACTTCGTGGAGGCACGGGGCCAGGGCATGCTGTTGCCGCCCGGCCAGTTCTCGTGGCTGCACGTCGTGGGTTCGTCGCACAACGGCCCGGTGTCGACCGCCTTCACCGTCTGGTACAACGACGGCACCTCGGCGGAGGTCGCGGCGACGGTGGCGGACTGGGCCGGCGGCGGTTCGGCCGTGCTGGAGATGCCGCACCGCATCAAGGCGGGCCAGGGCGTGGACGGGCCGCCGGTGCGGTTGTTCGGCCAGTCGTTGCGCCTCGACGCGACGAAGACGGTCCGTTCGGTGACGCTGCCGAACGATCCGCGGGTGGAGCTGTACGCGCTCACGCTCGCCTGAGGATGGTCTCCACCCCACCGGCCGCGAATACTGGTGGGGTGGAGCTCCTCGAAAGCGGCCGGCGGTCCCGCGTCTGGGCCGACGGCGACCGGATCGTCAAGCAGGTCATCGGTGACCAGGCGGCGTTCGAGCGCGAGGTCACCGCGCTGAAGCTCGCCGAGCACACCGGGATGGTTCCGCGCGTCCTCGACGTCGACCGCGACACCCGGACCGTGGTGCTCGAACGGCTGCGCTCCGACCCGTTCACCGAGGACTGGGTCGTCGACTACGCCCGCGGCCTGGCCCGTCTGCACAGCGCCACCGGCCCCGAGCACGCCGGCGTCCTGCCACGCCAGGAGGTCCCGGACCCGGCGCCGTTCCTGCGGCTCGTGCGGGCTCTCGACGTCGAGATCGGCGATGCCGAGGACGAGCTGGCGTTCGAGGACACCGGGAAGTTCGACCTGCTGCACGGCGACCCGTGCCCCGGCAACGACATGTACACCGAGCGGGGCGCCCGGTTCGTCGACCTCGAGGGCGCGATGCTCGGCGACGGCCTCACCGAGCTCGTGTACCTCCGCATCGGCTTCCCGACCTGCGCGACCGTCACGGAGACGCCCCGCGAGCTGCGGGAAGCCGCCGAGCAGGCCTACTTCGAGGAGCGCGGGTACACCGCGGGCCTCGAAGAAGCCTGCGTGCGGTGGCTGGTGGACGGGAACGCGCTGGTGCAGCGCTCCGACCGGGACGGCCGCGACCACCTCGCCAGGGTCGTCGACGAGGACTGGTTCTGGTACAGCACGACGGCGCGTGGCCGCCTGCTGTACCGGACGCGGGTCGTGGCGACGTTCACCGAGACCCATCCGAAGATGAGCGCGTTGGCGCGGAGGTTGCACGAGCGGATGAGCGCGATCTGGGAGCCTCAGCCGATCGGGACCGTGCGCACGCACGTGTCATGACCAGGCGGACAACCTCAGCCGTGAGGTGAAGGAGCGCTCGACGCCCGACACCGGGTCCACAAAGGACAGCGTGCGGGCCAGCAGCTGCAACGGTGACGAGAAGTCGTCGAGCGGACGCTCCTGCAGCACCGGGTAGAAGTCGTCGTTCAGGATCGGCACGCCGAGGCCGGACATGTGCAGGCGGAGCTGGTGCGTGCGGCCGGTCAACGGCCTCAGGCGGTAGCGGCCCAGTCCGTCGCGGTGCTCCACGAGGGACACGTGCGTCTCGGCGTTCGGCTCGCCGTCGGTCTCGAACGCGGTGATGATGCCGCGTTCCTTCATGATCCGCGACCGCACGACCCGCGGCAGCTCCAGCGAGGGTGCGTACGGGGCGATCGCCTCGTACTCCTTGGACACCACCCTGTCGCGGAACATCGTCTGGTACTTGCCGCGCAGCTCACGGCGCACCACGAACAGCACGAGGCCGGCCGTGACGCGGTCCAGGCGGTGCGCCGGGGAGAGGTCGGGCAGGCCCAGCGAGTCGCGCAGCTTCACCAGCGCGGTCTGCATGATGTGCCGGCCGCGCGGGATGGTGGCCAGGAAGTGCGGCTTGTCGGCGACCACGATGTCGTCGTCCTGGTGGACGACTCCGACCTCGAACGGGACGGGCACCTCGACCGGCAGGTCGCGGTGGAACCAGATGTAGCTGTCCGGCACGAACGGCGCGTCTATCCCCAACGGACCGGCCACGCTCCAGATCCGCTCCTCGCGCAGCATCTCGACGATGCGCTCCGAGGCCACGCGGGGCAGCCGTTCGACCAGGTGGTCGCGCAGGAGCAGCCACGGGCCTTCAGGGGGCAGCTTCAACCGGGCCGCGTCCAGGCCGTTGCGCTGGGGGAGGGGGGAGGAGGGTTTGCGTCTCATCGCACCGGTCAGTCTAAATGTTCGGAAGAACCGACCGATACCGCTCGAAAACGTCCGCTGTACCGAAGGGACCCGGTCAACGAGGCTGTACGCATGCCGGTCCTCCTCGTCCTCGCCTCGGTCGTCTCACTGCAGTTCGGCGCGGCCTTCGCCAACCAGCTCTTCGGGCAGATCGGCGCGCCCGGTGCGACGGCGCTGCGGCTCGGCATCGCGGCGTTGATGCTCGCCGTGGTCGTACGGCCGAAGTTCCGGCAGGAGACGCTCGTGCTCGGGATGACCATGGCCGGCATGAACGGCACGTTCTACCTGGCGCTCGACCGGATCCCGCTCGGCGTGGCCGTGACGATCGAGTTCCTCGGGCCTCTCGGGCTGGCGGCGGTGCTCAGCAGGAGGGCGAGGGACTTCGTCTGGGTCGCGCTGGCGCTCGCGGGCGTCGTCGTCCTGGGCGTGCGCGAGTACACGGGCGCGAAGCTCGACCTGATCGGGGTGGCGCTCGCGTTGATCGCGGCCGTGTTCTGGGCCGCCTACATCCTCGCCGGGCGGAGACTGGCCACCGCCGGGCTCGGCACCGGTGGACTCGCCGGCGCGAGCCTGATCTCGGCGGCGCTGACGTTGCCCTACGGGTTGTCGACGGCCGGTGCCGCGTTGTTCGAGCCGAAGATCCTCCTGCTCGGCACGCTGGTCGCGCTGCTCGCGTCCGCGATCCCCTACACGCTGGAGATCAGGGCGCTCAAGACGTTGCAGCCCAGCACGTTCGGGGTCGTGCTCGCGCTCGAACCGGCCGCCGCGGCGCTGGCCGGCGCGATCCTGCTGGGCCAGCACCCTGGCGTGGTCTCGTTGTGCGGCATGGCCATGGTCATCACAGCCGGGGTCGGAGCGGCGCTACGGAAAGCGCCAGCGCCTCCCGAAACGCCCGCACAGCCGGATGCTGACCTCGTCCTGCCCGTGCCGCGGTGAACAGCAGCCGGGACATCGGCACCGGCAGCTCGTGCAGGTCGACGGTGATCTCGCGGTCGTACCAGACCAGATCCGGCAACAGGGCGACCGCGAGATCGCGTTCCACGAACCGCAGCTTCACCAGCACGTCCATCGAGGAGAAGCGCACGTCCGGCTCGAAACCGTTGTGGCGGCACCAGTGCACGTTGAACGTCCGCTGCGGGTAGCCGGCGGGTTCCATGATCCACGGGTAGGAGCCGATCTCGCCCACGGGGAGTCCACGGGGGACGGCCAACCGGATCGGGTCCCGGTACAGTTCCCGGTAGTCGAGACCGGTGAACCGGGCCTCCGGCTGGTCGGGCCACTCCTCCGCGAAGACGAGGTCGAAGTCCCTGGCGTTCAACGCCGAGAGCGCTTCCGCGGGGTCGAGCACCTGGAACTCGATCCGCAGCGACGGGTGCTCGTCCCTCATGCGCGCCAGCGTCGCCGGGATCAGCGCCAGCGCCGCCGTCTGGAACGTCGCCACCCGCAGCGTGCCGGTGACCTCGTGCAACGACGCGGCGACCTCCGACTCCGCCTGCTCCAGCCGGGCGAGGACCTCCTCGGTGTGCCGCACCAGGATCTCGGCCTGCGGCGTGAGCTTCACGCGCCTGCCGACCGGTTCCAGCAGAGGCACGCCGACCTCGTTCTCCAGCAACGACAGCTGCTGCGACACCGACGACGGGCTGTAGTTCAACGCCTGCGCGACGGCCGCGAGCGTCCCTCTCCGGGACAGTTCGCGCAGCAGTCGCAGACGATGGAGGTCGAACACCCGATCATTATCCGATACAGTGCCGCTACCGCCCCCTGAGAAAACGTGCTGTCCTCAGCACGTCTTGAGGAGGTATCGGTATGTCCACACGACTCCGCACCATCGCGGGGATCGCCGCGGCAACCGGTCTGCTCGTGTCGGGCTCGCCCGCACAGGCCCAGGTCGAAACCGGTCCGTGGACCAGCTACTCACCGTCGTTCACGGTGCAGGAGCGCGGCTGCGGCACGGTGAACGACCTGACGTTCCGGCTCACCTGTTCCACCGCGGACGGTGACCAGCGCGCCGAACGCCGGTACGCCACCTACTCGGGCGGCACGCGGCAGTTCGAGGGCAGCTTCCGGATCACGAGTCTCGGAGGCACCCGCATCAGTCTCAAGCAGACGTTCCGGGAGTCGCCCGACACGGGCCCGTTCTACATGCTCGCGGTGGAACGCGGTGGGCGGCTCTACGCCGTCCACGGCGGCACGACCGTCGCGACCGGAGCGACCGTGGGCACGACGGTGCGCGTCAACACCGTGCACAACACGGCCACCGAGATCCGCACCTACATCAACGGTTCGCAGAAGCACAAGTACGCGAGCAACGGGTCGAGCTTCTACGACAAGTTCGGCGCGTACCGGACGTCCAGCGGCCAGGGACCTGCCACGGTCGTCTGGAGCAACGTCAAGTTCTGGCGCAAGTGATCCGACGGCTCACGATGGTGGGACTGCTGTTCCTGGCTGCCTGCGGCCAGGAACAGCGGGACCCCGTGCTGACGTCCGAGCTGACCTCGCCGATCGACGTGACGCTGCACTGGCGTCCGGAGGCGGGGGTGGCCGGGCAGGTCGTCGAGTACGCGAACGCCGCCGACGGCGACTACGTGGTCCTGGAGTTCGCCCCGCCGGGCAGGGACTCCTACCGGCACCCGGACCTGATCCCGGAGACGCGGTTCTACTACCGGGTCCGGCCCTTCAACGGGCCCGCGTCGGCCACGGCGGACATCACGCTGCCACCCGGTGACGAGGTTCCGGACACGGACGGCCACGCGTGGGCGGAACCGCGGAGGGGTGGCGGTGGGACGCATCCGGTGGCCTCACCCGAGGCGGCACCGGGGAAGTTCGCGTTCGAGGTGAAGCACGCCAACGGGATCCTCTTCACCTGGGAGGACCGCGCGTCGGACGAGGAGGGTTACCTGATCGAGCTCAAGCCCCCAGGCGCGCATGACTGGCGGGTCGCGGCGCAGCTCGACCCGGACGTCACCTCGTTCGGGTTGATCACACTCCCAGACGAGAAAGCGGCGACCTTTCGGGTGCGGCCCTTCCGGTTCGGACCACCGTCGAACGTGACGCACCAGCGGACGGGGAGGGTCTGAGCGCCTGTCTGGCACACCACGCGCTCGCGGCGAGCAGTAGCGCCGCGAGCGCGTAGGGCCAGGTCGTGTGTTCCGTGATCGCCAGACCGGCGTTCGTCGCGGACAGCAGGCCGAAAACGCTGGTGAGCAGCCACCAGGTGAGTTGATCTTCGCGCGCGTGGGCCGTCATATCGGCCGGGTTACCCGTTCTCGAGCTCCTTCACACCTTCTTCTTCCTCTTTCTTCTCGCCACGGCGGCGCATGAAGCCGAAACCGGGGATGCCGAGGATCGCCTGGCGCATGTCGCTCGTGACCTCGAGCAGCTGGTGCAGCTCGGGGCCGACCTTGTCGAGGGTGGCGAGGATCGGCAGGATGTCGCTGGTCAGGTGCTCCGTGAGCACCGGCAGCTCGTCGATGAGCTTGATCGCCGCCTCGACCTCCTGCGGCGAAAGCTCCTCCACGAACCGCTGTGCGAGCGGATGGGCCTGCTTGGCGAGGGGTTCGTAGACGCCGATCAGCTCGTCGGCCGTCTTCGCGGTGTGGCCGGCCGTCGCGACCACGTGCGCGGCCCGCTCCGTGATGTCGTTCGCGCTCGCCGTGATCGCGCGGACCTGGTCGACGGCCTTCTCGGCGTCGGTCACGACGTTGGCCGTGCGCTCGACGAGGTCGTCCGCCTTCCGCACGATGCCGTCGACGGCGTCGATCGTGCCGTTGACCTTGCGGACGAGCTGTTCGACCTCGCCGATCAGGCTCAGCACGCGGCTGGGGACCGCGGCGACGGCCGCCGTCGTGTCGAGGGCGGCGCCGAGCGCCTGCTTGGCAAGTCCCATGCCGGGGATCTCCATACGACCACCTTATTCAGGTGCGGGCCCGCCCCGCGGAGCAGGCGCGGACGCGTCGGCGCTGATCTGTTCAGATCCCAGCGTTACCCGTTTCGGCGCAGAGCCATTCGGTTTCCGGAAGTGTCAGACCCCGTCATTACTCTCGCTGATGTCTGCCAGTCGGCTGACCGGGCGAACCGGGAACCGTGCGCCGTCCGAAGCTGTCATAGCCCGGGGTTAGCATCCCCGGCGGGTGAGGGAGGGGCGCGCAATGTCTTGGTGGCACCGGGTCGGACGAGTCATCTCCGGTGGAGGGCGGGAGTCGGCGAGCGTCGTCGCGGCGCTGCTGGGCGTGCTGGTGCTCGCGGGCGCCGCGCTCGGGCAGGGCATCTCCCGGACGTCGGTCGCGGTGTCGGACGGGCTCACCTGGCTGGGTGACGACCAGCGCGGTGAGGTCGTGCAGGTCAACCCCGTGTCGGGCAAGCCGCAGACGCGTCTGCAGATCAGCGGCCCCGACTCGCAGCTCGAGATCGCGCAGGAGGACGGCCGGCTGATCGTCCTGAACCGGCGCACCGGCGAGATCACCGTCATCGACCTCGCCACGCTGCTCGCGTCCGGCCGCCGCCAGGCGCCGCCCGGTGCGACGAGCAAGGTGCTGGTGTCCAACGGGATGGTGTTCGTCGTCGACCGCGCGGCCGGCACCGTGCACACCGCCGACCCGTTGACGCTGGCCGACGTCGGGCAGACGTGGCAGGCCGGGCAGCCCCTCGCCGACGCCGTCGTGGACGAGCGCGGCGTGCTGTGGCTGGTCGACCACGGCGGCACGTTGCGGTCGCTCGACTGGTCCGACGACGAGGAGCGGTTCCAGGAGCGGTCGCACCGGCAGGTCAGCGGCGCCGGGCCCCGCACGGTGCTCGTGCCGCACGACCAGGGTGTCACGCTGATCGGTCTCGACGGCGGTGTCGTGGTGCGTGACGGCACCGGCGAGGACGTGTCGAGGTCGACCGACCGCACCGATGCCGAGGTGATCGCGGCGCAGACCTCGCCGTCGGACCTGGTGCCCGCGTCGGTGCCCGACTCGTCCGCGGTCGTGCTCGTCGTCGACGGACAGGTGCAGCGCGTCGACGTGGGTGCCCTGGGCTGTCCGAAGCCGGGACGTCCCGCGGTGTTCCGCGACAGGGTCTACGTGCCCTGCAAGGGGTCCGGCAAGGTCATCGTCCTCGACCGGGGTGGCCGGCGCGGTGGTGACGACGTGCGCACGTCCGGCGGGTCCGACCCCGAGCTCGTGTTCGACGACGGCCGGTTGTTCGTGAACGTGCCGGGCTCGTCGACGGGCGTGCTGGTCGACACCGACGGCGCGACGCGCTCGCTGACGATCCGCAGCCCCGAGCTGCCGGTGAAGGACCCGGACCGCTCGCCGCCGCCTTCGGTGCCGCCGCCCCCGCCGCCGAACCCGAACGAGCCGACGAAGCCGCCGCGCAACCCGGGCAACGGCAACGGGAACAACAACGGGCCGACCACGGAGGTCGCGCCGCCACCGCCGTCGTCCGCGCCTCCTTCGTCTTCTTCCGGTGGTGCGGCTCCGGCCGCGCCCGCCGGTGTGACGGTGCGGGAGAAGTCGCGCTCCGCCTCCGCGGTGGTCGTGACGGTGAGCTGGGCCGCGGTCACGTCGTCCGATCCGGTGGTCGGTTACACGGTCGCGGGTTCCGGCTCGTTCAGCGGTGGTTCGGTGTCGGCCCAGGCGGCCGGCACGTCGGCTGATCTGTCGGTGCCGTGCACGGGTTCCAGCTTCTGCACCAGCGGCAGGCTGGACGTGGCGGTGCGCGCGTCGACCGCCACGCAGGCCGGTGCCGCGGGCATGGCGTCGTTCACGGTGACGGCCCCGAACACGCCGCCGCCTAACACCCCGCCCCCGAACACCCCACCGCCCAACACGCCCCCGCCGAACACGCCCCCGCCCAACACCCCGCCTCCGTACACGCCTCCGCCGACGACGACCACGACGCCTCCGCCCCCGCCGTCGTTGCCGACCGCGGGAGCCGCGGTGATCACCGCCATCTCAGGAGGCCGCAACGTCCCGTCGCGCCGGGTGACCATGGCGCCGCCCGCGGACTGGGCGAGCCACAACGGCCGGTGCGAGGTCGTGAACAAGACGTACGGCTACGCGGTCGGCATCGCGTGCAGCGCCACCACGGCGACGATCGACCTGGAGGAGGGCGTCAACTCGATCGTCGTCCGTGCGTACGCGGCTTCGGGTGCCGGTCAGGTCGACTCGGCGGCGAGGAACGCGTCCTACCTGGAGGACGGCTGCCTTCCGAACAAGCCGACGTGCATCCCGCAGAGGGTGCCCGCCGGAGCGGAGACCGCGCCGATGGGTGCGGGTGGGCTGGGGCTGCTGGCGTGTGCGTTCCTGCTGCGCATCGGTGTTCGTCGTGGAGATGAGGAAAAGTGATCGACACCGGTGAGGTCTCCGCGTTCCGCGACCTGCACACGCGGCTCGGCGACGCGGTCGAGGCCGCCGTGCGCGGCAAGCGCGACGTGGTCGACCTGGTGCTGGTGGCGATGTTCGCGGGCGGCCACGTGCTGCTCGAGGACGTCCCCGGCACGGGCAAGACGACGCTGGCGCGCGCCGTCGCCGGTGCACTGGGCGGCATCTCGCGGCGCGTGCAGTTCACGCCGGACCTGCTGCCGTCCGACGTCACGGGCACCTCGGTCTACGACCCGCAGACGGGACAG
This sequence comes from Lentzea sp., assembly GCF_035525475.1. GTDB lineage: Bacteria > Actinomycetota > Actinomycetes > Mycobacteriales > Pseudonocardiaceae > Lentzea. The sequence continues at coordinate 65,676 of NZ_DATLEC010000261.1, read as the reverse complement.
ATCCGGTTCCGGCCGGGTCCGGTGTTCGCGAACGTCGTGCTGGCCGACGAGATCAACCGCGCGGCGGCCAAGACGCAGTCCGCGCTGCTGGAGGTCATGGAGGAGCGGACCGTCACGATCGACGGCGTCGGGCACGCGGTGCCGGACCCGTTCCTGGTGGTGGCGACGCAGAACCCGATCGACCTCGACGGCACGTACCGGCTGCCCGAGGCACAGCTCGACAGGTTCATGCTGCGCACCTCGATCGGCTACCCGTCGGTCGAGGACGAGCTCGACGTGCTGCGCCCCGGCAGCGGCGCGGGCAGGGTCGCCGACGTGAGCACGGTGACGTCGCCGCGCGAGGTGAGCACGTTCAGCGAGCGGTTGCAGCTGCTGCACGTGGCCGACCCGATCCTGCGCTACGTCTCGGCTCTGGGCACGGGCACGCGCACCGACGAACGCCTGCGCCTCGGCACCTCGACGCGCGGGCTGCGGACGCTGGTCCGGTGCGCCCAGGTGTACGCGGCGTCGAAGGGCAGGCACTTCGTGGTGCCGCAGGACGTCCAGGACATCGCGGACCCGGTGCTGGCCCACCGCCTGGTGCTGACGCGGGAAAGCGTGCTGGCGGGCGTGACGACGTCCGAGGTGCTGGCCGACGTGCTCTCGCGCGTGGCGGTGCCCAAGCCCGCGGCGCAATGAGGCTCACCGTGCGCGGCACCGGCACGGCGGTGCTGGGCCTGCTGATGCTCGGCGTCGGCCTGTGGTGGCGTTACGCGGGCATGGCGGCGTTCGGCCTGGCCCTGACCGCCCTGGTGGTCGCCTCCGCGGTCTCGGTCCTGGTCGCGTCACCGTTGTCGGTGTCGCGCACCGTCCGCCCGCGCACCGTGCCACGGCTGGCTCGGTGCAGCGGACGCATCGAGCTGTCCGCCGTGGGCCGCTGGCCGGTCGCGCTGGACGCCGTGGACATGGTGGCGGGCTCGCCCATGTCCGTGGACGTGCCGCTGCTCGAGCCGGGCACGGTCGAGGCCGTCGACTACGCGATCCCGACCGAACGACGGGGCGTGTTCGACGTGGGCCCGCTGACGTTGCGCCGCAGGGGCCTGGCCGGCCTCGCCCAGGCACGCACCGTCCTCGGCGAGGTGGTGCAGGTGCGGGTCGTCCCGCGCGTGCTGCCGGTACGGGGCCTGCCATCAGGCGCACGCCGGGGCCAGGTGGGCGCCGACGAACGGGTGGAGCGAGGCGGCACGGACCTGGTGGGCCTGCGCGAGTACGTGCCGGGCGACGACCTGAGGCGCCTGCACTGGGCGACGTCCGCGCGCACCGGCACCCTGATGATCCGCGAGGACGCCGACCCGGCCCGCCCGCACCTGGCCGTCCTGCTGGACGACAACGCCTCCTCCTACACCGACGACCAGCGCTTCGAGGAAGCCGTCGAGGTGGCGGCCTCCCTGGTCACCTCGGCGCTGGAGCAGGGTCACCCGGTGCGGCTGCTGACGTCGTCAGGGGACACCGACATCGAGGAGAACCAGGACGCGGCCCCGGTCCTGGCAGCTCTGGCCGACCTGGAGCTGCGGGAAGCCGACGGCCGCCCGACCGTGCCGGTGCGCGACCTGGACGTGGTGGCCGTGATCAGCGGCAGGACGGTACCGGCCCTGGTGCTGGAGGCGGGCCGCGCGGCGTTCGGCACCGTGCTGGTGGTGGACGAGAAGCGCCCGGTGGGGGCGGCGGGCTCGGTGCTGGTGATCAGCGGGGCCAGGGCGGAGGACCTGGTGGACTCGTGGAACGCGGTGGTGGCCCGATGAGCCGCGAGCGGGTGGCCGGGCAGACGTGCGGTGCCGGGGCGGGAGTCGCCTGGGCGGCCGGTCAGGCGCGGGGTGCGGAGGTGCCGGGAGTCGTTCGGGTGGCTGCCGCGCGGGGACTCGGATCAGGCGGCGTGGCCGCCGCGCGGGAACTCGTCGCCGAGCAAGCGCGGAATGCCGCTGTCCAGGCCGGCCCGCGGACTTCCGCCACCGCAGCCCCGAAACCTGTGGTGGGCCGATGAAGTACGCGTGGGTCTCCGCCGTCCTCCTCGTCGGCTCCCTCCAGCTCGCCCAGGCCTGGGACGGCGCGTTCGTCTACTTCGGACTGGCCGCGTTCGCCGGCTTCCTAGCGCTCTCGCTGACCCGGCTGGTCCCGGCGGGACTGGCGGGCCTGGCCGTCATGGTGCTGGCCATGGCGGGCGGGTTCTTCGCCGCCAGGGGCGCGTCCCCCGACCGCGACCCCACCTGGGTCCTGCTCGACACCGTTCCCAGGCTGCTCACGGCAGCCCGCCCCGCCCCGGCGACGCCCGAGCTGCTGGTGCCGGGCCTGCTGCTCATCATCGGTGTCTCGACGGTGACGGTGCTGTCGGTGGCCAAGCGCGGTACGGCCTTGTTCGTACCCGCGCTCGGCGCGGCCGTGCTGTACGTGTCGGCGGCGCTGCTCACCACCGGTCGCGCGGACCGCTACGGCCTCGTCGCGCTCACCCTCGTCGTGCTCCTCGCGCTGGGGTGGCTGATCATCGACCGGCGCGGGCCCGTCGTGCCGCCCGCGGCGCTCGCCACGGCGTTGGCGGCGCTGACGTTGCTGGCTTTCGTGTTGCCCACCAACGGGTTCGAGCCCCGCAAGCTCGTCACGCCGCCGGTCACCGACATCGCCATCGCGAACCCGTTGCCGCAGCTCGCGGCCTGGGCCGCGCAGGGGGACGCGGAGCTGTTCCGGATGCGCGGGCCCGAGGTGCCGGTGCGGTTGGTCACGCTCAGCCGGTACACGGGCGCGTCGTGGGAGGCGGCTGCCACGTACGGGCCGCTGGGGGTCGTCGACGCGCCGGACCTGCCCACCGGCGGGAAGTTCCAGGACGCCAGTGCCGATCTCACGATCACCGGGTTGCAGGGCGAGTGGCTGCCGGGCGTCGGCAAGCCGCAGGCCGTGTCGCTGAGCGACGTCATGGTGGATCCCGACAGCGGGTCGCTGGTGGTCGCCGAGGGCATCAGGACGGGGCTGAGCTACACGGTGCGCGGCGTCGTCGAGACGCCTGCCGACGCCGATCTCGCCGAGGCCGGCGTTCCGGCGGACGCGACGAGGTACACGGCGTTGCCGCGGTTGCCGTTCACGTTGGCCGAATACGCGCGGCAGGCGACGGCCAACGCGCGCACGCCCTACGAGAAGGCCGTGGCGCTGGAACAGGTCGTGCGGCTCAACCGCCGTCCGGACGCCGAGGCGCCCGTCGGGTCGTCCTACGCGCGGCTGGAGACGTTCCTGTTCGGGGCGCCGGGCGAGTCCGGGGCCGGTGCGGGCACAGCCGAGCAGTTCGCGTCGTCGTTCGCGGTGCTGGCGCGAGCGGTCGGGCTGCCGACGCGCGTGGTGGTCGGGTTCCAGCCAGTGCCGGAGCAGAACGGTGAACGGGTCGTCCGCGCCGCGGACGCCACGGCCTGGCCGGAGGTCTACTTCAGCGGGTGGGGCTGGGTGGCGTTCGATCCGGTGTCGGGCAACGGGAGCGGGCCCAGCGCCGCGTCGAAGCGCGAGGTGCTGAACCGGCTCGCGTCGACCACCGCGAAGCCTACGCCGACCTCGCTGGCATCCGTGCCGCCGCTGGTGCAGCCGACGGCCGTGCGGCCCGACACGGTGGCCGCGCCCGAAGCCCGGCAGGGGTTCCCGTTCTGGGTGTTCGCGCCGGTGCTGGTGCTGGTGGCCCTCTACGTGGCACGGACTTCGCGGCGGCTGAGGCTGAGGTCCGCCGGACCGGTGGGCGCGTGGAACGAGGTGCTGGACTCGCTGCAGCTCGCCGGGCTCAAACCCAGGCCCAGTCGCACGGTGCCGGACGTCGGACGCGACTGGGGCGAGGCCGGGCAACGGCTCGCCGTCCTGGTGGACCAGGCGGCGTTCGCTCCGCGGCCCGGGAAGGCCGAACAGAGCTGGCGGCTCGCCCGGCAGGTGCGCAAGGCGGTGCGGCACAAGGCTTCCTGGTGGCGCAAGGTGGTGTGGGCTGTCGACCCGCGGCCGTTGTTCCGGCGCTGACGAACCACCCGCGCTAACGAACCACCTGGGCGGGGATGCAGTTCTTCCCGGTCACCTTGAGCAACGCCCCGCACAGGCGCGGCGCCACGTCCGACGGGAACGGTCCGATCCAGATGAACTGGGTGAACCTCGTGTCGTCGGGGACGATGGCCGAGCAGACGTCGTCCCGTCTGCTCAGGAACGCCGTCTGGTCGCCCAGCGCGGGGTCCGCGTTCTCCCGGTACCGCACCCACAACGACTCGTAGTCGAGCAGCACCTTGACCTCCTCCGCCCGCATCGCGCCCTCGAGCGAGTGCAGGACGAGGACGGACGAGCCGGGGTCGCAGGGCATGTCGCTGTATTCGAGCTGAACGGGCTCGGTGCGGGGTGTGGGCGAAGCGCCTGTGCCGGCAGGGGAGGACGGCTCGAGGTGGCCGCCGATGAGCAGGCCGATGCCGATCCCGATGACGAGCGGGATGGCTGCCAGCGCCACGACTGTTCGGCGGTTGTGTCCACGGGCGAACAACGGTGGGCCGGCGTAACGAGCGCTTTGCACGCGGGGGACCGTACGCCAGTCCGTGCACGCGCAACAACGCGGCCTCGGAACGTCAATTCTTGTTGGCGCAGACTTTCGCGGAGCTGCCGCGTTCGCCGCTGTAACCGAATGCCGCGATCTGGAAACAACGCCGCGAACCGCCGCCGTCCTCGATCACGTACGTCGTGCCGCCACCGGTCACCCGAGTCACCGCGACCGGCTTGGTGCCCGTCACGTCGACCACCACGAACTCGGCCCTGCCGTCGCTCGGGTCGCTCCACTCGAGCTGGATCGCCCTGCCCTCGTACTCCGCGCGTTTGAGCACGGGGACGAACTTCGGGTCGGAGTTCGGCGGCGGGCCCGCGTCGGTCGACTCCGACGTCGGCACCGGCAGCGTTGTCGTCGTCACCGGCGGTTGGGCCTGCTTCTGGTCGTCCGGGCGGTTGAGCAGCATGCCCGCGATGACGCCGCCCGTCACCGCGGCCACGGCCAGCAGTGCGAGCACACCACCGCGCTTGGACTTGCGCGCCGGTGCCGTCATCGGCTCGGGCTCCGGCAGGTCGACGGTCGGCAGCACCGCGACCGGAGGCGGGGGAGACGGCGGTGCCGGGACGAGGTCGTGCCGGCGGTAGGTCAGGTCCTCCAAGCGGCCCCGCCAGGAATCGTCCGGTTCCTGCACCGGTTCCGGTTCCGGCTCCGGCTCGGGGACGTAGCCGCGGGGGCCGAAGCCGGGTGCCTCGGTCGGGCCCTCCGGGAAGAACTCCTCGCGCTCGCCCAGCATCGCCGTCGAGTCGGGGTCGACAAAGGACACGGCGCTGCTGCTGGAGGTCACCGCCATCAGAGCGTCGCGCAGCTCCAGTGCGGACCCGTAGCGCTCGGCCCGGTCCTTGCGCAGGCAGCGGTTGATGACGGCGACGAGCGACGCGGGCACGTCGAACCGGGTCAGCGCACGGGGTTCGGCGTTGCTCACCCGGCTGACGTAGGACAGCAGCGTGTCCTCGTCCGGGTTGTCCGACGCGAACGGCGGCTTGCCCTCCAGCAACGTGAACAGCGTCGACCCGAGCGACCAGATGTCGTCGGCGAACGACGGGGTGCCGCCCTCGATCATCTGCGGGGCCGCGTGCCGGTAGCTGACCATCTGCAGCGACGCGGAATGGCCGGCGTCGGCGCCGCGCGCGATGCCGAAGTCGGCCAGCACGTAGGAAGTCGGGAGCACCAGGACGTTCTGCGGCTTCACGTCGCGGTGCAGGATGCCCTGGCCGTGCGCGAACGCCAGCGCGTCGGCCACCGCGATGCCCGCAGCCACCACGTCCTGCACGGGCAACGGGCCCATGGCGCGCAAACGGTCGTGCAGCGAGCCACGTTCGTAGAACTCCATGACGATGCATGGACGGCCGTCGGGAAGCGTGCCCGTGTCGAGCACCGTGACGATGTGCGGGTGCTGGCGGCCGAGCTCGACGGTGATCGCCAGCTCGCGGCGGAACCGGGCCACCGTCGCCGAGTCGGTCACCTGCAGCACCTTGACGGCGACGTCGCGGCCGAGACCGTCCTGGCGGGCCCGGTGGATGGTGCCCTCGCCGCCCTGGGCGATCACGCGGAAACCGCTGTAGCCGGGCAGCGCGATCTCGGGAGCCTGCGCGGCCTCCCGCGCGGGCGCCCAGGCCATCAGATCGTCTTCCACCGGCGGATCCTATCCCGGAGCGGTCACCTCACCGAGTGACGTTCGTCGGGAAGGGCGTGGAGGGTTCGGATCAGTCGCCGACCACTTTCACCTGGAACCCCAACGACTGCAGCATCCCGGTCAGCATCACGCGGGTGTTGTCCTCCGCGCGCTTGAGCAGTTCCGACTGCTTCGCGGCCTCTGCGAGCTTGGCTTCGGCCGCGACGTAGAACCGTTGCTGGTCCGGGGGCCCCGCCAGGGCCTGCAGGTCGTTGACCAGACCGCGTTCCTGGCTGAAGATGTAGGACCTGTCGTGGTGCATGTTCGGTTTGTCCAGCTGCGGCTTCGGCAGCCGGAGCTCGACGGTCTTGCGGTCGGGCGACACGACGAGCCCGTCGTCCTTGAGGGTGCCGAAGTCGACGAAGGCGTTGACGGATCCGGCCGCGACGAACAACGTGCGTTCACCGGCCAGCGCGGCGGGTACCCACTTGACGTCGTTCTCGATGTCGAGCACGACCTGGAACTCGCCCGCGGCGGCGTGGAACTGGCTGAGGTCGCGCACCGACTTCAGCATCGCCGGCTGGCTCCGGTCGATCGTCTCCTCGTCGCCGAAGGGCTTGAACTGCCCGAAGACGAACACCGCCGAGCCGAGGATGATGAGAACGGCTGCGACCAAAGCTCCACGCGTCATCCAGCGCTTGTACACCTTGTGGGGGTACCCGTGAGGTGATGCGCACACACGGTCCGTATGGGCTAATCGACCCGTGCGGAATCAGTTCCGTGTCCACATGGTTGGCTTGGACGAGACTGGAACGAGTGCTTCAGGAGGCGTGCGGTGGACCCGGAGAACCTGTACGAGGTCGACTCGGAGGTGCCGGACCTGACAGGCGCGGTGTTGCTGCACCACTTCGAGGGTTTCATGGACGCCGGCGCCGCGGGACGGCTGCTCGCCGAGCACCTGCTGGAGACCCTGGAGAGCCGCGTCGTCGCGCGCTTCGACATCGACGGTCTGATCGACTACCGCTCGCGCCGGCCGCTGATGACCTACGCGACCGACCACTGGGAGGACTACGCCGCCCCCGAGCTCGTCGTGCACCTGCTGTGGGACAGCGCCGGCCACCCGTTCCTGCTGCTCAAGGGCCCCGAGCCGGACCGCGGCTGGGAGGCGTTCATCCAGGCCGTGCAGGCACTCATCGACCGGTGGGGCGTCCGTCTGACCTTGGGCTTCCACGGCATCCCGATGGGCGTGCCGCACACACGGCCGTTGAACGTCATCGGCCACGCGACCCGCCCTGAGCTCGTGTCCGAGTACCAGCCGTTCTTCAACCGCGTCCAGGTGCCGGGCAACGTGTCGGGCCTGCTGGAGTTCCGCCTGGGCCAGGCGGGCCACGACGCCATGGGCTTCGCCGCCCAGGTGCCGCACTACCTCGCGCAGTCGCAGTACCCGACTGCCGCCGTCACGCTGCTGGACGCCGTCGCCCGCGCCACGGGCCTCGCGCTGCCCATCGGGTCGCTGGTCGAGGCGTCCCAGGCGGCCGACGCGGAGATCCACCGCCAGGTCGCGGAGTCGGAGGAGGTCGCCCAGGTGGTGGAAGCGCTCGAGCGGCAGTACGACGCCTTCGTCCAGACTGTCGGCAACACCGACATCCCGAGCGCGGACGAACTGGGCGCCGAGTTCGAAAGGTTCCTGGCCGAGCAGCAGCGTCCGCCGGACCACCTGTAGGAGCTGCGCCATGGCCACCTGGGACGACGTGCACAGGATCGCCACCTCCATGCCCGACGTGACGGAACGGGTGCGCGAGGGTGTCGTCGACTGGAGGGTCAAGGAGAAGCTGTTCGTCTGGGAACGGCCGCTGCGGAAGACCGACCTGGCGGCCTTGGGCGCTTCAGCTCCGTCCGGGCCGATCCTGGCCGCTCGGGTGCCGGACCTGGGCGCCAAGGAGGCGTTGCTGGCCTCGGACGGGACGGTCTACTTCACCACGCCGCACTTCCACGGGTACTCGGCGATCCTGGTGCGGCTGGAGCACATCGGGGTGGGGGAGCTGGAGGAGCTGATCGTCGAGGCGTGGCACGCGCGGGCGCGCCGCCGGTAGAGACTGGGCGTTGTGGAGTTCTTCTGCTTTCACCGCGATCGACCCGGTTCGCTCCCGCTGCGCGAGCGGCTCGTCCAGGAGCACTGGTCCTACATGGACTCCTTCGAGCTGATCGCCCGCGGTCCCACCTTCTCCGACGGCGTCCTCACCGGCAGCGTGCACGTCGTGGACGTGCCGGACGCGGCCGCGGCGAGGGCGTTCGCGTTCGACGAGCCGAACTACCAGGCCGGCGCGTACCGGGACGTGCTGGTGCGCAGGTGGCGCAACGTGCTCGGACGGACGATGCGGGACTTCCCCGGCGGGCATGAGGGCGGTGGCCACCTCGTCATCGGGTTCGCGTCCGGAGAGCCGGTGGACCTCGTGCCCCGGCACCCCGGCGAGCTGATCGCGTACGGGTCGCTGCTGTCCGACGACGGCACCGCCTGGCTCGGAACGGCCGCGCTGGTGAGGTCGAGCGACCCCGCGTCGGTGCTGACCCGCGACCGGTACGACGCCGTCGAGGTCCACGAGTGGGAGTTCGGCGGACGGCGTTAGAGCTCCGCGACGGTGGTCACCGCGGAACAGCGCGGTGTTCGCGAACGTCATGACCGCGTGCGCTTCAGGGACTTGTCGAACACGTTGATGAGCAGGAACACGATGCTCACGGCGACGAGGAAAACCGTGAGCGTGCGCAGGCCGTCGGTGTCGACGTGGTCGCCGAAGACGAGGCCCTGCACGGAGGCCGAGACGATCGCCCCCAGGTAGACGAACGTGCGCAGCAGACCCGCCGAGGCGCCGACGCGGGCGGGGTCGGCCTGCCGGTACACGGAGTGCTGCAGCGTGAGGCCGTTGAGGCCTTGGGGGAGGCCGCTGACCAGCACGATGACCACTAAAATCCACAGTGGACCGGCCGGGGTCAGGACGAGCATCAGCACGCACACGACGACCTGGGCGGCGGAGGCGACGACCAGCTTGGCGCGCAACGCCTGGCTGCGCCCGGTCACCGCCGCCACGCCGATGGCGGTGGCGAACAGCGGCAGCAGCAGGAGTCCCGCCTGGCTCGGGGACAGGCCGCGGCTGGCCTGCAACCACTGGGTGAACCCGTAGATGAACCCGTACGACACAATGTTCGCGAGCAGTGCGCGCACGTAGGTGATGAGCAGTGGTGCGTTGAGGCCGCGCAGGTCGAACAACGGTGCGCGCTCCGCGCGGTGGGGCTCGTCGCGCGGGAAGTAGCGCCACCCCAGCGCGAACGCGACCGCGGCGAGCGGGATGTTGATCGCGAGGGTCGTGCGCCAGCCGCCGAGGTCGATCAGCAGGCCACCGAGCGGCGGGCCGATCACCGCGACGGTCTGGGTCGAGATCGCCAGGATCGTGAGCACGCCGCCGGGACTGTCCTCGCCGGTGCGGTCGGCCTCGTCGCGGAGCAGGCGCATCGCGGCGGGGTAGCCGGCGCACGTGCCGATGCCGAGCAGCACGCGGGCGACCACCAGCACGGCCAGGTTCGGTGCGACGGTGCCGAGCACTCCCGCGATCCCGACCAGCGCCGTCGCGGGCAGGAAGAGCCTGCGCGGGCCGTAGGTGTCGATCAGGCGTCCCGCTACCGGCTGGCCGATCGCCGTGGTGACGTAGAGCGCGGTGACCAGCCAGGCGGTCGCCGACGGGGGCTCGCCGAGGGCGAGGCCGATCGGCACCAGCGCGACCGACAGGATCGTCGAGTTGATCGGGTTCAGCACCGCGCCCGCGACCAGCGGGGTGATCAGGCGGCGGTCGAACCCGCTCACTCGTCCACCACGCGCTCCAGCAGCGTGACGGCCTCCTCGATCACCCGCCGCTCGGACTCGGTGAACCGCTGCGCGAGGGCCTCCGTCAGCCATTCGAGCCGCTGGGCCCGTGCGCCTCGAGCGGCCGCACGGCCGGCTTCGGTGAGCGTGATCAGCGTGCGTCGCCCGTCGTCCGGGTCGGCGGAGCGTGCGATGAGGCCCTGCTCGTGCAGGGTGGCGAGCGTCTTGGCCATGGACTGCGGCTTCACGCGCTCGGCACCCGCCAGCTGGCTGGCGGTCGACGGTTCGCCCAGCAGCGACAGCCTGGCCAGCGCGGAGGACTGGGGCGCGCTCAGGTCGTGCACCGACGACTCGTCCTGCAGCTTGCGCCGCAGCCGTTGCACGAAGACGCGCAGGCGCTGGTTGAGCACGGCGGGTTCGGTCACGATAGACAGCCTAGACTGAACAGTCTGGGCTGTCGATCAGTAGCGGACGAACCGGTAGTGCAGCCCCGAGCCCGACTCCTGCCAGTCGCCGACCTCCACCGGCTCCCGGTCCACGACCGGCGCGTAGGTGTCGCCCTCGAACGCCTCGCGGATCTCGGTCACCTCGACGCGGTCCGCGAACGGCAGCGTCGCCGCGTAGACCGCCGACCCGCCGATCACCCACAGGTCGCCGGTGACGTCCTTCAACGCCACCTCCAGCGAGTCGAACGTCTCGGCGCCTTCCTGCGGTGTGCGCGACAGCACCAGGTTGCGGCGCCCCGGCAGCGGGCGGAACCGCGGCGGCAGCGACTCCCACGTGCGTCGGCCCATCAGGACGGCCGAGCCGGCGGTGATCTCCCGGAAGTGCCTCATGTCCTCGGGGACGTGCCACGGGATGGCGTTGCCGCGCCCGATCACGCCGTTCGAGGCCTGCGCCCAGACCAGCCCGATCACACCGCCACCGGCGCCTTGATGCCGGGGTGCGGGTCGTAGCCGACGATCTCGAAGTCCTCGTAGGCGTAGTCGAACAACGAGTCCACCTGGGCCATCTTCAGCGACGGGAACTCCCGCGTGTCCCGGCTGAGCTGCAGCTCGACCTGCTCGACGTGGTTGTCGTAGATGTGGCAGTCGCCGCCGGTCCAGATGAAGTCACCGACGCCGAGCCCGGTCTGCGCGGCGATCATGTGCGTCAGCAGGGCGTAGGACGCGATGTTGAACGGCACGCCGAGGAACAGGTCCGCGCTGCGCTGGTAGAGCTGGCACGACAGCTTGCCGTCGGCGACGTAGAACTGGAAGAACGCGTGGCACGGCGGCAGTGCCATCTGCGCGATCTCGCCGACGTTCCAGGCGGAGACGATGATCCGGCGCGAGTCCGGGTTCGTCCTCAACGTCTTGAGCACCTCGGCGATCTGGTCGACGTGCCCGCCGTCCGGCGTCGGCCACGAACGCCACTGCACGCCGTAGACCGGGCCGAGCTCACCCTCGGGGGACGCCCACTCGTCCCAGATGGACACGCCGTTCTCCTGCAGCCACTTCACGTTGCTGTCGCCGCGCAGGAACCACAGCAGCTCGTACGCGATCGACCTGAAGTGGACCTTCTTCGTCGTGATCAGCGGAAAGCCCTGGCTGAGGGGATAGCGCAGCTGGTGGCCGAAGATCGACCGCGTGCCGGTGCCGGTGCGGTCCTCCTTGCGCACGCCCTCTTCCAGGACGTGGCGGAGCAGGTCTTCGTACTGCGTGTCGGGCATGCAGGCACCCTAACTTCAGAAACCCGGTGCGGTGCATCCGGCTACAGCTTGGCGAGCGCCTCGACGAGCGGCTTGAGCTCCGGGATGCCGGAAGCCTCCTCCAGCGACGCGGAGAGGACCTCGTCGTGCGTCGGGCGGGCGAGCGCCAGGAGGGCGTGGCCCTTCCCGGTGACCTCGGTGTAGATGCCGCGCCGGTCGGTGGGGCAGAGGTAGCGCGCCAGCAGGCCGCGGTCCTCCAGGCGCGTGACCAGGCGCGTCGTGGCCGACTGGCTGAGCACCACGGCGTTGGAGAGCTGGTTCATCCGAAGGTGGAACCCGTCCTGGCGGTTGAGCACGTCGAGAACGGTGTACTCGCTGACCGAAAGCTCGTGGGCCTTCTGCAGCGCTCTCTCGAGGCGGTCCTCGATCCGCGCGTGCAACGCCGCGAGCGTGCGCCAGCCCTGCGCGCGCGCCTGGACGGCGTCGTCGTCCAGTGACATAGGTCAACCCTTCTCGAATAGACAGCGTCTGCAACTATTGCGTACGCTTGTAATCGTCTTCAGCAAGTCTACCGAGGAGAGACATGGATCTGTCGGGACGCACGGCACTTGTGACGGGCTCCACCGCCGGCATCGGGTTCGCGACGGCGGAAGGCCTGCTCAAGGCGGGTGCGGCCGTGGTCGTCAGCGGTCGCAGCGAGGAGCGCGTGGCCGAGGCGGTCGGCAAGCTCGGCGGCCACGGCGACGTGCGCGGCGTCGCGGCCGACATCTCGAACGCCGAGGGCGTGGCCGAGCTGATCGCGCAGGTGCCCGACGTGGACGTGCTCGTCAACAACCTCGGCATCTACGGCGCGAAGCCGGTCTTCGAGATCGACGACGCCGAGTGGCAGCGGTTCTTCGACACCAACGTCATGTCCGGCGTGCGCCTCGCCCGGCACTACACGCCCCGCATGGTCGGGCGCGGCTGGGGCCGGGTGATCTTCGTGAGCAGCGAGTCGTCCGTCTTCACACCCACCGAGATGGTCCATTACGGCATGACGAAGACCGCGCAGCTCGCGATCTCCCGCGGCATGGCCCAGGAGGTCAAGGGCACCGGCGTCACGGTGAACTCGGTGCTGCCCGGCCCGACGCTCACGCCGGGCGTCGAGGAGTTCATCCGCGACCGCGTGGGGGAGGGCGGCGAGGCGGAGTTCGTCCGCACCGAACGCCCGACCCTGCTGCTGGGCCGCCTGATCCGCCCGCACGAGGTCGCGAACCTCATCACCTACGTCGCGTCGGACCTGTCGTCCGCGACGACCGGAGCCGCGTTGCGCGTCGACGGCGGCACCGCTCCGACGCTGATCCCCTGAGAACTGGTAAGGAAACGGTCTTGAACACTCTGAAGCTCACCAACGGTGTCACCATGCCCCAGCTCGGCTTCGGCGTCTGGCAGGTGCCGGACGAGGAGGCCACGTCCGTCGTCGCGGAGGCGTTGAAGGCGGGCTACCGCAGCATCGACACCGCTGCCGCCTACGGCAACGAGAGCGGCGTCGGCGCGGCCATCGCCCAGTCCGATGTGGACCGCGACGAGCTCTTCGTCACCACCAAGCTCTGGAACTCCGGCCACGGCTACGACTCCGCGTTGCGCGCGTTCGACGAGTCGATGAAGAAGCTCGGGCTCGACGTCCTCGACCTGTACCTGATCCACTGGCCGACGCCCGCCCGCGACCTCTACGTCGACACGTGGAAGGCGTTCGTCAAGCTGCAGGAGGAGGGCCGCGTCCGCGCGATCGGCGTCTCCAACTTCCAGCCCGCGCACCTGCGGCGCCTGGCGGACGAGACCGGCGTCGTGCCCGCGGTCAACCAGATCGAGCTGCACCCGTACTTCCAGCAGAGCGAACTGCGCGCGTTCCACGCCGAGCACGGCATCCTGACCGAGGCGTGGTCGCCGCTCGGCCAGGGCGGCGAGCTGCTGAAGGACCCGGTGGTCGCGGAGATCGCCGAGAGGCACGGCCGTTCCGCCGCCCAGGTCGTGCTGCGCTGGCACGTGCAGCTCGGCAACGTGGTGATCCCGAAGTCCGTGACGCCGTCGCGGATCCGGGAGAACATCGCCGTGTTCGACTTCGAGCTGTCGGACACCGAGGTCGCCGCTCTGTCCACTCTGGACCGCGGTGGCCGCATCGGCCCGAACCCGGACGAGCTCGACTAGTCGCGATAACGCACGAAGCCCCGGCCCGCCTCTCCGGCGGCCCGGGGCTTTGTCGGCGACGAACCCTAAGGGCTCAGGCTCGCATGACTGTGGCGATCGGGATCCGTGCCGCCCGGATGGCCGGGATGAGCCCGCCCAGCACACCGGCGATGAGGCCCGCGATCACGCCCGCCACCCCTGCCTCCCACGGGAAGGTGGTGCCCTGCAACGACGGGAAGCGGCTGCCGAACATCAGCAGCGCGACGTGCAGGCCCGCCGCTCCCGCGCCGATCGCCAGCGCGGCGGTCAGCAGACCGGTCAGCAACGTCTCGGCGAGCACGATGCCCGCCAGCAGCATGCGCGACATGCCCACCGCGCGGCGCAGTGCGAACTCCTCGACCCGTTCGCCGACGGTGGCGAGGCCGACGTTCAGGATGCCCGCGACGCCGATCAGCAGCACCAGGAACGCCATGCCCAGGAAGATCAGCCGAATGATCTTCAGCTGGGACTCCATGCGCTCCTTGGAGTTCACCGTGGTGAAGTGCAGATCGTTCTGCGACATGCCCGCGCCGACCAGCTTGGCCGTCAGCAGCTTCTGCAGGTCGGTCGAGCCCGGCTGCATGTAGACCTCGAGGCTGGTGCCGCCGCCGCGGAACCGGCTGGGGTCGTCGGCGCCCATCTCGGTCGCCGCCGGCATCCACGTGCGCAGCTCGTCGAGGCGCATGTAGATCCGCGGCTGGGAGTAGCCGTCCTGCACCACTCCGACGATCTGCGGCGTCACGTGGTGCGACGCGCCTTCGATCATCATCTCGCCTGGGACCTTGTACTTCTCCAGGCCGACAGCCGCCTCCTCGTTCAGCACGATCCTGGGGGCGAGCGACGGCGCGGTCGTGAAGTCGAGCCAGCTGCCGGTGACCGGGCGGTACGGCTTGAACGGGCGGATGTCGCCGGTCAGCGCGACCATGCCGACCTCGATGGCCTGACCGGCTGGCTTCTTCTCCTGCGGCTTCTGCTCCTGGCACCTGCCACTGGCGTCGCAGTACACCGTGGGGCCGCCGTAGTAGTCACCGCCGTCGTTCACGTACTTGAAGGGCCTGCCGCCCTCGTTGATCGGCCGCACGCCCGGCTCGCCGATGACCGCCTTCGAGCTGATCATCGCCACCGCGTCGGTACGGCCCTTCAGGGTGCCCTCGACGATTCCCGGCGCGCCCTTCTCGCCGGGGATGTAGGCCATCAGCGTGCCGTCCTTGCCCGACTGCAGGTCGACGTCGGTGAGCATCGCGCGTTCGGCGATCTCGGAACCCGCCTGCACCGCCACGACCGCGAGCACGCCGAGGAACAGCGACACCATCGACAGGAACGTGCGCAGCTTTCGGGCGCGGATGCCCTGTCCGCCGATGACGAGGGCGGACCGCAGCTTGCCGGAGAACATCAGTTGAACCGCCCGTCGCGCAGCTCCAGCACGCGGCCCATCTTGCGCGCGTGGTCGTGGTCGTGCGTGACCAGCACCAGGCCGCAGCCCTGCCTGGTCGCGTTGAGCAGCACCTCGACGACGAGGTTGCCCGTCTCGGTGTCGAGCGCGCCCGTCGGTTCGTCGGCGAGGATCACGCGCGGCTGGCGGACCAGCGCGCGGGCGATCGCGACGCGCTGCTGCTCACCGCCGGAAAGCCTGGTGGGCTTGGACTTCGCGAGGTGCGCGATGCCGACCTGCTCCAGCGCCTCCATCACCTGCTGCCTGCGCTTGCGCCGTGCGGACCAGCCCTGGCCGTTCACCAGCGCCATCGCCACGTTCTGCGCCGCGGTGAGGTGCTTGAGCAGGAAGAAGCGCTGGAACACGAACCCGAACTCCGCGCTGCGCAACGCCGCGGCCCTGCGCTCGGGGACCTTCGTGATGTCGTTGCCGTGCAAGAAGTACCGGCCCTCGTCGGCGCGGTCGAAGAGTCCGATGAGCGACAGCAGCGTCGACTTGCCGGAGCCGGAACGGCCGAGGATCGCCACGCTCTGTCCGGGGTGGACGGTCAGGTCCACGCCCGACAGGATGGTGCGCGGCTCCTCCTGCCCCTTCAGCACCTTCGTGATGCCGTTGAGCTGCAGCAGCGGTGTCGTCACGGTGGCCTGGGGCTGCGTGGTCTCGGTCATCACGGTCCCGTCGGCTTGGACTGGTCGCCGCCCTGCTGCGGTTCCGGCAGGTTCGGGCCGGGCACCGCGAGCTCCTCGTCTCCGGTGAGGCCCGACTTGACCTCGATGACCTTGCCGTCGGTGAGGCCGAGCGTCACGTCCACGGTGCGGCGCGAGCCGTCGGGCTGCAGCACGTCGACCTTGCCCCTGCCCTGCTGCCCGGCGACGGCCTCGACCGGGACGACCAGCGCCTGCGCGGCCTTGCCGGTGGTGACCTCGATCGACGCCGCGGCGCCGTTGATCATCTGCACGTCACCGGGCGCGGTGCACACGATGCGCAGGCCGGTGGACGAGCTCGGCTGCTGCGGCTGGCCCTCGTTCTTCGGCGTCTGCGGTGCCTGGGGCGCGCCCGTGCCGGCGGTCTTGGCGTCCGGCGTCTGCACGGGCTTCTCCGGGACGGTGCCCTGCGGCAGCGCGGCGATCGTGCCGAGCACGGTGCACGGGAACGGCCCGGGCCCGTTCTTGATCTGCGCCGTCACGTCCGTGAGCGCACCGCTGATCTTGTAGGCCTGCGTGCCGTCGATGTCCGCGACCAGCGCGTACCCCACGTGCTTGGCCGACGCGATGGGCATGCCCGCGGTCACCGTCGCCTTGTCGTCGACCAGCCTGCCGCCGAACGTCGAGCCCGCCGGGGCCTCCACGTAGTTCGGGGCGCCGTCCTTCCACACCGTCGCGACCCTGACGGGCTTGGTCGGCGTGCCGTTCGGCGTCTGGACGTCGAAGTACCGCACCTGCCCCGCCACCGGCGCGACGAGCCCGAACGTCGGGTTCATTTCGACTTTGCCCGAGATGCTGAGCTTGGTGGTCAGGTCCTGCTTGGTGGGCTTGACCTTGGTCATCGTCGTGCCGCGCGGCGCCAGCTCCGGATTCGGCTGGTCCGGACCTGACGGACTGCACGCAGCCACGCCTATCGTGACCAGCGCGCACAGCGGCGCGAGAAGAATTTTGCGCACGAATGTCCCCCATGTCGTTTCGACCAACCTACCGATAAGGACACCCGATCAACCGTGGAGGTTGCATCGGACTTTCGGCCGATGTCGCATCGACCGCGTGGCCACGGGTATCCGGTCGTCGACCGGAAGGAGAACACCTGTGAATGCGTTTGCCGTCGTAACCGGCGCGTCCAGCGGAATCGGTTACGAACTCGCGAAAGTACTCGGGGACAACGGCTTCGATCTCGTCGTGGTGGCGGAGGACGAGAGGATCGAGGACACGGCCTCCCAGATCGCGTTGCAGTGCGGAGGAGTGCGGGTCGAGCCGTTGCGTGCCGACCTCACCTCCTACGAGGGCGTCGAGGCGGTGGTCCGCGGCGTGCGGGCGAAGGGCAGGCCGGTCGACGTGCTCGCGGTGAACGCGGGCGTCGGCGTCGGCGGCGACTTCGCGCGCGACACCTCGCTCGACGACAACCTGGAGATCGTCGACCTGAACGTCCGCTCGGCCGTGCACCTGACGCACCGCCTGCTGGGCGACATGGTGGACCGCAAGGAAGGCAGGATCCTCTTCACCTCCTCCATCGCCGCGACCGGGCCTGGTCCGTTCCACTCCGTCTACGCCGCCTCCAAGGCGTTCGTGGCGTCGTTCGCGCAGAGCCTGCGCGAGGAGCTGCGCGACACGGGCGTCTCCGTGACCACCCTGATGCCGGGCCCGACGGACACCGGGTTCTTCGACCGCGCGGGCATGCAGGACACCAAGGTCGCCACGGGCGACAAGGACGACCCGGCCGAGGTGGCCAGGCAGGGCTTCGAGGCGCTGATGAAGGGCGACGACCACGTGGTGGCCGGCTCGCTCAGGAACAAGGTCCAGGCGGTTGTCGGCAGGGTCGCGCCCGACCCCGTCAAGGCGAAGATGATGCGACAGATGACCGAGCCGGGTTCGGGCGACTCCTGACGGGTACTCGCGCTCCATGAACCGACCGAACCCCCAGGTCCACGAGCAAGACCCGCGACAACAGAGCGGGGGAGGACCTTCCCACAGCGGTGGAGAAGCCGCCGAGACGCCAGCACGGCCCGGACGCGGTGACCGCGGAGGTCTTGGACGGGTGAAGCACATCTGGAAGGCCTACGGAGAGGGCAGGCCGCTCCCCGGCTACCTGATGGCCATGGGCAGCTACGCGGTTCTCGTCGGCGTCGTGTCGGCAGCCGGACGCCTCGCCGGCGTCCAGCTGCCCGAACGGTTCTCCCTGGGCGACACCGCACTGGTGTCCATCGCGACGCACAAGGCGAGCCGGCTGCTCACCAAGGAGGCGGTGACCAGCCCGCTGAGGGCCCCGTTCACCCGCTACGAGGAAGCGGCCGGGCACGCGGAACTCAAGGAGTCGCCCCGCAAGGACCACCCGGCGCAGCACGCGATCGGGGAGCTCGTGACGTGCCCGTTCTGCGCGGGCGTGTGGATCGCGAGCGGTCTCACCGCGGGCCTGGTCTTCGCCCCGCGGATGACCCGGCTGGTGGCGACCGCCCTCACGGCCGTCGCCGCGTCCGACACGCTGAACCTGGTTTACGACAAGCTGAAGTCATGATTCCCGGCGGCCGCGCCTGCTGCCCTCGTACGCCTTCGCGCGAACCACGGCCAGCCAGCGCGGCGCCATTTCCAGTTCCGGCGGCAGGGTGAGCACCGGGTCGAACGCCTCCGGTGCCTCCGTGCTGTCGCCGGGGTTCACCGCCACCTCGGCGATGCGGCGCCAGCCGGCGTCCTTCCCCGAGATGTGAACGGCGAACCTCTTCGGCAGTTCGCCGTCGTCCGGGACGGCCATGAACCACACCAGCTCACCGCGGTACCGGTACGGCGCGATCGTGCCGAGCCGGGCGTCGCGCCACCTCCGCACGAACTTCGGCACCAGCCGCGTCCACCGGCCGGTGCCCGTGCTGGACAGCAGCAGGTCCCAGTCACCCGACTCGGTGGGGACGCGCAACGCCAGACCGAGCACGTCCGGCAGGCCCTGCCCGGTGCCCGCCCCTTTGGACAGTCGCACGGCCACAGTGGCCTGCTGCGGGAACGGGGCCGCGAAGCCGCGCAGTTCACCGGTGGTCTGCACACCTCGCGGATGCACCGCACGGGCGTGTCGCGCCTTGGCCAGCAGACGGAATACGGTGATCAGCACATCCTCGTGTACCCGCGATATTTCCGAGAAAACCCTTGTTTCAAGGCATTCGCGTGGGGGATTCCACCGTGGTGAGGCTGCTCAGAGCACCTGGCGTGTACGCGCCACAGGACGACACCGACCTCCTCGTCGAGGCGATGCACGCGGCCGCGATCCCCGCGGGCGCCCGTGTCCTCGACATCGGCACCGGCACCGGAGCGCTCGCCATCGCGGCGATCCGGGCGGGGGCCGCCGAGGTGACCGGTGTGGACATTTCACGGCGTGCGGTGTGGACCGCACGGGTCAACGCCGCACTGCAACGACTTCCGTTGCGGGTCAAGCTCGGCAACGCGCTGGAGGTCGTGGCGGACGAGCGCTTCGACCTGGTGCTGTCCAACCCGCCGTACGTACCGGCTGCAAACGCTTGCGCCGCAACGGGTCCGGCCAGGGCGTGGGACGCGGGTCTGGACGGCCGTCAGCTGCTCGACCCCCTGTGCGCCAGGATGGTCGAACTCCTGGCGCCCGGCGGGGTGCTGCTGATGGTGCATTCCGTGCTGTGCGGAGTGGACACGACGTTGCGGCAACTGCGCGACACCGGGTTGAAGGCCTCGGTCGTGCAGCGCCGCTCGATCCCGTTCGGACCGGTCATGCGCGGCCGGATCGGCTTCCTGGAACAGCACGGCCTGATCGAACCCGGGCAACGGCACGAGGAACTGGTGGTGATCAGAGGTGACAGGCCGGAACGCCCGCGAGGTGACGGTGGTGCCGAACGGGCCGGTGCTCGTTGAGGGACCGGTGACGCTCACCACCGAGGACGGCGAGACGCACACCAGCGACCGGTTCGTGGTCGCGGTGTGCGCCTGCCGCCGCAGCAAGCGCTACCCGTTCTGCGACACCAGCCACCGCAAGCGCGTGCGCAGCGACGACTCACCGGCCCGCCACGACGACAGCAGGTGATCCGCCAGCCTCGCCTCGAGGAACTCGGTCGCCTGGATCCCGAACACCACGTCCGGACGCAACGAGGGGTCCTGCTCCAGCAACGAGCCGATGACGTCACGACGCATGATCTGCTCGTGCACGGCATCGGCTTCGATGTGCTCGGTGAAGAACTCGACGCAGCGCGGGTCGGCCTCCAGCCGGCCCAGCGCCTGCGCCATGCGGTACGCGCTGGGCGCCGTGGTGATCTCGGCCGCGGCGAAGTGCCCGACCAGTGCGCCCCGCAACGACCGGTGCAGGCCGAACAGCGACATCATGTTCACGATCGCGATGGCCGGCGCGGGCACGTCGTCCAGGTACGCCAGGTAGTCCGGGGACATCCCGGCGCCTTCGAGCAGGTCCGCGTAGAGGCGCGAGTGCATCCGGTCGGCCTTGCCGCCGCCGAACTCGTCGAACTCCACCGCCACCAGCGCGGCCTTCGCCTTGCCCCGCAACCGGGGGATCACCCACGCGTGCGGGTCGGCCTCCTTGTGGTGGTACACCGACCTGTGCGCGAAGTACTCGCGCATCTCGTCCCAGGTCCCGCTGTCGCGCAGGTGGTGTGAGACCCCGGAACCGGGCACGTGCTCGACCAGCAACGCGTCGAGCTCGGACTCCAGGTCGTCGCCGCCGTCCACCCGGGACCGGAGCGCGCCCAGGAACGCCTGTTCGACCTGGCCGCGCAGCCTCAGCAGCTCCGGGTCCCACTCCCAGGAGGGGTCCACGCCGTCGAAGCCGCCGTAGTGCAGCTCGTACATCGTGTGCAGGGCGATGGTCAGGTCCTCGCCGAACGGGTCTGCGGCGGCGAACGGGATGGGACGGCCGGTGCGGTCCCGGCTCAGCGTGTCGACGACGGCCTCGGACAACGGCCCGCGCGGAGAGGGAAGCTTCACCACGGGGTCATACCCGTCGTTCGACGAGGTCATGCACCAGAGCGAGCTCCCCGCGTTCCTCCAGCGCCGGCGCCACGTGCTCCAGCAGGCGTTCGAGCAGGGCCGTCGCCGGCACCCGGCACTCGCGCCACGGGTCGACGCCCGCGCCGTCCAGACCGTACCGGGATGCCGCCCAGACGGCCGCTGCGCACACGTCGTCGCGCACCGGTGGCACCGCGCCGCCCCGGTACGCCGTGTGCACCAGCGCGCGGCTCAGGGCCGCTTGCAGCACCGCGTCCTCGACCGTCTCGGCGGCGTCGGCGCAGCGGAACTCGACGGTCGGCAGCTTCGGGGAGAGCCGGACGAGCCAGAACGTCTGGGCGCCGTCCACGAGCGTCCCGCACGCCACCATCCTCGCGACCTGGGCGTCGTAGTCGGCCGGGCCCGAGAACACCGGCGCCACCCCGGAGCCGGGGAACCGGGACTGCTCGACCATCCGCCAGCTCGCGTAGCCGTTGTCCGGTGAGTTCGCCGCCAGCGCGAGCAGCGTGGGCACCCACGGCCGGACGTGGTTCAGGACGCGGACACCGGTCTCGCGGTCCGGCACCCCGACGTGCACGTGGCACCCGCTGGCCTCGTAGTGCTCGACGACACCCGCATAGGTGTCGAGAACACGGCGGAACCGGGGGTTGGCGCGGCTCACGATCGGCTGTTTCGACGGCTTCGGCGGCGTGCCGCGCGAGATCATCCCGAGCCCGAGCTCCGCAGCCGCCTCGGCGAGCGTCTTGCGGGCATGCCGCAGCGCCTCTCCGAGGTCGGTCACGGAGGTGCACGGACCCGTCGCCGCCTCCACCTGCGTGCCGGCGAGCTCGGCGTGGAACTTGGTCAGCTCGGTGTTCCGGACGCGCGCCAGCACGGCGTCCGCACGCACCGCGGTGCGTCCGGACGCCGTGTCGACGAGCAGGAACTCTTCTTCTACGCCGACTGTGTCAGCGCACTGCGGCTCGTTTGCCAAGCAGGACTCCCAATCCGATCATTGCCACACCGAGGACGAAGTGCAGCCAGTCGTCAGCGGTGTTCAGCGGTACGAAGTTCGCATCGCTCATCTTGTCGATCACGAGCCCGTACAGCCACAGCACGAGGTAGATGGCACCGCCGCCGATCAGGTACGCCCGCGCGCCCGCCGCCGTGCGCGCCATCAGGAAACCGGCGACGCCGAACAGCAGGTGCACGATGTTGTGCAGGATCGACACCATGAAGATTCCGAGCAGCATCGCGCCGGACTCGTGGCCGGCGAAACTCATCTTGTCGTAGTCGGTCGTGACACCGGGGATGAAGCCCAGCACACCGACCAGGGCGAACACGGCCGCGACGGCCAGGGCGGCCTGCTGGACCCGCGTGCGGGTTCCTACGTCGACCATCGAACTCACCTCGAAAGTTTGGTCTTGAACGTGGTCGATCGACGACTACCCGGCGGGGGTAGAGGCAAACCCGCCCTGGGTATTCGTGTCGGCATGGACGACGACAAGACGATCGAGGCCCTCGGCAAGCTCGGCAAGGCGCTCGAGACCGTGGAACAGGCGCGCGGTCACCTCTACGCGTTCCACCAGCTCACCGGCTCGGCCGACTTCCTGCTCGACGACGCCATCTCGTCGTTGCGCGAGGCGGGCCACCACGAGCACGCGGACCGGGTGCAACGGGAGCTGCTCGGCCGCGACGTGCTGCCGGGCAAGTGGACGTTCGAGGTCGTGGAGCAGTACGACGACACGTTCTACGACGTCTTCCGCGAGGTGACCCGCGACGCTCGCGACGCACTGGGCGACGGCAAGCGCCACGAGCACGAGGCGCGGCTCAAGCGCGAACGTCAGCGGCTCAGCGCGGCGGCGTACGCGGACAGGGACTCGCGGTCGGGCTGACCGGTCTTGGCGATCAGCGAGGCGACGTGCTTCTCGACCGTGCGCGGGGAGATGTGCAGGCGCGTCCCGATCGCCTTGTTGCCCATCCGGTCGGCCAGCAGCACGAACACCTCGAACTCGCGGACCGTGACGCCGTGCCCCCGCAGCTGCCGCGGCACCTGCTCCGTGCCGCTGCGGCGTTGCTGCACGGGCACGCCGGCCTGTCTCAGCAGTCCCCGGCACGCCGACGCCACCGCCGGGATCCCCGCCTGGTGGAAGTGCTCCTCGGCCGTGCGCAGCCAGCCCACCGGGTCGCCCCACCCGCCGGCCTCGGGCGCGACGAGCCGCAGGCCGAGGTGCCACGCCATCGGGTAGGGAGCCGCGGCCTCCTGGGCGCGCTGGAAGGCCTCTGCTGCCTCCCCGCACCGGCCCGCACGGCCGAGGAGCACGGCGTGCGCGAGCTCGATGAACTGCCGGTTCCAGCGCATCCCGGCGGGGGAGGTGGAGATCAGCGCGCGGTGGTCGGCCCAGCCGAGGCGGCCGTCGAGCACGCCGAGCAGCAGGCGCGCGCCGTGCGTGCCGGAGAGGTGGAACGTGGTGGGGTTCTGCGACTCCAGGACGAGCGCGTGGTCGATCTCCTGGACGGCCAGCGCGTGGTTCTCCTCCAGCAGCGCGCAGAACGCCCGCGCGAGCCCGTAGCAGAGCGGGAACTCCTGCGCCCCGCGCTTGGCCACCGACTCGAACTCCCCGATGGCGTCCTCGGTTCCCGCCCGGTCGCCGCGGTGCGCGGCCAGGGTCGCCTTCACCATCAGCAGGTACCGGGTCAGCGCGTGGAACTTCAGCCGTCCCGTGGCCTGCAGGCACCGGTCGATCTGCTCGGCGGCCCGCGGGTACTGGCCGGTGAGCACGAACTGGAGCGCGAGGATGGCGTCCACGTTGTACGCCACCGTGATCGCGCCCGCCTGGTACGCCTCGGCGTGCGTGCGGTCCAGCGCGGCGGTGGTGCCGTGCGCGAGCCATTCGTTGCCCGCCAGGCGGACCAGGGCGTAGATGTGCTGGATCGGCATGTGGTGGGCGTCCGCCAGCGCGAGCGCCTTGCCGAAGCACGTGCTGGCCTCGCCCAGGTCCTGCTCCCGCGCGATGATCCCGAGCAGCTGCCACGCCTCGCACGCCACCGTCGGCAGCCCGGCCCTGTCCGCCGCCAGCGCGGCCTGCCTCGCGAGCCCGGCGGCCGAGTCGATCCGGTCCGCGCTCGGGATGTTCAGCGCCAGGTACGCCGAGTTGACGTCCAGCTGCGCGGTCAGCTCGTCCGGCGCGTCCGGGCCGAGCAACGTGCGGGCGACGCGGACCTGTTCCACGCCTTCGGTGAACCGTCCCGCCAGATAGGCCACACGGGACAGTCGCGTGTGGAGCTTCGCGCGGCGCGCGGTGTCGAGGCCGTGCAGCTCCGCGAGGCCCAGGGTGAAAGCGCGTTCGAAGTCGCCCGTCTCGGCCAGCGCGGGCAGCAGCGTGTCCAGGACGTCGGCGCGCTCGGCGACCTCGTCGGCCAGCAGGCCCTGCGCGCGGTCGAGCAGCGTGACCGCCGACCCCGCCGCGCCACCCGCCAGCGCCCGCCGGCCCGCCTCCGCGAACAACCGGCCCGCCAGCGCCGGTGACCCGCCGTCGAACCGCAGCTTCGCGACGAGCGGGCACCAGTCGCCCGGCAGCCCGGGGTGCAGGTCCTCGATCGCGTCGGCGGTGCGCGTGGACAGGTCCGCGCGTTCGGCGGGCGTGAGCTGGGAGAGCAACGCATCCGCGGTGAGCGGGTGCCGGAACGCGTACCAGTCGGGGGCGGGCTCGTCCGGCGTCACGAGCTGGGCGGCGACACCCGCGTGCAGGTGGCTCAGCAGCCGCCGGTCGTCGGTGCCCGTCACCCGCTGCACCACCGAGAGCGGGAACCGGTGACCCAGCACGGCCGCGATGGACAGCACCTCACGGCCCTGCGGCCCCAGCCTGTCCGTGCGGTGCGCGACGCTGCGCACGAACGCCGCCGGCACCGGCATCTTCAGCTCGCCGAGCACCTGCCAGCCGTCCGCCCCGGACACGAGCAGCCCGCCGCTCACCATGCCGTGCAGCAGTTCCTCGACGACGAACGGGTTACCGGCGCTGTCCGTCCACAGCCGGTCGGTCAGCTCGTCGGGGACCGGGGCGCTCTCCAGGCACGCGGCCGCCATCCGCACGACCTCGTCCCGCGACAGCCGGCGCAGCTCCAGCAGGCTCCCGGAACCCCGCTGCACCATCGTGTGGACGAGCTCCAGCGCGCGGCCCGGTTCGGTGCGGATGGTGGCGAGCAGCAGGACCGGCTGGTCCTCCAGGTTGTCCGCCAGGTACTCGATGACGGCGAGCGTCTCGGCGTCGGCCTCGTGCAGGTCCTCGAGGACCAGCAGCAGCGGAGTCTTGCGCGCGACGGACGCGAGCAGCCGCAGCACCGCCTCCGCGAGCACGACGACGGACTCCGTCGTGGACCTGTGGTCGTGCCAGTCGGGGATCAGCGTGCCCAGCACGGGTTTGTAGGGCCCGAGAGCGGAGTCGTCGGGCGGGTCGCCGCGGAACAGTCCCAGGAGTGCTTCGGCGAGCGGGCGGAACGGCACCATCGGCCCGATCGTCGTGCCGCGGCCCTTGAGGACCCGCATGCCCTCGTCGTAGGCGTGACCGGCCGCGTACCGCGCGAGCCGGGACTTGCCGATGCCGGCCTCACCGGTGAGGAAGACGGCCCCACCACGGCATTCACGCGTGTGCGCGAGTGCCTCCGTGATGGCCGCGACCTCTCGATCGCGGCCGACCACGTGGGGCGCTCGGGTCTGCATGTCTGGACCCTAACGTTCCTGTGAAGCTCTCCCTATCGGCTGCACAGGCGTATTCGACGTCGAAGCGCCTACGACCTACGCGTCACTGACGGTCGTGTCCGACAGCGCGGGTGTGATC
The DNA here is from genome assembly GCF_035525475.1 of Lentzea sp. Lineage (GTDB taxonomy): Bacteria > Actinomycetota > Actinomycetes > Mycobacteriales > Pseudonocardiaceae > Lentzea. The sequence goes on along the minus strand of NZ_DATLEC010000261.1, from coordinate 39,816 downwards.
GAGGCGAACGCGCTCACGGCGAGGGTCAGGCCCATGAGTGCGCGCGCCCTCGCTCCCGCGAGGATCGTCGGGGCGAGCTCCATCTCCCCGATCACGTGCTCGGCCGGGTCGGGCTGGGCGTCCGAGCGGTGCAGGGACTCGTTCATGTGGTGCGCTCCTCCGGTTGGTGTGGTGGTTCGAACAGCAGGACCGACGGCACCGGGAAACCCTGGCGCAGGAGACCGAGGCCGATGCCGGACAGTCCTGTGAGCAGGCCGGGCGACGGGACGCCGCCCGGTGTGGCGCACCGCGCGCCGTGCTCGTCCAGTGCTCCCAGCACCAGCGCCGTGCGGCGGGCGGCGGCGTCGGGGTGGTGCGCGGACAGGGCCTCGACGACGCCCAGCTCGCCGTGGCAGAGACTCATGTCGCGCAACGGTTCCCGTGACGCGAGCAGGCCTGACAGCCGTTCGTCGTCACGGGCAGCGGCGGCACCGGCCAGCCCGGTGCACCAGCCGATGTCCGTCGGGTCGATCGCGTCGCTTTCCAGGAATGCCGTCGCGGCCACGTCCGATATCTCGTCGCGGACCGCCTCCGCGTAACGCCGCAGAGCCCATCCGATTCCGGCGTTGCCCCGGGCGAACCCGTTCACCGGGTCGGTCGCGCCGCGCAGGACGGACGCGTAGTGGCCGGCCAGCGCGAGCGAGGCGGGCGTTCCCACGGACAGCATCGCGGCCAGCGACCCGGCGACACCGTCCACGACGCCCATCGCCCTGTCCTCGCGCGGCATCACCGACACGGCCGTCGCCAGCAGCGAGGGATCGAGGTCCAGCAACGAGGTGAGGCGCGCCAGGCCGTGGCAGATGCCGCCCAGCCCGTGCAGGCCGCCGCCCGCCACCGCGGCCAGCCCCGGTTCCCCGGCGAACATCTCCAGCAACGACGGCAACGGCCGCACCGCGTCACGGGCGAAGTCGACGTACCGCGCGGCACCGGTCAGCGCCCCGAGCTCCGCCAGGAAGAGCGCCACACCCGTGTAGCCGTTGGACAACCCGGCTCCGAGGGGCTGCACCGTCCAGTGCCGGTCGTCGACGAGCTCCAGCCCGATCCAGTTCACGCGGTCCTTGCCCGTGACGGCGTGCGCGAGGATCTGGTCGGCGATCCCGCACGCGGCGACCAGCAGCCGCGCCGGGTCGGGGTCGACCGCGGCGACGTGACCCGGCAACGACGCGCCGGAGTGGTGCGAGACCGGCCGCGGCCGTGACGCCAGCAGCGCCGTGATCACCCACTGCTGGTCGTGCCGGTCGACCTCGCTCATCGCCGCGATCTTGCGTTCGACGGAGTGCAGTCCGGGCTCCGGCAGCATCCCCGGCAGCCGGAGCCCGGACGCGGTCCACAGGTCCCGCGACCCCGGCCGGCACGTGAACAGCGGCACGTCACCGCGCCACAGGTCGGACACCTCGAACGGCACCAGCCGGTCGAGCAGCGGGTCGTCGACCACCAGCACGCCGAACGCCAGGTCGCGGTCCAGCGCGTCGACCAGGACGGACGGGTGCGTCGACTCGTCGAGCAGCCGCGCGTACTGCCGCGTCGCGCGCGGGATGAAACGCACCTCGTCGTCCGCCGCCGTGCGGACGAGTCGCAGCAGCTCGTCCCGGTGCGCCACGATCGCGTCGTAGCCCGCGCGGAACCCCGCCAGCAGCGAGTCCTGGTAGTCGGCGGGTTCGGCGTGCTGACCGCCCAGCACCGGCCGGTTGCGGGCGCCTGACGACTCGCGGGGTCGCCTGACCAGGCGCATGCGGTCCGTTCCGGCGTCGGCCCAGTCGACGACGTCCAGCGGTGACGGCACGCCGTGGTCGCCTCCGACACCGGACACGTCCGCGGCCCCGTTGTCGCCCAGCAGCACGTGGGGGAGAAGAGCCGTCCGGTGCACCGACCTGACCAGCGCCAGCGTGGCGGGGTCGGTGTCCGGTGCGAGCGTCGGGTGGAACAGCGTCTCGACGTCCACGAGCACCGGCTGGTCGCCGCACGCGATCAGGTTCTCGTAGTGCATGTCCGTGCCGTCGAGTGCGTAGAGCAGGGCGATCAGCGCGCCCAGCCGACGGTAGAACTCGGCGACACCGGCCACGTCCGCGCACGGTTCGTGCTCGATGTACTCAAGCCACCCGTACCCGTGGCCGTCGAGGAGGCGCGGCGTCCGGAAGTCGATTCCAGTTCGCGTGGAAAACCACTCCAGCTGAGTCGCGAACCGGGCGTGCAGCCCGACCGGTCGCGGCCTGTGGACGAGTCCGGCGCCGGAGTCGAAGGTCAGGACCGCCACGGTCCGCCCCTGCTGGTGCGGATCGCCCAAGCCCGTCCGGATGGACACGAGCGCGCCGGGATCCCGTCCGTCGAACACCCCGTCGACGATCTTGTGCCGGTCCCTGGCGAACCGGTCCGTCAGCTCGCGGTGCGCGGAGACGGCCTGCTCACAGGCCTGGCCGAGCAACCGTGCGAGCACCGGGTAGCGGTGGAAGAGGTCCGGCAGGTCCAGGGTGCGGGTGAACTCGGTGAACCGCTCGGCACTCGTCGGGCTCACGAGGTGCCGGCGCGCCTTGTGCAGCTCCAGCACCAGCGTCCGCGCCGCGATGGCCACCAGCCGGCGTCCGAGCTGCTCGGCGAACACGGCGTCGAACGGTGGCGCGATCTCCGTGCGCGCGGCGTCGACCAGCGGCCGCAGCGCGTGCGCGAAGGCCGCTCTCCAGCTCTCGCCGGTGCTCGTGTCGGCCGCTGAGGTCACGCCGGAGAACGTGGCACGCGTCCGCACACCCGCACATGGGGACGAACCCCCCAGATTTGCGCGTGGAGGTGAATATGGGGGGCTGCCACCCATGTTTCGAGACGCGTCCGGCCCGAGACTCGGTCTGCGAGGAGGGGACGGGAATGAGGGAGTTCGGCGAACTACTGCGCACGCACCGCATCCGCGTGGGTCTCACCCAGCAACAGCTGGCGGACTTCGCGATGGTGAGCGTGCGGGCCATCCGAGACCTGGAGAGCGGCCGGACGCGGACACCGCGGACCGAGACGGTGCGCCTGCTCGCGGACGGTCTGCGGCTGGACGACAGCAGCCGCGCGGAGCTGGCGCAGGCCGGTGGGCGGCCGTCGGCGAAGGCGGGGGTGGCCCCGCCGGCGCCGTCCTCGTCGATCATGGGGAGGGAGGCGGAGACCGCGGCGCTGGTGGCGCTGCTGGTGAGCGGGTGCGGGACCGAGCAGGCCCGGTTCGGCCTCGGCGGTCCCCGGCTCGTCACCGTCACCGGCGTCAGCGGTGTCGGCAAGACCCGCCTGGCGCTCGAGGCCGCGGGCGAGCTGCACTTCCGGCACGGCTGGTCCGTGCTGTGGCAGCTGACGTCGGTCCCGTCGATCGACGACGACCAGGACACCGTCCTCGTCACCGACCGGCGCCCCGACCCGCGCCTGCTGGCCGCCCACCCGCGCCTGCGGGTCCTGGTGACCGCGCTGGCGCCGACGGGACTGGCCGGCGAGCACGTCTTCCCGCTGGCCCCGCTGCCCGACGACGCGGCGGTGCGGCTGCTCCTCACGCACGTGCACCGGGTGCGGCCGGGGTTCCGGCCGGAGCCCGCGAACCAGGCGGCGCTGATCGGGCTCGTCCACGAGCTGGACGGGCTGCCGTCGGCGCTGGAGTTCGCCGCCGGCTGGTTCATGGTCTACTCGCCGCAGCACCTGCTGGAACGCCTCCGCTCCAACCCGATGGACCCGACCTCGGCCCACCTGCGCGACGCGCTGCGCCGCTCACTGTCCACATTGGACGATGAGCAGCGGCGCAAGCTGGCGGACGTCATCGAGCACGGCGGCCGCGAGGACCTGCGCGAGCTGAGCGTCCGCGGGCTGGTGCGCGACACCGGAGGCCGGTACGAGGTGCTCAACCTCGTGCGCGCTGCGGCGCTGGAACCGGTGTCGGAGCCGCACTTCGCCGGAGGTGTGGCCCTGACCTGGCCCTGCTAGTAACAGGTGCCGCAAGCGGTTGTGCGGGATCATCGAGCCATGACCTCGCGCAGGTGGTGGTTCCTGTCGGCCGTGCTCGTGCTGCTGATCGGGGTGACCGCCTGGTTCGTGCGTCCCGACCGGGCAGAGCTGGCCAGAGCAGGGCAGGCCAGAGCAGGGCAGGCCAGGGCGGGGCAGGACGAAGCCGGTCCGCCGATGGGCTGGAACAGCTGGAACCGGTTCGGGTGCGACATCGACGAGCAGTTGATCCGCGGCCAGGCCGACGCGCTGGTGGCCTCCGGCATGCGCGACGCCGGCTACACCTACGTGGTGGTCGACGACTGCTGGATGGCGGACGAGCGCGACGCCGGCGGCAGGCTCCAGGCCGATCCCGGGACGTTCCCGTCCGGCATGAAGGCGCTGGGTGACCACATCCACGCGCAGGGGCTGAAGTTCGGCATCTACTCGTCCGCCGGCTCGCGGACCTGTGAGGGGCGGCCGGCCTCCCGCGACCACGAGGAGGTGGACGCGCGGACGTTCGCCGAGTGGGGCGTGGACTTCCTGAAGTACGACTACTGCGAGTCCAAAGCCGGCGACCGTCCCACGGGGCTGCCGGCTCGTGACCGCTACCGGAAGATGGGCGAGGCCCTGCGCGCGAGCGGGCGGCCGATCGTCCTCTCGGTCGTCGAGTGGGGCGACGAGAAGCCGTGGGAGTGGGCGCACGACGCGGGTGGCACGATGTGGCGCACCACCAGGGACATCAAGCCGAACTGGCCGAACATCACCGGCATCCTCGACCAGCAGGTGGGACTGGAGCGGTACGCGCGGCCCGGCGGCTGGAACGACCCGGACATGCTGCAGGTCGGCAACGGCCTGAACGAGGACGAGAACCAGTTCCACATGACGACGTGGTGCCTGCTCAACGCGCCGTTGATGGCGGGCAACGACCTCACCGCGATGGACCGGATCACCTCCGGGGCGCTGCTCAACCGCGCCCTGCTCGACGTGCAGCGCGACTTCGGCGGGGGACAGGGCCGCCGGCTGCGTGACGACGGCGACACCGAGGTGTGGGTGAAGGGCATGTCCGACGGCTCGGTCGCGGTCGCCCTGCTCAACCGCGGTGACGAGGCCGCCTCCGTGACCGCGGCGGCGTCGGAGGTCGGCCTCCCGGCCGCCGGGTCGTACCGCGTGCTCGACCTCTGGAACGGCGAGCAGCCCACCACACCCGGACCACTCGGCGGCGATGTGGCCGCGCACGGCGTGATGGCGCTGCGCGTGTGGCCGTTGCGCTGACAGGGTTCTGGTGTCCTGGGTCTTCACCTCGTTTTCAGTGGCTACGGGGTGGTGCCGGCGGCCCCGTCATATGCCTCCCTGTGTCGTTCGACCTCGGCGAGGTGATCGGCCGTCCAGGCGCGCAGGATCAAGAAGGGCTCTTCGAGCGTGCGACCCAGCGGCGTGATCCGGTACTCCACGGCAACGGGGCGTTGCTTCAGCACCCGGCGCTCGACGAGGCCGTTGCGTTCCAACCGTCGCAGTGCCTGCGTCAGCGATTTTTGAGTGATCCCGTCGAACTCCCTCTTGAGTTCGTTGAAGCGTCGCGGCTGCCGGCACAACGCGGCCAGCAGCAGGTGACCCCACTTGTCCAGGAGCTGATCCAGGAGTTCGCGCTGCGGGCCGACGATGGTCTCGGGGTCAGCCGGATCTTCGCGGATACCAGGTTTCTTTGAAGTACCTTTCATGCACCTGGTATATCAGAGATACCGCCAATCCAAAGGAATCTCATGACCGAGCAGTCCCTGCCCAGCCTCCATGTCAAGCGCCAGGACGGAGTGCTGTGGGTCTCGATCGATGTTCCGCCCGTCAACCTGATGACGGCCCAGCTCATGCTCGACCTGGACGCCGTCGCGGCATCGGCCGAGAACGATCCCGACCTGCACGTCATCGTGGTCCAGAGCTCCAACCCGGAGTTCTTCCTGGCACACGGTGACCTGTCCTTCGTGGAGGACCCCGCGACGTACGCCGCCCTCCCGATCGCGGAGGAGACGCTTGTCGGGACCGGCCCGATGATGCGGCTCCACGAACGCTGGCGGCGTCTGCCTCAGACCACCATCGCCAAGATCACGGGACTCGCCCGCGGCGGTGGTTCCGAGCTGGCTTCCAGCCTGGATCTGCGGTTCGCGGCCCTCGAGACCGCGGCGTTCGGCCAGTTCGAGACATTGATGGGCATCGTCCCCGGAGCTGGTGCGACCGCCCACCTCCCCCGCCTCGTGGGTCGCGCTCGCGCCCTCGAGATCGTGCTGACAGGCGGTCTGGTCGACGCGGCGACCGCCGAGCGCTGGGGATGGGTGAACCGAGCTCTGCCCGCCGCGGAACTGGACGAATTCGTTGAGCGGGTCGCACTGACCATCGCGACTCTGCCCGACGGTGTCCGCGCCGCGGCCACCAAAGCGATCGACGCGGCCGACGGCACCCTCGAGGACGCACTGCGCGCGGAAGACCGCCTGCTCGGGGAGACGTTCACCCCCGCGTCTGGAGAGCTTGCCCGGGCAGCGCTCGCGGCCGGGGCTCACACGCGCGAGGTGGAGCTGAACCTCGAAGAGGTCCTGCGGGCGAACCTCGTCCGACATTCGTGACGATCCGCTCTGCGGTGGGCGGAGTGCGGAAGTCGTCCACGGTGCGTTTGCCACTCGGGTCGAAATGACCGCGCGGTCCGGCCCCAACTCCGTGTGAAGCCATCCGCGCGTGGCGTCCTCGGGCGTCGTCTCCGAGGTGGTGGTGATCACCCACTCGACGTCCGCGTCGGTGATCGTGCGGGGCCGGCCCGGCCGCGGCTCGTCCAGCCGGTCGGCCGAACCGGTTGCGCCACTTCGTCACCGTCGGCCGCGACACCCCGACCGTGTCCGCGATCTGGCGGCTGTCGGAGAAGGCATACCAGCCCGTGCCCACTGAAACGATGTGAAGGCCCAGGACACTAGAACGCCGCGGTGAGGCACGCGAGGCGGTCACCGGCCGTGCCCGCCTTGCCGTGCTCGGTGCTGGTGTGCGCGGCGTGGACGACGACCGCGTTCGCCTCGCCCTGGCGGAACTCCCACCCCACGGTCGCCTCGGCGGACGCGGAGCCCTGGGCGTCGGTGGTGAAGTCGAGCCAGATCTCGTTCTGGGCGTTGGCGTACTTCGGGTCGACGCTCGGCGTGACCGGGTCCTTCTCGTTCTGGTAGTGCGGACCCGAGTCGGCGGGCTTGGCGCCGCACGGCTTGGTGTGCACGTGCGAGCCGTACTTCGTGTCGGGCAGCAGTCCGGAGACCTTCAACTCCACCGCCGTCCGTCCATTCGCGACGGATGACCCGGTGGAGAGCTTCGCGCCCGACGGGATGCGGGCGACGTCGTAGGTGATGCCCTTCGGCTGGTCGCCGGACGCGGCGGGAGCGGCCACGGACGCCTCCGCCACCGGCTTGGCGGCGGAAGAGGTCTCCTGCGCCGGGCCGGAGCCGGGAACCGTGCCCGAGCAGGCGGTCAGCGTGAGCAGAGCGGCACCCGCGAGGGCCGCTGCGGTGGTGCGCATGGTTCTCCTTGAGTCAGCTGCGTTCCAGGTTCCCATCCCCTCCACGTCCACGATCGGGTGACTGGCTCACCTCGCGCCCGACGAGGTCCGCGAACGCGTCGTGGTAGGCGGCGCAGAGGTGGTAGTCGCCGTGGGTCGCCACGTCGTCCGGCGACCCGCCCGTCTCGTCGGCGCGCCGGTCCACGGGGTTCGGAACCCAGCCGTGCACCGGGAAACCCAGGTAGTCCGTGCGGCGCCACAGGTTGACCCAGTTCTCGCCCAGCAACACCGCCAGCCCGCGGTCAGGGGCGGTACCGGGATCGCGGCACCACGGATCGCACGAGAACAGCGCGCCCGCGCGCACCGGCGGCGTGCCGAGCACGGCCGGCCCGAGCAGGTCGGGGAAGATCCGCCCGAAGTACGGCCGCAGCTGCACGCCGTACGTCAGCAGCTGCACCCGTTCCAGGTACCCGGCGGGCAACGCGTACACCGCGGCCACGGCCAGCACGGCGCCCAGGCTGTGCGCGGACAGGACCACGCGGTTCGACGGCGACTCGTCGAGGAACTCCCTTGTCCGGTCGGCGATCTCCGGCACCGCGCGCTCGGCGTAGCACGGCGGCGCGAACGGGTGGGCGGTCCTCGGCAGGAAGCACATCAGGTCCCACAGCAGGCCCAGCGGCCGGCGGTTGGTCAGCATCCCCGCGCCGACGAACGACCCGATCACCGCGACCCCGGCGAGGCCCGTGACCCAGTCGCCCTTGCCGACCACCCACGTGACGCCCTGCCACTGCGACCACGACGGCGAGGCGAACGTCAGGTAGCACGTCAGCACCAGCCCCAGAACGCCCGACGTGGACAGCACGCCCACGACGGTCTCCGACCGGTGCGTCACGGCGACGACGTGCCGCGCCCGCACGACGAGCACCGGGGCTTCGTCGTCGAGCACGGCGGGCGCCGCCAGCCGTGCCAGCAACACCACGGCCTGCGCGAGGACCAGCACCACCAGCGGAACCAGCGCGCAGGCGAACGCCGCGCTGAACCACGAGTAGAACGACGGCGCCACCAGCCCGGTCCCGACCCAGCCCCGGAACGTCAGCACCAGCACGGTCGACGACATCACCGAGGCGACCAGGGACAGCCCCAGCAGCACACCGGGCCCGGCGCCGTGCCACGCCTGCCACTCGTCACCTTCGCGCGGCCGGGCCCGCCACGCCAGCACCCCGCCGAACACCGCCGCACCGACCCAGGCCTGCGGAACCCGGTGCGTGGCAACCATGAACGCCGCGAACAGCACCAGCAGGACCAACGGTCCCCTGGCGTCGTTGCGCCGCCACGACCACGCCGCGAGCACCGACCCGAGCAGTGCCACGGTCACCACCGGCGGTCCCCACGTCGTCAGCCACAGCGGACCGTCGAAGACCGGCGAACTCGCGTACAGCGCGAACCCGTGCGCCACCAGCACGATCACCGCGGAGACCATCAGCAGCCACGACCACAGCCCGCCCTTCTCGGTCAGGGGCACGTCAGGACAGTCCGTCGCGGTCACCACGACCCGCGCCGCCACCACCGCCAGCACCCCGCCCGCGAGCACGGTGAGCACCAGGAAGACCACGTGCTGCCACAACTGAGCGCTCGTCGTCAGCACCACCACGCAGCACCCGGCCGCGATGTGCAGGCGCGTGAGCCGCCGGATCCGCGGGCTGCCCTCCCACATCGACGCCCGGCTGAGCATCACCCCGGCCCGCCGCACGGGTGTGCGCCGCATCGTCGTCCTCTCGTACCTGCTGCGCGACAACGAGGTCAGCGCCATCAGGCCGAGCAGCAGCAACACCGGCACGGCGGACGCGGCGAGCACCCGGACGTGCTGCGGCGGATCACCGAGCAGGTCGAGGAACTCAGGCAGCCGCTTGCAGGTGGTGCCCGGCGACGAGCACTGGACGGCGTAGACGTCGATCGCCACCTCGCACACCGCGAGCACCAGCAGGATCGTCAGCCCCAGCCCGAACAACCGCGTCGAGGCGGCGCCGCGCCCGGCGTTCCACCACACCCTCCGCTTCGTCGTCGGGACGGAGTCGTCCGGGAGCCTGCGTGACCAGTAGGCGACGTTCGCGAGCCCGAACGGCAGCAGCAACGCCCAGCCGATGCGCCCCAGCACGTTCGCGAGCACCGACGGCACCCCGCTGCCGGGAACACCGGGGCTGCTGCGCGCCATGCCGCCCCACGAGTACGCCTCGCGCCGCACGTCCGCGGGCATCCGGCCGGCGTGGTCCGGCGGCAGGTCCGCGAGCTTGCCGGGGTCCGGCCGCCAGAAGCTGCCGAACCTGTCGCCGCGGAACTGCTCGACCGCGTGGTCGGGAAGCGCCAGCATCGCGTTCGGGGGTGTGTTGTTGACCCCGTGGATGCGCAGCTCCAGGACGCGTGGACTCATCGTCGCCTCCCCTTTACTCCAGTTGTCGTCGCGAAAACTGCTCCACTCAGCGGCCGAACGGGTGAAAAGGGTGTATCCAGCCGCCGTGCGAAGCCTCTACTTGGCAAGGAGGCACCACCATGACCACAACCGCTCACCCGAACGTCGCAAACTCCGTCGGACTCGCCGAGTTCCTCGCGACCGCGGGCACGCTCACCCTGGCGCAGCGCAAGCTCATCGTCGACCAGGCGCTGATCCTGCTGGAACAGAACTACGCGCACCTGCCCCTCAAAGTCGCCATGCACGCGGTGAACCCCGTGCAAAGACTCCGGGTGCTGAGAGCGAGACTCGAACGGCAGACCGACGCCACGGCCGAGCCCGAGTGGCAGTTCCACCGCGAACTGTCGAGCACCTTCCACTCGGTGCGCGACCTGCACACGAACTACCTGCTGCCCGCGCCGTTCGCGGGCAAGATCGCCTACCTGCCGTTCCAGCTGGAGCGCTGCTTCGCCGCCGACGGCACCGAGCAGTACCTCGTCACCCGCACGGTCGTCGGCTTCGAAGGCCTCGCCGCCGGCGCCGAGGTGACGCACTGGAACGGCACGCCGATCGCCCGCGCCGTCGCGCTGAACGGCGCCGTCTTCGCCGGCAGCAACACCGCCGCGAACCTCGCCCGCGGCCTCGAGTCGCTCACGTTGCGCCCCTTGGTGATCCAGCTCCCGCCCGACGAGGACTGGGTCGTCGTGAGCTACCGCACCGAGTCCGGTGCGGCCGAGGACCTCCGCGTCGACTGGCGGGTGACCGAGAACCTGCCGCCGATGACCGACGTCGACTCGCTCTCACCGGCTGCCGCCGCGCAGGGCGTCGACCTCGACTCCGACGAGAAGGCCCGCGCCAAGAAGCTGTTGCACGCGCCCAAGGTCGTGCAGGCGGAAGCCTCCGGCGGCGCTGTGGCGATGGCGGAGCAGGACGTCCCGACGACGATGCCCGGCGTGTTCCGGGCGCGTCCGGTCGTCACGCCGTCGGGCACGTTCGGGCACCTGCGGATCTTCTCGTTCAGCGTCGACGACCCCGACGCGTTCCTCGCCGAGTTCGTCCGGCTCGCGGCCCTGCTGCCGCAGAACGGGCTCATCGTCGACGTGCGCGACAACGGCGGCGGCCACATCTTCGCCTCGGAGTTCCTGCTGCAGACGATGACGCCGCGCCGCATCGACCCGGAACCCGTGCAGTTCCTCAGCACGCCGCTGAACCTGCGGATCTGCCGCCGCCACGCGGACGACCCGACCGGTCAGATCAACCTCGGCCCGTGGTTCCCGTCGCTCGACTCGTCGACCGAGACGGGCCAGGCGTTCTCCTGCTCGCACACCATCACGCCGGTCGACGGCGCGAACGCCGTGGGCCAGACCTACCACGGTCCCGTCGTGCTGATCACCGACGCGCGCTGCTACTCGGCGACCGACATCTTCGCCGCGGGCTGGGCCGACCACGAGCTGGGCCCGATCCTGGGCGTGGACGACAACACCGGTGCGGGCGGCGCGAACGTGTGGACGCACGGGCTCCTGTCGACGCTGCTGAAGATCCCGGCGCCGGGCGACGCCGAGTCGCCGTACAAGCCGTTGCCCAACAAGGCGAACATGCGCGTGTCGATCCGCCGCACGTTGCGCGTCGGCAAGCTCGCCGGGACGCCCGTGGAGGACCTGGGCGTGCGGCCCACGCACCAGCACAAGGTGACGCGCGCGGACCTGTTGCAGGGCAACGTGGACCTGCTGGCGCGGGCGGGGGAGCTGCTGGAAGAGCAGCCCCTGCGCAGGCTGGGAGTGGCGGTCGAGGGAACGACCGTCTCGCTGGACACCGTGAACCTCGACCGGGTGGACGTCTACGTCGACGGACGCCCCGCCACCTCGCTGGACGTGACCGACGGCGCGCACACCGCGACGGTGACCACGACCGGCACCGAGGTGCGCGTCGAGGGCTTCGCGGGAGGACGGCTGGTGGCCGCGCGCAAGGTCACCAGCTGAGAAGAGCGGGCGCTTCCGGTGGCACCACGACCGGAAGCGCCCGCTCTGCGCACTACTTCGTGAACGTGAAGGCGCGGTCGGTGGCCAGAACCGCCAGCTGAGCCTCGGTGCCCGGCGTCCAGCTCTGGACCCAGACGACCTCACCGTTCGAGCGGAAGTTGCGGGCCTCCGTGATGCCGAACTGCTCGTTCTCGGAGAGGACCGTCACGCCACCCCGGTGGTCGCTGACCGTCGCGGTGCACTTCGCGTGCTCCTCGCAGTACTCCTTCGGCGACCAGGCGTGGAAACCCGGCGCGTTCACCTGCGTGTAGGTCTGGACACGCTGTCCGTTGTAGGTGAACGACACCAGGTTTCCCATGTACTGCATGTCGTCGAACACGCCTTCGGCCTCGCCGCCCCAGTTGCCGGTCGAGACGTTCTCCGCGCCGCGGAACACCCGCGGGTAGGTCTGCTGCTGGCGTGCGGAGAACCCGTCCGCCTGCTCCTGCAGCTCCGCCTTGGTCTTGTGGACCGGCGTGACGTCCTTCGGCGGCCACGTCAGGCCGGGCTGAGCGGACGCCGTGCCCGCGAGACCGAGCAGTGCCAGGCCCGTCAGGGCAGCCGTCATCACCTTGTGCATGCGCATGAATCCCCCTAGTGATTGTGTGCGTGCACTGGAGAAGACGCCTCAAGATCAGAAGAGGTTGCACGCCGGTGTCAGAGCCAGCCCCGCCGCATCGCCTGCACCCCCGCCTGGAACCGGGTCTGCGCCCCGCACCGGTCCATCAGCTGCCGCACCCGCCGCTGCACCGTCCGCGGCGCCAGCCCCAGCTGCCGCGCGATCGACTCGTCGGTCAGCCCCGCCGCGAGCAGCCCGAGCAGGTTCGGGTCCACGTCGGCCGCCGCCGCGTAGATCCCGCCGGGGCTGAACGGGATCCCCTTGTCCCAGTACAGCTCGAACGTCGACCGCAGCACGTCCAGCAGGGCGGACGGGCGGATCAGCAGCACCTTGTCGATCACGTCGCCGGAGATGACCGGCAGCACGGCGGCGTGCGCGTCGACCACGGCGAGCTTGAACGGCAGCGTGGGCGTGACGCGGGCCCGTTCGCCCGCCGCGACCAGTTCGATGATCTCCGTGACCCGGCCGGGGAGGTCCACGGCCGACCTGTCGTAGACCACGCGCCACTGCACGTCGCGTTGCCGTGTCGAGTCCTCCAGCTCGGCGTGCTCCTCCTGCGGTGACAGGTACGGCGGCTGGTCGAGGACGCAGACCTCCTCGCGCGCGCCGCCGAGGAGCGTCCGCCACAGGTCGCGCACCGCGTCCTTTCCGGACACCACCTCGACGAACGCGTTGTCAGCCAGCTCCTCGTCGCGGTTGCGCAGGTACAGCTCCATCAACGGGCCGACGTCCGCTCGTGCCCTGCGGTTCTGCTCCTCGCGGGCCGCGATCAGCGCCTCGACGGCGAGGTCGGGCGCGACGGCCTGCCACACGTCGCCGGGAAGGTGCCGGACCATGCCGAGCTCCCGCAGCTCCGCCAGCAGCGCGGGGGAGACGCCGATCTCGTCCGTGGTGCGGCTGCCTCCTGTCACCAGGAGCTCGTAGACCGCCGTCAGCTCCGGGGAGACGCCCAAGTGTCCGAACACGGCCACATTGTGCGCCATTCGGCCCAGCGACACTGGCGTGTTCACGTCAGTGTCGCCATTCGGCCTTCCTCAGACCTGTTTTCGCAGGTGTGACGCGACTTACGGTCCTCGTCACCTCCGCAGCCGGTTCAGAACCCTGACGCCCTCAACGGCACGCGGAGGCCCTGCGTGGAAGGACCTCACGTGAACGGATTGCGACGCACGAGCGTGTGCGCCGCGGCAGTTTCCGCCGCCGTGTTCAGCATCGTCACCCCTGCCTGGGCCGCTCCCGCCCAGATCCAGTCCCAGCCGGACTCGACCCAGGTGAACCGCCCGTTCGAGCGGTTGATCGTCGGCTACAAGCCCGGCACCGCCGAAGCCTCATCCGACTCCGCTGCCTCGGACGACGTGCGCGCCAAGGGCAAGTCCGTGCACCGCCGCATGTCGAGCGGCGCCGTCGTCGTCGACCTGGGCGCGAAGACCGCCGACGCGGACTCGGCGATCCAGGCGTTCAAGAACGACCCCGACGTCGCGTACGTCGAGCCGGACCTGCTGATGCAGCCGTTCGCCGACCCGAACGACACCGAGTACTCCCGGCAGTGGGACCTGTTCGAGGCCACCGCCGGCATGAACGTGCCCGGCGCCTGGAGCAGCAGCACCGGCGCGGGCGTGACCGTCGCCGTGATCGACACCGGCTACGTCGCGCACAGCGACCTGGCGGGCAAGGTCGTCGCGGGGTACGACTTCGTCTCCGACTCGGCGCGCGCCCGTGACAACAACGGCCGCGACTCCAACCCGGCCGACGAGGGCGACTGGGTGGCGCGCGGCGAGTGCGGCACCGACGCCTCCGGTCAGCCGGTGCCCGCCGCGGACCAGGCGTCGTCCTGGCACGGCACGCACGTGGCCGGCACCATCGCCGCCGCCACGAACAACGCCAAGGGCATCGCGGGCATCGCCCACGACGCCAAGATCCAGCCGTTGCGCGTGCTGGCGAAGTGCGGTGGCGCGACCTCCGACATCGCCGACGCGATCACCTGGGCGTCCGGCGGCACGGTGAGCGGCGTCCCCGCGAACGCCACGCCCGCCAAGGTCGTCAACATGTCGCTGGGCGGCCAGTCGTCCTGCTCGACGACCTACCAGAACGCCATCAACGGCGCCGTCAACCGCGGCACCTCGGTCGTCGTCGCGGCGGGCAACTCGAACATGAACGTCGCGAACTTCACCCCGGCCAACTGCAGCGGCGTGATCACCGTCGCCGCCACCGGCCGTGGGGGCGACAAGGCGTTCTACTCGAACTACGGCACCCGCATCGACATCGCGGCGCCCGGCGGCGAGACCCGTCGCGGCACCGACACCCCCGGCACCATCACCACGCCGGAGAACGGCATCTGGTCGACGCTGAACGCCGGCGCCACCGTCCCCGGTGCCGAGAACTACAAGCCGTACCAGGGCACGTCGATGGCCGCCCCGCACATCGCGGGCCTCGCGGCGCTGCTGGTGGCGAAGAAGCCGTCGCTGACCCCGGCCCAGGTCAAGGACCTGATCAAGACCAACGCCCGCCCGCTGCCCGGCACGTGCTCCGGCGGCTGCGGGGCCGGTCTGGCCGACGCCACCAAGACCGTGAACGCCGTCGACACGACTCCGCCCTCCGGAGGTCTGGAGAACACGACCGACGTCGCCATCCCGGACAACGGCACGGCCGTCACGTCCTCGATCACCTCGACCGTGACGGGCAACGCCTCCTCCACCACCAAGGTCGGCGTGGACATCGTCCACACCTACCGCGGCGACCTGGTGATCGACCTGGTCGCGCCGGACGGCACCGCCTACCGGCTGAAGAACTCGTCCTCTTCGGACAGTGCCGACAACGTGGTGGCGACCTACACGGTCAACGCCTCGTCCGAGGTGGCGGCGGGCACGTGGAAGCTGCGGGTCCAGGACGTGTACTCCGGTGACACCGGGTACATAATCTCCTGGAACCTGACCCTGCGATAGCTCCACGAGTTCGCCGAGGGGCGGCGCCTTCCTCCCAGTCCAGGGAAGGCGCCGCCCTTTCACGGGCTGGGGAGTTCCGTCCCAGGTAACGTCGCAGTCATGGCAACACTGGTGACGTTCCACGCGCATCCCGACGACGAGTGCATCGTGACGGGTGGCGTGATGCGCAAAGCGTTCGAGGAAGGACACCGGGTCGTGCTCGTCGTCGCGACGAGGGGAGAGGCCGGTGAGGTCCCGGACTTCCTGGAGGAGAACGAGGAGCTGTGGCAGCGCCGCGTCGTCGAGACGCACGCGGCGGCCGACCTGCTCGGTGTGGCGCGCGTGGAGTTCCTGGGCTACCACGACTCCGGGATGATGGGCGACGAGCTCAACTCGCGGCCGGGGTCGTTCTGGACCGCGGACGTCGAGGAGGCGGCCCGCAAGCTCGCGGCCATCCTCGTCGAGGAGAACGCCGACGTGCTCACCACGTACGACAGCTTCGGCGGCTACGGCCACCCCGACCACATCCAGGTGCACCGCGTGGGCAAGCGCGCCGCGGAGATCGCCGGGACGCCCAAGGTCTACGAGGCGATGGTGCGCGAGTCGGAGTTCCGCGAGGCGTTCCGGCGCGCCGGCATGGAGGTGCCGGACGAGATGGAAGGCGCCGTGCCGGAGTCGGAGATCACCGTCGGCGTCGACGTCGGGCAGTACCTGGCCGTGAAGCGCAAGGCGATGCGCGCGCACCCCTCGCAGATCACCGAGGACTCGTTCTTCCTGACGCTGGACGAGGAGACGTTCGCCCTGGCGTTCGGCACCGAGTGGTTCATCTACGCCGGCGACGGCCCGAAGGACGCATTGGACCTCTAGCAAGCGAAAACGGGGGCGGCCGCGAGGCCGCCCCCGTTCCTCACTCAGCTACTTCACGCCGTGCGACGACGACGCAGGAACAGCAGGGTGCCGGCACCGGCGCCCACCAGACCCAGACCCGAGAGCAGCAGCCACATCGGGGAAGCACCGGTCGCCGCGAGCGGCGGTTCCGGCGTGCTGCCACCGGGGGCCGGAGCAGCCGGAGTGGACGACGGAGCCACGGAGGACGAGGGCACCTCCGGAGCCGAGCTGCTCGGCACGGCGGGCTTCGTCTCCGACGACTTGGTCGGCTTGGTGGTCTCGACCGGCTTGGCGCACGTCAGAGGCTCATGCGTCTTCTCGTAGTTGTAGTTCGAGCCGTCGGACGCAGTCACCTTGATGTAGAAGGTGTGCTTGATGGTGCTGTCCTCCGCCACGAACGTCTTCGGCTCCAGCTTGTTGCCGACCTGCTCGCCCCAGTTCTGGCCGAACTTCTCGTCGACCAGGACCTTGTCGTTGTCCTTGATCAGCACGGTGTTCTTGTTGCCGCCCGCGTACTGGGTCAGCTTGACCTTCAGCACAGCCTTGTCCTTGACGCACTCCGCTGACGACACCGGGGTGTGCGCGCTGGCCGGGGTGGCCAGTGCCAGCGAAGCGAGGGTCGCGGTCGCCGCTACCGCGAACGCGCCGAGAACTCTGCTTGCCATGGAAACTCCTGCTCTGCATTGGTGCGTTGGCGGTTCAAACGTGGTGAATACCTGAATCACCCGACCGGGTGAACCGGGTCACGCTAGCAACACACGGCGCGCGGAAGGTCACCGTATGGCAACAGTGCGGTGTCACCACGGATAGATCGACATGTTTTCTGTTAGGCCGATGACCCCGGCCACCAACCGCATCTGGTCCACGCCTCGGACGTCGGCGTCCAGCAAGCGGGGCGAGCAGATCATCACGGCGAGCGCCTGGGCGCGGGAGAGCGCCACGTTCAACCTGTTGCGTGACAAAAGAAAGTCCAGGCCACGCGGCAGGTCCACGGTGGACGACGACGTCATGGACATGATGACGGCGGGTGCCTCCTGCCCCTGGAACCTGTCCACAGTGCCCACGCGAGCTTCGTCGAACCCCGCATCGGCGAGCCTTCTGCGGATGACCCGGACCTGGAGGTTGTACGGCGCGACCACCAGGACGTCCGCATCGGTCAGTTCGCGCGTTGTGCCGTTGTCCGTCCAAGTACGACCGACGATCTGCCGCACCGTGTCGACCACCGCGTCCGCCTCCTCGGCCGACGACGTGATGTTGTGCCGGTGATCGACTTCTCGCAGGTAGATGCCGGGTTCGATGCCGTCGATCCACCGGTTCGCCGCGGACTCGTGCGAGTGGAGCAGTCCGGCGTAGGAGAGCTCCGACACCGGCTTGCAGACCGCCGGGTGCATCCGCCGCGTCTCGGCGAGGAAGTAGCCGAGGTGCTCGGGGATGACGTCCGCGTCGCCGAGCAGGTGCCCGAGCGCCGAGGCGTCACTGCCGGGTGGGTGCACGCCCTGGACGACCTGCGGCAGCTGCTGCGGGTCTCCCAGCAGGACGAGGTTCCTGGCCGCCGTCGCCACCGCCACCGCGTCGGCCAGCGCGAACTGCCCGGCTTCGTCGATGATCATCACGTCGAACGGCTGCGCCTTGATCACGGCGTTGGAGAACGTCCAGGCCGTGCCGCCGACCAGGTGGCCCTGCGGGTGCTCCTCGCGCCACCGTGCCAGCGCGCCGTTGTCCTTCGGCTGGTCCCAGGGCAGGTCCTCCTCCGGTTTCTTCCCCTTGGGTCGTTTGGCCATCGGGATGTCCGGGTCGACGCTCGACAGGACGTTCTCCACGGCCTTGTGCGACGTCGACGTCACCGCGACCGTCCTGCCCTGGTCGATCAGGTGCCTCACGAGCTTGGTCGCGAGGTACGTCTTGCCGGCGCCGGGCGGTCCCTGCACCGCCAGCGTGCCGCCGTCGAGCTGGTCGACGGCCTTGATCACGGCCTGCACCACGTCGGGGTGCTGCGGCAACGGCTGCACGGGCGGCGTGCGGAGCAGCAGGTCGATGCCGGGGTTGCGGGGGAGCAGCGGCAACAGGTGAACGGCCTGCTCCGCCAGTTCCGCGACGGCCTCGTCCTTGGGCGACGCGGGCACCGGGCTGCCCGGCAGCACGGCGATCGGCAGGTCGGAGTGCTCCTGCGAGTTGCTCTCGGTCAGCACCAGCTCGTACGGGTTGTCGTCGGCCACCACGGCGCTGCGCGTGACGTTGCCGGGGTACAGCAGCCGGACCTGCTCGTCCTTGCCGAACGGGTGCGGCCGCTCCGGGTCGATCCGCGCCTTCACCTGCCGCTTGTGCGTCCTGACCCGCCCGCTCGGCGGCACCCAGTCCTCGGCCCTGAGCGTGATCGGCACGGCGCAGTGGGAGTCCGTCTCCAGGTCGGAGATGGGCGCGCTGGCCTGCCGGAAGAAGTCACCCCACGCGGGACTTGCCTCCCGCCGGTGATAACCGACCGTCGCCGCGAACAACGAGTGCCCCTCGGCCAGCAACGGCTCGGTCAGCGCCGCCATCCGCCGCGCCCGCTCCGCCGCCTTCTCCAGCGCGGCCTCGTCCCGTTCCTGCGGCGGCGCGGTCTCGATCTCGTGCTCGCGCTTCACCCCCACCAGCAGGTCCCGGACGCCCCGCGTCGGGTTCTCGTCTCCCAGCAACGGCTTCAGCGCCTGCAAGGTGTACTCCCGCGTGGACACCCTCAGCACCCGCCGCGTCAACGCCCCGAGGTCGACGCACCGCCGCACCAGCTCGTCCACTTCGGACTCCTTGGTGGCCGTGCGCGCGGCCCGCCCGGCGAGGTCGTGCGGTGTGAAGTGGTACACCGTGCCCGTCGGCGTGCGGTCGACGAACTCCGCGAACGTCCCCTGCCAGCCCGGCGTGCGGAACGTGTCGCCGTCGACCTCGAGGAACACGTCGTCCTCCTGTGGCTCGGGCAAGGTGGCCAACGCCTCGGGCGCCACGACCTCGTAGCTGATGACGCCGGTGCGTTCCTGCTGCACCTGCAACCGCGCCTGAGCGGTCAGCGCGGTGAAGCTCGCCGGGGAGAGGGTGGCCGGCCGTTCCTCGGTGGCTGCGAGCGCGTCGATCGTGTCAATGCCGGCTGAAACCAGCTTCCTCCGCTGGTCGGTCCGCAGCCCGGCCACGAGCGACAGGTCACGGGCCTCTTCGCGGCCCGAAGCGCAGTGACGGGCGAACCGGCACCCGGTGCACGCGGCCCTGACATCACCCCAGGACCGCTTCGGCGCAGGTGGGGGCTTCGCGAGCCGCGTCTGAAGACGCCCGAGCAACGGCGTGAAGTCAGCGATCCGGAACGACGTCCGATGCCCGTCAACGATCAGATGCGCGCGCTCAGAACCCACCGCCTGAGCCGCCGCGACCAGCGACAACACGGCGAGCGGGGTGGCTTCCGGCACCTCGTCGCACGGCTCGTAGCCGTCGGCGGTGCGGACCAGCGTCTGGGCCGAGCAGTGGAACACGCCGTCGAAGAACACCGCGTCCTCGACCAGATCCCTGCCCGCGCGCATGTCGGCGGCCGTCTGAGCGGCTCGTCGGCGCAGCTCAGACGGGTCGCCACGTCGTTCGTCACGCGCCAGGTAGCTGCGGTGCTCGCATTCGAGCAGGTCGACGAGGTCCGACGGGCTGGCGAGCATGGGAAGTGATGCTAGCCAGCCTCAGCGCGGAACCCCTGGCGGCACGGGAGGACGACCCGCGTTCATCCCCGAGACGCGGGTCGTCCACCAGTGCCGCCACGGGCACCTACACGTTGGCCTCGACGAGGTGCAGCAAGGCCTCCTGGTGCGTGTCCGGGTAGTCGTGCGGCTTGAACGGACGCGTCTGCGCCCGCACCAGAGCCGCGGCGGCAGCGAGCTCACCGGTCCGGACCTCGGTGTCCCGGTGCAGGAAGGCGAAGTGCGGCTCCCGAACCTCATCGGGCCACAAAAGCGTGTGCAGCACCAGAACACCATGCTGTGGACGGATGGCCGCGAGAGTCTCACGACCCCGCAGAGCGAACTTCACGATCGCCGCGACCTTCGTGCGCTCCAACGTCTCCCGCAACAGGACGTAGGAGCGGACCGACAGGTCGTCCGGCTCGACGTAGTACGGCCGGTGCAGCGCCACCGGGTCCAGGTCCACCTGCGGCGCGAACTGCTGCACGTCGATCACGCCGTCCTCCGGCGCCGGCAGGTCGCCGGGGTCGATCTGCACGATGCGGCCGTCGTCGAGCTCGTAGCCGCGCCCGATGTCGTCCGGCGTCAGGCGCAGCGAGCACTCGCCGCACACCTGCTGGTGCCGCACGCGGCCGCTGTCCTCGCGGTGCACCAGGTGCACCCTGCTGCGGTGTTCGGTGGCGGCCGACACCAGCCGCACCGTCATCGTCGACATCCCGAACCGAAGTGCTCCCCGCCACACAGTCCTCATGACAAATGAGTACTCGAACAAGTGTTCAAATACGCTTGTTCCGTGACGAAAGGGCTCGTTCGGGTGCGTCCGACGGGTACCTCGGACACGTGTGTCGCCCCAAAATCACCAGGGCTGTGACATTCCTGGAAGCCAGTCGCCGCTTGGTGACCCGCGAGAAAAGCGCTCGCGGGTCACCAAGCGGCGGGCGCGTAGTCCTTCAGGAAGCAGCCGTACAGGTCCTCGCCCGCCTCGCCGCGCACGATCGGGTCGTACACGCGCGCCGCGCCGTCGACCAGGTCCAGCGGGGCGTGGAAGCCCTCGTCGGCCAGGCGCATCTTCAACGGGTGCGGGCGCTCGTCGGTGATCCAGCCCGTGTCGACGGCGGTCATCAGGATGCCGTCGGACTGCAGCATCTCCTCGGCGCTCGTGCGCGTCAACATGTTCAGCGCCACCTTGGCCATGTTCGTGTGCGGGTGGCCGGAACCCTTGTAGGCGCGGGAGAACTGACCCTCCATCGCGGACACGTTCACCACGTACTTGCGGCGGTGGGACGACTTCGCCATCGACGCGCGCAGCCGCGAGATCAGCAGGAACGGTGCCGTCGAGTTGCACAGCTGCACTTCCAGCAGCTCCACCGGGTCGACCTCGTGGACGTTCTGGATCCACGAGTTCGTCTCGGCGGTGTCCGGCACGAGGCCGCCCGCGTCGATCTCCTTGGACCCGGCCATCAGCGCCAGCGTCGTGACGGAATGGGCCTCGGGGACCGCGGTGCCGGGCAGCGCGAGCTGGCCGTGGCCGCCGAACGAGATCAGCTCCGGCCGGCGGGCGTCACCGGTCAGGGCCTCGTGCTCGGAGGCCGCGAGCGGGGCGTAGGCGCCGGGGGAGCGGCGGACGGTCTGCGCGGCGTTGTTGATCAGCACGTCCAACGGGCCGTGCGCGGCCACCTCGTCGGCCAGCGCGAGCACCTGGGCCGGGTCGCGCAGGTCGATGCCCACGATCTTGAGCCGGTCGATCCAGTCGGCGGCGTCGGGCATCGAGGCGAACCGGCGCGCGGCGTCCTTGGGGAAGCGGGTGGTGATCGTGGTGTGCGCGCCGTCACGAAGCAGGCGCAGTGCGATGTACATGCCGATCTTCGCGCGGCCGCCGGTCAGCAACGCGTTGCGGCCGGTGAGGTCGGTGCGCGCGTCGCGTTTGCCGTGGTTGAACGCGGCGCAGTCGGGGCAGAGATTGTGGTAGAAGGCGTCCACCTCGACGAACCGCTTGCGGCACGTGTAGCAGGAACGCGCGCGCAGCAGGGTGCCCGCCGTGGCGCCCTGCGCGTTCGACACGAGGGGGAGACCCTGGGTCTCGTCGTCGATGCGGTCCGGCGACCCGGTCGCGGTGAGTGCCGTCACGGCCCGGTCGTTGGCCGTGACGGCGGCCTTGCGCTCGGACTTCCGGAACTTCTTCGCGGCCTTGAAGATCTTCGCGGTGGCCCGGCGGACGCGCACCGCGTCGTCGTGCTCGGCGGGCAGGTCCTCGACCTGGGCAAGCACGCGCAGGCAGACTTCCAGCTCTGCGGGGTCGATCGAGGTCATGAGCAGGCATTTTACGGGTTGAGGGGTGGTGGTCCGGTGACCGGGCCCGAACTGCTGGTGCTGTGGGACGTCGACAACACGCTGATCACGGCGCGCGGCTTCGGCAGAATGATGTACCGCCAGGCGTTCCTGGACGCGTTCGGCAGGGAGCTCGACGGCCCCGTCGACCTCGGAGGACGCACCGAGCTGGACGTCATCGCCGAGGTCTTGCGCCAACAGGGCGTCGAGCACACGGACGAGACCTCCCGGCTGCTCGCCGACGCGCTCGCGAACTCGTTCCACACCCGCCGCGAGGACTTCCCCGGCCACGCCGAGGTGCTGCCCGGCGCCCTCCAGGCACTGGAGCACTTCGCGAACGACCCGCGGGTGCACCAGGGCGTGCTGACGGCGAACCTCAAGAGCGTCGCGCTGATCAAGCTGGAGGCGTTCGGGCTCGCGCACCTCGTCGACTGGGACGTGAGCGCGTTCGGCGACGAGCACCTCGACCGCGCCGAGCTCGTGACCATCGCCCGCGAGCGCGCACGGCACCTCCGGCTGTTCGCCGACGACGAGGTCGTGCTCATCGGCGACACCCCGCACGACGTCCACGCGGCGACGAAGGCGGGTGTGCGGCTGGTCGCCGTGGCCACCGGGCGCAGCACCGCGGAGGATCTCAGGCGGGCCGGTGCCGGGGTCGTCCTCGACGACCTGAGCGACCTCGGCGAGCTGACCAGGCAGGTGTGGAGGGCCGCCGTCGGGGGAAACCACCCGGCATGAACCCCGAAGCACCCGACGCGGACGTCCAGGAGCAGCAGCGGGAGGTCGTGCCGAGCGAGCAGGCCGAGCCGTTCGAGTCGCCGTTGGAGGCGAACGAGGCCGACGTGTACGAGCAGCGCCAGGAAGTGCTCGCGGACGAGGAGGATGGGGTCTAACGGGCTCTGGCCCTCGAACGATCACGGCGTTATGGTGCGCGGCATGCCCACAGCAGGTGGCCCGACAGTCAGACGGCTGTCCGAGCCCGACGCCGACATCAAACCCAAGGCCCTCGGCTTGCCCCGGGGACGCACGGTGATCTCGGTCTTCGGCTCCACACAAGACATCGAGACGGATCTCGCGGCGAAGTTGTTGCCGGTGCTCAGATCCGTCGTCACGACCGCGGCGCGCAACGACGCCGTGTTCGTCACCGAAGGCACCGACCGAGGCGTCGTCCACCTGCTGGGCATGGCTTTGCAGGCGTGCGAGCAGCGCTGGCCCGTCGTCGTCGGTGTCGCGCCGAGCAGCAAGGTGCACGACCTCACCGAAACCTCCACCAACGGTCAGATCCCGCTGGAACCCCACCACAGCGTCGCCGTCATCGTCCCCGGTTCGGAGTGGACGGACGCGACGCCGGTGCTGTTCCGCACGATCGACGCCGTCCGGCACAAGAAGCCGGTCGTCGCCCTCGTCGTCGGAGGCGAGAGCGAGAAGGAGGTCGTCGACCACCTCAGCGGTGACAACCCGTTGCTGGTGCTCGCCGGCACCGGTGGCCTCGCGGACCGCATCGCGACCGGCGACCTGACCGGCGACCTCGCGGTGCTGGTGCGCAGCGGCAAGATCTTCATCGTCCACGTCGACGAGGGCGCGGGCAAGGTCGTCACGGCGCTGGAACGGTTGCTGGGCAAGGAGATGCCCGTCCGCCCGCCCAGGATCTGGCCCAAGGTCCGCTACCGGGCACCGGAGGCGCGCCCGCTCGTCGACCCCGGCTTCGTCGTCGCCTACCCGATGCTCGCCGATGCCATCCACGACGCCAACCAGGTCGTCGCACCGGCGTTCCAGGAGCTCGACGCGCAGGCCGACGTCGAGCAGAACCGCTACCGGATGACGGCCGTGCTGGCGATCGCCGGCGGTCTCACGACGACGGTGTTCGGCGCTTTGCAGACGTGGCTCAAGGACACGCCGTGGCCGGGCGTCCTCGTGGTGGCGGGCGGTGCGTTCGCGGCGGCCATCACGATCGTGGCGCGCAAGCGGGAGTCGCTCGACAAGTACCTGGCCGCCCGCTACCGCGCGGAGCGCCTGCGGGCGCTGTACTTCGCGCACCTCGCGTCGCCGTCACCGGGCACGGAGGAAGAGCGCCAGGACAAGGTGGCGGACCTGGAGGCCGCGGTCAGCGACCGCAAGCACGAGGTGGTCAGGACATGAGCGACAAGCAGCGCCAGGCCCAGTTCGTCGAGGCCTACCTGCGCCACCGCTTCTCCGACCGGCTCGACCACTTCGAACGCGCCCGCAAGCGGTACTCCGCCGCGCGGACGTGGACCGTCGCCATCGCTGCCGCCCTCTTCATCGCGGCGGCGGCGGCCGCGGCCGTGGGGATGGCGGACGGGCCGCGCAGGGCGTTGTGGGGTTTCGCCGCGACGACTCTGGCCGCTCTGGGCACCGCGGTGTCGCTCTACGAGGCCACCTTCGGGTTCCGCCGCCTGGCGCGGGAGAGCGCCACCACTTCCGTTGCGCTGCAACGACTCGCGGTGGACGGCCCCACTCCGGACGATGTGGACGACGAACGGCTGGTCGCATTCGTGACCGAAGTGGAGTCCGTGCTGCGGTACGGGCGGTGAAATCGATTTTCGGCGGCAGACGATCAAGGTCCGGTGCCGGGAAGAATATTTTCTTCGTTTACACTCTGCGTGGGTGATCGATTACGGTAAGCACAAGTTCTGGTGTTTCGGTGATCCGGTTGTCATGATGGCTTCATCCCCCGATGCGGAAGCAGGCACGACATGACTTGGGCGCGTCCCGCGATCGCCGAGCCCGAAACCGGCACCTTTGCCGAGGCCAAGGCCTTGGAGAAGGAGCACAGCACGATCCAGAACAGCAAGGCGGCACGCACCGTGGCCTGTCACGCCACGGACGTGCTGGACTGCGCAGACCTGCTCGAGATGCTGGGGCTCAACGCGGCGGAGGGCAAGGCGCGGGTGTAACCCCGCGACTGGACCCACCACTCGGCGACCAGCAGGTTCACCGCGAACGACAGCCAGTTCGCGGTGGCGAAGACCAGGAGGCCGTCGGCTTCCGGCAGCAGTCCGCCGAGGAGCAGGCCCCACAGCCGGCCGGTCACGGCGGCGCCCGTCAGCGCGAAACCGCGGATCATCCAGACGCGGTGCGCGCCGAACCGGCGCCGTCTGGCCGTTCGCAGGCCGAACACCGCGGTGACGAACCAGAGCACCGACAGCACCGTCAACGGCGCCGACGACGCGAGCCCGGCCAGTGAGAGCTGCGCGCACACGACGCCGAGGACCGACGACGGCAGCACCGCCGCGAAGTAGACGCGGCCCATCACCCTGTGCACCCTCGGGTGGCGTGCGCGCAGACCCGGCCAGAACTGCGATACACCCGTGAGGATCGCGACCGTTCCGGTGAATATGTGCGCGACCAGGAGCCCGTAATGCACGGCTCCGTGCAGCGGCGGCCGTGCCTGGTCGATGTCCAGCGTGACGTACGCGCTCGCCGCGAAGATCGTTATGGCTACGCAGACCAATCCCGACACCGCCAACCAGGCGGTGTACCCCCACGAAGTTTTCATGCTCCGAGCCTGTCAACGGTTTCACTCGATCGCGCTGGGGAGTGCACCCGAGCGCGCGGTGGGGTGCGCCCTACTGGGATGATGGGACTCATGCGGACGGTGGAGATCTCCGAAGAGCCGATCAGGCTAGGGCAGTTCCTCAAGCTGGCGGCGTTCGCCGAGGACGGCGGGCACGCGAAGGAGCTCATCGAGGACGGGGAAGTCCACGTCAACGGCGCTGTGGAGCTGCGTCGAGGCGCACAGCTGCGCGGGGGCGACGTGGTGGTTGTCAACGGTGACGAGGTACGCATTTCCGTTCGGTCGTAGCACACTACTCCGTTCAGCGGTAAGTACATGCACAATCGCAGTCGATCGGTCTAGGGTCCGAAGGCCTGTCCTGCGGTGAATTCCGCGTCGCACACCCACCTTTCACGTCCCTTTTGGACATGGGGAATCGTCTTGTGCGGCCACGGTTTTCCACGTGATGAGACCTGGGTCACCTCCGGTATTGGGACTTCGGGAAAGTTTTTTCCGGGGTCTGTAACGCCGATGCCTGACGGGGCGAATCACCGGTTGCGAGCTTCGGCGTCCGATCCATCTGCGGACATGCCGGAGATCTGACTTCACGGGTCCTCGGGGTGACCTGCGCACGTGCATGTCCGGAATCGCCGCTGAGCCGGGGAGATCAGAACGATGAGTGAGCAGGTCCGCGCTGCCCGGGATGTCGACGGCCCGCGCTCCACGCTCAATCCGCTGTCCGATCACAGACAGACGCACCCACCGGTCGCCCGCTGGGAAAGTCGCTACCGCTATGCCGTGATCACGGCCGATGTGCTGGCCGTCGCCCTGGTCGTCATCGCCACCGGTGCTGTCATGAGCATGCGCCACACGGCCTTCGGCCCGCTTTCCCTTGCACTGCTGGACATACTCACAGTGGTCGTCGTCGTCGGTTCGCTCGCGATCAACCGCGTGTGGACGCCGACGGTCCTCGGTCAGGGAGCCGAGGAGTTCCGAAGACTCGGCCGGGGTTTGTTCGGTGCCGTCGTGGCGCTCGGTCTCGGAGCGCTCGCCGTCGACATCCCCGGCGCCCGCCTGTGGGTCTTCGTCGTGGTCCCCGCGATCGCCCTGGTCGCGTTCCCCCTGCGCTACCTCCTGCGCCGCCCGCTGCACCGCGGGCGCAGTGAAGGGCGCTTCCTGCTCTCCGTCCTCGCCGCCGGCAACCTGGACACGGTCGAGGACCTCATCCACCGCACGCGCCGCGTCGCCCACCTGGGCTGGCGCGTGGACGCGATCTGCACGATCGACGGTCGCGGCCGTTCCGGTACCGAGGTCGGCGGCGTGCCCGTCGTCGGCCAGCTGCGCGAGCTCGCCGATCACGTCCGCCGCGGCGGGTACCGCATCGTCGCCGTCACCCCCGACGCCTACTGGACACCTCGCCGTCTCCAGCAGCTCGCGTGGGCGCTGGAGGGTACCGGTGCCGAGATGGTCGTCTCGCCCGGCCTGATGGAGGTCGCCGGCCCGCGCCTGCACATGAGCGCTGTGCTCGGCATGCCGCTGCTGCGCGTGAGCGAACCGGCACTGAGCGGGTTCCGGCGTCTGGTCAAGGACGTCGTCGACCGCGTCGGCGCGTTCGCCCTCCTGCTCCTGCTGGCACCGCTCATGTTCGCCGTCGCCGCCTTCGTGATGATCGACAGCCGCGGCCCCGTCTTCTACCGCCAGAAGCGGGTCGGCAAGAGCGGCGTGCCGTTCACGATCATCAAGTTCCGCACCATGGTGACCAACGCCGACGCGTTGCGCGCCAGGCTCGCCTCGTCCGACGAGGGCAACGGTCTGCTGTTCAAGATGAAGAAGGACCCGCGCATCACCAAGGTCGGCACGTTCCTGCGCCGCTACTCGATCGACGAGCTGCCCCAGCTGTTCAACGTCCTCGCGGGCAGCATGTCGCTCGTCGGCCCGCGCCCGCCGCTGCCGGAGGAGACCGCGAAGTACTCCTCGGACGTGCGGCGCCGCCTGCTGGTGAAGCCCGGCCTGACCGGTCTGTGGCAGGTGAGCGGACGGAGTGACCTCTCGCTGGAGGAGTCGATCCGGCTCGACCTGCGCTACGTCGAGGACTGGTCGCTCGCACTCGACCTCGTGATCATGTGGAAGACCTTCCGCGCCGTCTTCGGCGGCCAGGGGGCTTACTGATGGGGACCTCTCCTGTGGTTGGAATCGCTGTCATCGGTGCGGGGTACTGGGGCCCGAACCTCGTCCGCAACGCACAGGCGACGCCCTCGCTGCGCCTGAGGTACCTCTGCGACCTCGACGTCGACAAGGCCCGGCGCGTGCTGGGGGAGTACTCGACGGTGCGCGCCACGGCGTCGCTCGACGAGGTGCTCGCCGACCCCGAGGTGCACGCGGTGGCCATCGCGACACCCGCCGCCACGCACCTGCCCGTCGCACTGGCGGCGCTGGAGGCCGGCAAGCACGTCCTGGTGGAGAAGCCGCTCGCGGCCACCCTGGAGGACGGCCTCAAGCTCGTGGAGACCGCCGAACAGCGCGGCCTCACGCTGATGCTGGACCACACGTTCGCCTACACGTCGTCCGTGCAGCACCTGCGCCAGATCATCCGCGCCGGCGAGCTCGGCGAAATCCAGTACATCGACTCGGTGCGCATCAACCTCGGTCTGGTGCAGCCGGACGTGGACGTGCTGTGGGACCTCGCCCCGCACGACCTGTCGATCTTCGAGGCGATCCTGCCCGACGACGTCCGCCCGGTGGAGGTCGCGGCGCACGGCTCCGACCCGATCGGCGCGGGCGTCGCGTGCGTCGGGCACCTGACGGTCCGCCTGTCGAACGGCGCCATCACGCACGTGCACGTGAACTGGCTGTCGCCGACGAAGATCCGCACGATGGTCATCGGCGGTTCGCAGCGCACGGTGGTGTGGGACGACAACAACCCGGCGCAGCGACTGTCCATTTACGACCGTGGGGTCGACCGTTCCGTGGAGCAGCAGAAGATCTCCTACCGCACCGGCGACATGGTGGCGCCGGCGCTGGTGGAACGCGAGGCGCTGCGCACGATGATGGCCGAGTTCGCGGCGTCCATCATCGAGAAGCGCCCGCCCCTGACCGACGGCCGCGCGGGTCTGCGCGTGCTGGCCGTGCTGGAGGCCGCGTCGGAGTCGTTGCGCTCCGGCGGGCTGTTCGTCCCCGTTCACCAAGTGGAAAGCAGGATCTCCTGATGACCGGCCAGAAGGACTTGGGCCAGAAGGAGCTCGCGCAGCCGATCACCGGGCAGCGCGCTCTCGTCACCGGCGGTGCCGGCACGATCGGCTCCGCGGTGGTGGACCAGCTCGTCGAGGCCGGCGCGGCCGAAATCGTCGTGCTGGACAACTTCGTGCGCGGCCGCCGGGAGAACCTGGCCTCCGCCCTGGCATCCGGCGTCGTCCGCGTCGTCGAGGGCGACATCAACGACAAGGCCCTGGTCGGTGAGCTGACCGAGGGCATGGACCTCGTCTTCCACCTCGCCGCCATCCGCATCACGCAGTGCGCGGAGGAACCGCGCCTGGCGCTGGAGTGCCTGGTCGACGGCACGTTCACGGTGATCGAGGCCGCCGCGGCGGCCGGCGTGAAGAAGGTCATCGCGTCGTCGTCGGCGTCGATCTACGGCCTCGCGGAGTCGTTCCCCACGAACGAACGGCACCACCCGTACAACAACGACACCTTCTACGGCGCCGCGAAGGCGTTCAACGAGGGCATGCTGCGCAGCTTCAAGGCGATGTACGACCTCGACTACGTGGCGCTGCGCTACTTCAACGTGTACGGCCCGCGGATGGACGTCCACGGCCTGTACACCGAGGTGCTCATCCGCTGGATGGAACGCATCGTCGACGGCAAGTCGCCGCTCATCTTCGGCGACGGCGCGCAGACGATGGACTTCGTGCACGTGCATGACATCGCCCGCGCGAACATCCTCGCCGCCAAGGCGCCGGTCACGGACACCGTCTACAACATCGCGTCCTCCCAGGAGACCTCGCTCAAGGAGCTCGCCCTCGCGCTGCTCGCCGCGATGGACTCCGACCTGCCACTGGAACACGGCCCCGAGCGCAAGGTGAACGGCGTGACGCGCCGCCTCGCCGACATCAGCCTCGCGGCCACCGAGCTCGGGTGGAAGCCCGAGATCGAGATGGACGGCGGTCTGCGCGACCTCGTCGCGTGGTGGCGTGCCGAGAAGGCCGCGGCCGAGAAGACCGCAGCCGAGAACGCCTGACAGCCGTGGAAAGCCGGACGGCTCGTTCATAGCCGTCGGCCCCACCCCGAAGCCGCGGCCGCGCCGCCGCCGACACCCCCAGGTCAGCGGCGTCGCGGCCGCACCTGCAAGTACGCACGTTCGTCACGCCAGCGAAGAGGTAGAGCTGTGATTCCGGTTATGCGGCCGTTGCTCGGTGAAGAAGAGGCGCTCGCTGCCGCCGAGGCCGTCCGGTCCGGCTGGGTGGCGCAGGGTCCGCGCGTGCGCGAGTTCGAGGAGGCCTTCGCGGCGTCCGTCGGCGCCCAGCACGGTGTCGCCGTGTCGTCGTGCACCACCGGCCTGCACCTGGCCGTGCACCTGCTCGGCATCGGCCCCGGTGACGAGGTCGTCGTGCCGTCGCTGTCGTTCATCGCCACGGCCAACTCCGTCCGCTACACCGGCGCGACTCCCGTCTTCGCCGACGTCGAGGCCGCGACCGGGAACCTCAGCGCGTCCACGGTGGAAGCGGTGCTGACCGAACGCACCCGCGCGGTCATGGTCGTCCACCAGGCCGGCGTGCCCGCGGACGTCGACTCGCTCAAGGCCCTGTGCGACCGGCGCGGCATCGCGTTGATCGAGGACGCGGCCTGTGCGGCGGGCTCCACCTACAAGGGCAAGCCGGTCGGCACCGACGCGCTGCTGGCCGCCTGGTCGTTCCACCCGCGCAAGCTGCTCACCACCGGTGAGGGCGGCATGGTCACCACCGACGACCCCGACTGGGCCGTCCGGCTCCGGCGTCTGCGGGAGCACGGCATGAGCGTCTCGGCCGCGGACCGCCACAACGGCGGAAGTGCCGTCATCGAGCAGTACCTGGAGACGGCGTTCAACTACCGGATGACCGACATCCAGGCCGCCGTCGGCCTGGTGCAGCTGTCCAAACTGGACGCGATCATCGCCCGTCGCCGCGAGTTGGCCGCGCGTTACCACGAGTTGCTGAAAGGCACCGGCGTCACCGCCGTGACCGACCCCGATCACGGGACGACGAATTACCAGTCGTTCTGGATCTGGTTGCCGGAAGGCGGGCCGGACCGCCAGGAAGTCCTTTCCGGACTTGCCGAACGCGGTGTGAGCGCACGGCGCGGAATCATGGCGTCACACCTCGAACCCGCCTACTACGGCCACGACAGCGCCCCGCTGCCCGTGACCGAGGCTTTCACGGCCCGGACGTTGATCCTTCCGCTGTTCCACGACATGACGGAGTCCGAACAGGACCAGGTCGTGTCAGCGTTGTCGGAAACTCTCCACGCACCCCAGCTGACCGTGCGTGGTTGAAACATAAAGATTCCGCGTGTGGTGGAACTTTTTTGTGTTGACACGTAACAGCTTCAACCAGATCGCCGACGTTCGGAGTAGCAGCCCTGTGCTGTCCAGCGTAGTGCGCGGATCACACACGGTAACTCCGCTCGAGAGGTAGAACCCAATGGTGGCTCAGCAGTCGCGTCTCGTGCGGGTGCTTGTGATCACGGCGTTAATCGCATCGACGATGTTCGTGCTCGGGGTCTTCAACGCCCCGAGCGCCAGCGCGGCCCCGTGCTCCTTCCCCGTCACCAACAAGGTCGCGTGTGAGAACACGGAAACCGGCGCCGACGACTGGCAGGCCCAGTACCGGGACGACACGATCCTCGGGTACACGACGGACATCAGCTACAACGTCGGGCAGACCGTCAGCTTCAAGATGCTGACGTCCGCGTCGTCGTACAAGCTCGACATCTACCGGATGGGTTGGTACAACGGCAAGGGTGCCCGGTACATGGGCACGGTCCAGCGCAACACACCGCAGAACCAGCCACCCTGTCTGAGGGACGGGCCGACCGCGCTGATCGACTGCGGCAACTGGGCCGTGTCGCTGACGTGGAACATCCCGTCCACCGCGGTCTCCGGCCTCTACTACGTGCGCATGACGCGCAACGACACCGGCGCCGAGAACGAGATGGCGTTCGTCGTCCGCGACGACAGCTCCACCTCGAAGGTCTTCTTCCAGACCTCCGACGCCACCTGGGTCGCCTACAACCGCTACGGCGGCAACAGCCTCTACTTCGGTGACGGCCCCGGTCAGGGAGGCAGCTCCTACAAGGTCAGCTACAACCGTCCGTACACCGGTGGTGACGGCGACGAGAACTTCATCTTCAACGCCGAGTACCCGATGCTGAGGTTCCTGGAGCGCAACGGGTACGACCTCAGCTACACGACCGACGTGGACTCCGCCCGGCGCGGAAACCTGATCAAGAACCACAAGGTCTTCATGGCCGTCGGCCACGACGAGTACTGGTCGAACGAGCAGTGGAACAACGTGATGGCCGCCCGTGACGCGGGCGTGCACATGGCGTTCCTGACCGGCAACGAGATCTTCTGGAAGACGAAGTGGGAGAAGAGCACCGACTCCTCCCAGACCGACTGGCGCACCATCGTCTGCTTCAAGGAGACGAAGGGCACCCAGAACGACAACGAGAACACCTGGACCGGCACGTGGCGCGACCCGCGCTACAGTCCGCCGCAGGACGGCGGAAGACCCGAGAACGCGTTGCTGGGCAACATGTTCACGGTCAACGGCCGGCGTGACGACGCGCTGCAGGTGCCGGCCGCGTACGGCAAGATGCGGCTCTGGCGCAACACCGACCTGCAGGGCATGGCCTCCGGCACCACGTACACGTTCCAGCCCGGCACGCTGGGCTACGAGTGGAACACCGTGTACGACAACGGTTTCCAGCCCGCCGGCGTCGCCCAGATGTCGCGCACGACGGTGAACCTCGAAGGCTATTACGGCCTCAAGAACTACGGCGACGAGTACGGCGGCGGTCCCGAGACCCACGCCATCACCTACTACCGCGCCCCGTCCGGTGCGCTGGTGTTCGGTGCGGGCACGGTCCAGTGGGCCTGGGGCGTCGACGACGAACACGCGTTCCTCACGAACACCCCGACGTCGGACAAGCGGATCAAGCAGGCGACGGTCAACTTCCTCGCCGACATGGGCGTGCAGCCCTACCAGCTGTGGGGACCCGACCAGCTCACGATCTCCGGCACCATCAGCGACAACGCCGCACCCGGCGTGCAGATCACGAGCCTGCCGTCGCAGTCGACGGTCGGCCAGCCCTACACCTTCGGCGGCACCGTGATCGACGCCGCGGGCAAGGTGGCCGGCGTCGAGGTCTCCACCGACGGCGGCACGCGCTGGCACTACGCCACCTGGCAGGCCGGTCAGACGACGTGGAGCTACACCTACACGCCGTCGCAGTCCGGCACCGCGTCGCTCAGGGTCCGCGCGGTCGACGACTCGCTGAACCTCTCCACGCCCGTGACGGCGACGCCCGGCGTCGGCACCCGCACCTGCCCGTGCGGCATGTTCTCCGGCCAGGAGGTCCCGAAGGTCGCTTCTGCTGACGACAGCTCGAAGCTCGAGCTCGGCGTCAAGTGGAAGGCCGCGAGCAACGGCTACGTCCGCGGCGTGAAGTTCTACAAGGGCACGGGCAACACCGGCACGCACACCGGTTCGCTCTGGTCCTCCACCGGCGACCTGCTCGCCACCGGCACGTTCATCAACGAGAGCACGACCGGCTGGCAGACGCTGCTGTTCCCGTCCCCGATCGCCGTGAACGCGAACACGACCTACGTCGTCTCGTACTACACGCCGACAGGGCACTTCTCCTACGACACCGGCGGGTTCTACCAGCAGCAGGCGTACATGGAACCCGTCACCGGCCTCAAGTCCGGTGTGGACGGACCGAACGGCGTGTTCCGCTTCGGCGCCGGCTTCCCGAACAACACGTTCGACCACACCAACTACTGGGTCGACGTCGTCTGGGCGACCGACCCCGGTCCCGACACCCGCGCACCGGTCCAGTCCGCGATGTCCCCGGTGTCCAACGCCGGTTCCGTCGCACTGAGCACCGCGGTGTCCGGCACGTTCGACGAGAACGTGACGCTGAGCTCGGCGCAGGTCACGGTGACCGGTCCGTCCGGCGCCGTCACCGGCACCAAGACGATCTCGAACGACGCCCGCACGATCACCTTCACGCCGTCCGCGCCGCTGGTGGCCGCCTCCGCCTACACCGTCACGATGAGGGCGGCGGACGCGACGGGCAACCTGTCCTCGCAGGCGAACTGGACGTTCACGACGGGCTCGCCGAGACCGGCCGCCTGCCCGTGCACGATCTGGGACGACTTCGCGGCGCCCGCCGTCCTCGACGCGGGGGACACGAGCCAGGTCGAGGTGGGCACCAAGGTCCGCTTCGACGGCAAGGGCGAGGTGCTCGGCGTCCGCTTCTACAAGGGCACGGGCAACACCGGCACGCACACCGGTTCGCTGTGGACGTCCAACGGCCTGCTCCTCGCGACCGGGACGTTCAACGCCGAGACCACGTCCGGCTGGCAGAAGCTGATGTTCACCTCGCCGGTCCAGGTGCAGGCGAACACGACGTACGTCGTCTCGTACAACGCGCCCAACGGCCGGTACTCGGTCTCGTCCGGCCACTTCAACGGCCAGGAGGCGAGCTACCAGTCGCTGCACGCCCTGCAGAACGGTGCCGACGGCGGCAACGGCATCTACAAGTACGGCTCGGGTTTCCCGGACAACTCGTACAACGCCACCAACTACTGGGTCGACGTCATCTACCGCAACGGCCTCAACGGTGACACCACGCCGCCGGCGATCACGAGCCGCACGCCGTCCGTGAACGCGACGAACGTGGGCCTGCAGAGCGCGCTGACCGCGACGTTCAGCGAACCGGTCGACCCCGCGTCGGCGCAGATCTGGCTGACGGACCCGAAGGGCGCCAAGCTCTCCGGCTCGGTGTCGCTGTCCGGCGACCAGAAGACGGTCACGTGGACGCCGTCCGGCAAGCTCGTGGTCGGCACGCAGTACAAGGCGCACGTGGGCATCGCGGACGTCAACGGCATCGCGATGCCGGCGGCCGCGGAGTGGAGCTTCACCACCACGACCACGCCGACCTGCCCGTGTTCGCTGTTCAGCACGGCCACCGTGCCGGCGGAGACCTCCTCCGACGACAGCGGCGCGTACGAGCTGGGCGTGCGGTTCAGCCCGACGCAGTCCGGCCAGATCACCGGTGTCCGCTTCTACAAGGGCACGGGCAACACCGGCACGCACACGGGTTCGGTGTGGAACGCCTCCGGTCAGCGGCTCGCGACCGGCACGTTCGGCAACGAGACCGCGACCGGCTGGCAGACGCTGACGTTCTCGCAGCCCCTGGTCGTCAGCGCCGGGCAGACCTACACCGCCTCGTACACGACCACCACCGGCCACTACGCGGCGAACGGCGGGTACTTCTCGACAGGGCCGGTGAACTCGGGACCGTTGACGGCACCGCAGGAGCAGAACGGCGTCTTCAGGCCGGGCAACGGGTTCCCGACGATGACGTACGGCTCCGGCAACTACTGGGTCGACGTCGTCTACCAGCCCAACGCCGACAACGACGCTCCCGTCCTCCAGGGCCGCACCCCGCTGCCCGGAGCGTCCGAAGTGGACCTGACCTCGGTGGTCACCGCGTCGTTCGACGAGGCGGTCGACCTGAGCGACGCGCAGTTCACCGTCACCGACCCCGGTGGCGCGAAGATCGCCGGCACGCTGGCGCTCTCACCGGACTCGCGGATGGTCACGTTCACACCGGCGGCGAGGTTCGCGGCGTCCACCGTCTACTCGGTGAGCGTCAGGATCTCGGACACGTTCGGAAACATGATGGCGAACCCGCAGACGTGGTCGTTCACGTCGGCGACGACGCAGACGTGCCCGTGCTCGCTGTTCAGCGCGGCGACGGTGCCGACGACGACCTCGTCCGACGAGACCAGCCCGTACGAGCTGGGCGTGAAGTTCACGTCGAGCACGAACGGCCAGGTCACCGGCGTGAAGTTCTACAAGGGAGCCGGCAACACCGGCACCCACACCGGGTCGCTCTGGTCCGCGGACGGGCAGCGCGTCGCGACCGGCACGTTCCAGAACGAGACGGAGTCGGGCTGGCAGACGCTGGTGTTCACGACGCCGGTGTCGATCACGGCCGGGACCACGTACGTGGCCTCGTACACGACCACCACGGGTCACTACGCCGTGAACGCGGGCTACTTCGGCTCCGTGACCTCACCGCCGCTGGCAGCCACTGCCTCGGCCGGTGTGTTCACCGCCGGGTCCGGGTTCCCGACGTCGTCCTACAACGGTGGCAACTACTGGGTGGACGTGGTCTTCCAGTGACAAGGCCGTTGCTGCTGATCGGAGCAGGGGGACTCGCCCGCGAGGTGATCGCGGCGGTCCGCCTCCTCCCGGACGTCTGGAACCCGATCGGGGCTCTCGACGACTCCGCCGCCCTGCACGGCACCCTGATCGACGGGGTGCCCGTGCTGGGCGGGCTCGACGGCCTCGGTGACCACCCGGACGCGGCCGTCGTGGCGTGCATCGCCAACGCGCGGCGGCCGTTGTCCCGCTTGAACCTCGTGTCGAAGCTCGGGCTGCCGGACGAGCGGTGGGCGACCATCGTGCATCCGGCGGCCGTCACGTCCGGCGCGACCATCGGCGCCGGCACGGTTCTGCTCGCGGGCGTCGTGATCACGACCCCGCTTTCGGTCGGCAGGCACGTCGTGGCGATGCCGCACGTGCTGATCACCCACGACGACGAGGTGTCGGACGGCGTCACGTTCGCCGGCCGCGCCTCGCTCGGCGGGGGAGTGGTCGTGGGGGAGTCCGCGTACCTGGGACAGGGAGCCCTGGTGCGCGAGGGTGTGAAGATCGGCGCCGGTGCCGTGGTCGGCATGGGAGCCGTTGTCCTGCGGGACGTTCCGGCAGGCCAGACGTGGGCCGGCGTGCCGGCCCGCCCGTTGCGTGGGGAGAGCGCGTGATCGAGATTCCGCTGGTGGACCTGCGTGCCCAGCACGAGCAGGTGGCCGAGGAGGTCGCCGACGGCTGGGCGGAGGTGCTCAAGACGACGGCCTTCATCAACGGCCCCCAGGTCGCCCGCTTCGAGTCGGAGTTCGCTGCCTACCAGGAGGTTCCGCACGCCATCGGTGTCGGCAACGGCACCGACGCCATCGAGCTGGCGTTGCGCGCACTGGGCGTCGGCCACGGTGACGAGGTCGTCCTGCCCGCCAACACGTTCATCGCCACGGCCGAGGCCGTCGCCCGCTGCGGCGCGACGCCTGTGCTCGTGGACTGCGTCGACGACACGCTGCTCATCGACGCCTCACAAGTGTCCTCTGTGGTCACTTCGCGTACGAAGGCCATCGTGCCCGTGCACCTCTACGGACAGGCGGCCCCGGTCGAGCTGCTGCCCCATGGCCTGCCGGTCGTCGAGGACGCCGCCCAGGCCCAGGGCGCGCGCCGCAACGGCGTCGCCGTCGGTGGCCTCGGTGTCGCCGCCGCGACCTCGTTCTACCCCGGCAAGAACCTCGGCGCGTACGGCGACGGCGGCGCGGTCCTGACGACGTCCGACGCCATCGCCGAGTCGGTTCGGTTGCTGCGCGAGCACGGTTCACCGCGCAAGTACGAGCACCCGGTCCTGGGCTTCAACAGCCGCCTCGACACGCTGCAGGCCGTGGTGCTGTCCGCGAAGCTGCGCAGGTTGGAAGGCTGGAACCAGGCCCGTCGCGCGGCTGCCCAGCGCTACAGCGACATGCTCGCTTCCGTGGAGGACGTGCGGGTTCCGGTCGTCCTGGACGGCAACCTGCCCGTCTGGCACCTCTACGTCGTCCGCGTCCCGGACCGCGACCGCGTGCTCTCCTCACTGCACGCCGCAGGCATCGGCGCAGGCATCCACTACCCGACGCCGCTGCACAGGACCGGCGCCTTCTCCTCGTTGTCCGGCTCGTTCCCGGTGGCCGAGCAGTCCGCCGACGAGATCCTGTCGCTGCCGCTGTTCCCGGAGATCACCGAGGCGCAGCAGACCCGCGTGGTCGAGGCGCTGGCGGAGGCCCTGCGATGACCGGCGTGCGCGTGCACCCGCACGGCCTCTGCGAGTCCTCAGACGTCGGCGACGGCACACGGGTGTGGGCGTTCGCGCACGTCCTGCCGGGCGCGCGCATCGGCCGCGACTGCAACATCTGCGACGGCGCGTTCGTCGAGTCGCGCGCGGTGCTGGGCGACAACGTGACGGTCAAGAACGGCACACTCGTCTTCGACGGCGTGACGTGCGAGGACGACGTGTTCCTCGGCCCGAACGTGCTCTTCACCAACGACCTGCGCCCCCGCGCCCACGTCAAGAAGACCGGCGACGCCCTGGAGACCACCCTCGTCCGGCGCGGGGCCACCCTCGGCGCCGGCGCGGTCGTGGTGTGCGGCACGGAGATCGGTGAGCACGCCTTCGCGGCCGCCGGGTCGGTGATCACGCGCTCGGTGCCCGCGCACGCTTTCGTGGCGGGCAACCCGGCCGTGGTGAAGGGCTGGGTCTGCGCCTGCGGGGCGCGGCTCTCGGACGACCTGTCGTGCCCGGAGTGCGGCATTCGGCACGAGCAGACCCCGGACGGGTTGAAGGCGGTCTGAACGCCGTTTTCACCCGAACGAGCTGTCGGTTGGAGTCGCTTCTACACCTAGCGTCGCGGGAATGACCGCGATCATCTCCACCGCCTACAGCAGGGACCTGGGCGACGAGCTCCGCAGACTGCGGGAGACCTGCACCAAGCTGGGCGGCCGTGCCATGGCCGCCCAGCTCGGGTGGGATCCCAGCAAGGTCTCGAACATCGAGAACGGCAAGGCTCGCGCGTCCGACATCGATCTTGCGCAGTACCTGGCGACGTGCGGCAAGGATTTCGACTTCCTCGACGACTTCCGCAACCGCTACCGGCACGCCTTCGACATGTGCTTCGCGCAGGTTTCGAACAACCTCCGCACCCTCGCGATGACCGAGTCGATGGCCACGAAGATCACGGCCTACGACGTCCTGACCGTGCCCGGCCTTGTGCAGACGAGGTCCTACGCCCACGCATTGTTCACGGAGACGGGACGCGTCGCCGAGGCGGAGATCGAGGAGTTCGTCCGGCTGAGGATGGAGCGCCAGGTGATCTGGCGGCGGCCCTACCGGCCGGAGTGCACCTTCTTCGTGCACGAGCTCGCGCTTCGGATGGGACTGGGCGATGACCAGGTCATGAGGGACCAGTACCGGCGCCTGCTCTTTACCACCCACGTGCTGCGAATCGTGCCCGCTGAGGCCAGGGGCGCGGCGCACCTGTCGAAATGCACGCTGTTCGAGTTCGACAAAGCCCCTCCCGTGGCCTACACCGAGTCCGACCTGGCCAACGTGTTCGCCCAGGACAGCGCTGCCATCGCCCAGACCAGGACACTCTTCCGGCGCCTGGAAGCGGTCGCTTTGGATGAGCAACAATCTCGAAGGAAGCTGGCGGAGTACGTCGGCCCACTGCGAGAGGATCACCATGAGCCGCGAACGGACCTGGCGCAAGAGCACCTACAGCAACGGTGACGGCAACGGCGAGTGCGTCGAGGTGTCATTGGCCCACGACGCGTTGGTCCGCGACTCCAAGAACGCCGGAGGCGACGTTCTCGCGTTCTCCGCCCCCGCCTGGAGGAGCCTGGTCACCTGGCTGAGCTGACCAGCTGTCTGGCCTCCTGCCGCGCGATCCGCAGCAGCGCCCCCGACGTGCCGATCAGCAGGAACGTCATCCCGGTCGCCACGCTGAAGCTCAGCGAGTCGAACGTCGCCGCCCC
>NZ_DATLEC010000254.1:0-3516 GCF_035525475.1 Lentzea sp. | reverse complement strand
ACACTGAAGGGGTAGCGGACATGCCTGGGGATGAGCCGAACATCGCTGGTTTCGCGATGCTGCCCTTCGCGGGTGGCGAGACCGTCTACAAGTGGTTCGACAAGGGCAAGGGCCCGAGCCAGAGCACCGCGCCGACGGCGCAGGGCTGGCGAGACCTCTCCGCCGGCCACAACGACGTCTCGAAGCTGATCGAGAAGGCCGTGGCCGACTCGGGTGCGTCCTGGGAAGGCTCGGCTGGTGACGCCGCGCGTGGCGCCACCTCGCCACTCGCCACCTGGGCGGACATGACCGGCGAGTCGGCTACTACCGCCGCCACGACCTCGGACGCGGTCGGCCAGTCCTACGCCAACGCCAAGAACGCGATGGAGAAGCCTCCGGCTGTGCCGGACAAGCCGTTCCTCAACGACCTGGCGTTCTGGGAGACCGACTACGACGAGGCGGTCGAGAAGAACCAGCAGGTCAGCGAGGCCAACATGCGGGCGTTCACGCAGTACGGGGACGCGGTCTCGTCCAGCACGAGCAACATGCCGACGTTCATCTCGCCGAACGCCAACGACGCCAGCGTGGAGCAGCAGAGCGGCTCGGAGCGGATCAACAACAACGTCGACAAGAACAACAACGCCAACGTCAACACCGGCACCAACAACACCGGCAGTGGCGACTGGAACAGCAGCAGCACCAACAACGGCACCACGGGCACGTCCGGGTGGAAGCCGCCGACGGACAGCACGAACCCGTCGTGGACCCAGACGCCGCCCAACATCAGTCCGCCCATCCAGACGCCCCCCGGCATGGACCCGAACGACCCGCGCAACCGGCCGCCCACCGACACGGGCATCCCGCCCGGCGGCAGGTGGGACCCGAACAACCCCAACGACCCGCGCAACCGCGGCCGGCTCGACCCCAACGACCCTCGCAACCGTCCCGGCGGTCAGGGCGGCGGGCGTGGGATCGGCGGGCCCGGCGGTAGCGGTGCCGGTGGTGGTGCCGGTGGTGGTGCCGGCGGCGGTCGTGGTGGTGGCATGGGCGGTGGCGCCGGTGGTCTCGGTGGTGCCGCAGCGGCTCGTGGTGCCGGTGGCCTCGGTGGTCCCGGTGGCATGGGCAGCGGCTTCGGCGGCGCGTCCGGTGTCGCCGGTGAGCAGGGCCGTGGTGGCGCCGGTAGCTTCGGGCCGACGGGTGCCGGCTCCGCGGGTGCCGCCGGTCGTGCCGGTGCGGGTGGCATGGGCGCCGGGGGCATGGGCGCCGGTGCCGGTCGTGGTGAGGGTGACGAGGACAAGGAACACAAGTCCGCGTCGTACCTGCAGGAGACCGAGGACATCTTCGGCGACGGGACGATGGTGGCGCCGCCCGTCATCGGCGGTTAAGGGGAGAACGTGCTTCGCAGCAAGGTCGCCATCGGCGTCACAGCGCTCTACCAGGCGTGGCAGGCCGTTGGTCTGCCTTCGCTGCACCGTGCGCTGCTCACCCAGGTCGACTTCGACGAGGACCGCCTCGAGTCGGGCGACGTGAGCGAGCTCGAACGGCTGCAGCGCTCGGCCTGGGCGCAGCTCGAGCAGTACGGGCTCGCGCGCGGCAACCAGGTCCACCCGGACCTGGCCGCCGCGTTGCGGCTCGTGGTCGAGGCGGGCGTGGAGTACTGGGCGTTCTTCAGCCTGAAGGACGGTCCGCAGCAGAGCGTGCTGGTCGTGACGAACGGCCAGGACGCGCTGCGGATCCTGCTCACGCCCGACAAGCAGTTCGTGCTCGAACCGATCCGCCCGGACGAGGCGCCGCAGGCACTGGTCGGCGCCCTGCCGCCCACGCCGGCGGGCAAGGGCGCCCCGATCACGCTGCCCGAGGACGCGCTGAAGCCGAAGCAGCAGCCGCGGTACGAGGACACCGGCTCGTTCCTGCAGCAGAGCCGCCCGACGAGCACGCCGAACGACCAGCTGGTCGCGCAGCTCAAGGAGATCATGGGCCAGCCGCGCACCGGCGGTGGCCAGGTCTTCTCCGCCAAGCGCGACCACCTCGGCCGCAAGCAGCGCTGCGTCAGCCCGCTCACCTTCATCGACACGCCGAGCGGGCGCTACCTCGCGGCCAAGAGCGAGGGCTGGCTGCGGGTGCAGCCAGCCGACTTCGGCACGCTGGCGAGGATGACGGCGACGATGCCGTAGGTCTCAGGCGAACCGCAGCGCGTCCGGCCCCAGGTCGGCCGGGCTGCGGTGACCCGAGAGCCCGAGCGTGAGGTCGAAGTCCGCGAGCAGGCTCCGCAGCACGTGCGTCACCCCGACCTGACCGCCGTGCGCCAGCCCGTAGGCGAAGGGCCGCCCGACCATCACGGCCTTGGCGCCCAGCGCCAGCGCCTTCACGACGTCCGCGCCGGTGCGGATGCCGGAGTCGAACAGCACGTCGACCTGCTCCCCCACCGCCTCGACGATCGACGGCAACGCGTCCAGCGACCCGACAGCGCCGTCGACCTGGCGCCCGCCGTGGTTGGACACGACCACACCGTCCATTCCGGACTCGACGGCCCTGCGCGCGTCGTCGGGGTGCTGGATTCCTTTGAGGACGATCGGCCCGTCCCAGTGCTCGCGCAGGAACGACAGCTGGTCCCACGACTTGTCGGTGCCGGTGAACATCCCCACCCACCGCAGGATCGCCATCGGCAGGTCCTCCTCCGGCGACTTCTGCAGCCCGGCGCGGAAAGCGGGGTCGCTGAACGGGATCGCCGTGCCCACCCCGCGCAGGAACGGCAGGTAGGCCTGATCCAGGTCGTGCGGCCGCCACGCCAACGTCCACGTGTCGAGCGTGACGACCAACGCCGTGTACCCGGCCTTCTTCGCCCGCTCCAGCAACGACGCGCACACGTCGGGGTCGTTCGGCCAGTAGAGCTGGTACCACCGCGGCCCGTCGCCGGACGCCTCCGCGACCTCCTCGATGGTGTGCGACGACGCCGTCGACAACACCATCGGCACCCCGAGCTCAGCCGCCGCCCGAGCGGTCGCCAGCTCCCCGTCCGGGTGCAGGATCGCCTGCACGCCAACGGGTGCGACCATCACCGGCGCCGGCAGCTCGGTACCCAGCACGGTGACGCCGAGGTGCCGCTCGGTCGCGTTCGTCAGCATCCGCGGCACGATCCGCACGCGATCGAACGCCTCGCGGTTCGCCCGCACGGTGGCACCGGACCCCGCGCCTCCCGCCACGTACCAGAACGGCCCCGGCCCCAGCCTGTCGCGCGCGGACTGCTCCAGCGCGTCGGGATCGGTGGTGAACGGCGGCACGGTGCCGCCGAGCCCCTGCAGGTAGATCTCGTTCTGGTAGGCGGCGAACTGACCAGTCATTTTGTGCCTCTCCATCCGCTCAGGCCGTCTACAGGCCGTCAGCCTGGCCGTCGAGGTCGTCAGCGTCCTTGGCGACCCGATCATGCTCGTTGTCATCAGGCGGAGGCGCAAGCACCCGGTCCACCGCCTTCCGCGTCCGATCGCTGCTGGACGGAAGCAGGTGGGTGTAGACACGCATCGTGAAGGCCGGATCTGC
>NZ_DATLEC010000253.1:0-13991 GCF_035525475.1 Lentzea sp. | reverse complement strand
GGCCGAAAGCTTGTCGCGTACCGCCGTCAGTGCACCCAGGACGGCAGTATTCGATTGAGTCATGCAGACATCCAGATCGCTGTGTTGGGTTGGGGGTGGGGTTACTCCGCGAAGGCCGCATCCCTCACGCACGCGATGAGTCGCCGCGTCTCATCGGGGTCGAGAGAGCTCCGCATCAGCTCGTCGTGGTGTGCCCGGTAGTTGGCCACCTGTTCGACGGTCTCTATCGACCCGAAGCTCGCATGCGTTTCAACGTGGACCACATCTCCTTCGGAGTCGTCGAACTCGAAGTACGCCCACATGCACGTGCTGGTGAACGGCGGGGTTTTCGCGAAAGGTAATACCCTAAGTTCTACGTTCGACAAAGTAGATCGCTCGATCAGGTGATTGAGCTGGTCCCGCATGATCGCCGCGCTGCCCACCATCTGCCGGATGCTCGACTCGTGCGTCACCGCCACGAGTTTCAGCTTCGCCATGCCGTCGCGTTGCTCCAGGGCGAACCGCCGCTTGGCACGCACCTCCAAGAGCTTTTCCAGCTCGTCGGGGCTGTGCCACGGCTCCATTCGCTCGTACAACGCGCGGGTGTACGCCGGTACCTGCAACAGGACCGGTAGCACGGGAATCGTGTACACCCGGATCACAGCAGCTTCGGCCTCCATCGCGACGTGGAGATCGAGACCACCTTTGATCGTGGGCAGATAGCTGTGCCACCACTCCTTCTTGCTGGCAGCGCGCGTCCAGCGCATGAACTGCTCGGCTTTCACCGAGCCCTCGAGCTTGAAGTGCCTGATGAGGTCCCGGACGTCCCGGGGCGTCGGGTTGCCCTGGGCGGTCTCCAGCCTGGACAACTTCGACTTCGACATCAGCAGGACCTCTGCGAGTTCCTCGAGCGTCAGCCCGGCGTCCTCCCGGAGCCTGCGAAGTTCGGCTCCGAGCAACTTGCGCGGCCTGACTGGCCCTTGGACCGACGTCATGATCTCGCCCTCGCAAAGGTCTCCCTGGGATTCCTCGCGTGGGATTCCCAGGACGCGGATCGTAGAGGCATGCCCTTCCCCAACCCCACCAGGGTGGCATAGCGCGTCGCTCAAGTGCTGACAGAGCAATGAGAGAACCCATACGGCGGCACCTGCCACACGCATGTGCACCTGTGGAGGTCATGGCCTAGGCCAGTCAGGTGGCGTCCCTGGGATATGCACCGGGGGAATTGCAGTACGGGAGACCCACGCTCAAACTTCACAGTGCAAGCCAGGCGCGCGAACCGCGCAGCTCTGCAGCAGCGATCCCAGC
The DNA here is from genome assembly GCF_035525475.1 of Lentzea sp. Lineage (GTDB taxonomy): Bacteria > Actinomycetota > Actinomycetes > Mycobacteriales > Pseudonocardiaceae > Lentzea. The sequence continues at coordinate 12,704 of NZ_DATLEC010000253.1, read as the reverse complement.
GGGGGGATGGCATGGATGGCCCACCTCTTACACCACCCCGAAGTCGGGTGATCTTCGCGATCGACATCGAAGACTCCACCACGAGGACCAACGCCGCCAAGGGCAACCTGAGGCGGGTGATGTACGAGCTGTTCGACCAGTGCATGCAGATCAGCGGCGTGCGAGAGGCCCACAGGGACCCGCTCGTGGACAGGGGAGACGGAATCCTCGCGCTCATCCACGCGGTCGACGAGGTGCCCAAGACGCTGTTGCTGGACACGGTCGTCCCTCTGCTGGCGACGCTGCTGACCGCGCACGCCCAGAGCTTCCCCGACGAACGCCTGCGGATGCGCTCGGTCCTGCACGCCGGCGAGGTGCACCACGACGGCTACGGGTGCTTCGGTGAGTCGATCGACGTGGCGTGCCGGCTGCTCGAGGCCCCTGACCTCAAGCAGCGGTTCCGTGAGATCACGGAACCGCTGATCCTGATCGTGTCGAACCACATCCACGAGACCGTGGTCCGGCATGGTTACCAAGGCATCGACGAGAGTGCTTACCTGCCCGGCCCGTTGGTGCGCGTGGGAGCGCAGCGCTGCCGCGGCTGGATCCACGTCCCTTCGGGAGACGACGAACTACATCGCAACGCCTGGCCGTTGGTCCGCGTGCACAGCCAGCCCGCCTTCAGGTCGCCCGAAGAGCCCAGACCCTTCCAGCTCAGACCGCCGGTGTTGACGGAGGAGCGCTCCGCCTAGCACTTCACCCAGTAGCCAGGTGAAGTCTGGCGGATGTTGCTCGTCGTGAACGTGTTCCACAGCCCGAGCGCTTGGTTGGACCCCAACGCGTAGGTCTGCCCGAGGTTGGCGTAAGCCCGCCCGGCAACGGTGTGCGCGTAGTTCGAAGCGCTGACGCACTCCGGCACAGGCTGAGTAGTGGTGGTCGTGGTAGTGGTAGTGGTCGGCCCACCCCTGCCGCTCAAAGCCCGCACCATGTTCACCACAGCGGTCATCTGCGGTCCGCTCTTCACCGCGTACTGGGCCGACTGGTACCCCCACCAGTCCCAGCACCCGCGCGGGTTCGACGACATCGTGGTCGCCTGCGGGTAGAGCACGATCATGTTGTTGGTGTCGGCGTACTCGTTGAGATAAGCCTTGTCCATCAACGCGTTGCCGACCAGTCCGTAGTACTGGTAGCACCCGTGCAGCGTCACCATCAGCTTGCAGGGGCCGGTGTCGCAAGCCCTTGGCACGTAGGCGAATCCCTCGCGTCCCATGCTCGCCGCGGAAGCGTTGCCGCCGGGCACGTAGGCGTTCTGGTCGAACTGGACCAGCTTGCCGGACAACGACGAGGCGGCCGGGTTCACCGAGCCGAGCAGGTGGGTCAGCATCTCCCGCACGGGATCGGTCGTGCCGCACTTGTTGACGTACGGGGAAGAAGTCGAACCGCAGCTGTTCGGGCCGATCGGGCTCACCCACGCATGGCCCGCCGCCGAGGCGTTGTTGTAGACGACCCGTGCGCCGAAGTCGCGGTAGTAGGTGGCGAGGTCGTTGTTCACCGGGGCGTCGATGGTCTGGTCCGCGGTGCCGTGGAACAACCACACCGGGTCGCCGGAGAGGTTCTGCGGCGCGTCCAGGCTGCCGGCCGACGCGCGGCTGCGGGTCAGCGCTTCCAGCTCGGCCGGGGTCTTGCGGGGCAGGACGGTGTCCATGCAGGCGGAGAGGGCTGTGCTCAGGTTGTTCTGGGCGCAGTCGTAGGCGCCGGCGGAGAAGATGCCCGCGCCCTGGAACAGGCCGGAGTACGCGACGTGGAGCTGGTTCGCCATGAAGCCGCCGGACGACAGGCCGCTGACGTAGGTGCCGGTGATGTCGTACTTGGCGAGAGAGCCGGGTTGCGGCGCCGGGACCGCCGCGATCGACATCGACAGGGATGCGGCGGCCAGACCGGTGGCCGCGCCGAGTGCCAGGAACACGTTCCTCAATCGCATGTGTGCGCCTCCGTCGTTGCAGGCAGGAGCCTTGAGGCTAGGAGCAGGCGGGAGCACCGCACCACGTGTGCGATCGATACGCCTGACCACCGGCAGACGTCGTGCGGCACCATTGTTCGGACCCCCGAGTGCGCATATAGTGCGCGCGGACCAATTCGCCGCGAAACTTCTTGCAACTCTTCCCGGTCCAGCCCATTGGCTGGTACGACCTGGGGTGAACCCCTGCAGCAAGGAGACAACGTGGTTTCCTCGGCTTTTCGCGTCCTGCTCACGGCCGTGCTGGCCGTCGCACTGTGCACACCTGTGCAAGGTTTTGCGGCACCGCCGGGCACCAAGGACGTCACCGCCACCCTGTTCCAATGGCCGTTCCCGCGCGTGGCCTCGGAGTGCACCACCGTCCTGGGCCCCAAGGGCTACGGGTACGTGGAGGTCTCGCCCGCGACCGAGCACATCCAGGGTCCACAGTGGTGGACCTCCTACCAGCCCGTCAGCTACCGGATCGCCGGTCGCCTCGGTGACGAGAACGCGTTCCGGAACATGGTCGGCACGTGCCACGGCGCGGGCGTCAAGGTGATCGCCGACGCGGTCATCAACCACATGAGCGCGGGATCGGGCACCGGCACCGGTGGCACCGGTTACTCCAAGTACAACTACCCCGGCGTCTACAGCGACTGGGACTTCCACTCCTGCCGCTCACCGATCAACAACTACCAGGACCGCTCCAACGTCCAGAACTGCGAGCTCGTCGGACTGTCCGATCTGGACACCGGCAGCGACTACGTGCGCGGCGCGATCGCCGGTTACCTGAACCGGCTCATCGGCATGGGCGTCGACGGGTTCCGCATCGACGCGGCCAAGCACATCGCCGCCGCCGACCTGTCCGCCATCAAGTCGAAGCTGACCAACCCGAACGTCTTCTGGGTGCACGAGGTCATCTACGGCGCGGGCGAGGCGGTGCAGCCCGGCGAGTACACCGGTTCCGGTGACGTGGACGAGTTCCGCTACGCGTACGACCTCAAGCGGATCTTCACCAACGAGAACCTCGCGTACCTGCGCACGTTCGGCCAGTCGTGGGGCTTCCTGCCCAGCGGTCAGGCAAGGCCGTTCGTGGACAACTGGGACACCGAGCGCAACGGCTCCACCTTGACCTACAAGGACAACTCCACCTACACGCTGGCGAACGTCTTCATGCTCGCCTGGACCTACGGAGCACCGCAGGTCTACTCGGGCTACGAGTTCACGGACAAGGACGCGGGCCCGCCCGGCGGCTCCGTCTGCTACAGCGGCTGGAAGTGCCAGCACGCGTGGACGCAGATCGCGAACATGGTGGCGTTCCGCAACACCGTCGCCGGCACCGACGTGAACAACTGGTGGGACAACGGCTACGACGCCATCGCGTTCGGCCGCGGCAACAAGGGCTTCGTGGCGATCAACCGCGAGACCTTCGCGGTCACCCGCACGTTCCAGACGGCCCTGCCGGCCGGAACCTACTGCAACGTCCAGGAGAACGGCTGCGCCCGCGTGACCGTCGACTCCTCCGGCAGGTTCACCGCGACGCTGGGCGGCGGTGTCGCGCTCGCCCTGCACGTCAACGCGCGAGGCTGAGAGGTGATCGGGCCCGCCGCGAGGGCGGGCCCGATCATGATCCGCAGGACTCCCTGACGACCAGCCGGGTCGGCAGCACGGCGGGCTCCTCGCGACCCGCGCCGGTGACCATGGCCATGATCGCCTTGGCGGCCGCCACCCCGAAGCCCGGTTTGTCCTGGGCCACCGTCGTCAGGGCCGGTTCGACCACGGACGCGATCTCTATGTCGTCGAACCCGACGAGCGCCAGGTCGCGGGGCACGCGCAGGCCCGCGGCACGGGCGGCGAGCAACGCGCCGACCGCCATCTCGTCGCTGGCCGCGAACACGGCGGTGGGCGGCTGGTCCAGCGCCAGGAGTCGGCGCATGGCCGCCATCCCGCTCGTCCGGTAGAAGTCGCCCGCCACCACGTACTCGTCGCGCAGCGGCAGGCCGGCGTCGAGCATTCCCTTGCAGTAGCCGGAGACACGGGCGTCCGACGGCTGGTTGCCCGGCGGTCCGGTGATCGTCGCGATCCTCGTGTGCCCGAGGGAGACGAGGTGGTTGACGGCGTCGCGGGCACCGCTCGCGTTGTCCGAGGTGACGTAGGTGGCGCGGGGACCTTCGACGGCGACGTCCAGCGCGACGCACGGAACCCCTGACTGCGCGAAGGTCTCGAACGCCTGGGCGTCCGACCCGCTGTCGATCAGGACCAGTCCGCCGAGGTGGTGGCGGCGGGTCATGTTCACGTAGCCGACCGGGTCCGCGAGCGACGCTCCGACCTCGCGGGCGTCGCCGCTGGTCGCGAGCATCAGCAGGTGGTAGCCGTGGGCGCTGAGCGCCGACTTCAACCCGATCAGCAGGTCCTGCAGGTACGGGTGGCGCCAGCCGGGCCTGCGGTGGTCGGTGTCCCAGACCAGCCCGATCATCGTGGACTGCTTCGTCGACAACGCCCGCGCGGCTTCGTTGGGCCGGTAGTCCAGTTCTTTCGCGACCCGCAGGACGCGTTCACGCGTTTCCCCGTTGACCGTTTCCGGCTGGTTGAAGACACGTGACACGGTCGCCACTGAAACGCCGCAGAGCTGGGCGATCTCACGCCCGGTGGCCATCGGACCTCCGTCTCACCGTAAGCGGTTACATCAACTTACGATCCGCACCTTGCCTAGTCAATCAGGTGACGTTGTTGATCTGTTTATCATCTCGTTACTTGACGGACACCGCGTAACCCCGTTGTCATAGGCGCCACACATCTTCGTCCGGCGATTCACAGCGACGCCGGTTCATGTCCGAAGAACCACCTCTTGTGCTTCATCGCGCCCAAAAACGACGGAGGCCTTGAATGCGCCCCAAAGCACTCGCCATCGGCTGCGCCGCGCTGGCGACCGCCGTGGTGCTCAGCGGTTGCGGCAGTGACACCGCTTCCGGCGGCAAGACCAAGCTGACCATCGGGTTGTTCGGCAACTTCGGCTACGCCGAGCTGCTCAAGGAGTACGCGAGCGCGCACCCGGACGTCGAGATCACCGACCGGACCGCGTCCTACTCCGACCACCACAAGAACCTGGCCGCGCACCTCGCCACGAGCAGCGGCGCCGCGGACATCGAGGCGGTCGACACCGGGTACGTCAACCAGTTCAAGGCCACGCCGGACAAGTTCGTGGACCTCAACTCCAAGGGCGGCGACCAGCTCAAGGACCGCTGGCTGCCCTGGAAGTGGGAGGGCTCGCTCAGCAAGGACGGCAAGCAGATCGGCTACGGCACCGACATCGGCGGCCTCGCCATCTGCTACCGCCGCGACCTGCTGCAGAACGCCGGGCTGCCCGCCGACCGCGACCAGGTCGCGGCGCTGTGGCCGACCTGGCAGGACTTCATGGCCGCGGGCAAGAAGTTCCAGGAGAAGGCGCCAGAGGGCGTGAAGTGGTTCGACGGCGGTCCGACCGTGCTCAACGCGATCGTCGGCCAGGCCTCCGTCGGCTACTACGACAAGTCCGACAAGATCGTCGTGGGCGAGAACAAGGAGATCAAGGCTGCCTGGGACCTCGTGGTCGACGGCGTGCAGTCGGGCCTGTCGTCCAAGCTGCTCTACTCCACGCCCGTCTGGAACACCGGGTTCAAGCAGGGCCAGTTCGCGACGGTGACCTGTCCCGCGTGGCAGATGGCCAAGATCAAGGACCAGGCCGGACCCGAGGCCGCCGGCAAGTGGGACGTCACCTCCGTCCCCGGTGGTGGCGGCAACTGGGGCGGCTCCTACCTCACGGTTCCCAAGTCGGGCAAGAACGTCGACAAGGCCGTGGAGCTGGCGGCGTGGCTGACCGCGCCCGAGCAGCAGGCGAAGGTGTTCAAGAGCGCCGGGCTGCTGCCGTCGATCCCGAAGCTGTACGAGGACCCGTCGATCGTCGACTACAAGAACCCGTACTTCAACGACGCTCCGATCGGCAAGCTGTTCACCGACGCGGCCAAGAAGCTGAACCCGCAGTACCAGGGCCCGAAGGCCGGTGACATCCAGACGGCGATCGGCAACGCGATGCAGCGCGTCGAGCAGGGCAAGCAGAACGGCGAGGACTCGTGGCGCCAGTTCGTCGGCGACGTCCAGAAGTGACGACCTGACATGGCTTTGATCGACCCGCCAGTGGTGGACAGGGCGGCCAGGAGGCATCGCTGGGACACGAAGTTCGCGCCGTACGGGTACGTGGCGCCGTACTTCCTGATCTTCGGTGTCTTCGGGCTGTTCCCCCTGCTCTACACCATCTGGGTTTCGCTGCAGCACCGCAACCTGCTCGACGAGGGCGGTGCGTACCTGGTCTGGTTCGACAACTACTCGGCGCTCTTCGCGGACCCGTACTTCTGGAACTCGATGGGCAACACGCTGAGCCTGTGGTTGCTGACCACGGTTCCGCAGATCCTGTTCGCCCTGGGCATCGCCGCCCTGCTCAACCGCAAGGTCCGGACCCGCACGCTGTTCCGGATGGGCGTGATCCTGCCGAACATCACGTCGGTCGCCGCGGTGACGATCATCTTCGCGCAGCTGTTCGGGCGGGACTTCGGCCTGGTCAACTGGGTGCTGGACCTGTTCGGCGCCGGGCAGATCGACTGGCAGGCCGGCACGGCCACGTCGCACGTCGCGATCGCCGTGATGGTCGTGTGGCGCTGGACCGGCTACCACGCGCTGATCTTCCTGGCGTCCATGCAGGCGATCTCGCCCAGCCTGTACGAGGCGGCCACCCTGGACGGTGCGAACGGCTGGCAGCAGTTCTGGCGGATCACCGTTCCGCTGCTGCGGCCACAGATCATCTTCACGACGATCATCGCGACCACCGGCAACATGCGGCTGCTCGCCGAGCCGCTGCTGTTCAACCCCGGCGCCGCGGCGGCGACCGGTGGCTCCGACCGGCAGTTCCAGACGGCCGCGCTGTACCTCTACGAACAAGGCTTCACCAAGTACGACTTCGGCTACAGCTCGGCGATCGCGGTCGTGCTGGCGATCGCCACCGTCATCGTCGCCGGCTTCGGGTACCTGGTGACCAAACGGATCCAGACGGAGTGAGGAACCCATGACCGCTGTGCTGGATCCTCCCGCACCGGTGCGTCCCGCAGGTCCCGTGACGAGGGCGCGCCGGATCGCGAAGCGGGCGGCAGGACCGTGGACGTACGCCGCCCTGATCGCCGTGCTGGCCGGATCGGCCTTCCCGGTGTACTGGTCGTTCGTGGTGTCGTCGCAGACGCCGGACGCGATCGACAGCGTGCCGCCGGTCCTGGTGCCGGGCGGCCACCTGTTCGAGAACATCGCACGGGTCTTCGACACCACGGACTTCGCGCTGGCGTTGATGAACTCGATCATCGTGTCGGGCACGGTGACCGTGTCGGTGGTGCTGTTCTCCACGCTGGCCGGGTTCGCGTTCGCCAAGATGAAGTTCCGCGGCCGCAACGTGTTGCTGCTGCTGGTCATCGCCACCCAGGCGATCCCGACCGAGCTCGGCATCATCCCGCTGTACATGATGATGAGCGAGTTCGGCTGGGCGGGCGAGATCCACGCGGTGATCGTGCCGGGCCTGGTGACCGCGTTCGGCGTGTTCTTCATGCGGCAGTACTTCGAGCGGGCGATCCCCGACGAGCTGCTGGAGGCGGGCCGGATGGACGGCTGCCACTCCCTGCGGCTGTTCTGGCACGTGGCGCTGCCCGCGGCCAGGCCGGCGGCGGCGGTGCTGGGGTTGTTCACGTTCATGCAGGCGTGGAACGACTTCTTCTGGCCGCTCGTCGTGCTGGTGCCGGAGAACCCGACCGTGCAGACCGCTCTGTCCACTTTGGCCAGCGGCTACACCACGGACTACACGCTGGTGCTGACCGCCGCGACGATCGGCACGGTCCCCGTGCTGCTCGTGTTCCTGTTCTTCGGCCGCCAGATCGTCGGCGGCATCATGTCCGGCGCCGTCAAGGGCTGACCCCTGTCTGAGGAGACTGTTGTGAGCTTTCCCGCCGGCTTCCGCTGGGGCGTGGCGACCTCGGCCTACCAGATCGAAGGAGCGGCGCGGCTCGACGGCCGCGGTCCGTCCATCTGGGACACCTTCGCCGCCGTACCCGGTGCCGTCGCGTCCGGCGACACCGGGGAGGTGGCGGCGGACCACTACCACCGCTGGGCCGAGGACGTGCGCCTGCTCGTCGACCTCGGTGTCGACGCCTACCGCTTCTCCGTCTCGTGGTCGCGGATCCTCCCCGAGGGCCGCGGCAAGGTCGAGCAGCGCGGCCTCGACTTCTACCGGCGGCTGGTGGAGGCGTTGCTGGACAACGGTGTCGAACCGTTCATCACGCTCTACCACTGGGACCTGCCGCAGGCGCTGGAGGACGAGGGCGGCTGGCGCAACCGCGACACCGCCGGCTGGTTCGCCGACTACTCCGCGACCGTCCACGAGGCGTTCGCCGACGTCGTCACGAAGTGGACCACGCTGAACGAGCCGTACTGCTCGGCGATCGTGGGCTACGGCGAAGGCCGCCACGCCCCCGGCGCACGCGAGGGACACGGCGCACTGGCAGCGGCACACCACCTGCTGCTGGGCCACGGCCTCGCCGTGCAGTCCATGCGCGCCAACGGCGCGGCCGGCCAGGAGTTCGGCATCGTGCTCAACCAGTCCCCCACCGTGCCGGTGACGGACTCCCCCGCCGACGTCGCCGCGGCCGTCCGCCAGGACGTGCTGCTGCGCAGGCAGTTCACCGACCCGTTGTTCGGCGGGGAGTACCCGGAGGAGATGCCGTCGATGTTCGGCGACATCACCGACTTCTCGTTCCGGCACGACGAGGACCTGTCGATCATCGGCCAGCCGCTGGACTACGTGGGTCTCAACTACTACTACCGCCTGCACGTGGCCGACGCACCGCACCGCGAGCCCGACCCGTCCAAGCGGACCGCCCACGACATCGGCGTGGACACGACCCAGCTCCCGGACGTGCCGCGCACCGGCATGGGCTGGCCGGTGGAGCCCGTCGGCCTCACCACGGCGCTGACCGACCTCAAGGCCCGCCACCCGCACCTGCCGCCCGTCTACGTGACGGAGAACGGCTGCGTCTACCCCGACACGGAGAACTTCGAGGACACCGACCGCATCACCTTCCTGCGCGACCACATCGCCGCGGCCCAGGCCGCCGACGTCGACCTCCGCGGTTACTTCTGCTGGTCACTGCTCGACAACTTCGAGTGGGCGCACGGCTACAAGCACCGCTTCGGCCTGATCCACGTCGACTACCAGACCCAGGAACGGACCCCGCGCGCCAGCTACCACTGGTACCGCTCGCACATCGCGGCGGCCCGCGCCTGACACCTCACTCGACGGCCGGACAGCTGCCTGCCGGGATCGCGAGGTCCAGCAGGTAGCTGTCCACGCCACCACGGGTGCAGGCACTGCGCGGGTAGGCGATGTGCCCCCACCCCTCGTACGTCAGCAACGCGGTGTTGCGCGGCGCCTGGCGTTGGATGTTGACCGCCCACGCGTACGGCGTGGTGGGGTCGTGCCGTGCACTGAGCACCAGGATCTTCGGCGCGTCACCGATGTCCAGCCGGTGGGGCGGGTTGGCGGGCGGCCCGGCGACGCCGACGCACGCCGCGGTCTCGCCGTGCCCGATGAAGCTCCCGCGCATGATCGGCGACCGGCGCAGCTCCTCGGCGCGCAGCCGCGAGTACTCCCGGAAGTTCTTGACGCGCAACGAGAAGTCCTGGCACACCGACGCCGGCAGGACCGACTCGTAGTTCGGTTCGAAGTCCAGCGCCTTCGCCCGGGGCGTTCCGGCGACCAGCTCCGCCGCCCACGCCCAGTCCGGCCCGCGCAGAGCCGAGTACATCGAGTCGATCAACCCCTGCCGGCCGAACTGCTCCCCGTCGGCCCGCACGAGCGCGGCCTCCCAAGCGGCGCGGACGTCCTGCCCGTGCAGGGCACAGGAGTCCGTGCGCTCGCACCAGCGAGCGAACTCGACGAACGAGTCGTCGGCTGCCGCGGCCCGGTCCCCCACGAACCGCGTGACGTCCGCACTGTGGTCCACCACGCTGTCGAGGACCATCGCCCGAACCCGATCACCGAACTCCTCGGCGTACAGCTGCCCGAACATCGTGCCGTACGACAGCCCGAAGAAGCTGATCTTCCGCTCCCCCAGCGCCCGCCGCACGGCGTCCATGTCCCGTGCGACCTGCGCGCTGTCCGCGTGGTCGAAGATCGGCCCGCTGCGCTCCCCGCACTGCGCGAGCACACCCCGGTTGAACCGCAGCAGGGCTTCGAACCCCGTCTCGTCGGCCGGATAGCTCGACGGCGCACCCACCATCAGGTCGGCGCACCGGATGGCCAGGCTGCCCCCGGTTCCGCGCGAGTCGATGCCCACGATGTCGAACCGGGCCCGGACCTCGTCGCTGAACAGGCGCGACAACGCGAACCGCGCCGCCGAACCCCCTGGCCCGCCGGGGTCCACCATCAGCACCCCGATCCGTCGCGCCGGATCGGTGGCCGCGTGCCGTGCCACCGCGATGTCGATGCGCTGACCTCGGGGCTTGTCCCAGTCCAGTGGCACGCTCAGCGTCCCGCACTCGCCCTCGGCGGCGTCCGGGCACGGAGCCCACGCGATGGACCGTGTTCTCTCGACCGGTTCCGCGCCTGCCGAACCGGCGCTCACCACCAGGATCACAGCGGTCACCAGTGCCCGCGTCATCGACCGCACGATGCCTCCAGCGTTGTGGGAGCGCTCTCCGTCACGAGGGACATCATGCCCCGGAAACGCCCGGCCTCCCCGCGGCGATGGACCAACGGTTCCTTTGACCACAGACGACGAGGTAGGACGTGATCGAACCGGATCCGCGAGGCGACAACGGGACGTGGACGCACAACCAGGTCGACAAGAACCACGGCAACGCCGTCCAGGCCGGTGAAGCCCACGGCGACGTCAACGTGGGCACGTCCACCCACAACTCCCGCACCACGACGATCAGCCTCCCCGCCGTCGGCGTGATCATCGGCGTGGTGATGACCCTGGTCATCGGCCTCGTGGTGTGGAAGGTGGTCGCGGCCGACGACCCACCCGCCGACACGTCGACGGCCGCGCGGGACGACGCGACCACGACGGACGTGACCACGACTCCCCGGACCAGCACCCCGGCCCGCACAACGCCCGCGAAAGAGGTACGTCTGCAGTTCAAAACCGGTGTGGACGTCGACGGGGACGACACCGCCGCCAAACGGGTCGAGGGCGCCACCGGCAAGACCGACCTCTACCTATCCGACTTCAACCTCATGTACGCCAACGGGGGCGGCTTCGCCGATGACCGAGGTCCTGAACAGGACGCCAGGACCCGCTGCACCGAGGCGATCGAGAGCGGGCAGAACTCCGCCCCCGCGGCTCTTCCGGCGTCAGAGGGGACGCAGTACTGCTTCGTCACCTCCGAGGGCCGCGTCGCCTGGCTGCGGGTCAAGAGCGCGACGTTGTCCTCTTACGACGCCCCACCTGCCGTGACCTTGGCCGTCCACGTCTGGTGAAGCCTCCTCCGTCGGCTCACTCAGCGCGTGCCCGCGTCCTGGTCCTCGCGGCGCCGATGACCGACGGGGGCAGGTGCTCGCCGGGGAGTTCGAACAGGTCGCCGCCCATGATGTAGCCGGCGGAGCGGTGTTCCTTGTCGTCCTCGCCCTTGCCGCCGCCGGGAGCGCCACCCATCGGGGCACCGCCCATGCCGGCGCCTGCCGCGGCCGCACCGCCGGGCCCGGTCATGCCCATCGGCATGCCGCCGCGCATCTGGCCCTGCACACCGGCCGAGCCGCCGGGTGCCATCGCACCTCCCGCGCCGCCGCCACCACCGGCACCGCCCGCGCCACCGCCGCCCGTGCCCATGGAGGGGGTGAACGGCATGGGGCCGCCCTTCATGCCACCGCCACCGCCACCAACGCCCGAACCGCCACCGGAACCGGTGTAGCCGGGCGCGGTGGGCGTGAAGCCCTTGGGGCTCTGCGGGGCGTAGCCGGGGTTCTGCGGGGTGTAGTTCGGGCTGGCGATGTCCTTGCCGACCGTCGGAGCCTTGGGAATCCGCGGCGTGTACTGAGGACTGCCGCCCATCTGCGGGGTGTAAGTGCTGCCGCTGGTGTAGGTGCTGCCGGAGTTGGCGACCGGGGAGTAGCCCGGTGCGGTCGGCGTGTACGCGGGCGCAGCGGGCTGGTTCACACCTGCGCCACCGTTGACGCTCGCCGGAGCCGCTACGGCACCGGCACTCGCGGTCTGGGTCGACATGAGCGCGTCCACACCACCAAGCGCCGGTGCGGCGCCGGAACGGGCCACGGCCATCACCGGTTCCTCGACCTGGCCGGTGTTCGGGTTGAACGGCGGCGTGAAGGTCGGCACCGACGAGTCGATCTGCCGGGAGTTGCTCTCCATCGCGGTCATCACCGACACGGCCTCGTCGTGCGCGGCACGGGACACGGCATTGGCGAGAGCGATGTCCACAGTGGCCAGGACGAAGGCCGGTGTGCCCGGCCGCACGAGCGCTGCCGCCGCCCTGTCCCAGTCGAACTCGATGGGCGCGGGCATCCGCGCGCGGGCGGATTCCATGACGCGGCCCTGGTCGGCGACCTTCGTGCCGACCTCGACCGCGGTCCTGGCGGTCTCGTCGACCCAGTCCCCGAGCCTCTTCATCGCGTCACGGGCGGCCTCGGCGGCGCCGCCGGTCCACT